>JAAZZB010000006.1 GCA_014239365.1 Verrucomicrobiia bacterium | reverse complement strand
ATCGAAAACCGAATGCATTTTCACGACCTCCACGCCACGCTCCTGCACCTAATGGGCCTCGACCACGAGAAACTTACTTATCGCTACGCGGGTCGTGATTTTCGATTGACGGATGTCCACGGCAACGTGGCAAAAGAAATTTTGTCTTAACCAAGCTGGGGGAAATTATATTTTTTTGTGGGGGAGTACCTTTATTTCTCCGACAACTCGTGTTACGAGAATGGGCCCTAATGATAGGGTGGGGGCAATCATGAGAAAACCATTTAACCTGTATTCCACCGCATTTGCCTGCCTCTGCCTTTTGGTTTCTGGGGGAGGAGTTGTTGCCGCCGAGCCCACTGCAAAGGGCTTGGATTTTTTTGAGAAAAAAATTCGGCCGGTGCTGGTGGAGCACTGTTACAAGTGTCACTCGGCAAACAGCGAAAAGGTGAAGGGCGGACTGTTGCTCGACACGCGTGAGGGAATTCGCAAGGGCGGCGAATCGGGGCACGCGGTTGTGCCGGGCGAACTGAAAAAAAGTCTGCTGATTTCCGCTCTGAAGCATGATGGCTTTGAGATGCCTCCCAAGGGGATGTTGCCGGCGGCGGTGGTTGCTGATTTCGAAAAATGGATTCGAGACGGTGCGGTCGATCCCCGGCGCGCAACGCACGTGGCGGCCAAACCGGATTCCATTGATATCGAGGCCGGCCGGAAGCACTGGGCTTATCAACCACTGAGGGCACTGGCCATCCCCGAAGTGAAGGATGCCGCCTGGCCTGCGAACGACATCGATCGCTTTATCCTCGCCAGGCTGGAAACGGCGGGGCTGCAACCCGGTGCCGATGCGAAGAAAATCATTCTGATTCGTCGGCTCTACTTTGACCTCATCGGCCTGCCTCCCACAACGAAGGAGATCGCCCGGTTCGTCGACGACAAGTCGCCCAAGGCGTATGAAAACCTTGTTGACCGATTGTTGAAATCGCCGCGCTTCGGTGAACGATGGGGTCGTCACTGGCTTGATGTTGCGCGTTATGCGGAATCGATGTCGCTGCGCAGCCGCTTACTTAAACATGCCTGGCGTTATCGCGATTACGTGATTGAAGCGTTCAATGACGATCTGCCTTACGATCAGTTTCTCACGCAGCAACTCGCAGGCGATTTGCTGGAGACATCGTCAGTCGACGCACAACGGCAGAATCTGATCGCCACGACATTCCTGGTGATGGGTGACGCGCTCCTCGAGAACCAAAATAAGAGCCAGCTCGACATGGATGTTGTCGATGAACAACTCGACGTTATAGGAAAAGGTATGTTGGCCCAAACGATCACCTGCGCGCGTTGTCACGATCACAAGTTTGACCCCATTCCCACCAGTGATTACTACGCGATGGCAGGGATTCTCAAAAATGTACAGGGGCTGAAGCACTCGAGTGTTTCCACGACCATGGAAATTCCCTTGCCATTTACAGAAGAGATCAAGCGTGCACTGGAAATGAACAATGTGTCGGTTGCCAAACTGCAGAGCGAAATTAAGACGTTAAAAGCTAAGTTGGAGCTGCTGTCGCCGAAGACTTTCCCAAAAATTGTCGCTGCCTCCTCATTGCCGGGCATTGTCGTGGATGACGACGATGTACTGGTCGTGGGAAAATGGACGCACTCGGTGCATTCCAAGCACTACATTGGAAAACGCTACATTCACGATGCCAACAAGGGGAAAGGAGACAAAACGCTTTCCTTCATCCCGAAACTGCCGGGTGACGGGGAATATGAAGTACGCTTCGCCTATTCGCATGGAGGCGGCCGCGCGTCCAACGTCCCAGTAACGGTATTCAGCGCTGCTGGCAAGAATACCATCATTGTCGATATGCGCAAGACGCCACTGCTTGAGAAACGCTTCATATCTCTCGGCACGTTCCGCTTCGAAGCGACGGAGCAAAGCCGTGTCCAGATCTCGAATGAGGGAACGGACGGGGTTCTAACAGCCGATGCGGTTCAGTTTCTGCCTGTCGACAACGATACCACAGTCACAACCCGTTCCGCGTCACAAGTGGCGAAAGACCTGGCGGCTACCGAACAACAGGAACTCAAAAAGAAAATATCGAAACTGACCGCGGAACTTTCTGCACTCCAAAAGCGAAAACCCGCCCGTGAGATGGTCCATTCAGCTGTTGAAAAAAAGAAGCCGACGGATTTGAAGATTCATATTCGCGGTAGAATTAATAATCTGGGCGCCATCGTTCCACGCGGCGTGCTGCAGGTCGCTAACTACGGACCCGCGCCTGAGATGCCCACCAGCAGTAGCGGTCGACTGGAGCTCGCCCACTGGATTGTCGATCCAACCAATCCGTTGACATCGCGCGTAATGGCGAACCGCGTATGGCACTGGTTGTTCGGCGCAGGATTGGTCCGCACCGTTGATAACTTTGGCACAATGGGTGAAGCGCCGTCGCATCCCGAACTGCTCGATCATCTGGCCGTCCATTTTATCCAACAAGGTTGGTCTGTGAAGAAACTGATCCGGATGATTGTGCTTTCCAGAACTTACCGTCTTTCATCCTCGCGAGGTGAGCAGCACAAAGACCCGGAGAATCGACTGTTGGCTCACATGAATCAGCGTCGGCTGGATGCTGAGTCGCTGCGTGACACGATGTTGTCTGTAGGTGGCACGTTAAAATTAGAAATGGGAGGAGCCACTTTCCCCGCTAATCTTAAAACCGACATCGGCTTTCGGTTTCAGGCGCCACGACGCAGTGTTTACGTACCCGTATTTCGAAGTAGTTTACCGCGACTGTTTGAAGTGTTCGATTTTGCCAATCCGAGTTTGGTAACCGGCCGCCGTGATGTCAGCACAGTGGCTCCCCAGGCACTGTTCATGATGAATCATGCGTTCGTTCGCGCGCAGGCGAAGCTCACTGCGGAGCGCCTTCTGAGCGATTCACAACTAAACGAATCGCATCGCATCGATCACGCCTATCTGCAGATTCTAGGACGTCACGCGACGGAGGCAGAGATATCGCTGAGTCAGGAGTTTTTGCAGGCGGTGATTGATAAGACCGAGAAGGGCCGGGTAGAGGTCTGGACACAAATGGTGCAATCGTTGTTTTCAACTATCGATTTTCGCTACGTCCGCTGACACATCAGGAGATCAAATGAACCTGTTCAATCAATCCATTTCTCGAAGAGGAGCACTCCAGCAGGCCGCCTGCGGTTTCGGAAGCCTGGCGTTGGCCGGTTTGTGTGCTGACTCGGTTCAAGCGGCGAATCCGATCGCGGGCAAGAGCATCCATCTCCGCCCAAGGGCGAAGCGGATCATTTTCCTGTTTATGCAGGGCGGGCCGAGTCACGTCGACACATACGATTATAAACCGGCGTTATACAAAAATGACGGCAAGAGAATGCCGTTCGACGACGCTCGCACGATTGCTAACACAGGCAAACGCGGTACATCCGAGCTCGTCATGAAACCAAGGTGGAAGTACAAACAATATGGAGACTCGGGACGTCAGACTTCCGATCTCTTTAGTGAGACAGCGAAGCATTCAGACGACCTCACCTTCATTCACTCGATGCATACCGAGGGAGTCGCGCACGGCCCGGCAGTTCTGTTTCTACATTGTGGTTCGACCAGTTTTATTCGCCCATCATTAGGGTCCTGGGTCAACTATGGCTTGGGGTCTGAGAATGAAAACTTGCCGGGGTTCATTTCCTTGGGTCCGATATCCAACTCTGGCGGTGCTCGTAATTACAGCAGTGCTTTTCTTCCCGCGGCTCATCAAGGCACAGCCATTGGCAAGGCTGGGAAGCTCGACAAAAACGCGGTAATTCAAAACCTGAGCAACACTGATTTATCGAAAAACGAGCAACTACGACAACTCCAGTTCCTGCAGCGCCTCAATGCCGAGCAATTGAAGACCGCAAATCAAGACTCTGAATTAGAAGCGCTCATCGGTTCCTACGAGTTGGCGTGGCGGATGCAGAACAATGCTCCCGGTGTGCTCGGCTTAAAGCAAGAGACCAAGGAAACGCTGGCCATGTATGGTATCGGTGAAGAGCCAACTGATAATTTCGGGCGGCAGTGCCTAATGGCACGCCGACTATGCGAAAATGGCGTTCGCTTTGTTCAGGTCACCTCTGGTGCTGCCGGAGGGGCTTCCAATTGGGATCAGCATTCGAAATTGTCCCAACACGAAGCGCAGGCAAAGGCGGTCGACAAACCGATCGCGGGGCTCCTGCAGGACCTGAAGCAACGGGGGCTGTTGGAAGACACCATCGTCTGGTGGAGCGGTGAATTCGGTCGCAACCCCTACGCTCAAAATCCCACCAAAAAGAAAGAAGCCGGGCGCGATCATAATGCCCGCGGGTTCACGACCTGGCTGGCTGGCGGTGGCGTCAAATCCGGCCTCGCGTATGGTGCCACCGACGAGTTCGGCCACAAGGCAGTCGAGAACAAGGTCCACATGCACGATCTTCACGCCACTCTGCTTCACCTGCTGGGACTCGATCACGAGCAACTGACCTACCGCTACGCCGGCCGCGACTTCCGCCTGACCGATGTCCACGGCAACGTGGTGAAGGAAATTTTGGCGTAGCCTGTGATTGTCCAAAGCCCCGCTCGGTGATAACGTACGCGCCGCGGCGGAGTTATGTTCAGCAAGATCACGAAATTTTTTTGGAGTCTCCGCAAGGCGTATCTCACAAAATATCGCCAAACCCATTATGCGCAGTTTGGCGAAGACATTATTCTGGATGAGTTGCTCCGCTCGGAAATCCGCGAAGGCTTTTATGTGGACGTGGGCTGCTATCATCCAAAAAAACATTCCAATACCTTTCTGCTCCACCAACGCGGCTGGAGTGGCATCAACATCGATATGGAAGAGGATAAAATTCGCCTCTTTAATCTGTGCCGCCCCAACGATCACAATGTGGTTTGCCCCATTTCAGATGTGAAAGAAACCGTAACCATCCGCCGTTACAGCTCCTTTGGCTTGGGCACTACTATCGATGTTCAGCAAGCGGACAATGCGGAAGAGGAGGTGCTCGATGAGCGTCAGGCCGAGACAAAAACTCTCGAACAAATCATTGAGGACAGCCCGTTTGCCGGCCGCCAAATTGACGTGCTTTCCATCGACGCGGAGGGGATGGATGAAAGAATTTTAAAATCGGTAAATTTCGACCTGCACTCGCCCAAGATTATCCTTATCGAAGACTATCATCGGGATATCGGCGAAATCATTGAAACGGCAATGTATCGTTTACTGAATAGCAAAGGCTACGCACTGCGCAGTTGGACATTTTACACGCTCATTTTCGTTCAGTCCGATACGGATATTTTGAAGCCAAGGGAGAATCAACAAACCAAATCCTGAACATCGTGCCCATCCGTGTTCAACCCTTGCCGGCAGCACTGGGGCGCTTGCCTTTCGGTGGGTGTGGCGGCATTCTTTCCACATGCGTTTTACTCCTCGATTAATGTCGATATTGTTGCTGTCGCTCACACTTCACGCGGCGGATAAAAAGCCAAACATCCTGTTCATTGCCATTGATGACCAGAACGATTGGATCGGTTATCTCGGTGGGCATCCGATGGTGAAGACGCCGTTCATTGATGCGTTGGCGAAGCGGGGGACGGCGTTTACGAATGCGCATTGTCAGTCGCCGTTATGCAATCCTTCGCGCACGAGTTTGATGACGGGGTTGCGGCCGGGGAGCACGGGGATTTATGGGCTCGCGCCTTGGTTTCGGAATGTGCCGGAGTTTAAAAATGTGGTGACGTTGCCGCAGTATCTTAAAAAGCACGGCGGCTACACGACTTACTCGACGGGGAAAATTTATCACGGACGTTATGGGCGGCAAAAAACGGACAAGGAATTTGATGTGCTCGGCCCGGGCGCAAGTGGCCGACCGTTCCCGCCGAAGAAACTGGTGACCACGCCGTTCGGCAATCATCCGCTCGTCGATTGGGGCACCTTCCCGCACCAGGACACGGACAAGGGCGATTGGAAGGTCGCCTCGTGGGCGGTGGATCAGCTCGATAAAAAACCGACGGAGCCCTTCTTTTTATCGGTCGGTTTTTTCCTGCCGCACGTGCCGTGCTTTGCCACGCCAAAATGGTTCGACCTCTATCCGGACAACGACACCGTGCTGCCGGACATCGTGCGCGGTGACCGCAACGACACCCCGCGCTTCTCGTGGTACATGCACTGGTACCTGCCGGAAGTCCGCCGCAAATGGCTCGAGGAAAACAAGGAGTGGCGCAACCTCACCCGCAGTTATCTCGCCTGCACGAGCTTTGTGGACAGCCAAGTCGGCCGAGTGCTCACCGCGCTGAAACGCAACGGTTTTGACGACAACACCATCATCGTGTTGTGGAGCGATCACGGTTGGCACATCGGCGAAAAAGGCATCACCGGCAAAAACTCATTGTGGGACGACGGCACCCGCGTGCCGCTCATCTTCGCCGGCCCCGGCGTGAAGCCCGGCCAAATCTGCGCCCAACCCGCCGAGCTACTTGACATTTATCCAACCCTCAACGAACTCCTCAAGCTTCCCAAAAACAAAACCCTCCAAGGTCACAGCCTCCTGCCCCAACTCCGCAACGCCAAAGCCCCTCGCCCGTGGCCCGCCATCACCACCCACAACCACGACAACCACGGCATCCGCACCGAAAACTGGCGCTACATCCAATACGCCGACGGCAGCCAGGAACTCTATGATATGCGCAAAGACCCCAACGAATGGACCAACCTAGCGCACGACTCAAAATTCGCCGACATCATCGCCCAACACAAAAAATTCCTCCCCAAGAAAAACCGTCAACCCGCCCCCGGCAGCCGCTCCCGCATCCTCATCTACAAAAACGGCAAAGTAAACTGGCAAGGCAAAGACATCGACCCGAAGGCGTCGATTCCGGGGTTGAATTAGGGGCGATCAATCACCAAATTGGATTGAGGAGGGGAGATGTTTCCGAACTAATCAAGGGAGGGAATTCCAATCTCAGCAAGGTACTCGTATGTCATGTCATAAAATTCAGGGGAGCGAGTTGGGTCGGATTTGTCACCTTGCCGTGCGCGTGTTAGTAATACACGATACGCATTGCGCAAATAATTCCTGTTTTCCGGTTTTAGGATATTCCCCCATTTGCTTCCCCGAAATTCGTGGTGATTCCAATCTGAACCGTTGTATCGGAAATCACCGTCCCATGTTACACAGGCCCAATCTAATTCAAGGCCCTGCACTTGAAACTCTGTAGCTACATCTTCGAGGTAATAGCTCGAACGCGTGTCATCTCGATCATTAAGAAACCAGTGAATAGGGTTCGATTTCACCCTGATATCAATGGCATGAGGTTTCAGTCTTTGAGCTTTCGAGGACGCTACAAGTCCAAAGCGCTCAGACCCACGGGCTTTTGATCGCACCCACTCTTTTGCTCGACTAATTTTTCGAGTAAGAGCTATTGGATACTTAGCCTCCAGTTCTTGGAAGGCATCGCATGCTTTCTGTTTTTCACAATCAAGAAGCGCTTTCACAAAGGCCGAAACATTTTCGGCGCGAAAGGACCTCATTGACACGGAGAGGTGTAGGGATTCATCGAAATGTGAATTAGGATGTGATTTCGCACGCTCTACGACCTTACCTGCGGCATATTCGCTGTCTGCGAGCCTAGGTGAAATGTACATTTGCCAATCTGAGTAGTTAGATTGGATTGCATCCATCCACGTGTCTATCCCTGCTTCGCCAGTATGGATCTCTTGGCCACCTCCAACGAGGCAGACGATCACAGCCCAGTCTTTATGTCGATTCATGTAAGAAATTAAAAAATCAGGTTCCGATTGATTAAACCCTGGCTGATTCTTTTTTCGTTTCATGAAATCAGCGGTTTTCTGTAAATCCCAAGCACGTTGAGCTTCGTCAAAAATCACTACTCGATCATCGGGCGGGTTTGGATCTTTTAGAGCCTCGTCACGGAAGTGATGTACAATTTGGATGAAAGCCTTCACTTCTCCACGAATCTTTCCTATCCGCGCCTTTTTTTCTTTTACTTTTCTTCTGGCAAATTCATCTCGCGCCAATGCCTCCGAAAGCACCTGCACCAACGGCCCATTCCCTGACAAGAAAGTGGCATGCGTCGGCCGCTCCAACTCCCTTCTGTGACGAGTTGCAACGTTTAGCCCAACCAGAGTCTTACCTGCACCCGGAACACCAGTGACAAAGCAAATTATCTTTTCACCCTTTGCCATTGCTTGGTCGATGATTTCGTCGATTCGGTTTGTGGTGATATGTAGATTTTTTGCGCCAGCATCGTAACGGGCAATAGCATCAACAGAATGTTGAGCATAAAGGGAACGGGCCGCTTCAATTATTGTAGGAGTAGGACGATAAGAAGACTCAGACCATTTTTGTGCATCAATCGAAGAACCTCCAATCTCCTTCAAGGTCGAATCTATTGCGGCTTTAATTCCATTCGTTCCAACTCTGATTGGGTGGTAAACATCATCCGAATCTGCGCTCAAATCAAAGGTCGATTCAATATCTGCTTCCGTTGCAACTAACATTGGCACAATTGACACATGATGACTCGCTTCATGAAAATTCTTCAAATCAAGGGCGTAATCCCAAACTTGCTCAACGGCTGCCCTGTCGAAAGTGTCTGAGCCCACCTTGAATTCGATGGCAAAAACCACTGGACCAACAATTACTACAGCATCGATCCTTTTGCCCATGCGTGGAATGTTGAACTCGAGGAACAACTCCCCCGCGAATCCCTCCAACGCTTGCTTTAAAACCACGATTTGTTTTAGCCAAGCGTCTCGTTGTGTGGTTTCTACTGCGAATTCAGAGTTGGTGACTAAAGCTCCCAAAATTTCATCGGAAGAAGAACGGTGGAATTCGTCAATTGAAGATTCATACCAAGCACGTGAATACTCCGATTTGATCGGTTTGTTTTCTAAGTTATCTTGCTCTTTTTCCATGATGGTCCTGCGGCAGGGCTTAGTTGACTGCTAAGTGGTGTTATCTTCAAGGATTGATGTTGATTTGTTTTGACCCATAACAAACTGCCCCCTCGGGCTCGGCAAATTACCCTTTGGTCACGCCATTGATGCGAATTTTTCTTCTCATAATCTTGGGCCTGTTTCTGTTGTGTCCAACGATGCCGTTAGTGGCTGAGAATTGGCTTGGGTGGCGAAGGCTGGAACCAAAGTTGCAGCGCTTCCTTGGCGTTGGTCACGGCTTTGGCCTCGGTGTCGCCGGCGCTGGCGCAGCCGGGGATTTCGGGAAACACGGCGGACCACCGCTGGGTTTCTGAATCTTGCTCTACAATTAATCGAAACTTCATGGCTTCAAATCTGCCGGAGATTTCTGAATAACTCACGTTCATCGGCGGGTTGAAATTGGAAATATAATGCCGTTAAAGTTTGGCTAAGATGTCTTGCTTGTCGATGCCTTTGGTGCGGGCGACGGCGTGGAGGATTGCGTTGAGGGTGCCGATGCGCAGGGGTGAATGGTCGGGGATGGGGATGCGATGGTGGATTGGGGTGTTCGTTTCAAGCACGATGTGGCTGCCGACCTGATGAATTTTTTGATAGTCGAAATTGCGGCATAGCACGCGAGTTCACGTACGGCCCGCCAAGTCGCGAGGGAGTTTCATTGGGCCGACAATACTTCGTCGCGTACGAGGTGCAGCCGAATGGAATCCGGTTTGGGTTGGTCGAAGAAGAATGCATCCACCGCTTCACGGACGTTTCCGCGCAGTTGCCCCCAGTCATCGCCCTGCGTAAAAATATCGTGGGAGAGGCATTCGGCTACGTAGCCGCCATCGGTTTCCTGAGTCACGCTAAATACCAATTCCATGCCGCGAATTTGCCACAGATTTCTGAACAACTCAACTCAGTTCCGTCGGCGGGCTATTCGGTTTTTTTGAGAACAACGGGGGGCTTGGGGAGTTGGCGGTAGAACCAGACCCAGCCGTGGGTTTTGTGGCCGGTGGTGCGGAGGGGGCGGAGTTGGGCGTAGATGGCGTTGAGGGGTTCGCGCATTTTACCTTGAGCGGCGCGGAATTCGGCGGCTTCTTTGTCCCGTCCGGCTTCTTTGGCTTTCCAGTATTGCTGGTTTAGCTCGTTGATTTTTTTGTAACTGCGGCTCCGTATTTGTTCTAATTCGGCTTCGAGTTTTTTCTTTAGCTTCTTTTCTTTTTTGCTGAGGGGCGGGCGGCTTTGAAAGGTGGTGGATTTCACGTCGCCGAGCAAAATATCCAATCGTCCGTCGAGGTCGTAATCGTACGCGTGTACTTTTACGCGTGAACCGTGTTTTGTTGGCACGTCACCTTCCTTTAATTCCTCCCAACCGGAGCGGGCAAAAAGTTTTTTACCGGCGGCAAATCGGGGTTGATTGTCCGCGCCGGTGTTGCGGTACCACGTCACTTCACCCCATTCGGAGCCGACGATGAGATCGCGTTTGCCATCGCCATCCCAATCGGCAAATTCTGTGTTGCTGCCGCTGATGCGCCCGGCGTTCGGGGCCATCGGTAGTGCGCGGCTTTTGGCTTCGTATCGGGGCGCCTTGCGCGTGCCCACATTTTTGAACCACCGCACTTCTTCGGTGCGATTGCCGCACATCAAATCAAGGTCGCCATCGGCATCCATATCCAGCAGCTCGGTGGTGACGCAGTAGCCGCCCTTGAGTGGTTTGCCATCCACATCACGCAACAGCTCGCGCTTGGCGAACTTGCCGCCGCCCAATCCGCGGAACAAAAAAATGTCCTCGTAAATGGAGCCGGTGATGAGGTCGTCCGTGCCGTCCGCGTCAAAGTCCACAAACTGTGGACAGAAGGTGCTGCATCACGTACTTGGGACCGACGCATTTTCGCCGTCGGCCTGAAGATATTTGAAGCCGTCGTACATCGGCTTGAGATTCGTGCCCGTGTTCAGATAAACCCGCAGGCGCGCGTTCGCCAGCGGCCCGTTGTCCGTCGTCTTCTCGCCCTTGTAACTGCCCGAGCCGAACTCGCCCACCAAAAGATCGCGCTTGCCGTCCTTGTTAAAATCGTAAATATACGGTGCCGCGTGGCCGGTCGTCACATCAATCGGCTTGCCGCCGCTCAACAACCGCACCCCCGGTGCGAATTTGTAATTCGCATCCACCGGAATGTTCGCCCCACGCTGAGCCATCGCCGTTTGCGAAGTGGCGAGGCAAACCACCGCCACACTCAAACCATTCATCCAAGAATTGTGTTTCATAATTCGTTTCGATTAACGCGCCAATTCTGGAGCAATCAACGTAAGTCGTCAACGCAAATGCTTGGCATAAAAGGCTGTCTCCGTGCGGCGGTTTCGTTACCCTTGGCCTATGCGAAAAATTCTGTTCCTCGTCGCAGTGCTCGTGCTTATGCCGTCGGCTTTTGCGCAACCGGTTTATAAAACCACCGCTGACATTCTCTATCGCAATGGCAAGCTGACCGCGTATATGCGCGAGCGGTGTCGGCTGGATGTGTACCATCCAAAACACAAAAAAGATTTCCCAACGGTCGTGTGGTTTCATGGCGGCGGATTGAAGGCCGGCACCCGAACGGTGCCCGAGGCGTTGAAAGGAAAAGGCATTGCGGTGGTGGCGGTGAATTACCGGCTGCATCCAAAAGTGAAATCGCCCGCGTACATCGAGGACGCCGCCGCCGCAGTGGCGTGGACGGTTCGCAACATTGAAACATACGGCGGCTCCGCCAAGCGCATTTACGTGAGCGGCCATTCGGCCGGTGGTTACCTCACCAGTATGGTGGGGCTGGACAAACGCTGGCTCGCCGCGCACCAAATCGACGCCAACGCCATCGCCGGGCTTATCCCGTTTAGCGGCCACACCATCACGCATTTCACCGTGCGCAAAGAACGCGGCATTGATGAGAAGCAGCCGGTGATCGACAACATGGCGCCGCTCTTTCATGTACGCAAGGATGCGCCGCCAATGTTACTCATTACCGGCGATCGCAAACTCGAACTCCTCGGCCGCTACGAAGAGAACGCTTACCTCTGGCGCATGATGCAAGTCGTCGGCCATCCCGATACAAAAATTATGGAACTCGACGGCCACAACCACGGTCAAATTGCCAACCCCGCGCACGGGTTGCTGCTGCGGTTCATCAAACGGATTGAAGCGAAGCAAAAATAGGCGACTCGGTAGGGACACGCTGTGCGTGTCCACGGACGCGCGGCAGCGCGTCCCTACCGGGACTGGTTTTCATCCAGCATCAATTCCGAAACATCGCGTACTTTTATAGTATCATCTTTGGCGGCGATGCCGTCGGTCATCATGGTAAGGCAAAACGGGCAGGAGACGGCGACGGTTTTGGCGTCGGTGTCGAGGGCTTCGGTGACGCGGCCTTGGCCGATGCGTTCTTCGGCGGGATCGTCGAACCACATGCGGCCGCCGCCGGCTCCGCAACAGGCGGTTTGGCAGCCGGATCGGGGCATCTCCTTTAGGTTGTCGGGAAGCAGCGCGCGCGGGGCTTCGGTGATGCCGTTGACGCGGGCGAGGTAGCAGGGGTCGTGGTACGTGACGCTTTCGTTCATCACGGCGGCGGCTTTTAATTTTTTGGCGGCGACGAGTTCGCCGAGGAATTGCGTGTGGTGAACGACTTCATAGTGGCCGTCGAATTGCGGGTAATCCTGCCGCAACGAATTGAGGCAGTGCGGGCAGTGAGTGACTATTTTTTTGACGTTGTGTTTGGTGAAGGTTTTGATGTTCGTCGCGGCGAGTTCTTGAAATAAAAACTCATCGCCCATGCGGCGGGCGGATTCGCCGGTGCACCGTTCCTCGGGGCCGAGCACGGCGAAGTTCACCTCGGCACGCGCGAGCAATTGGGCAACGGCGCGGGCGACTTTCATCGTGCGACGGTCGTAAGCGGCGGAGCAGCCGACCCAATAGAGCACGTCAAAATCGGGGTTGTCTTTCACGGTGGGCACGTCGAGGCCGTCCGCCCACGTGAGGCGATCTTGCGCGGGGAGTCCCCACGGGTTGCCGGCGCGTTGCATTTTTTGCAGAGACGTCGCGGGCGCGCCGCGCAGTTCGCCCTCGCCAATGAGATGGCGGCGGAGATCGGTGATGTAATCGGCAGGCCGCACGCCGAGCGGGCAAATGTCGTTGCACGCATTGCAGGTGGTGCACGCCCACAACGTTTCCGCGCCAATGGTTTCGCCGTGTAACGCTGACGGCGTGGCGCTCTCCATGTGCCCGCGCAAATCCTGCACCAAATCCCGCGGCGAAAGTGGTTTGCCCGCCTCGTGCGCCGGACACAAATCCTCGCACCGCCCGCACGACACGCAAGCATCCAACCGCAGCAAATCGCGCTGCCTAAATTGCTCCAATCGCCCCACGCCTACTTCGCCTGTTTCCTCGATTTCCTCCATCGAAATCGCCTCCATTCGCCCAAGCGGTTTGGGCGTGATCGCAAGGCTGAACACCGCGGCGATGGCGTGCGCCAATCGGCAAAACGGCAGCGCCGCAATAAACCCAAACGCCACTACCGAATGAAACCACCACAAGCCAAAATGAATGGAGTCTACGTTTGATTTGCCAACTCCAACGGCGGCAAACAATTTTGAAAATCCGTAACCCACAAACGAGATGCCCGGCATCGGCGTGCTTTCGCGAATGATGCGCAGGCCCTCGATGAAATAACCGGTGACGCCCAGCACGAGCAACGAAGCGAGCACCAGCCAATCGGCCGTGCGATGTTCCATCGAGCTATCCGCGCGCATTCGGCGGCGGGCAAACCACAACGCGCCGCCAATCATCAGCAGGCCAAAGGTGTCCAGTGTGATTTCGTAAATGATAAAATAAACGCCTTTGTGAAACAACGGATTGGTTGCTTCGCGCCCGAGCGCCGCTGCGCTGTAATGCTCGATGCTGACCAGAATGGTTCCAATGAACAGCACGAGGAATCCCCAAAACAACATCCGATGCGCAAAGCTCGCTTTGGGCCGCGCACCGCGCAGGGCGCGTTGGGCAAGCGCGCGCGTGCGGATGTTTTGGAATGCTTCGCGCCAGTTGATGGGTTCGTTGTCCGGCCGACCTTGCCGCCAAAGTTGCACCCGCCGCCAAACGCCCCACGCGAACACGCCCGACGACACCACCGCCAAAGCATAAAAAACCGCCTTGGACGTCTCGCCCAAGTTACCAAAAATTTCGCGTGAAAGGTCTTCGGTCATTGGGCGCTATTCGATCCATCGAGTTCCGCGATGAGGCGAGGGACTTCTTCGTACACATCGCCGACGAGGCCGTAGTCGGCGAATTCAAAGATCGGCGCGTCGGGGTCTTTGTTGATGGCGGCGATGACGCGCGAGTTTTTCATGCCGGCCAAGTGCTGCACCGCGCCGCTGATGCCGAGTGCGAGGTAAAGTTCGGGCGCGACAATTTTTCCGGTTTGGCCGACTTGTAGTGAGTTGGGCGTGATGCCGGCATCGACGAGCGCGCGCGAACTGCCGGTGGCTGCGCCAAGCGCATCGGCCAAACCGCCGATGTGTTGCTCGAAGTCCTCGGAGTTTTTGAAGGCGCGCCCACCGGAAACGACGATGCGTGCCTCGGTGACATCCGGCCGCGCGCCGGTTTTGCGATCGAGCGATTCGAACCGCGTTGTGTTTGGAAGTGTATCAGTGTCGATGGCGACCGGCTCGATGGCGAAGGGTGTGGCCGCTGGCTCGGGTGCGTCGTAAGCGGAAGGGCGCACGGTGATAATTTGCGGCGAGCCTTCCAAGACGATAGTAGCGTTGACGGCTCCGGCGAACATCGGGCGGCGCAGACGCAGTTCGCCGTTGGCCCCACCGATGACCTCGTGCCCGATCACGTCACTGGCCATCGCGCCGCCAAGCAAACCCGCCGCGCGGCCAACGATATCCTTTGCCCAAGTGGTGGAGGTGGCGACGATGAGTTCGGCGTTCTGCGCGCGGGCGACTTCCGCGATGACGTGCGCCCAACGATCCGCCACCGGCGCGGCCAGCGTGGGATTGTCCGCCGCAAGCACCGGCGCAAACTTCGCGGCTTCGTCGGCGATGGCATCGAGGTTTTCGCCGAGGACGAGTGCGGTGGTGTCCTCGGATAATTCGCGGGCAAAGCCAACCGCCGCGCCGCTGCCGGGGCGCATTTGGGTTCCATCGTGTTCGATTAAGATTAGGGTTTTCACATTAGTGGTTTAGTTTAAATTTATTACGGCGGCGGACTCGCAAGCTCGTCCCTCCAAAACTTGAACGCCCATTGGAGGGACGAGCTTGCGAGTCCGTGAAGGAGCGTGCGTGGCTTGGGTTTGTTGTGGCGTTCTCCCTCACCCCGACCCTCTCCCCAAGGAGAGGGAGAAAGTTTGGCATCGTAAAAAAATATTTTGCATTCCCCCCGAGGGCGGTCGTTATGGCTCCCTCTCCCAGCGGGAGAGGGTCGGGGTGAGGGAGAAAGCCGACTGTTATAAATGCGCTCATCCAATCACCTCCGCTTCGCGTAGTTTTGTGAGAAGTTCGGTGGCGGTTTCTACTTTTTCGCAGTTGCGTTGGCTGTTGATGAGTTGCATCCCGATGAGGCGCACGTGGGGTTCGGGTTGCACTCCCAATTCGGCAGGGGTGGTTTGTTCAATGGATTTTTTCTTTGCTCGCAAAATGCTGGGGAGCGAGGCGTAGCGGGGTTCGTTGAGGCGGAGGTCGGCGGTGACCACGGCGGGCAGCGAGGTGCGAATGACCTCGATGCCAAGGTCGGTTTCGCGATGGACGAGGAGGCCATCATCAACGAATTCGATTTGCGAAGCGAAGGTGGCTTGGGGCCAACCGAGTTGGGCGGCGAGGAATTGGCCGGTTTGATTGGCGTCATCATCGACGGCTTGTTTGCCCATTAAAACCAATTCGGGCTGCTTGCGCTCAATGACGGCGGCGAGCAAGCGGGCGACGTTCCACGGATCGAGGGTGTCGTCGTGCTCGACGAGCAGCGCGCGGTCGGCGCCCATCGCGAGGGCGGTGCGAAGGTCGGCTTCGCCTTCGGCGGGGGCGATGCTGACGGCGATGATTTCTGCATCGGGCTTGGCAGTCTCGCGGATGCGCAGGGCTTCTTCGACTGCGATAGCGTCGAAGGGATTTAGGATGTATGTCAGCGCGGCGGTATCAATGTCTGTGGCCTCAGGGTTGAGGCGCAGTTTTTGGTCGGGGTCGGGGACGCGTTTGCAGGGGACGATAATTTTCATTCGCCAACCTCCTTTGCTGCCGCCGCAGTTTTGCCTTCGACGCGGCCGTAGTAACTGCTCTGCATTTTATAGCAGCGCTGTTGGATTTCGGTGCGGTCTTGGAAGCCGGGGATTTCCCAGAAACGATCGGCCTCGATGGAGGCGATGTCGTAGCTGGATTTTCCATCGAGAATTAGCTCGCTCATGATGACGCCGATGGCGGGGCTTTGCACGATGCCGTGCCCGGAAAATCCGGTGCAATAAAAGAGGCCCTCGTGGTCGGGCAGTTGGCCGCAGAAGGGGAGGCCGTCGGGCGTGAAGGTCATGATGCCGGTGGTGACGTGCATCGGCGTGCGCTCGTTGAGCCACCGGAAACGCTGCTGCGCGGCGTGGATGAGCATCGCGAGATGGAGGTCGTCGCGCCGGGCTTTCATTGAGGACATATCGAAATCGGGCGGCAACGAACTCATATCAAACTCCGCGCAGTCCTCGGCATAAATGCCGACGAGCAAGCCGCCGTTTTCCGGCCGTCCATAAACGCGATTATGCCGATTGCGAAAGCCGGGACTGAGGCGGTCAACAGGATTTTCGGGATCGGGCTGCGTGGTGAGATAAACGTGGCCGAGCGCGGCGGTGGGCAGCGTGGTGTCGGTGAGCCCAGCGACGAGATACGACCACGGCCCGGCGGCGTTCACGATGATGGGCGCGTGGAATTCGCCTTTCGGTGTTTGCACGCCGCGCGCTTTATTGCCGTCGAGCAACACGCCGGTGACGGGGCATTGCGTCTCGTAATGCACGCCCAAGTCGCGGCCGACCTTGTGGAACGCGCTGGCGAGTTCGGCCGGTTGCAAATGACCGTCAGTGGGGCACCAGCACGCGGTCGTCAAATCGTCCGTGCGCATGTACGGCATTTTTTTCGCCAGCTCGTCAATGGGCATTTCGCTGATGTCGAAATTTATCGACTGACCCATCTCGATGAGATCGGTCAGCTCCTGCGCGCGCTCGGGCGTCTCGGCCACGCGGACGGAACCGGTTTGCACATAAATCTCCACGCCGGCGCGAGCCTCGAGTTCCTTCACGATTTCCACGCCGTCCATCAGCATCCGCGTGTGCTCAGCGGTGCCGCGCAGTTGGCCGAGCAATCCGGCTGCGCGCCCTGTGGAGCCGTTGCCGATTTGTTCGCGCTCGAGCACCGTGACCGATGCGCCGCGCTTGGCCAATTGCATTGCGGTGGACAAGCCGGCCACGCCGCCTCCGATGATGATGATGTCTGATGTGTTTTCGCTCATTGGTTAAAAGTTATCGCGCGGGCATGCCGCGGACTCGCAAGCTCGTCCCTCCAAAACTTGTGCGCCCCAATGGAGGGACGAGTTTGCGAGTCCGTGGTCGATGCATTTTATTTAATGTCCCAAACAATAATAAGTTTCGTAGTAATGCTGTGCGTCGCGGCGGGCGGTTTTCCAGTCCCAGCTATTTTCAGAAAAGCGATTGGGCGACAGGCTGCGCACGTAATCGGTTGGCGCGTTTTCGAACATCGACTCGACGACGTGGCGACCGATGCCCGCGCTGCCGGAGACGCCGTGGGCGTTGCAGCCGCCGGCCATCACAAAGCCGGGCACGCGCGCGCTGGGGCCGATGATGAACCGGCCGTCCGGCGTGAAGGTCGGCCAGCCGCGAAACACACTGCGCAGGCCGAGATCGTTTACCTTCGGCAAGTGCGGCGCGAGTTGTTCGGCGAACCAACCGAGCACTTCGTAATCCGGCTCGATAGCGGGCGGCTCGGCGGTCAGCGCGAAACCGCGCGGGTCAGTCGAGAGCCCTTCCGGTTCCCAGCCGCCGCAGAGCAGCGCGTTGGTTTCCGCGCGCAAATACAGCGTGGCATCCGGAATGCGCACCACCGGCAGCTCGGGCACGAGGCCATCGGCGTGGACGGTCACGAAAAATTCATGGCGCACCGGCACGATCGGCAGCTCGAGTCCGACGCTTTGCGCGACGTGAAAGGCGTGCGCGCCCGCGGCGTTGATGACCGTTTTACATTCGATGATGCCCGCGTCGGTTTCCACGCCGGTGACGCGACCGCCCTCAAGGCGAATTTCGCGCGCGGGTGTGCTCGTCAAAAACTGTGCGCCCAATTTCCGCGCGTGCGCCACGTACGCCATGGTGAGGTCGCTCGGTTGCAGATAGCCATCGGACGCGCACCAAAGCACCGCCTTCGCTGCGGAAAAATCCATCAGCGGCCAATGTGTTTGCGCGGCAGTGGGGTCGATGAATTCCGTTTCCAAACCGGCTTCATCCGCCACCGCTTTCATGCCCTCAAACTCCGCGACGCGTTCGTCATTCAGCGCCACGCGCAGCGAGCCGACTTGCCGCCAACCGGGGTTGGCAGTGTCGTCTGCTTGCAATTCGCTAAACGTCTGCACCGACCACATCGCGAGTTGCGTGCGCTCCACGCTGTTGCGCACTTGGCCGACGAGCCCCGCCGCTTGGCCGGAAGTTGCCGCCGCGAGCGTCGATTCTTTTTCCAAAAGCAAAACATCTTCGACGCCCGCCTTCGCCAGCGAATACGCAACGCCGCACCCCACGGCGCCGCCGCCGACGATGACGATGTTTGCGGTTTTGGGTTGGTTAACCATTTTGCAAAGCCTCCAAGTACCATCGCACGAAGGCGTCGACGTTGTATTCTTTGGGGGTGGAATACGGGCCCGGGCGGTAGGCGCTGGAGGTGATGCCAGTCTGCGCGAATTCGCATAGCTCCCAATCCTGCTCGCTGGTGAGTTGCCAAAAGGGCATGAGTTTTTCCAAATCATAATCGCGGCCCTCCTCGGCGTCGGGATGCACGAGCCACATCACGCGCACTTGGGTTCGGTTGGCGGCGGTCGGCAAAAGGCGCGTGCTTACGACGTGATCGCAGCTGGAATGGTTCCACATATTCGGCATCGTGCGGCAGCGCATCGTGCCCACGTCGGCGTCGGTGTAATCGCCCATGAGCGGCGCGACTTGTTGGCCGTCCATCGTTTCGCTGACGTAGCCATCGACGAGCGTGGTGCGGTTGGCGGAAAACCACAGGCCACGATCGGGGTCCGGGAAAGTCGCCATGCCCGTTTCTTTGTGGGTGACTTCGAGCCCATTCTTCGCGCATTGGACGGCGTGTCGCTCGGCGGCGGCCGTGATGCGTTGCTGCACGCGCGGCGTGGTGTCGTCGCTATTGAAATGGTCGAAGTTTGCTTTGATGTATTGCGGGTGATTGACGTTGCAGTGGTAGCATTCGCGGTTGTTTTCCCAAACAAGTTTCCAGTTTGAGCCGACCTCGTAATCGACAATCTTTGCCACCTTCGCTTTGCCCATTCGTTGCGGGCGCACGACTTCCGCCATCGCTTCGCGCGCGGCGACGAAATCCGGCGGCGTGTCCGCGAGGCACACGAAGAGCATTCCCTCCAAATCCTCCAAGTGCGCGGGGAGCAGCGAATGTTCGTCTCGATTGATTTCGTGCATCCCTCGACACGAAGCGAGCTTGCCATCGCGTTCGTAGGTCCACTGATGATACGGACAAACCAACCGCCGCGCCTTGCCGCAGCTCTCGCGACTGATGAGCGTTCCCCGATGTCGGCATACATTATGCAGCGCGCGAATGACGCCGTCATCGCCGCGAATAATTATCAAGGGGTCGTCCCCAATCGTGACCGTAAAAAATTCCCCCGCTTCAATAATTTGACACGAGTGCCCGATGAACACCCATTGTCGCTTAAAAATCCGCTCCACATCCGCCACGTGCACCGCGGCGTCCGTGTAAAATTCTTGCGGCATCGAATGTCCCTCGCGCCGCGAGGCAATCAAGTCAGCAAGGTTCAGCGTTCCATTCGATTGATTCATGCGGGTGACTTAGATTGTGTGGTGGGAACCGCATTCCAGCGGGTAGCAAGCAGAATGGCGGCAATAAAAACTGATGCTCCAAGAATATTAAACAGCGTGCCCCAGCCGTAATGTAAGTAGATGACCCCCGGCAGCGATCCGCCCAGGATGGCGCCAATGGAGCCGCAGCCATTGATGAAGCCCGCCGAGGTGCCGGCACCTTTGCTGGTGCCAAAATCCACTGCGGCAACGCCGGCCAAAATGGAGTCCGGCCCATAAATGAAAAACCCGATGGCGAACAGCAACACGCCCATCATCAGATGACTGCCGGTGCTGGTGAAGGTGTCGAACATAAACAGAGTGACGGCCAAGACTGCCAACGAAACAACACACACGGGCATACGTCTGGATTTGAAAATTTTATCGGATGCAATCCCGGCCGCCAACGCGCCCAACACGCCGGCCCCATCGAAGATGGCGCTGGTGATGGCGGAGTCCAACTCATTGGTGCCGAGTTTTTTGTTCACCATATAGGGTCCCCAAAAAATTATGGCGTAGCGGGTTGGCTTCAGAAAAAAATAACTGGCGGCCATAATTAACACCTGCTTGTTTTTCAAAACTTGCAGGGAGGTTTTCCACCAATTAGCTTTTGCTTCAGCTTCGCCACTCTCTGAATTTCCATCCACCTTGTCTTCCTCGGTTTCATCCACCGGAGGCAAACCCACATCTTCGGGTTGATTTCGTTGAAGCATTAAAAACAGCACCCATACGCCGAGTAAAATAATTGCGGGCCCCCAAAACGCATATCGCCAATGGCCAAAATACACCGCGAGGAATCCGGCGATGGGTGCAGCGATCAAGCCGCCCACCGCATAGTTGGTGGACCAAAATCCGTAGATCACTCCGCGCTGTTTTTGTGGAAACCAAAAACTGACGTTCTTTGTAAGCGGCGCCCAACCGGTGGATTGCGCCAAGCCCTGAACAAATAACAAGCCGCCAAACATTAATGTGGCAGACGAAAAACCCATCGCCACGCCGGCGACGACGGAGGTTAACAAACCGCCGAGCACGACCTTGCGCGTGCCCAGACGATCGGCGGACATGCCCCAAACAAATTGGCCAATGGCATAGGCGACGAGATAGGACGCATCCAGCGCCCCCATCATTGCGGGATCCAAATTGATTGATGGATCTTTTTCCATCCCAATTTTGGCGACGGAAAATGATTTGCGGGTAAGATAAAATCCGGCGTACGCGATCCAAGTGATGAAGAAGATGCGCCAGCGCCAGTGGGTGTAGCGCGCGTCTTGCTCGGTGGAAGAAGGGTCGGACATACGGAAGTTTATGCAGGCTTGGCCTCGATGGACAGATTCATTTCAGTGGCCACGGCGCGGATGGCAGTCAGCAGCGCTTCGGTGTCGGCGGGGAACAAATGGCCGATGTGGCCGATGCGGAAGCAATTGGCCTTCGTCACTTTGCCGGGATAAATGACGAAGCTCTTTTCGTTTAAGCGATTGTAAAAATCTTCGAAATCAAAATCATCCGTGGGATACAAAAACGACGTGATGATGTGGCCTTGCAAATGTTCCGGAACGTATTCCGTGAAGCCCATCGCGCGCATCCCCGCCACGCACGCATCGTGGTTGGCGCGGTAACGCGCGGCGCGCGCGGCGATGCCGCCTTCTTCGTCCAACTCGCCCAACGCCTGCGCAAAAGCAAGCAGCGTGTGCGTCGGCGGCGTAAACCGAAACTGACCGTTGCCCTCCAAGCCGCGCCATTGCGCAGTGAGGTCGAGGCTGATGGTGCGCGCGTGGCCTTCGGTGGCTTCCAGCAATTCGCGCCGACAAATCGCAAAGCCAAAACCCGGCACGCCCTGCACGCATTTGTTGGCGCTCGACACGAGGCAATCGAGTTGGCTGCCGGCGAAGTCAAATTCCACTCCGCCAAATGCGCTCATCGAATCGACAAAATAAACGCAGCCGCGCTCCTTCGCCAACGCGCCAATCTCCGCAATGGGATTCATAATGCCGGAAGTCGTTTCGCAATGCACAACGGCAACGTGCGTGAACCCGCCTTTGCCAAGCGCTGCCGCGATGCCGGCGAGGTCGGGCAATTCGTTTTCCGAACAGCGAATCGCCTCGGCGGCAAAGCCGTGCCGCTTGATGATTTTCAAAATACGTTCGCCGTATGCACCGTTGATGATGACGAGCCATTTGCCGTCGGGCGGTGTGATGGACGAAAGCACCGACTCAATCGAAAACGTGCCGCTACCCTGCATCAGCACCGCCTCCCAACCATCGGCTTGCGAAACACCGGCGAGTTGCAACAGGCTGTTGCGAAGGTCGTGAATGATGCCGATGAATTCTGTGTCGCGCGAGCCGAGGTCGCGCCCCATCGCGGCTTTCACCGTGGGACTGGTGGTGAGC
This sequence comes from Verrucomicrobiia bacterium, assembly GCA_014239365.1. Lineage (GTDB taxonomy): Bacteria > Verrucomicrobiota > Verrucomicrobiia > Limisphaerales > UBA1100 > JACNJL01. Next base: position 134,602 of record JAAZZB010000006.1, on the reverse strand, counting down.
GGGCCGGGGGTGAAGAGGGGTTTGTCGTTTTGATTTACCATGGCAGCGAAAAAGTTTTCACGTTGGACATATATTTGATGGATTCGATGACACCTTCTTTAATGCCGAGGCCGGAATCTTTCACGCCGCCGAACGGCGAGCTCTCGATGCGATAGCCGGGCACGGCGTTGATGTTTACCGTGCCGGTGCGAATGCCTTTCACGCACGCGAGCATGGCGTCCATGTTGTTGGTGACCACGCCCGAGGACAGCCCGAACGCCGTGCCATTGGCATACGCAATGGCGTCGTCCAAATCCTTCACCGGCATAATCGGCGCAAGCGGGCCGAAGGATTCCTGCACGACCATCTCCGCATCACGCGGCACATCGGCAATGATGGTGGGCTCGAGCAACGCGCCCTCGCGATTGCCGCCGGCCAAAACACGCGCACCATCGGCCACGGCTTTTTCCACGCGCGACGCCAGCAACTTGGCGGAATTTTCATCAATGACCGTGCCCACGCGCGTGGCGTCATCGGCGGGATCGCCGCAGGGATACTCCGCTAGCTTCGCCACAAAGGCTTCGGTAAATTCGCCGAGCAGGGCCTCGTGAATGAGCAGCCGCTTCACTGCCGTGCAGCGTTGGCCGGAATTGCGGAAGCACCCCTCGGCGGCGAGTTTCACGGCGAGTTCAAGATCCGCATCGTCCAACACGATGAGCGGCGAGTTGCCGCCCAGCTCGAGGCAAAGTTTTTTGTAGCCCGCCGTGCGCGAAATCGTTTTGCCGATGGCCACGCTGCCGGTGAAGCTCACCAGTTCCACGCGATCATCCGCGATGAGCGGCGTGACTACCGAATCCAGCGGCCCGACAATCGTGCTGAGCATTTCCGGCGGCAGACCCGCTTCGTATAGCAGTTCGGTGAAGCGCAGCGCAGTGAGCGGCGTTTTCTCCGAGGGTTTGAGAATCACTGGCGCGCCCGCCGCGATGGCCGGCGAAAGTTTGTGCGCCACTTGATTGAGCGGATGATTAAACGGCGTGATGGCCGCCACTAATTTCAACGGCTCGCGCATTGTAAAAATTTTGCGCGCCTGCCCTTGCGGCGAAATGTCACACGAAAAAATCTGGCCGTCGTCCTTCAGCGCCTCCATCGCCGCGAACTGCAGCACATCCTGCGTCCGCCCCACCTCGTAACGCGTCTCGCGCATGCACAGTCCCGTCTCGCTGCGAATGAGCTGTGCAAATTCCTCCGCGCGGTCGGACAACAATCCGCGCGCGTTGATCAAAATTTCGTGTCGCGCCCAACGCGTCAGCTCGACCGGTTGTGTCGCCGTCAGCGCCCGCTCCAATCCCGCGCCATCCACCTGCCGCACACGCCCCGCCACCTTGCCGGTGTACGGATAAATTACATCGAGCAATTCCCCGCCCACTGCTTCGCCAGCGATGTAGCACGGTAGTTCCAGTATTTTAGTTTGTTCAGTCTCGTTCATTTTGAAATTCTTTTTTTGGACTAGTAAAGGGATTCGCAAGCTCCTCCCTCCATTATACTGTCGCCTCTCATTTGAGGGGCGAGCTTGCGAGTCCTTGTTCAATCATCATTCGATCCCATTACACACAAAATCAAACACATCAAAATTGCGCGGATCATCCGCAGCCTTTGCCGCGTACTCGGCGTTCAGCGGCCCGGAGAAAATAAACGGCACCCTCGTTTCAAACCGACCGCCGTGCGAACGCAGTGGACGATCCAGTTTAGAGAGGTCGTGATATTCCGGGCTTCGGCCAACGACCGTATCCGCCGCGCTCATCACGATGAGGTCGCCGATCCGGTCGGCTGGCAATTCCAATGCCTCCGCCGCTTCGGCTTTGGACAGCACTTCCGTCACGCCATCGAGCGTGCGTAGCCATTCGGCAATTTCTTCGGCACGATTTGGGTCGGCAAGATGAACCGTCACGTACGAACCTAACGCGCCGTGGTGCACAACGTACGGATCGGTGATGGGACAAATTACTTTGTGACCGTCGCCAAATTGTTCGCGCAAAACATCCTCCACATAAATCACGCGCGGCGTGCCGTCGGCGTGGCATTTGGCGTTCATCCCGTGGTCGGCAGTGATGCCGAGGCGGCAGCCAAGATCCGTCAACCGCCCGAGTTGCACGTCGAGGGCTTCGTAAAATTCCAGCGCGCCTTCCTCTTCCGGCGCGAATTTGTGTTGAATATAATCCGTCAGCGAAAGATACAAAAAATCCGCGCGGCCCGCTTCCACCAAAGCCGCGCCCGCGCGCAGCACATACACGCTCGCCTCGCCACTATAGATAGGAGGCGTGTCGCCCGCCAACGCCTCCACATCGCCAATGCCATGCGTGGCCTCGCGCGCCTCGGCGGCTTTCTCGGCGGAAAACGCCATCCCCGTTACGCCCTCATCAAAGAGCCCCGGCGAAAGTAAATCGCGCAGCTTCTCCTTCGCCGTCACCATCGCCACCGTACGGCCCGCACGCGCGGCGGCGGCCAGCAAAGTTTCGCAGCGCAAAAAATCCGAGCTATTCATCATCACCTCTTCGCCCGTGTCCGGATCTAAAAAGAAATTCCCGCTCAACCCCGTCACCACCGGCGGCACCCCCGTGACGATGGCCGCATTATTCACATTCGTAAACGAAGGCAACGCCCCGCGAGCCACCCCGCGCCAGCCGCCGTCCAAAATCCGCGCCAACTGCGGCATCCGGCCCCGTGCCAGCGCCACATCCAAATACGCCTCCTCGCAGCCATCCACGCAAATCACCGCCACCGGCCCCGAGGGCAACCGGTAGTCTATTCCATTTATCGAAAAATCCGCCATATCAACGCGCCCCACCGTGCCGCCCCAACCCCAAAACCGCAATGAGCATTTGCGCAATTAAATTGATGTTTTGCGCAAAGGGCGGTTTGGTGGGGCGTGGCGCGGAAACGGAAAACTCGGCGGGTGGCGTTGTTGGTGCAGACGACGAGTGAGTGGCATCGGCAGTTGTTGCGGGGCGTGGCGGATTATGCGCGCGAGCACGGGCCGTGGGATTTGCATATCGAACCGCGCGGGTTGCTGGAGACGATGCAGTTGCCGAAGGGTTGGCGCGGGGATGGGGTTATCCTGCGGTTGGTGGATCGCGCGCAGGAACGGGCGCTTCGGCGGCGCGGGTTGTCGGCGGTCAATGTTTCGTGGCAGGGCGAGCACAGCCGCGCCATCCCGCGGGTGTCCTCCGATGAATCGGCGTGCGCGCGGTTGGCGGCGAGTCATTTTGTGGAGAAAGGGTTTCGGTCATTCGCTTACGTGGGACCGGTGGGGCAGCCGCGTTATGCGGATGTGCTCGGCGCGGAGTTTGCCATCGCCACGCGCGCGGCGGGTTTTGAGTGCGTTTCGTTTTCTGGCAAATCGAGGGAGCATCGTCGGCCTTTGCATCAGCAGCGCCAACGGCTGGTCGACTGGCTGCGCGGCTTGCGGCATCCGACGGCGTTGCTGGTTTGGAACGGCGAAGTCGGGCGCGAAGTCATCGCCGCGTGCAGCGCGAATGGGTTGCTCGTGCCGGACGATTTGGCGGTGCTGTGTGCCGAGCACGATTCGGTGATGAATTCGCTGGCACCCGTGCCGATGTCGAACATTGATCAATCGCCACTGCGCGTGGGCCGCGAGGCGGCGGCGTTGTTGGATCGATTGATGTCTGGACGTCGCGCGCCCGCGAAGCCAATCCACGTGCCGCCGGTGGGGGTGGTGCAGCGGCAATCCACCGATACCGCCGCGGTGGAAGATCCTCTCGTGGCCGCTGCGTTGCGACACATCCGCGATCATTCGACCGAACCGCTGAAGGTTAGTGATTTGCAAAAGGCGCTCTTCGTGTCGCGGCGTTCGTTGGAGCATCGGTTCACCCAAGCCCTTGGCCGCACGCCCGCGGCCGAGATACGCCGCGCGCGGCTGGAACACGTTCGGCGATTGCTCATCGAAACCGATTACCCCCTCGCCGCCATCGCTGAGCGCACGGGCTATCAACATTTGGAAGTCATGGTGCGGGCCTTTCAACGACAATTCAGCCTGCCACCGGGTCGCTTCCGGTCGAATCGCTGAGGTGAAGGGCTCTCGCGGTCAAGCCAGCGAGGCTGCTTCTTTAAAAAATTACTCGCCACCGGATTGGCGCGCGGCATTCTGGATTGAGCAATGCTAATGTTCGCTGAATATCTTGATTTTTATGTCTTCTAAATATTGCGTGGGCAGGGATTTCGCACTGCTGGATTGATAATTGCGGAAAACTAATCATATGCGCACAATCGAAAAAATGAGTGAGCGTTGCAATAAATCCGAGCATTCCAATGGTGGCATTGCGCCCCTCTTCAGTCCGGCCGACGGTGACTTACTACGCGTCAATTCGCGGCGATGGTTTTTGCAAACGGGGCTCACCGGTTTGGCGGGGCTTTCGTTGCCGATGCTATTGCAACACCGCGCGGCAGCGGCGAAGGCGGGTAATCCAAAACGCAAAAAAAACGTCATTCTGTTTTGGCTGTCCGGCGGCCCGAGCCACATTGATATGTGGGATCCCAAGCCTGATGCTCCCAGCGAGATTCGCGGGCCGTTCGGTAGCATCCCGACTCGTCTACCCGGCGTACGCGTAAGCGAGCATCTGCCACTGACCGCCAAGTTGATGGATAAGCTCACCCTTCTGCGTGGCGTGGATTGCAGCGCGAGCAACCACACGCCCATCACCATGCAGGCCGGCAATCCGCTGGCGCGCCGCACTAATGACGGCAAGGATGGCGGTGGCTATCCCTCCATGGGCTCCATCGCGGCAAAGTTTCGCGGGCCGAATCATCCGGGCATGCCGGCCTTTGTGGGCCTCGCCGATTCGTGGCGTTCGGATGTTTGGGAGGCCGGTCACTTGGGCGGAGATTTCGCACCGGTGAAAGGCCAAGACCTCGCCGGCCGCCTTGCGTTGCCCGAGGGCCTCTCCACCCCGTGCCTGCGCGAACGCGGCTCGTTGCTAGGCCAGCTCGACCGCATGCATCGCGACCTCGACAACAATCCCGCCGTTGCCCAGCTCGATCATTACACGCAACAAGCGCTCGACACGGTCCTCTCCGGCCGCGCCAAACGCGCGTTCAATCTCGATGAAGAGACCGTTAAGATGCGCGATTTTTATGGACGCGATAGCATCGGCCAAAAGGCGCTGCTCGCCCGCCGCCTTGTCGAAGCCGGCTCAACCTTCGTGCTCGTCAGCGGCGCGTGGGGCTATTTCGACCATCACGGCGATGAAGTTCGTTGGGGCGGAATCAAGAAGGGACTCAAGCCGCTTATGCCCCGTGTCGACCGCACCTTGAACGCCATCGTTACCGACCTTGAGCAACGCGGGCTCCTCGACGACACGTTGATTTTAATGATGGGCGAATTCGGCCGATCCCCCGTGATGACCAAAACCGCCGGACGCGGCCACTGGGCGCGCGTCATGTCGATGGTCATGGCCGGCGGCGGTCTCAACCACGGCCGTGTTATCGGTAGCACTGACCGCAAGGGCTACGACGTCGCCACCCGTCGCGTCGGCCCCAGTGACCTTGCCGCTACTGTTTTTCAACACCTCGGCATTGATCTCAATTCCCACTGGACCAACGCCCAAGGCCGCCCCATCCCCATTGTCACCGAAGGCGGTCAGCCAATTTCGGAATTATTTTAACGCTTCACGCACAAACATAAGCGGGCATTTCCGATTGCCATTCGCTCGCGGCGCGTCATCCTTTCCCGATCTATGAAAAATATTCGTTTCATTCTAATGCTGGCGGGAAGTTACCTCGCGGGCTTTGTCCACGCCGCCGAGTGCACCCCAGTTGTTGAAGGATCGCTGAAGCCGTTTCTTGGCAAACCGCGATTGGAGATGACGCAAGTTTTTAAAAGCGAACGGATGCCCAATGTGGTGGTGACGTTGAAGGGGACAGTGCTGACCACCTTTGGCACTCGCAGCGTGCGCGCGCGGCGCAGTGAGGATGGCGGGAAAACTTGGGGGGCGGAGATTGTCATCGCGAAGCCGGGCTTTCAGTGCGGTGGGTTGACGGTGGATGAGACGTCGGGCGCAATCCTCGCCTTCGTGGAGGACAGCCATCCGCCGGCGCCGTTGCGGGTTTTTCGCAGCACGGACGACGGGAAGTCGTGGAAGCAGATTGAGTTTAAAATCAAGCCGGACTCAAAGGGCAATATGCCGTCAATGCACATGAACGAGCACGGCATCACGCTCCGGCACGGGAAACACAAAGGGCGGCTGATTCGGCCGTCGCGTTTTTATGCGGGCAAGAACGAGCGCGCGAGTTGGCCGCGGCATTACACCAACGCCATCTTCAGCGACGACGGCGGCAAGACGTGGCAGACGAGCGACCCCTTCCCCGCCAACGGCACGGGCGAGGCGACGTTGGCGGAGTTGGCCGATGGGACAATTTATTACAACTCGCGCCGTCACTGGGCCGAGGAAGGCGCCAACCCGCGGCGGCGTTGGACCGCCACGAGCACCGATGGCGGCCAGACGTGGAAAAACCTCACCTTCTGCAAGGCGCTGCCCGACGGTCCACAAAATACGAACTACGGCTGCATGGGCGGCCTTACGCGGTTGCCGATTCGTGGCCGCGACATTTTAATTTACAGTAACTGCGACAGCCCAAACGCTCGCAATCGCGGCACCGTGTGGGCCAGCTTCGACGGCGGCAAAACATGGCCCATCAAGCGGCTCATCTTCGCCGGTGCCCACGCGTACTCGTCGATCACCTCCGGCCGCCCGGGCACGGAGACCGAAGGTATGATTTTCCATCACTTCGAAGGTGGCCCCAAAGGCGGCTCCACCGTCGCCCGATTCAACCTCGCGTGGCTGCTCGGCGGCAAGGCCACCGGCGATGGCAGCGTCCCAAAGGAATTCACCAAAAACTAATTTCGAAAAATAAGATCATGGAAAAGATACTGTTGGGATTGATACTCTGTTCGTCATTGTCGTTTGGTGTGCAAGCGGCGGATTCCGCTACACTCGAGGCCATTAAAAAAAGCGGTGGGCTCGTGCTGCCTTATCCGGGCGAGGGGGAGCAATGGGAAGTGGAGTTTCACTTGCGCGGGCGCGGCTTGACTGATGACGGGCTGGCGAATGTGGCCGCGTTGAAAAATGTCATCGCTCTGAACTTGCGCGACACGCAAATCACGAGCGCCGGGTTGTTGCATCTCAAGGGCCTCACGAAGTTGCGCCGATTGCATCTCGAGCGCACGAAGATTGGTGACGAGGGCATCGGCAATCTCGTTAATCTGCCCGACCTCGAGTACTTGAATTTATACGCGACGAAGATTACCGACAAGTCGCTCGACCAATTGGCGGAGCTCAAGAATCTCAAGCAGCTCTATGTTTGGCAGACTGATGTGACCGACGCGGGCGTGGCGCGGTTTAAAAAGGCGCGGCCGAAGGTGAAAATTGTGCGCGGGCTCGACTTGAGCAAGGTCGTGGTTATCAAGAAGCCGGAGCCGAAGCCGATGGACGCGTTGAAATGGATTGCAGCGAGCGACCAGAAACCGCCCAAGTCGAAGACCGGCTCGTTCACGACGGTGGTCTTTGAAAACCAATCGGGCCGTAAGGTGAAGCTTTACTGGGTCGAATACGGCGGCGGGCTGAAGATTTATGCGACACTCAACGTCGGCGCGACTCACGAACAAAACACTTTTTCTGATGCCACTTGGCTCATTACCGATGAAAAGGATAAACCGATTGGCTACTTCATCTCGACAGCGAAATTGGCGAAGGCGGTCATCCCAAAGGCGAAGTAAGTGGCTTCCCGCCAATGAATTCTAGTTTTCAGCAGGCCGCTAAAATTAGCTGAAATTCTGAAATCGTTTACAGCGTCAAAGAAACGATGTTGAGTCTGCAACATTCACGACGTGATTTCCTGCGCTCCAGCGTGGGCCTTGCCGGCTTGACGATTCCAACTTTTTTAAAGTTGTCGGCCCACGCCGCTCCCACGCGCAAGGCCAAAGCGTGCATCATTATTTATACTTGGGGCGGCATGAGCCATTACGAGTCGTTCGATCCCAAGCCGGAAGCGCCGGCGGAGTTTCGCGGCGAGTTCAAGCCCATCAAGACCGCCACGCCGGGCATCCGGTTTTGCGAACACCTCCCGCTGTTGGCAAAGCACTCGGACAAACTGGCCATCGTGCGCTCGGTGCATCACAAACAGGGCGGGCATCAGCAGGGCATGTACATCAACATGACCGGCCACAATCCCGTGGGCGGCATCAAGGCCAAGAGCCGCAACAACTGGCCGTCGCTGGCCTCAATGATTTCGCATTTCCACCATCCCGGCGTCGGCACGCCGCGGGCCATTCGCATGCCGTACTCCATGTACGACAACGGCACGCAAATGGCTGGCGAAGGCGCGGGCTGGCTCGGCGCGAAACACGACCCCATCCTTGTGCGCACGCCCGCGGGCAAACCATATGGCGGCGTGTCGCGCTATACCGACCGCGAGCTGAAATTAAAACTGAACCTCGAGAAGCAGCGCGTCGAGGGCCGGCGCACATTGCTCGAACAACTCGAGCAAAATGTCAGTCGGAAAAATGGCGCGGAAACCGAGTACGAACGGTTCGATAATTTTCGCCGAATGGCCGCGGACATGCTGCTCGGCTCGCCCGTGCGCGCGGCGTACGACCTCGAAAAAGAAGACCCGAAACTGCGCGCGTTGTACGGCGACCACATCGGCGGGCAAACGCTGCTGCTCTCGCGCCGGCTCGTGGAGGCCGGTGTGCCGGTGGTGCAGGCGTTGTGCTCGGCGGGCGACCTCGCCGGTGGCGGTGGAGACAACTGGGATACGCACCGCGGGCATTTCAAGAAAATGAAGGACCGACTGCTGCCGGTGTTTGATCGCTCCGTCTCCGCGCTGCTGACCGACCTCGAGATGCGCGGCATGCTTGACGAGACGCTCGTGGTTTTTCTGACCGACTTTGGGCGCACGCCGAAAATCAACAAGAACGGCGGACGCGACCATCATCCCGGCGTGTACTCGCTGGCCCTCGCCGGTGGCGGCATTCGCGGTGGGCAAATCTACGGCAGCAGCGACCGCAAAGGCGCCGAGCCCGCTTCCAACGCCTGTTCCCCCGCCGACATCCACGCCACGGTTTTCCAGGCGATGGGCATCGACCCCCGCACCGAACTGCACGACGTACTCGGCCGTCCATTCCAAATTTGCGAAGGTGCCCCGCTGCCGTTGTTTTAGCACCTTCTTTTGCGCCGGGTGATGCCGCTGCCGCTGCCGGGCTTGGCGCAGTCATCCTTTTGAATCGCAGTTTTCGCTGGCCCACTGAGACCCAGCCTTTATAATCCCCGCATAAACCCTCAAGACAAAGCAGCCGACCTTGGCATTCAATTTACCCAACAAGAACCCGGCTATCTCAACCTCTGCATTCGCAGTAGCAATCAGCTCCTCACCAGCGGTCACACCAGCGACGCGAAAGGTGTGCTTGGCAAAGATGTCACCGTCGAGGAAGGCTACGCCGCCGCGAAGGATTGCGCGCAAAAAATCCTGAACTCCGTCCACAACGCACACGGAACCCTCAATGGGCTGAAAGTCATCAAGTTACTTGGCTGCGTTTACTCCGCGCCGGACTTTACTGATCAGCACCTTGTCATCAACGGCGCCAGCGATCTCTTGCATGAACTGTACGGCAAAGACGGCGACGGTTTCCACGCCCGCAGCGCCCTCGGCTTCGCCGCCCTCCCCACCGGCGCGGCGGTGGAGGTGGAGGCGATTTTTGAAATTGTAAGTGAATAAACGGCCGCTGCCATCGCCAAGCCAAGCTTGCGCTGGAACGGGGCTGCGGGCACACTTGGCCCATCCATGAAAGCGTTTCGCGTTCTAATTTTATTGACGTTCCTGTGCCCGGCTGTGGCGCAGGCTGAACAAAAAACCAAGCCGCTCAACTTCGTCTTTTTCCTGGTCGATGACCTCGGCTGGACGGATCTGAAATCCTTCGGCAGTTCGTTTTACGCCACGCCCAACTGCGATCGGCTCGCGGCTTCGGGCATGAAATTCACCAGCGCCTACGCCGCCTGCACGGTATGCAGCCCCACGCGCGCGAGCATTATGACCGGCCGCTATCCCACCCGCACGGGCGTCACCGATTATATCGGTGCGTCCGCCGGCAAGGCGTGGCGGCGCAATACGCGGCTCCTGCCCGCGACCTACACACGCCAGCTGGAACTCAAGGAATTCACCCTCGCCGAGGCGCTGAAGGCAAACGGCTACGCCACATTTTTTGCCGGTAAATGGCATTTGGGCAACGAAGGTTTCTGGCCGGAAGATCAGGGCTTTGACGTGAACATGGGCGGCCATCATCGCGGCGGCCCGTACGGCGGTAAAAAATATTTTTCACCCTACGGCAACCCGCGCCTAAAGGACGGCCCCGACGGGGAGCACCTGCCCGATCGACTCGCCAGCGAGACGGTGAAGTTCATGGCCGCCAACAAGAACAAGCCCTTCCTCGCCTACCTTTCGTTTTACTCTGTGCACACGCCGTTGATCTCGCGCACGGATTTGCGTGACAAATATCTCGCCCGCAAACAAGAGCGCGGCCTCGAGGCCAAGTGGGGCAAGGAACACAACCGAAAGGTGCGCCTCGTGCAGGAGCACGCCGTGTACGGCGGCATGGTGGAGGCGATGGATCTCGCCGTCGGCAAGGTGCTCGAGGGCCTCAAGGAACACGGGTTGGAAGAGAACACCGTCGTGTTTTTCATGAGCGACAACGGCGGCCTCTCCACCAGCGAAGGGCATCCCACCAGCAATCTGCCGCTGCGCGGCGGCAAGGGCTGGATGTACGAAGGCGGCATCCGCGAACCGATGATGGTTCGCTGGCCCGGCGTCACCAAACCCGGAAGCGTGAACGACACGCCCGTCACCAGCACGGACTTTTTCCCGACCATCATGGAAATGGCCGGTCTCAAGCCGCAGCTGCCCCTGCCCATTGACGGCGTGAGTTTCACCACCGCCCTGCGCGGCAAACCCCAAGACCGCGGCGCGCTCTACTGGCATTACCCGCACTACGGCAATCAGGGCAACGCCCCCACGGCCGCCGTGCGCGAGGGCGACTGGAAGCTCATCGAATGGTACGAGGACGGCCGGCTGGAGCTGTTCAATTTGGCCGAGGACATCGGCGAGAAAACCGATCTCGCCAAGAAGCATCCTGACAAAGTCAAAGCCCTCGCCGCCAAACTCGCCCAATGGCGCAAGGATACCGGCGCGAGAATGCCGACCTCAAACAAAAAGTTTGACCCGAACAAACGCGAAGGCAGGTAGGGCGAGGTGTCGCCACACCGCCGCGGCGCGCGGGGACAGCGCGCCCAACCACCAAGGTTAGTTTTGCATCGTAAGATTATCCACGGTCACTTTGGGATGGCCAAGGGGAGGGACCAATATTTTCAACGATGGACTGTTGAAATCGCCCGTTGAAGGCAGGCTGTCGCCGTTCATATCAGCGATCACCGTCAGGAAATATTCTCCCGGATGTAGATATGTGAAGGTGAAGGAATCCTGTTTGCCTGCAATTTCCGGGAATGAAAGCAGTCCATTCATCAAGTCCAACCGCACGAAGCCGTCCTGAATGGCTAACTTCTTGTTGGCAAGCGTCAGCGGCTTGAGGGTTAGATAAATCAGCAGCTTCTTGCCCGCCGTGCGTGCATTGCGTTTAATGGAAACACTGAGTTGTGACAGGTGTGGCATTTGATCAATCCGAATGGGATCGCCGGCCATGTGTGCCAGCTCAAGCAGGGTTTTGGTTTTGTCCGTGGCCATGTAGCTGGCGGAAGACGCCGGTCCGTCCTTGCCCCAATCCGGTTCGGGCAGACCTTTTGAAAAATCAAAGGCTACTTCGTTGCGGGGGAAGCCTAACGCTCGTGCTGCGGTTGCCGACAACTCAGGGTTGGTCTGTTTCGCCTTGAACGCCATATGGCGTTTTTGCTTCTGCGAACCAAACCGACTGGTGAAGGCATTAAATTCCATTCGATCGCCTCGAAAGGTCAACTCCATCCACATGATGGCCTTGCCGCCATGGACATCCACCAGGCGATAGTAAGCACCCCCGTTTTGTTCGCGCGCCTGATCGAGCACGAAATAACTGGTGCGATAAATGTTATTCAGGATGCCGCCGTTGCGCGCCATAATCGTCCGACGCCCCTTGTAGTTGGCCACAAAGAACGACGTAAAAAGATTGCCCATCGTGCCGCCTTCAAAGATGCCGTGCATATGCGATGGCGCAATCGCGCGGTAATCGAACGCCATCCAATCATGCTGCAGGCCCATCAGGTTCATCGAGCCGGCCCAGTGCCCCTGCAGGCGGCTCAACAGGTCGAAGCCGCGCTCATTGATGTCGATCGGATGTATTCTAGCTTTTGGATATTTCATGGGTTTTATTGGGATTGCTTTTCGTGCGATGGTGCCTTCGTTGAGATAGCCGGTATCCGCCCAACGTTTGAATAGCCGCCGCAAATGGCGCGGCATCAGGCCGCTCTCGGGCATGGGCTTCTTAGCATCGTTGATACGCTGCAAGAGCTTGCCCTCCTCCGCATATTTGCGGACGTCCGCATAACTCGTTAGCACAAAATCCCCCTCCGGATCCTCGCCCGCATGGCAGGTGGTGCAGAAATTTTCTATAATGGGCTGGATGTCGTTCACGTAGGACACCTCTTCACCGCCTCCTGCAGCATCCTCCTCATCTCGCGGCCCACAACCCAACACCAGCACGGCGCATACAAATCCTAGCAAATGACCCCTATTTGGAATGGTTTTCATGATGAATAAATTGTCGTCTTGGACAATCTAATCGCGGTCTGTTATATTGTCAACAGTGAAAATTAAAAAATCCAATCCCCCGACCCATCGAGGTCGGCCCAGCCTTGCGGAAACCCGGGTGGCTGAAATCCTTGATGCTTTTGAAATTTGCGTGGCCCGTCACGGATTGGAAGGCTGTTCGATGGAGCAAGTCGCCAATGCCGCGGGTATGCAGCGGAGCATCCTACGCCATTTCGTCGGCAACCGCGAAGATCTTGTGATGGCGCTCGCTCGCCGTGTAGTTGGCAAATACCAGCGGGAAGCCCAGGAATCATTCGCCGCCATTCCGAATAAAGAACGCATCCGACAACTGCTCGACATCCTGCTCCCTTTGGAATCAACCGATACCGCGCAGAGCCTGTTAGTGGCGGAATCCCTCATTGCCGCAGCTGAAAAATCCCCACCCATCCGCAAATTGATGGCCACTTACGTCAACGATTTGGTAAACCTGACGCAGCAACAACTGCGCATTGAATTTCCAAACGCCACCCCTGCGCGATGCTGGACCGTTGCGTACGGCATCATTTCCATCAGCTTCAACTACTCCTCACTGTTGCCCCTCAAACTGCCCGCGAAATACCCCAAAGCCGCCCGTGCCAGTATCCAAATAATGATCGAATCACTTGCGGGTAATTGAGTTGAAAAAATGACGCGAATTGACGAGAATTAATCCACCACACGTTCAACGAATGAAATCCAACGCCATGAAAATCAAAATTCTCCTCACCCTTTTTCTCACCACCACCCACGCGTGGGCGGAGTTTCGCGCCGGCGCGGCGAAGGTGGATATCACGCCGAAGCAATGGCCGTTGCAAATGATTGGTTCCTTCCACGAACGCCTCGCCACGAAGGCGCATGATCCGTTGCACGCGCGGGCGATTGTTTGTGATGATGGCAAAACACGGTTAGCGATTGTGATCGTCGACAACTGCCTCATTGGCCGTAATTACCTCGACGCCGCCAAGGCGCTTGCGGCGAAGCGCACAAAGGTTCGCGGCGATCGCATCCTCGTCGCCGCCACGCACACACACACCGCCCCGCCGGGGAAAGACCGCCTCACCAATCGCACCGACGCAGTGCATCGAGCGTATTTTAATCAACTCGTCGAAGGCATCGCCGCCGCAATTGTGCAGGCGGAGAAAAACCTCGCACCCGCCGAATTGGCCCACGGCGTGGCGTTGGTGCCGGAAGAAATTTTCAATCGTCGCTGGCATATGAAGCCCGGCGGCATTGCGGTAAATCCTTTTGGTAAAAAAACGGACATCGCGCGCATGAACCCGCCGCGCAACCTCATCGAGCGACCGGCGGGCCCCACGGATCCCGAGGTGCATTTTATTTCCCTGCGCGGCACTGATGGACGGCCGATTGCGTTGCTCGCAAACTACTCGCTGCATTATGTGGGCGGCGTTCCGGGAGGCGGCGTGTCGGCGGATTATTTTGGAGTGTTCTCCGGCCTCATCGAAAAGGCGATTGGTAAAGACGCAGGCTTTGTCGCGATGATGTCCAACGGCACCAGCGGCGACATCAACAACATCAGCTTCCGCGTACCGCGCCCGAGGCAGCCGCCCCTTCAGCGAATGAACGAAGTCGCCAAACTCGTGGCTGATCGCGTACTTGCCGCGCACGCAAAAGCAAAATTCCGCAAAAACATTTCGCTCGCCATGGAGCAAACTTTGCTCACCCTAAAAACCCGCATCCCCACTGCCAAACAAATCGCCTTTGCCAAAGCTGTGTTATCCGATAACCCGCCCAACCCCTTGCCGCGTTTGGCAGAATCCTACGCGCGCCGAACGCTTGCCCTCGCCAATGGCCCGCGCGAGGAGGAAATCGTTTTGCAAGCACTGCGCCTCGGCGAGGTGGGCATCATCAGTATCCCGTGCGAAGTGCTCTGCGAAATCGGCCTCACCCTCAAGGCCCAAAGCCCGCTCCCTCAAAGCACCTTCACCATCGAGCTGGCCAACGGCCATTACGGCTACCTCCCCACCCCCCGCCAACACGCCCTCGGCGGCTACGAAACGTGGATGGGCACCTGCACATTGGAGATTCTAGCCTCCGAAAAAATCAAAAAGGCGCTGCTAAAAATGCTGGAAAAAGTGGCAAAATAGTTGACAAATCGCCAAAGATGACCAACATTGTGACTATGAAGATGGTCAACATAGCGGAGGCGAAGGCGAAGTTTTCAGAGATTTCGCGGCAAGTGCAGAATGGGGAGCGCATTGTGCTGTGCAAAAACAACAAGCCGTTTGCACAGATCACGCCACTGAAGCCGACGCCCGAAGGCAAGCGGCCATTGGGATTGGCGCGGGGGATGATGCCGTTGCCGAAGGATTTTAATGAGCCGGATCCGCAGTTGGAAGCGGACTTTTATGGAAACAACTCGAGCGAACTGCCCGCCCGATGAGGTTGCTGCTGGATACGTGCACGGCGATTTGGCTGTTTGATGAGCACGAGGAATTGCCGCCAAGCCTAGTGGATGAGTTGGTGAGCCCGGACAACGAGCTTTTTATCAGCCACGTTTCGTACATCGAGTTGGCGATTAAGCACTCGATTGGGAAGTTGCACTGGAAGCAGCCGCCCTCTGAGATTGTTCCCGGCTTGGTCGCGCGTTATCAAATTGTGGAACTTCCCTTGAACGCGGAGGTCATTTTTCGGGTTGAGAATTTGCCGATGCATCATCGCGATCCCTTCGACCGCCTACTCGTGGCGCACGCGATGGAATCGGGGTTGACTCTGGTTTCGCCCGATCCATTGTTGCGCCCTTATGACACGCCGATTTTGTGGGATTGATTGAATGCCGCTTCATCGATAGCGTCTTTTTTGCACACGAATTATGCGAGTTGTTATTTGTCTTCTAATGTTGGCCGGCCTTGGGGTCGGGGAAATTGTTGCTGCGGCAAAGAAGCCGTTGCCAAAACCTTTGCGCGCGCTGCTGATCACCGGCGGGTGTTGTCACGATTATGTGAAGCAAAAGGATATTCTGAAACAGGGGCTTGAGCGGCGGTTGAATATTGTTATCGACCACGCGCATTCGCCGAGCAAAAGCACGAAGCCGCCATTGAAAATTTATGGCAACGCGGATTACGCGAAGGGGTACGACGTTGTCATTCACGATGAATGCTCGGCGGGCATCAGCGATCCCAAGATCATCGCGGGCGTGCTCGCACCGCATCGCAAGGGCGTCCCCGGTGTGAACCTCCATTGCGCGATGCATTCGTATCGGTTTGGGAATTTCAAAGAGAAGGTGAAGCTGGATGCGCCGAATGCGAAGTGGTTCGAGTACATCGGCCTCCAATCAGCACGGCACGGGCCGCAACAGCCGATTGAGGTGGCGTATGAAAACAATGTGCCCTTCATCACCAAAGGCGCGAAGGCGTGGACGACGCAGCGCGAGGAGCTTTACAATAACATCCAAATTTTCCCGACGGCCAAAGTGGTGGCGCGCGGCACGCAGGGCAAGGCGAAGGCGGTGGTGGCGTGGACGAATGATTACCACGGCACGCGCGTATTCAGCACGTCGCTCGGGCACAATAATGTGACGGTCGCCGATCCGCGGTATTTGGATCTCGTGGCGCGCGGCATTTTGTGGGCCACGAAGAAGGAAGATTGGCCGGTGGCAAAGCCGAAGAATGAGTCGTTTGAATTGAACAGCAAACCGAAGCCGAAATCTACTAAACCTGCCAAACCAAAAAAAGGCGGCGGCATTGAATCCGCATTTAAAAAAATCAAGGCACCGAAGGGCTTCAAGCTTTCGCTCTTCGCACAGCCGCCTTTGGTGAATTATCCCGTTTGCATCACGGCGGCCTCCACGGGCGAGGTGTTTGTGGGCATTGATGAACAGGGCAGTCTCGGCAAGGAAAAAGGCCGCGGCCGCGTGGTGCGTTGCATTGATACTAACGGCGACGGCAAAGCGGACAAGGTGAACACGTTTGCCAAGATGGATCACCCGCGCGGATTGATTTACGACAACGGAAAATTGTGGGTGCTGCATCCGCCGTTTCTCACGTTATACGAAGACACCAATGGCGACGGCGTGGCCGACAAGGAGAAGCGCCTCATCAAGGGCATTAGCACGGAGTACGTTTCCAAGCGTGGCGCCGACCACACCACCAACGGCATTCGCATGGGCATCGATGGCTGGATTTATATCGCGGTGGGCGACTTTGGTTTTACCAAAGCCGTGGGCGCGGATGGCCGCGTGCTCAGTCGGCGCGGCGGCGGCATCGTGCGCGTGCGGCCGGATGGCTCGGACATGGAAATTTATTGCTGGGGCCTGCGCAACATTCTCGATGCGTGCATCGATCCGTATCTGAATATTTTTACGCGCGATAACACGAACGACGGCGGCGGTTGGAACGTGCGCTTCAGCCACATCATGCAGAGTGCCGAGTATGGTTATCCTTCGTGGTACAAAAATTTCGCCGGCGAAATTATGCCCACGCTCAAGGATTACGGCGGCGGCTCCGGCTGCGGCGGAATGTTTTATCATGACACCCGCTGGCCCGCGCCCTTCGGCCACGCCGTGTACACCTGCGATTGGGGCCGCAGCGCGGTGTTCCGCCACAACCCGCCCGCCAATGGCGCGACTTTTGATGCGCATCAGGAAACCTTCCTCACCATCCCGCGGCCCACCGACATCGATGTGGACGCCAGCGGCCGCATGTACGTTGCCAGTTGGCACGGCGGTAAGTTTGCCTACAGCGGTCCAGACGTCGGCTTCGTTGTGCAGCTCGTTCCGGAAAATTTTAAGCCGACTCCTTTCCCGGACGTCACCAAACTGACCGACGCCAAACTCTTTGACCTCCTCATCGGCCCGAGCCAACAGCAAAATCTCCACGCACAATTCGAGCTAAAACGCCGCGGCCCCAGCGCCGCTCGCACCGCCAAACTCACCGCGCTCGCCGCCGATAAATCCGTGCCGCTCGCCGGCCGCGTCGCCGCTATTTTCACCCTCAAGCAACTCAACGGCGCGAAGGCGCAGAGCGATCTACTGAAACTTGCCGCCATCACGGACGTCGCAGAATTTGCCCTTCGGGCACTGACCGATCGTAAGGGTGAATTGAAGGGATTGAAAAAGGACATTTTTATCAATGCCCTCGCCAGCAAAAACTTGCGCCTCCGCGCGCAAGCACTCGTCAGCCTCGGGCGCCTCGGCGACGGCAAAGCGGCTGCCGCCATCATTCCACATGCGCGCGCGCCAAAGCACTCGAAGCAACCCGCCCATAACGAAGCTAATCCTGCCGCCGTCATGCCCCATCTTGCCACGCGCGCGCTCGTTGCGCTGCGGCCGGTGGATGCATTGCTCGATGCGCTCGATGGCACTCACGGCGCGGCCGCGCTTAGTGTTTTGAAATACATTCACGACGACAAAGTGGTGGCCGCTCTCAACGCTCGCGCTGCGAAAAATCCTGACCCCGCCACGCTCGCCGCGCTCGTGCGTTTGTACCATCGCGAAGGCGGCTACTCCGAGGGCTGGTGGGGCACGCGCCCGGATACTTCCGGCCCGTACTTTGCCCGCGAGAAATGGAGCGGCAGTGCCGCCATCGAAACCGGCCTCAAAACCGCCCTCGCCAAAGCGCCAAAAGCCACGGTGGATTTGATAAAAATCCAGCTCGCCAAACACAAAGTGAGCATCAACGGATTACCCGCCGGCACAGCCATCGTCAACACGAATCCCGACAATGCGCCGTTCAAAATTGCCCAACCCACCGGCGACCCCAAAACTTGGATTGCCACGATCGGTGAAAAGAAATCCATCGAACGCGCGCTCAAAGCCAAAGGCAATCCCGCGCGCGGCAAAAAACTTTTTACCTCACAAGCCTGCATCGCCTGCCACACCACCGCTGATGGGCAATCGCCAAAGGGCCCGCACCTCGTCGACATCGGAAAGCGTTACAAACCCACCGAGCTGCTGCAATCCATCCTCAATCCGAACGCCATCGTTGCGCAGGGGTTTGACACTTACGTTTTCACCACCAAGAAAAAGGAAACGCACGTCGGCTTTGTGACTCTGGAAAGCGCCGACACCATTAGCATCCGCACCGGCGTCGGCGTGGCCGTGGAAATCCCCACCGCCCAAATCGCCAAGCGCGAAAAAATCGCTTACTCCTCAATGCCCCCCGGCCTCACCGCCGCCATTACGCCCGGGCAATTGGCCGATCTACTGGCGTACCTGCAGTCGTTGAAGACAAAGTGAATTCGCCCAAGGGAGGGGCGAGTTCCACCTCGTCCCATTTCTTTTTTTAACACAGAGGCACAGAGGCTGAAATTTTCTGTGATCTCTGTGGTAAATTCAAAGCGGGCAAGCTGGAACTTGCCCCTCCTGAGTGTTGCGTTCGGCCGAGAATGTCGGTATGCTTTTGCCACACGATGAAACGAATTCTCACCCTCATTTGCATTTCCATTGCTCCGGCACTTTTCGCCGAGCAGAAACCGAATATTATTTTTATCATGGCCGATGACCTTGGCTATTCCGAGCTGGGGTCGTACGGGCAAAAGAAAATTAAGACGCCGCATCTTGATCGACTTGCGCGTGAGGGGATGCGCTTCACAGCGAACTATTCCGGCAACGCCGTGTGCGCGCCGTCACGCTGTGTGTTGATGACCGGCAAGCATCCGGGGCATTCGTTTGTGCGCAACAACAAGGAACTTAAGCCCGAAGGCCAACACCCGATCCCGTTGGCCGAGGTGACGATGGCCGAGCTGTTGCAAAAGCAGGGCTACACCACCGGCGCGTTTGGCAAATGGGGCCTGGGCGGGCCGGGCTCCACGGGCGATCCTATGCATCAGGGTTTTAACCGTTTTTTTGGCTACAACTGCCAGCGTGTCGCGCACAGCTATTATCCGCCCTATCTTTGGAGCAACAAAGAAAAGTACGCGCTCAACAATAAGCCACCCGTGCCCGGTCATGCTTCGTTGCCGCAAGGTGCGGATGCCGGCGATCCGCGCAGCTACGATATTTTTAAAGGACAAGACTACGCGCCCGATCGCATCAACGATCGTGCCTTGGCGTTTGTGAAAAAAAACAAGGACCGGCCGTTTTTTCTCTATTACCCCACCGTCATCCCGCACGTGGCGCTGCATGTGCCCGATGAGGAACTTAAGCCCTACCTCGCGCAGAAATGGAATGACCCGCCGTTCACCCGCGCCAAAGGCTACGGCTACACGCCTCACTTCACGCCGCGCGCCGCGTATGCCGCGATGATCACCCGCATGGATCGCTACATTGGCAACGTACTCAACCTCGTTAAAGAACTCGGCCTCGAAAAAAATACCATCGTCGTCTTCACCTCCGACAACGGCACCACACATTTGAAACTCGAAGTGGATTACGATTTTTTTGAAAGCGTGAAGCCCTTGCGCGGCTTGAAAGGTTCGCTGTATGAAGGCGGCATCCGCGTGCCGCTCATCGTCAAATGGCCCGGCAAAATCAAAGCCGGCAGCACGTCTCATTATCGCACCGGCCTGGAGGATTGGCTGCCCACTGTGCTGGATTTGATCGGGGCATCCGCTCCGGCATCCATCGATATCGACGGCATCAGCATTGCGCCCACGTTGCTTGGCAAAAAACAAGACCCGCGCGCGTTTTTGTATCGCGAATTCACCGGCTACGGCGGCCAACAAGCGGTGTGGATGGGCCATTGGAAAGGCGTGCGCCAAAATATGCTCCGTAAAAATAATAAGACCCCGCTCAAGATTCAGCTCTTCAATTTGAAAACCGACATCGCCGAATCCAAAGATGTCGCCGCGCAGCACCCCAAGGTAGTGGACCAAATTCGGAGGCTGATGCAATCGGAACATAGTCCGTCAGCGGATTTCCCCTTCAAGCCGATCGATTAGTTGCACCCCGTTGATGAATCGTTGGCTGAAAATTTTTTCGTGCCTCGCAGTCAGCTGCTGCGCGGCGGAATCGGCGGAGAAAAAACCGCCGCCCCATCCGCTGGCGCATTTGCCTGGGTTTGAGAGCTTTCAACGTGTCCGCGAGGCTACAGCGATGTTGAGTGGCGCTGGCCGCGTGAGCCGTGTTGAATGGGCGGACGATGGTCGGTCGATGACTTTTGTGCGCGGGACAAATCAGTTCCGTTTGAGTCTCGGCGATTTTTCTATCAAAGATCTTGGCAAGCCATCGAAACCCAAGCCGCCATCCGGACCGCCGCCGCGTCGGTCGCCGCGTGTGGGGCGGGCGCGGCAGGCGACGCAGGCGCTTTCGCCCGATGGCAAGTGGATGGCGCGGTATCGGGATTTTAATGTGGTGATCGAAACGGCGCCGCCAAAAAAAGGCGCGCCCGCAGTGGACGCCAACGCTACGCAAGTGATTTCCGTCACTAAGGGCGGCACAGAAAAATTTCGATACGGCACGGGGTGTTGGGTTTATGGCGAGGAACTGCGGCAAAGCTCCGCGATGTGGTGGTCGCCGGATAGTCGGCGGCTGGCGTTTTATGAAATGGACGAGCGGCATCTGCGCGATTACCACCTCACCACCGGCAACACCGCCAACTACACCGACGTGCAAACGGTGCGTTATCCGAAATCCGGCGATGCCAATCCGGTCGCGGGTCTTCTCATTTACGACCGCCAAACGCGCCGCACCACGCGCGTGAATGTGGGCGGCGACCCCACGCAATATATTTTCAACGCGCGCTTCGCGCCCGATGGATCGGCGTTGCTGTTCAATCGTACCAATCGCCGACAGGACACATTGGAGATTGTGGCCGCCGATCCTGCCACCGGTCGTACGCGCGTGGTGGTGCGCGAGCAACAACCGGCTTGGCAAAATAATCTGTCGCTCATGCGTTTCCTTGATGATAAAAAACGTTTCATTTGGGAAACCGAACGCACCGGCTGGAAGCAGTACGAGCTGCGCCATCTCAACGGTTCGCGGCTGGGGCCGCTTTCAAATCTGAAGGGTAAGCCGGCCACCGCGTTGGTGAAGGTGGATGAAACATCCGGCTGGATTTATTTCACCGCGCGCAGTGGCGGGAATCCTCTCAACGATCACTTGCATCGCGTGCGGCCCGATGGCACCGGCCACACGCGGCTCACGCGCAATGCCCTTTATTATAGTACGTTCAACATTTCGCCCGATCACAAATGGTTCGTGGCGCGACGCGAAGCCGTGGGCGTGCCGCCGGTGATGGCGTTGTTTGATGCGAAAGGAAACGAAGTTGTCGTGCTGACAGAGCGACCGGATGCCGACAAAAAAATGGAGGCCGAGTTGGGGCTCGCCAAGCCGGAGTTGTTTGCCTGTAAAGCGACGGACGGCAAAACGATTATTTACGGCACGCTGTACAAGCCCGCGAATTTTGATCCGAAGCGCAAGTACCCGCTGTTGGTGAGCGTGTATGGCGGGCCGAGTTCGCGCGGGGTGAGTAATCGTTATTCGGCGGCGAATCCATATTGCGAGTTTGGTTTTCTCGTGGCGACCATTGCCAATCGCGGCACTGCCGCGCGCGGCAAGGCGTTTGAAACGGCGGGCTACCTCAAACTCGGCACGGTGGATCTCGACGATCAAGCCGCCGGCGTGCGCCACCTCGCCAAGCGCGCGTACGTGGACGCCACGCGCGTGGGCATCGCCGGCCATTCCTACGGCGGCTATATGAGCGCGCTGGCGTTGCTGCGTTATCCGGATGTTTTTCACGTCGGCGTGGCGGGCGCGCCGGTGACCGATTGGAAAAACTACGACACCATTTACACCGAACGCTACATGCGCACCCCCAAGGAAAACCCGGACGGCTATCGCGCTGGCTCCTGCCTCACCCACGCGAAAAACCTGAAAGGCAAACTCCTCCTCCTGCACGGCCTCATCGACGACAACGTGCACCCCGCCAACACGTGGCAACTCGCCGACACCCTCCAACGCGCAGGCAAGCAATTCGATATGATGATTTACCCCCGCAGCAAACACGGCCTCATCAGCCATTCAAGCAGCCTCCGCTGGTTGTACCTCCACCGTCATCTGCGGCCGCAACCCATTCTCAAAAAATGAAAATACGCGTACTGATTTTTGCATTCATGTTGGCCCCTTGTTTGCACGCCGCTGATTGGCCCGAGTATAAATCGCCCGATGGAAAATTTGCCATTTCTATGCCGGGAAAAGTAACGGTGAAAAGCGGGCAGAATCGTTATCCATTTGGCGTGGTGAAAATTACTGCGCACTCGCACACGCCGAACAAGGACACGGTGTGGCGCGTGGCCACGCACGATTATCCGGAGGCATTTTTGAAGACCACGCCGCCGGGAAAGTTACTGGATTTGATGGCAAAGGGCATGGCGAAAAATGTGAAAGGCAAGCCCGCTATTCCTAAAGCCATTAAGTTGGGGGAACACGAGGGCCGTGAATTTAAATTAACCGCCGCGCCGCCCGGCGACTACTCCGTGCACACGCGTTTGTATGTGGTGGGCACGCGAGTGTATCAACTCACCCTCGTCGCCAAGGCGAACGACATAGCTTTCAAAAGCGCGGAAAAGTTTTTTGATTCGTTTAAGCTGAAGAAGTGAAGTTGGTGATGGTAGGGACACGCTGCCGCGTGTCCTGGACGCGCGGCAGCGCGTCCCTACCTTACTTCTGCAAATAGAGCCACACGTAGCCGGTGCTTTTGGTGATTTCGAAATCTTTGCGTTGGTTGTGTAGATTGTTCATCTTTTTGCCGGCGGCGCGTTTCTCAGCTTTTTTCGATTTCCGATTGCTGAGTATTGCGATGCATTTGTCTTTCTCAACTTTCCACGCGGCTTTTTGTTTGTGGTACTCTTTTTCGGTCAAGCCTTTGGCTGGGGAAACGAGTTGCACGGAGTCGCCAACAAGGAGGTCGAGCTTGCCGTCGCCGTTGATGTCGTCCACCCAAATGCGGGTGTCGCTGCCGGGGCCGTCGAGGTCGGCTTCTTTAAGCATCGCGCCGTATTCGCGTTTGGGGCCGGAGGCGATGATGGCTTTGAACGGTTTGAGCGTCGGGGCTTTGCCTTTGCCGGCGGTGTTTTCGGCCCAGTGCACGCCGCCGCCGGATGCTCCGCTAAGGAGATCGAGGTCGCCATCGGCATCCCAGTCGATGACGAAGGGGTCACTGTGGTGTCGGACTTCAAGGGCTTTGCCGCCGGAAGTGAGTTTTGTGGCTTTGGGCGCGAACTTGCCTTTGCCTTCGCCTTTGAAGAGATAAAAGCTGCCGCCGAAGTTGCCGACCACGAGGTCGATGTGGCCGTCGCCATCCCAATCCGCAGCGGTGGGCCGGGTGCAGATGCGGGCGAGGGTGGGGGTTTTTTTATCGTCTGGCAGAATAATCAGCGGCTTGCCGTCGGTGCCTTGCAGTGGGGTGGGTTGCTTGAAACCACCGCCGGGTTGGCCCCAGAGCACTTGGAAAATGCCGGCCATTCCCCGCTCATTCCACGAGTAAGAACCGGAAAGAATGTCGGGGTGTCCGTCGTTATTGAGATCCACAAACTGTGGAGTCGAGCTGGTGCATCACCATACGCCGGGGACTTTAGCGGTTTTGCCGTCGGCCTGCAGCCATTGGCCGGCGGCGAGTTTGTTGTCACCGGTGTTTTTGAACACCTGAATTTTTCCGCCGGCAAACTGGCCGACGAGCAAATCTTTTTTGCCGTCGCCATCCACATCCGCCCAACACGGCGCGGCGTAGCCGGGGGATTCGGTGCTGATGGGTTGGCCGTTGGCCTGCATCATTAGCGGCGGTGCGAAATCCACCGCGTACGCGGCAGCGGCCGTGCCGAGGGCGGTGAGCGTTGCGAAGGTTTTGAAGAGAGTTTGTGTTTTCATAAATTTTTGATGTGTTTTATTTTGCAACCGTCACCTTCACCAACTTCGTCGCCTCGCCCAGTTTACAAATGCCTTTGCACACTTGCCACGATGAACGGACGCCGATGGTTAATTTCGCGCCGGGCTTTAAGTCCTTCGCCGCTTGCAGTTTGGCGTGGAGAATCACTTTGCCTTGAAAGCCGGGCGGGTTGCCAAAATAATTCAGCTCCGGCCATTCCACTTTCACCAGCTTCACCCCCTCGGGCAGCGTCCACTCCAGCTCAGTGGGGATGGTGACTTTCGATGTTTGCGGACCGATGTGCCAGCCGGGGGCGATGTTGTATTCCAGCTCTAATGCAAAGGGCGTCCCCGCTTTGGTCGTCTTTGCCCTCGCGTTGATGCTGAACTCCACCTCGCCACGAATGTCGTCCGCCGTTGCGTTGCAAATTACCGCCGCCATCAAAATCCAAGTAAGTCGAAATGGTTTCACGGCTGAAATTTATGCCGCCGCAAGCCATTTTGGACAAGGGTAAAACAGAGGAATTTCCAACGGTAAATCTTGTTTTAGTTGGTAAGGTAACTGTGGATTGCGAGCGGTGTGAGGAGCAAAAGAACGATAAGTCTATTTGCCTCCGATACTCTGCGGCGTGATGAAAAAGAAAGACCGTTCCGCGTGCGTTGCCTGCCGCCCGCATCGCGGCCTTGTTCGACGCCAGCCTCGCCTTCGAAGTCACCAAAGCCAAGCGCAAGCATCGGCATTTTGAAGTGCGGCGAGTGGGATAAATTGCGCTCTCAGACCTTCTTTGTCCCACCTTTTCCCTCACATTGACAGCGCGTGATTTTGCGCGGAGAGTGGAGAGGAATTCCGATGATTACCCGGCAGCCCAGTCGAATTTTGCATGTGGATGGCGACACCTTTTTTGCTAGTTGCGAGGTGGCGCTGGATGCCTCGTTGTCGGGGCGGCCGGTGTGGGTGGGCGGCGGGCGGCGTGGGGATGGGATTGTGATTGCCGCCAATCGTCAGGCGAAGCGGTTTGGGATTCACACGGGGATGGCGTGTTTTGAGGCAAAGCGGGTGTGTCCGCACGGGGTGCTGGCGCGGCCGCAGTATGATGAGTATCGGCGGCTTTCGAAGGCGATGTTTCAGATCATGGAGGATTACTCGCCGACGTTGGTGCCGATGTCCATCGACGAGGGGTTTCTGGATTTGACGGCGATGGGCACGCACGTCTGGCGCGAGACCACCGTGGCGACGGCGGCGGATTATGTGAATGGCTTGCGCGCGCGGATTCAGGATGAGCTGCGGCTGCCGGTGTCCGCGGGCCTCGGGCGCAGCACGTGGATGGCAAAGCTGGCGACGAGCGCGGCGAAGCCGGGGTTTGTGGAGGTGCCGCCGGATTGCGAAAAAGAATTTTTGGCCGAACGACACGTCAGCGAATTGGCGGGCGTGGGCAAGCGGCGCGAGCGTTCGCTGGCGGTGCTGGGCGCGCGGACGTTTGGCGATGTGGCGCGGTTGCCCTCGACGATGCTGAAACAAAAGTTCGGCATTTGGGGCCAGCAACTTTGGCTCTTCGCCAACGGGCATTGGAACGAGCCGCTGTTGTTGGAGGTGAAAGCGCGCACGACGATTTCCAGCAGCACCACGCTGCCCTTCGACGAGCCGGATTATGAGGCGGCGCTGATCTTCGCGCTCAGCGAAAGCACGCGGCTGATCGGCCAACTGCGGCGCGAAGGGTTGCAGGCGCGCGAGATGAGTTTGGCCATTCGCTTCACGGATTTTTCGGAAAGCGGCGCGGGGCATCGCTTTGATCATCCGCAGTTTCTGAATTCCACGATCAACACCGTGCTCGAGGAATTGTTTGATGAAACGATGGCCGGCCACGTGCAGCCCGTGCGGCAGATTCGGATTTGTTTTTGCAACCTCAAACCACTGGACACGCAGCCGACGCTGTGGGGCACCACCGATGCCGAACGCTGGGGTGCGTTGGATGCCGCGATGCAGCACCTCGAAAGCCAATGGGGCAGCGACGCTGTGCTCACCGGCGCGCAATACGCGCTGCGTCATCAGGATGTCACACACGCAAATCCGAAGCCCAAATGCCCGTTCGTCCCCGCCCGCGAGATGGCGCAGAAGTTATGGGGTGAAAAACTCGAGCGGCTGAGCAAGCACCATCGCGAGGGCGTGGACCGTAGCGGCGGTCATTGAGCGCCGCTACAATGATTGCTGATTTTACTTTTCCATTTAGCGCGTGGCGGGGAGGGGGGCGCGTTGGAGGGTGAGTTGGACGGCGTCGGCGTAGTGGCCGGCGAATTCGGTTTGTTGGGGGTGTTCATCGGCGATATCTTCCACGGCGTAGAGGCGCAGTAGAATGAAATCGGCTTCGGCGGGGATGGTGAGGCGCGCTTCGGCGGGCTGCCAGGTGGCGGGGTTGGCATCGGTGTTGATGCCGCTGAAATGGCCGGCAAGGCGGCGGCTGTGATTTTTCCAATGCGCATGGGCATCGGTGGGGGTGCCGGCGTAGGCGTAGAGGCCGATTTCAAAACGGGTGTCGGTGGAGGCTCCGGCGTCGATGCGATTGAAGTATGCGCGGGCGGTGGCGGTGAAGGCGGCGCGCGGCGCGTTGGCTTTGAGGGGGCGGAGGTCAATGATTTGCCATTGCTCGCTGGCGGCGTGGGATTCTTCGGTGTCCTCTTCGGTGAGCAAATGGATGGAGCGATCGAAGCGCAGCATTCCTTTGCCGGTCTTGGGTTGGATGCCCATCTCGGGGCCGGTGATGACGGCGAGATCGCCGCTCCATCGGCCGGGCGCGTGCGGGATGCCATAACTATAAACAGGCGTGCCCGGCTCGAAACCGGGATTGAGCAGGAGTTGATCCAATTGCGTTACGGAGCGCGGGAATTGCGCGGGATTGGCGGGGGCTTCCTGCGCGGTGCCTTCGGTGGAAACATTGAGTGCGGTGCCGGCGGTGAGTCGGTGCGTGGACTGACGCGGCAAGGCCACATCCACTTCGCCTTCGAACACGTGCGTTTCCATCGTGCCATCGTCGCGGACGTGGACGCCAAACTCGGTGCCGAGGTCGATGATTTTGCCGGCGGGTGTTTCGACAGTGAACCCGATTGCCGTTTCCGGCACACGCGCGGCGAGGCGACCGTGGTGCAGCACCAGCCGATCCATTGAGCGCAGCTCCAGTCGCGCGGGGCCTTGCAGCGTGACGGTGGCGGCGTTGAAAAATTTCAATTCCAACAGGCCATTTTTTATTTCCAGTTCACCGGTGGCAATGGCTTGGCCGGGTTGGAAATTTTGCAGGCTCTTAACTGAATTGAGATGGCCGATGACGGCGACATAAACCGGCTCCGATTGTGCTGGTGCAGTCGGCTGGCGGGCCCACCAAACGAAGGCGAGGCACGCGGCCACCACGGCGGCGTGGGCAAGAATGCGACGGGCGGGGCGGGGCATAAGATGCCGCCAACGCTGCATTGGCGTGGGGCGCGGCTCCGGCGCAGCAGCGGGCAGACGCAGCGCGCCGTGCAGATCGCTGTGCAATTGGGCGTGCGCCCAGTACTCGGCGCGGGCTTGCTCGCTTTCGCGCAGCAGCGTTTCGAGTTCCAGCCGGTCGGCGGATTTTAGTGTGCCGTCAAAGTGCCCGTCCAATAGACGGGCGAGTCGTTTATCTTCCATCATTCAGTCTCCAGATTTAATGGGTTGCACGAACGGCTCCCACCGCGCTGCACCGGGCGGAGCCCCGATCCAAACGCGGCAGGAAACCGCCGTGCTGTCTGTACCCAACCAGTCCCAAGGGACATTTGTTGTGGCGCGGGAAAACCATTCCCTTCGCCAAAAATTTTAGCCGCGATCAAATCAAATCCCTTCCCCCTTGCCGGATAGCGCCAACTGTTTTTGCAAACACACCCGCAATGCCGCGCGCGCGCGGGAGAGGGCGACGTACACCGCCTCGGGCGTCCAGTTTTTGATGCGCGCAATCTCGGCGGGCTTATGTTCCTGCGCGTATCTTAGCTCCACCAACTCGCGCACCGTGGGCGAGAGTTGTGCGAGGCAGCCTTTGAGCGCCCGCTCGCGTTCACTTTGTTCTTCCGGCACCTCATCCGGCGCGGAAGCCGCCAGCGATTCGAGCACTTCGTTGCTGAGCGCCTGCGGTTCGCCCCGTCGCGCGCGCCAGTGTTCCATCACCTTAAACCGCGCAATGCTGCGCGCCCACGCGACGAAGTTGCTGCCTTCTTCAAACTGATCCGCCTTGGCCGTCACCGTCAAAAAAACTTCCTGCAGCACATCCTCCGCCGAAGCAAATTCCGGCACCAACCCTAGCACGTACCCCTTGAGCACGCCCTGATGTTTCACGAACAATTGTTGCACGTGAATCCGATGTTGTTCTCCGGCGTTCGGCTCGTTCATTGCAACAACCTACACGACCTTGGCGTTTTTTTCCCAAAAAAATACTGATCTCAGTCGTCGGGAAGAAATGACGGGCCAAGCGAAAACCTTAGCGATTATTTCTCCAAATATTCGAGGGCGATGCCGTGGCTGCGTCGCCAGAGCCATAGCATTTGCACCACGCCGCCGAGCGTCATCGCGCACACGGCCGCGTTCAGGCCCGGCATGCTTTGGGTTTGCACGGCAAAAAACAGAAAGCCAAACAGCGTGACAATAAAAAACACCACCGCTTCAGTCACCGGCGCGCTGCGTTTGTGGTGGATGAGTAAGCCCTCAAAATAACATCCCCACGCAGTAACCGGCGGCATCAACACCGCAAACCACAATGCCGATTTGCCCAGCGCGGCCAGTTCCGGCCGCAGTCCGATGAAGCGGTCGAACCAAATATCAATCAACGGCGTCGTGCACAAAACCAGCAACGGCACACTCAGCCCGAGGCTCAGCCACACGGTGAACCGCCGCAACTGGCGTAAGCCGCCGGGGCGATCGAGCAGCGCCACCACCACTTCCGTGTACGCGATGCCCGCGGCGCGTAGCATAAAGATGAGGCTGTTCACCGTGGGCCACACTGCCAGCGTGAGCAATGGCACATCCATCCGACCCATCGCACCGGTGAGCATCGGCTGGCCGAGCAACCCAATCGTGGGCGCGAAGGCAATCGGCAAATAAAACAAAATCACTTCGCGTTGCGTGATGGCCGGGCCTTTCCCGTTGCTTGCTTCGCGCAATGGGCCGGTGATCACCGCCTGCACTTTCCAGCGAATATACGCCGCCTCCGCCAGCACACCCGCCGCCACCGCCGCCGTAGCCACCACGATGCCGGCGACATCGTACAACGCAAAACCAATGGCGAGGACAATCACATCCGCCACCAATCGCATCGCCGTGCCCCAGCCGACTGCGCCGGATTGACCAAAGCGAATGAGCACGCCCTGATTAAATCGCCGATGCGCGATGGCCCACGTCCACGGCGTCATGATTTGCAACCCAATGCGGCCGGGCTCGATGATGTCTACCGGGGCATTGAGAATTTTCAGCGCGATGAAATCGTACAATGGCGTGAACGCGATCGCCACGTGCAGCACTGTCAGCACTACGCTCATCCACGTCATCATCCGCCACATTTTTTTGTACGCGCGCATGCTGCGGCTCAGCGCGGTGGACGCGGTGAGCAGCATAATAATCGGCGACTCAATCACCAGCGCCAGCGGAAACACAATGCCGCTGTACGCTGCCAAATGAATATCCGGATCGGCAAGGCGCGCCACCACCGCGCTGAGCAGCGGCAGCTCCGCGCCCATCAATAGCCAACTCGCCGCGAGCGGAAGCCACGTGCGGAAGATGGTTTGTTGATCAAGTGCCTTGGAGGAATCCATCGGAAAGCGGCGGCATCCTACGGAGGCGATGCGTCGGGCGGAAGGTTAAATGATGGACGCCCGCGCGCGCGCGCGGCACAGTCGGCCTATGCAACGCCGACAATTTCTCGCAACCACTACAAGCGCCGCCGTGGCCGCGCCATTGCTCGCCGCCGAAACGCTGGGAGTCAAACGGCGCAATCCATTTTGTGTGTTCACCAAGCCTTTCCAATCATTGAGCTATGATGACTTGGCCGACCTCATTGCCGAGCTGGGCTTTGATGGCATTGAGGGCACCATCCGCCCCGGCGGCCACATCACGCCCGAGCAAGTGCCCGATGAATTACCCAAAATGGTGGAGGCCCTTCGCAAGCGAAAGCTCGAGCTCACCATCATGGCCTCGGGCATTAACAACGCCGATGACAAACTCAACGTGCAGCAACTTCGCGTGGCTGCAAAGCTCGGCGTGAAGCGTTATCGAATGGGTTATTACAAATATGATCTCAAACGATCTGTTGTAAAACAACTCGACGAGTTCCGGCCCATTCTAAAAAACCTCGTGGCGCTCAATAAAGAATTGGGAATCCAAGCGATTTACCAAAACCATTCCGGCAGCAACTACGTCGGTGCGCCTTTGTGGGATTTGCACGACCTTTTCAAAGCGCACGATCCCGCGCACGTTTCGGTGGGGTTCGATCTCAGCCACGCCAAAGCCGAAGGGATGCGCGCGTGGCCATTGAATGCGAATCTGCTGCGTC
Organism: Verrucomicrobiia bacterium; assembly: GCA_014239365.1. GTDB lineage: Bacteria > Verrucomicrobiota > Verrucomicrobiia > Limisphaerales > UBA1100 > JACNJL01. The sequence continues at coordinate 103,483 of JAAZZB010000006.1, read as the reverse complement.
CGCGCATCGGCGCGTTGTACGTAAAAAGTTTCCGTTGGGAAAATAACAACCGCAAAAACTGCTCGCTCGCCGAAGGCATCGTGGACAAAAAATACCCGCGCCAACTCATTGCCAGCGGTTTCACCGGCCCCATCAATTTGCACGAAGAATATTTGAACCACCGCGATCCCAAGCTGATTCCGCAACACGTGGCAGCGATCCGGAAAGATATTGTTACGCTTAAGAGTTGGCTGGGGTGGAAGGGGGGTAAATGACCAATTCCCAAGGCCCAATGACCAAGGAAATCCCAAGCTCCAATTTTCAATGGGCGTTCGGTTTGAATTGGGTCTTGGGGTTTGGGATTTCATTGGGATTTGGTCATTGGTCATTGGGCCTTCACCGATGATCGCCGTTCTCCAACGCACCACCGCCGCTAAAGTCACCGTGGGCGATCGCGTCACAGGCGAGATCGGCACGGGCTTGGTCATCCTCCTCGGTGTGGCCAAGGGCGATGCGGAGTCGGACGCGGATTTTTTGGCCGATCGCATCGCGGGTTTTCGGATTTTCAATGACGCCGATGGTAAGATGAACCATTCCATCCGCGACGTGAACGGCGCCGCCTTGGTGATCAGCCAATTCACGCTGGCGGGCGACTGGCGCAAAGGCCGTCGGCCCAGCTTCACCACTGCGGCAGAACCCGCGGAAGGCAAGCGCTTGTACGAATATTTTTGCGAACAACTCCGCGCACTTGAAGTGCCCGTGCAAACCGGCGAGTTCGGCGCGATGATGGACGTGAGCCTCATCAACGACGGCCCCGTCACCTTCGTGATGGACAGCCGGAAAGATTAGGCCACCTTGGCCGCTGCCCGCGGTCGGGAAAGTTTCACTTGTAGATTTGTGCCCAACGCATTGGCGGCGCGGCTGAGAGTGGACAGCGTGACGGATGCATTGGCGGGATCCATCAGGCGATCCACCGCCGCGCGACTGGTGTGCATGCGGCGGGCCATCGCGGTCTTTGTAAGTTGTTGCCGCTCCATCAATCTGGCGAGTTGATGTGCGATCACTCGCTTGATGGCCACGCTTTCCGCCTGAGCCAAGGTGCCGTCTTCAGCCAGAAAATCGTCCAAGTTGCTTCCGATATGTTTATTATTATTTTTCATAATCAAGTTGTCGTAGTCGGCGGCGGGCCAGAGCGAGGTCAGCCGCCGGCGTTTTTTTAGTTTTTTTGATAAACCCGTGCAACAGCACCAAGCCGTGATCGCTTGCGGTGAGCAGCACCCGCGCGATGCGACCGGTCAATCGCGTGCGCACTTCCCATAAATCTGATTCCAACTTGCGCACCAACGGCATCCCCAATGGCCAGCCGAATTGGGCGGTTTTCAAATCCTCGCCAATTCGTCGGCGATCGGCCTTGGGTAATCCTCGCAACCATTCCCGAACCGGCTCATTCCCTTTTGCTGTCTGGAAAAACCAAACTGGAATGGGCCGTTCAATTGCCATTTGGCTAATGTACCACAATTGGTACGAATGTCAAGCTCGCCATAAAGTTAGGTGGAGTGCAGTCTCGTTGCCCGCGAAAAAATGACTGACGAAAATGAACTGAATCTGGAAGCCCTCACCGCCAAGGCGGAGGGGGGCGATGCCGAGGCGCTGGAGGCGCAGTATGAGTTGGGCTGGCGGCACGCTTTGGGGATGGGCGTGGAGCTGGATGACGATGTGGCGGTGGAGTGGCTGCAACAAGCGGCGGCGGCGGGGCATATGCTGGCGCAGAATAATTTGGGCGCGCGGCATTTTTCGGGCGATGGCGTGGAGCAGGATTTGCTGAAGGCGTATCGGTTCTTTTTTCAGGCGGCGAATCAGGGCGATCGCAAGGCGGGCAAAAATCTTGATGCAGTGGCGCGGCAATTTAGCCCGGATGACCTCGACGCTTTGCGCGCGGAAATGGGCGCGCCGGACTGATCTGTAACGTTCCGGCTTGATGGGCGTCTTCATTTTTGCTACTGTCCCCGCTACTCCATGGGCGGTATTTTTGCATGAAAACTAACTTGAACATTTGTGCGGCGACGGGATTGGCCGTGGCGTTTTTTCTGGCGGGTTGCGGTTCCACGAGCACACCGGTTGCTCCGGAAGTTGATGTTCCCCAGCCAAACGGGTTTCCGATTCCAACCCACACTCAGCCACCGATTGATCGGAGCAAAGCCGAGGCGGGCAATCCGGAAGCACAGTTTAATTTGGGGTTGCAGCACGATGTCGCCGGACAATTAGTCACCGCGGCGGAGTGGTATCAAAAAGCTGCTGATACGGGTTTGGCGGAAGCGCAATTTAATTTAGCGTTGATGCTCGAAAAAGGCACCGGAGTGAAAAAGGATATTCCTCTGGCTGCGATGTACTACGAACGGGCAGCGCAACAAGGCTTGGAAAAGGCGCGGTACAATCTGGCGCTGATGTTGGCCGATGGCCGCGGCGTGCTCGAGGATGATCTGGCTGCTGCCGCGTGGATGAAAAAGGCCGCCGATCAGGGCTATGCCGATGCGCAAATTCAAATGGGTTACTTTTGCAAAGTGGGCGAGGGTGTGCCCAAGGATGACGTGGAGGCTGCGAAATGGTTTTTACGCGCGGCAGAAAATTTGCACGTGGACGCCCAATACTACGCGGGCTTGTGCTACGCGCACGGTGAAGGCGTGGAGCAGGATCTCGTGCTAGCTTATAAATGGCTGAACCTTGCTGCGGCAGCAAATCACCGACAGGCACAACGTGACAAGGAATTGCTCACCGACCAAATGATCCCCGAGGCCGTGGCTGAAGGGCAACGTTTGTCGGTTGAGTTTCAATCCGCGCAATAACCTTCCCTTGCCGTTTCGTTCGCGGACGGGCACATTGGGCCACCGAGCGATGGCCGCAGTATCCAGAAATCAAATAATCGTCGTATCCTTGGCTGGGTTGGGTTTGACGTTGGCCATTTTTTTGGCGGTGACGATGAAGGACAAAAAACCGGCCGACCTCCCACCGCCTGCGAAAGCTGCAAATGCCACAAACAATCCTGCGCCAATTCAAACCAATGCACCGGCAATTCCCGCCACCAATTCCCCGCCCGTAAATCCCTCCACTCCCTCCAGTCCCACGAGCGATCCCTTGCTGCGTGCGCTCCAACAAAAGGGAAATCTCAAAGCCGCCGTGGAATCGTTGGCGATGGATCACGATTTTGATGCCGAAGGAAATTTACTGTGGCTGGGGCTCGGCAGTTTGGCCGTGACCGATGCCGCCCTCGCCAAATTGGCGGGCCAAACAAAATTGCGCGCATTATATTTGTACGACACAAAAATCACCGATGCCGGCCTCAAACATTTAGCCGGTTTGACAAGCTTGCGTCTGCTCTTGCTGACCGCCTCACCGGTGACCGATGCCGCCGTGGCCGAGCTGGAAGCCGCGTTGCCCGAATGCGTGGTGGTGCGGTAAGTGGCTTTGACTTTGTGCGTTTCATCTTTTACGTTTTTCCGAATGAAACCCGCGATGATGATTTTGTTGGCTGCTGCTTTGGGGTGTGGCGTGCCAAGTTCCACTTCCTCCGCAATCGGTGCGTCGATGAAGGAACCGAATTTTCCGAAGAGCGGTATGCTGAAACGAACGCTGCCGTCAACCGCAAGCTCGGTGACGGCTGTAGGTGGCGGGCGTTTTCTTATTTTTCATTTACCCAAGCTGCGACAATTGGCGGTGTTCGATGTGGCGGCGGGGAAAATTGTAAAGCATCTCCGCATTGGCGCGGATGACATTTTGCTCGCGGGCGGAATGGACAAGCTGTTGATGGTGGCACGCGATCATAAATTGATTCAGCGTTGGGATCTCAAGTCCTTCAAAAAAGAACTCACCTTGCCCTTGGAGGAAACCGCCACGATCGATGCCTTAGTGATGGGCGCGGGCTCGTCGGGGCCGGCGCTGTTGCTCACGCGCAAGGGCGCGCGTTTTTATGATCCGTTGACATTGAAACAAGTTTCGTTCGGTCAAAAGGATACTTTTTGGATGGCGCATCCGAGCCATCCGCTGCGCATACGCGCCTCGCTTGATGGCACTTCCTTTACCGCGTGGGCGCCGGGCATTTCGCCTTCTGGCATTCGTCTGCTTACTTTGATTGGCAAATCACATCACGTGCGCAGCCAACATTCCAGTGCCGGTTACCTCATCCCCAGCCCGGACGGCAGCCTCGTGCTCACCAGCGGCGGCGTGTACTCGCAGGAACTGACGCAGCTCAACAAAGCGCGCTTCGATGGTTTGCGTTGTTTGCCCACTTACCATCCCGCTTACATAATGGGCGTCAAAGGTACGGGCCCGTACTACGGCCAACGCCCCAAGGCGAAGCCATCGATTTCGTTCTTCACCGCCAACGATCGCCAACTCCTCATCACACTGCCCGAACTTGAGGAACTGCACGGCGCATTCTCCGCGCGGTTGCCCATCGATCAGCGCATCCATTTTTTCCCGAATGCAAATCTCTTGCTCACGCTTGCGCCTTCGAATGATGAGCTCATTCTCCGGCGCGTGTCGTTGGTGGAAGTGATGAAAGAGAAGGGCATCGATTATCTTTTTGCCAGTTCCGTGCCACCCAAGCGCGTTACTGCTGGCCAGACGTATTCTTATGAGTTGGAAATTTTATCCGCGCGCGGTCGCGCCAAAGCCGTCCTCAGCAGTGGGCCGGATGGAATGAAGATTCGCCGGAATCGGTTGACGTGGAAAATCCCCGCCACTCAGGAGCCCGGCCCCCAAAGCGTCATTCTTACCCTCACCGACGCCAGCGGACAGGAAGTATTTCACGCCTTCAAAGTGGAAGTCACGGCCGCCTCCTCGCTGAAGAGGTAGGGCGGGGTGTCCCCATCCCGCCGTGGCGCGCTGGGACAGCACGCCCTACCTTTCTGTGGCTTTGACTTTCTGCTTCCCCCCTTTTACTTTTGATGGATGAATTCCATTCGGTTGTTGCTGCTGTTACTCTTCGCGCTGGCCCTTCCGGCTTTCGCCCAAACTCATGTTTCCAAGAGCCCCGCGAATCGTCTGACTTACCTTGATGATCCGAGTCCGTTTTATCCGCATCGGGATTTCCCGAAGTTGATTACGCCGCAGTGGGTGGGCGAGGACGGGGTGGAGGCGGTGGTCACTTTGGGCATCGATGACATGCGGGCTGCGGCGGGGTATGAGAAATTTTTGCGGCCGATTTTGGAGCGGTTGAAAAAAATCGATGGGCGCGCGCCGGTGAGTATTATGACGTGCCGGATTGCGCCGGATGATAAGCAGGTGCAGGCGTGGTTGAAGGAGGGCTTGAGCATTGAGGTGCACACGCTTTCGCATCCGTGTCCGCTTTTGCAGAAGGGAAATTTTTTGCAGGCGGCGAATGTCGTTCACGGCGGGGTGGATTTGCTCAGCCAAATTAAGGGGAACAATCCGGTCGCTTATCGGATGCCGTGTTGCGATTCGATGAACAGTTTGAGCCCGCGCTTCTTTGCGGAGATTTTTAACCAGACCAGCGAGGGCGGGCGGTTTTTGAAAATCGATTCCTCGGTGTTCAACATCACCACCTCCAAGGATAAATCCCTCCCGCGCGAGTGGGTGCTGGACAAGGACGGCACCGAGCGCTTCGCCAAGTATCTCCCCCGCAAGGTCACGCCCAAACATCGCAAGGGGATGCGCACGATGGGTTCGTACGTCGGCACGATTGAGGATTATCCGTATCCTTATGTGGTCAACCGCCTATGCTGGGAATTTCCTTGCACGGTGCCGAGCGATTGGGAGGCGCACAATCTCATCGGCGATCGCCAGCCGCAACTGCTCGAGGATTGGAAACGCGCCCTCGACGTCACCGTGCGCAAACAGGGTGTGATGAACCTCGTCTTCCACCCCCACGGCTGGAGCAGCCCCGACCAACTCGTCGCCCTCATCGACTACGCGGAAAAAACCTACGGCAAGAAGGTGAAGTTTTTGAATTTTAAAGAGTGCGCGGAGCGGCTGGAGAAAATGGCTGAAAACGAACAAATCCGACATCCACACGCGCTTAACTCTGACAGGGGAACACGACTCGTTGATGTAAACGGCGACGGCTATATGGACATTCTCATCAACAAGATGCTCCACCAAGTAACCCGAATTTGGAAACCGAAGGAGCGAAAGTGGGAAAGAACTGAGCAACCATTTGGGATTGGGAAAGAAATGAATGGCGATTCTCGTGCAGTAAACTCAGAGGTTAATTTCGGGATCATTCATAAAGGAAAAGTTTCAGCGTTCGAGCAATGTCGTGGCTCGTATGAAGACACCATTTTATATCCGAGATTTTGGACATTTTCTAAAGGCAAATGGAAGGAAGATAAGGCTCTAAGAAAGGGGCTCGATTTAATCGAATCAGTCATTGGTTACACGAATCTCAAAACGTTCGATACAACAGCACCCCGTGATGTTGGCATTCGCCTTCGTGACATTAACAACAATGGTCAGTGCGAGTGCATCGTTAGCAATGAACACGAGAACTTCATCTATGAATGGAACGATAAAAAGAAATCTTGGGTAAAGCTCCCGTTTACACTGCCCAAAGGGTTAACCATCGTAAACAAAGAAGGCAAAGACAACGGCGTGCGCTTCATCGACCTCAACGGCGACGGATTTGATGACATTGTTTTTTCTAATGAAAAACGCTGGGGCGTTTATCTTTGGGAGACGCGGGTGAATCCGGGGTTGGGATGGAAGCCGGGATGGACGATGGCGCGCGAGGGGAAGCGCGGGGACAAGGATGCGATCCCGATGATTTCGCGCGGGGGCAAGCATCCGAATAATGGCGCGTGGTTTCATAGCGGGCACTTGTGGGTTCAAAACGAGGACACGGCGCATTTGCCGGATGTGGTGGATCGGCGGTCGTTTAAGGAGTTGCTGGATTTCGGCGGGCCGAAGGCGAAGGAGCCGGAGGAAAGCCGCCAATGCTTTCAAGTGCGCGAGGGCTTCGCGGTGCAGCTCGTCGCGAGCGAGCCGCAATTGCGCGATCCGGTGGCGTTCGACTGGGGCGCGGACGGCAAACTTTGGGTGGCCGAGATGGGCGATTATCCGCTCGGCATCGATGGCAAACCCGGCGGCGTGGTGCGTTGGCTGGAGGATGCGGACGGCGACGGGCGTTATGAAAAATCGACGGTGTTTCTCGAGGGCCTGAATTTTCCCAATGGCGTGCTCGCGTGGGGCAAGGGCGTGCTCATCAGTGCCGCGCCGGACATCCTCTACGCCGAGGACACCACCGGCGATGGCCGCGCCGATGTGCGCCGCGTGCTTTTCACCGGCTTCCGCGAGGGCAATCAGCAGCATCGGATGAATGGCTTTGCGCTCGGGCTGGACAACTGGATTTACGCCGCCAACGGCGACAGCGGCGGCACGATCACCAGCAAAGCCACGGGCGCGCGCACTAATATAAGCGGACGCGATTTTCGTTTTAAGATGACTGGCGAATTCGAAGCCGTCGCGGGCCAAACACAGTTCGGCCGTTGGCGCGATGACTGGGGGAATTGGTTCGGCAACAACAACCCAAACTGGCTGTGGCATTACCACGTGCCGTTGCGTTACCTCGCGCGCAATCCGCAGCTCGCCGTGGGGGCCACGCGTCGCAATACGTTTTCCAGCAACCGCTGTTTCCCCATCAGCGCGAAGATGGTGCGCCCGAATCAACCGCAAAGCTACGGACACGTGACCAGCGCCAACAGCGCCACGCCTTATCGCGGCGGCTTGTTCGGCAAAGAGTTTGCGCGCAGCGTGTTCATCAGCGAACCGGTGCACAATCTCGTCCATCGCGAAGTGCTCGTGCCCGACGGCGTGAGCTTCAAGAGCCACCGCGCGGCGGGCGAAGAGAAAAGCGAATTCCTCGCCAGCACCGACAACTGGTTTCGCCCCGTGCAACTCAAAACCGGCCCCGACGGCGCGTTGTACATCGCCGATATGTACCGCCTCATCATCGAGCATCCCGAGTGGATTCCCGCCACGATGCAAAGCCGCGTGGACCTCCGCGCCGGCCACGACAAAGGACGCATTTGGCGCGTGGTTCCCAAAGGCGCAAAGCTGCGAAAAATCCCGCGCCTCGATAAACTCCCCACGCGACAACTCGTCTGGGCACTCGACCATCCCAACGGTTGGCAACGCGACACCGCCCAGCGATTGCTCATCACGCGCAACGACCCGAAAACCCATCAGCGCCTCGGCTCCATCGCCGCCAATATGTTGCGCGGAATCGTTTCGCCCCAAGCACGCATCCACGCCCTGCACACCCTCGCGGGCTTGAACGCGCTCAACAAAGAAACCCTTGCCCGTGCTCTGCGCGATGACCACGCGGCCGTCCGCGAACACGCCGTGCGTTTATGCGAGGGCGGCAACGAAGCGCTCGCCCGCCAATGCCTCACCGACAAATCCCCCCGCGTCCTCCGCCAGCTCGCCTTCACCCTCGGCCAAGGCAAGGGCCAGCTTGTCACCGAAGGCCTTGTTTACCTTGCCGTGCAGCATCCCAAAAATGCTGACATTCAGTTGGCGGTGAAAAGCTCCGCCGCCCCGCACGCCGCCGCGATGCTCAAGCAAATCTTTTCGCAGAAAGGCCGCCCGCCCGCCGCGCTTTCCAATCACCTCCTCAAACTCGCCACCACCGGCGAGCAACTCGACGCCCTCGCGCTCGTGCTCAATGATCTTACTCCCGCCGACCTCACCATCTTGGCCGGACTGCTCGACGCCCTCCACGCCCGCGGCCAAACTCTCATCGATTTCCAAAAGACCGCTCCGCCCAAACTCAAAGCCGCCCTTACCAAAACCGCCGCCCTGTTCAAACACGCCCGCGCCACCGCCGCCAATCCCAACGCCACCGTCGCCGAACGCCAAGCTGCCATTCCGCTTCTCGGGCGTGGTCTCGAACCGATTGATGCCGACAAAAAAACCCTCGTCAAATTACTCGCCGCCGAGCATCCGCCCGCGCTTCAAAAAACCGCCTTCGCCACGTTGCGAAAAATTCATCAGCCGCACTTGGTCAGCGCATTACTCGGTAGTTGGCAAACCTTCAGCCCCGCCATCCGCGCCGAAGCGATTGAAACCCTCCTCACCCGCCCCGCGTGGACGCAAGCCCTTCTCGCTGCGCTCGAGAAAGGCGATTTGGCCGCCAACCAAATCAGCCCCGCGCATCGCCAGAAATTTACCAAACACACCGACGCCACCCTCCGCGCACGCGCCATCCAACTCTTCGGCAAAGTCGATCCCAACCGCGCCAAAGTCATCGCCCGCTATGCCGGTATTGGGAAACTCAAAGGCAACGCCGAAGACGGCGCGTTCCTGTTCAAAGCCAACTGCGCCGTTTGCCATCGGTTCAATAATCAAGGCAATCCTGTCGGTCCGGACCCCGCCCTCTTCGCCGCCAAGCCCACCGCCGATTGGCTCACCGCCATCCTCGATCCCAATCGCGCCGTGGAAGACAAGTACGTCGGCTACGTCATCATCACCCGCAACGCCACCGCGCACACCGGCGTCATCACCGCTGAGACCCCCACCAGCCTCACGCTGCGCACCGCCATTGGCGCCGAACAAATCATCCTCCGCGCCAACATCAAAACCCTCCAAAGCACCGGCCTTTCCCTAATGCCCCCCGGCCTCGAAGCCGCGCTGCCGCCAGCGGCGATGGCCGATTTGCTGGCGTACCTGCGCGGGGAGTGAAGATTTCTTTTTTAACCACAGAGGCACAGAGAACACAGAGGCAAAATTCTCTGTGCCCTCTGTGCCTCTGTGGTGAATTCTGAATTAAACGATTTGGGACGAGGTGGAACTCGTCCAAGAGCCGCAAATTATACCTCTACGTATTCAGTTTGAGAAGCGGGCTCGGGGATGGGCTCGCCGCTTTCGCGCAAGGTTTCGAGGTGGAGATCGATGGCTTCCCGAATCAATTGCAGCACTTCACTGCGGGAAGTGGCGGCTGCCACACAGCCGGGTAAATCAGGAACGTGGGCCCCGTAACTTTCAGGGCCTTGCTCAATTACAATGGCGTATCGTCGGCTCATTAGTTCACCTCGGTTTTTATACCACTGAGACACAGAGAACACAGAGGCAAAAAATCTCTGTGCCCTCTGTGCCTCTGTGGTGAATTTTGAATTAAAAGATTTGGGACGAGGTGGAACTCGTCCCTCCCGTGTTTACTTTTTCTTTGGGCGGGGCTTGCGCGGGGGGCGGACGGGGTCTTGTTCGGGGACTTTGTATTGGGCGCGGAGGCGTTTGAGTTGGGCGAGGAGATCGGACTGCACTTTTTTGTAGTCGCTGTTGCCGTAGACGCTGGTGAGTTCGTTGGGGTCTTTGCCGAGGTCGAAGAGTTCCCACTCGTCGTATTGGTAAAAGTAAATGAGTTTGTGGCGGCCGTTGGTGACGCCGTAGTGGCGGGCGACGCTGTGGGCGCCGGGGAATTCGTAGTAGTGATAATAAAAATGCGTGCGCCAATTTTTGGGCGTGCGGCCTTCGAGGAGCGGTACGATGCTGTGGCCTTGCATTGCTGCGGGGATTTTTGCGCCGGCGATGTCTAAAAAGGTTTCGGCAAAATCCAGATTGGAAACGATGTCGGTGTTGCGGCTGCCGGGCTTGACGACGCCGGGCCAGCGGACGAGCAGCGGCATCACGAGGCTTTCCTCGTACATCCAGCGTTTGTCGTACCAGCCGTGATCGCCGAGGTACCAGCCTTGGTCGCTGCTGTAAATGACGATGGTGTTTTTGGCGAGGCCGCTGGCGTCGAGATAATCGAGCACGCGGCCGAGGTTGTCGTCCACGCTTTGCACGCAGCGGAGGTAGTCTTTGATGTAGCGCTGGTATTTCCATTTCACCAACGCTTTGCCTTGGAGTTTGGCTTTGCGGAAGGCTTCGTTTTTGGGGCCGTAAGCGGCGTCCCAATTTTTCTTTTGCGCGGGTGTGAGGTTGCCGGGGCCGGCGTTGAGCTTGAGGTCGTTGGGGCTGAGATGGCGCGCGATGGTCATTGCTTGTTTGTGGGCGGCTGAAGTGCGGCCTTCGTAATTGTCCCACAAAGTTTCCGGCTCGGGAATCTCCACATCATCAAACAGCGTGAGATGTTTCGGCCCCGGCTGCCAGTTGCGATGCGGGGCTTTGTGTTGGTACATCAGCATAAATGGTTTGGATTGATCGCGATCATTCTTGAGCCACGCCAGCGCTTTGTCGGTGATAATGTCGGTGGTGTAACCGGTGTGCTTGACGGTGACGACTTTGCCTTCCGCGTTCGTCGTTTTCATTGGCGGATTATAATACGGCCCTTGGCCGACGAGCACGTCGAAGTAATCAAACCCCGTGGGCGTGCTTTTCAAATGCCATTTGCCGATCATCGCCGTCGCATAACCGGCCTTGCCCAGCAGTTTAGGAAACGTCATTTGCGAGCCATCGAACGTGAGGCCGTTGCGGAAGTAACCGTTGAGGTGATTGTATTTACCGGTGAGAATCACGGCGCGGCTTGGCCCGCAAATGGAATTGCTCACGTAACATTTTTCAAAAAGCATACCTTCTTTGGCAAGGCGATCCATGTGAGGCGTGGTGTTTATCTTTGAACCATAAGCGCTAATGGCGTGCGCCGCGTGGTCGTCGGTAAAGACAAACAAAATGTTCGGCCGTTTGCCGGCGGGCGCGGCGGAGAGGGCGGAGGTGAACCACACGAGGGCGGTGATTTGAAAAATGCGTGTGAGGGTTTTCATTTTTATTTTCAAAATTGCACGGCAAATAACTTGATGCCGGGCGGGGTGTGCGTGCAGTGTGGTGCGGTTCGAGGCGGCACGCAAGCCCGCAATCGGCCCCAACCGTATGTTTACACCATTCTTGGCAGCGACCAGCAACAGTACGGCCCCGTGGATGAAGCGGCGGTGATTCAATGGATTCAATCCGGCCAAGCCAACGCCGCGACGATGATCCACAAAGAAGGCACAACCGAATGGGCCGCCGTCGCCACCTTCCCGGAATTCGCCGCCGCCCTTAGCGCCGCACCGCCGCCGGTGGCCACCGCACCTGCCTCCACGCCCACTCAAACACCGAAAGTGTTTGGTATATTGAACATCCTGTTTGGCATCTTATGCGGGATTTGTCAGGGCATCGGGACAGCCGCGTTGATCGCTCTTTTGGCGGCGGTTGAAGCTGGGAAAATCGGCAGTGAAGCGAAGCCAATGTTGATATTCGGTGTGGTTCTCAGCGGGGTGGCAATCATCCTGTTATTGATCCAATTAATCAGCGGCGTTGGGCTGTTGATGGCTAAAAAATGGGGTCGCACGTTGGCGATGGTTTATGCCATCGGATATTTATGCCATCGGATATTTATTGGTCAGTATCGCTGAATCAATAATGGAATTTGCTTTGATGCCTGATGCAATTGGCAACGTTTCAGGCAGTACCGAGTTAACGCCGGGAAAGATCGGTCAAATGATCGGGAAATTACTGCGCATTGTTTATCCTATTATCCTTCTGATCTTTATGCGCAAAGCAGAGGTGAAAGCGGCGTTGAAGTAATTTTATTCTGAGTCACTTTCAACCGATTCGATTTCCGGTTCGCCTTCATCATTTTTGGGCACGAGCTTGGCGAGCACGAAGCCGGCGAGCGTCCAGCCCACGAGATGATCGAACACCAAAAAGCCGGTGAAGGAATTAGAGAAAGCCCACCACGACCAGTTGGGGAGGATGGCGGTGGCGATGGCGAACAGCGCGAAGAACACTGTGACGCCCACGCGACAGCCCGTGCCCGAGTGCGAGAGTTTGGTGAGCAAAAACGTGACGAACAGCGCGCCGAGGAGATTGTAAATAAACTGGTGCACCAGTGATTGCGCCATGCCGCCACGGCCGTTGAGCCGCACGGCGACGAACACGGACACGCCGGTTTCCATTTGTTTCATCGCCGCTTCGGTGGCGGCTTCGTCTTTCATATCCGCTTGCGGCAAATGATAAATTCCATCGACCTTGGCATTGGCCTTGAACGCCTCCACCATCGCGGCTTCGTTTTCAAATTTGTTGAGCGAATCGTGAAACCACGGCAGGGCCATATGCGAAATGGATTGCCAGACAAAAACAACAAAGGCGGCCGCCAGCGCGGCGAGGAATGAGCGGGAGTTCATAGTGCGTTTTGGGTGATCCGGTTCATCCGGAATCGGCGCGGAAGCTACTACAGTTTGCGGCAAATGTCGAGCTTGCGTCAGGCGATCTCCGGTTTGGCCTCAACAGTCTTTTCAGATTCGCGCGTCCACTTTTGCCAACCGCGAAACTGCAGCAGCATCACCACCACGCTGCACAGCATATTGGCGACACTGTGGGTCATGAAGCCATAGCTGAACCAAAAAACGTTTGCCCCGATTCCCATTGCAAAACCGAACCGGTTGCGGTTGCCCAGCAGGTACAACGAAAGAAATGTGAACACCATCGCCGCCCAGTCGCAGCCGTAATATTGAAACGCTTGGTCGCGTAGATAATCCATAGCGCGGGGATTGTTAACCGCCAAGGCACAAAGACGCCAAGTTCATTTTTGGCCTTGGCGGTTCAAAAAAATCTTTACAATCGCGGGCAACTTCCGCAGCCTTCTCCCATGCCACGCATCACACGTCGACAAGCTATCCAAGCCGGCGCGGCTTCCGCGTTTGCGTTTAACTTTTTTCCTTCACGCGTCTTTGGCGCCAACGCGCGCCTCGCCGTCGCCGGGATTGGCGCGGGCGGCAAAGGCACGGCGGATATCAATGGCTCCGCTGCGGCGGGCGCGGATATCGTGGCGCTCTGCGATGTGGATCCGCGGCGCGGCGCGGGGTCGTTCAAAAAATATCCGAAGGCAAAAGTGTTTTCTGATTTCCGCGTGATGCTCGATCAAATGGGTAAGAGCATCGACGCCTGCACCATCTCCACGCCCGACCACACCCACGCCGTGGCCACGATGAAGGCGATGCAAATGGGCAAGCATTGTTACACCCAAAAACCACTCACGCATAATGTGTGGGAAGCGCGCGAGTTGGTGAAGCAAGCCGCCGCCAGCAAGGTGGTCACGCAAATGGGCAACCAAGCGCACGCGGGCGAACCCATCCGGCGTGTGGTGGAGCTTGTGCGCGCGGGCATCATCGGCGAGGTCACCGAAGCGCACGTGTGGACGAACCGCCCCATTTGGCCGCAAGGCATGGCGGCGCGTCCGCCCAAGGAGCCGGTGCCCGCGAATGTGGATTGGGATTTGTGGCTCGGCCCCGCGCCCTTCCGCGAATACGGCAAAGGCTACGTGCCCTTCGCGTGGCGCGGTTGGTGGGATTTCGGCACGGGCGCGTTGGGCGATATGGCGTGTCACTTAATGGATATGGCGTGGTGGAGTCTCGAGCTCGGCGTGCCCACGCACGTGGAGGCGCGGCACGGCGGCGGCACGAAAGAAAGCCCGCCCAAATGGGCCGTCATCGATTATCAATTCCCCGCGCGCGGGAAGCGTCCGCCGGTGAAGCTGGTTTGGTACGATGGAAAAAAAGACGGCGTGCAAAACGCGCCCTCGCAGGAAACTACCGGCGGCGTGAATATGGCGAAAGGCGGTCGCCAAGGCAGCTACGGCTCAATGCTCGTGGGCACGAAGGGGAAACTTTTTTTCAATCGATTCCGCAATAGCTGGAAAGTCACCGGTCGCGCCGCCGACGAGGTAAAACACATCGAGCAAAACACGCCGCGCACCCTCCCGCGTGTGAAGAGCAATTACACCGAATGGCTCGATGCCGCCGCCGGCAAAGGCCACGCTCCATTGAGCCGCTTCGAAATTGCCGGTCCGTTTACCGAAGTCGTGTTGCTCGGCAATCTCGCTATCCGCGCCAACGAACCGCTCGACTGGGACCCCAAAAAAGGCACCGCCAAAAGCGCCAACGCCAACCAATTTGTCCGCCGCGAATACCGCAAAGGCTGGGGTTGGTAAATCGGGTGAACCGCTAAGTCACAAAGACGCCAGGAAAAGATAAACTTGGCGTCTTGGGGGCTTGGCGGTTCAACAAAAAAACCCTTGCGCATCCTCGTGCACAGTCGATACTCGGCTGACACACACGTTCTCATGTCACACAAAACTTTGATCAAATCCTACACCCGACGCGACATCCTCAAGGCTGGCGCGGCCTCAGCCATCGCGGTGAACTTTCTCCCCTCCCGCGTTTTCGGCGCCAATGAACGCCTCGCCGTCGCCGGCATCGGCGTGGGCGGCAAGGGCGGCAGCGATATTAGCGGCGCGGGTAAAATCGGAGAGGTGGTTGCGCTTTGCGATGTGGACTTCCGCCGAGGCGCGGGCGCGGCCAAGAATTTTCCCAAGGCAAAAAAGTTTACCGACTTCCGCGAAATGCTCGACAAGATGGGCAAGGAGATCGACGCGTGCACCGTGTCCACCCCCGATCACACGCACGCCCCCGCCGCCATCCGCGCGATGCGTCAGGGCATTCATGTTTACTGCCAAAAACCGCTGACCCACACCGTTTGGGAAGCGCGCCAAATGCGCCTCGAGGCGAAGAAAAATAAAGTGTGCACCCAAATGGGAAATCAAGGCACCTCGATGAACGGCATGCGCGAAGGCGTCGAGGCATTGTGGGCGGGCGCCATCGGCGAGATCAAGGAATGTCACGTGTGGACCAACCGCCCCGTGTGGCCGCAAGCGCCGGGCATCACCAAGGCTTTACCCGAGCAAGCCGTGCCCGACACCGTCGATTGGGATTCATTCATTGGCCCCGCCAAGATGCGCCCGTACAACGCCGGTTATCATCCTTTCAAATGGCGCGGTTGGTGGGACTACGGCACCGGCGCAATGGGCGACATGGCCTGTCACACTGCCAACCTCGCTTATATGGGTTGCAGTCTCACGCAACCGACGTGGGTCGAGCCCATCACCGTTGGCCCCATCAACCCCGAGACCTTCCCCGCGTGGGCCGTGATCAAACTAAAATTCCCCGCCATCCGTGGCCGAGGCGTTCGTGGGAGCCGCGGCGCAGTGGATTTCTTTTGGTACGAAGGCAAACAAAACGGCAAAAAGAAACTGCCGCCCGCCGAGCTCTTCCACGGCAACAATCCCCCCGGAAGCGGCTCGCTCATCGTCGGCACCAAAGGTATTCTATATTCTCCCAACGACTACGGCGCCGCGTGGAAACTCCTCCCCGTGCCCGGCGGCAAAGCAGCGCCGGAATTCAAAAAAACCGACCCCGTGCTCGCCCGCAATAACAAAGGCGATGTCGGCATGAAACTCGAGTGGGCCGAAGCCATCAAGGCCAACAACCCCGAACTCGCCCTCTCCAATTTCAACCACGCCGGCAACTTCACCGAAGCCATCCTGTTGGGCAACATCGCAATGCGCGTCGGCGAAGGCTTCGATTGGAACGCCAAGAAACTCAAATCCTCAAACCCAAAAGCCACCGCCTTTGCCACCAAAGATTACCGCAAAGGCTGGGAGATATAAAAATGAAAACAAAACTCTTCACTCTGTTCAGCCTCATCGCATTCATTGCGTTAGGTGCGGACAAAAAAGCACCGCCCATCGCCGGCACTTACAAAGGCGAAATCGAAGGCGAACTCGCCACCGCCATTCTCAAAGCCGATGGCTCCATCATCGTCCGGCCCAGCGCCGAGCGCCCCAAGTTCACAATGCGCGGCACGTGGAAGCGCGACGGCAACACCCTCACCGCCAAGCTCAAAGACCCCACCGGCGACGAAGGCACAGTCGTGTTCACGGTGGATAACGGTGACCTCGCGCTGGTGAAAGTGATCTCACCCGGTGGCGAAGTGGATGAATTCGGAATGCCCCAATTCAAGCGCAACAAACGATTGGCCGAAAAAGGGCCAGCGGGTGTCTACGTTGGATGGTTCGATGAAGAGCATCTCTCTGTGCAAGTGAAACCCGATGGCGCATTCACCGTCACCCCCTGCGAAGATTTGAAAGGCGGTCCCATCTACGTTGGCAAATGGAAAGCCACCGAGCGCGGTCTGCGCGCCACGGTGAAGGCCAAAGACGAGGAAGGTGAAGAGGATGCCACCGTGGATTTTGTCACTACCCCAACCGGCTTGGCCATCATCAAAGTGGTCGATGGTGATGGCGAAGTGGAAACGTTCGATACCCGCCTCAAACGCCAAAAGCGTGGCGGCAAGGGCGGCAAAAAGAATTAGAAAACAGACAATCACGGGTTACCCAACCTGCCTGTTTCCCCCCCCTCGCTTCGGCGGGCGGCGGGGTTTTTTGTGGGTTTTTCAGGAAAAAACAGACTTTGGCACAAGTGTTGCTCTATTTTTCCAAATACATTCGCCAAGGAGAATGACTGGCTTTTCGCGTGAAAAACGGGTAAAAACGACCGTTTTCCGCGTGCAATCCATTTGTTGCCGCGGCGAAAAATACCAGCTGCACTGATGGCCGAAGACAAACAGGCAGAAAAATCCGCCAAAGCGGAACTGAAAGAATTGCGCTCGCAAGCCAAAGATGGCGTGCTCAAAGCGCAATTTACGCTCGCCGTGAAGCTTGCCAATGGTGACGGCGACGGCGGCGAGGGCGATCTCAAGGAGGCCGAGAAATGGTATCGCAAAGCCGCCAAGCGCGACTTCCCGCCCGCGATGAATAATCTCGCCCTTCTGTACACCAGCGATGCGCTCGGCGCGCCCGATCTCAAAGCCGCGCTCAAGTGGTATCGTAAAGCCGCCGAGCTCGGCTACGCGCGCGCCCAAGCCATCCTCGGCTGGCGGCTCGTGCGCGGCAACGGCGTGTCCGCCAACGAATCCGAAGGCGCGGCGTTGCTAACGAAAGCCGCCGAGCAAGGCTTCGCGTTGGCACAAAATAATTTGGGCGTATGCTTTTCCGAAGGCACCGGCGTGGACGCCGATGAAGCCCAAGCCGTCGGTTGGTTCCGCAAAGCCGCCGAGCAAGGCAACACCGCCGCGCAATTCAACCTCGGCCTTCGCTGCGCGCAAGGGCGTGGCGCGGAAAAAGATTTGGAAGTCGCCAAGGAATGGCTCACCAAAGCCGCCGAGAAAAATCACGCCGCCGCCCAGGCGCACTTGGCCGATTTGTTGGCGGCTGAAGAGGATGCCGACAAAACGGAAACCACACGTTGGTATCGCGCCGCCGCCGAAGTCGGCCACGCCGCTGCACAAAATAATTTGGGTCGTTGCCTTGCCGAAGGCATCGGCGTGGATGCGGATGCCGGCGAAGCCATGGAATGGTATCGCCGCGCGGCGGAACAAAATTGCTTGCCCGCGCAATTCAATCTTGGCCGTAACTTACTCGAAGCGCATTCGCCCGAAGCCGCGCAATGGCTGGAACAAGCCGCCACCGCCGATCACACCGAGGCGCAATGGCTACTCGGGCGCGCGCTGGATGACGGCGTGGCGCTGCCGCGCGATGCGGCGGCCGCTGTGAAGTGGCTGCGCAAAGCCGCCGAAGGCGGCGTGAATGAAGCGCAGTATCGGCTGGCGGTCAGCCTCGAGCGCGGCGATGGCGTTCCAGAAAATCTCACGGAAGCCGCCGATTGGTACACGCTCGCCGCCGATGCCGGCCACGCGGCGGCGCAGTTTAACCTCGGCGCAATGCACGCACGCGGACGTGGCGTGCCCGCCGATGACGTCAAAGCGCTCAAGTATTACAAGCTCGCGGCCGAACAAAGCATCGCCAGCGCCCAGTGCAATCTGGGCGCGTTCCACGAACAGGGACGCGGCACGGAACAGAATTTTACTTCGGCTTTGCGCTGGTACGAGTTGGCGGCGGATCAAGGTTTGGCGCGGGCGCAATATAATCTCGCCGTGATGCTGCACCTCGGTCGCGGCACGGAGGCTAATTTGGATCAAGCCGTCACGTGGTATCGCCAAGCCGCCAAGCAAGGGCACGCCGTGGCGCAGCACGTGTTGGCGACGCTCTATCATCACGGCGAAGGCGTGGACGCGGATGCCGGCGAAGCGGCCAAGTGGTGCCAGCTCGCCGCCGCGCAGGAAGTGCCCGAGGCCCAATTGATTTTGGCCGATTGCTATTTGCGCGGACGCGGCGTGCCGGAGGATTACGTGCTCGCGTACGTGTGGTTCAACCGCGCCTCATCGCACGGCCTGGAAATCGCCGAGAAAAACAAACGCCACACCGCCCGCTGCATGACCCCCGAGCAAATCGCCCAAGCCCAACAAATCTCCCGCGCTCACTTGGCGGCTTGATTTTTTTGAACCGCAGATTACGCAGATGAGCGCAGATTTTTTTTGGGGTTATCTGTGTAATCTGCGAAATCTGTGGTTAGCGATGGCGGTGCTGGAGTTGCGGGGCAAAAAATAGTCGAATTGGCTGCTTGCGCGTTGTAGAAGAGCCGCCGTGGAGGTTCCGAAGGGAAAATTCAATCTTGATCCGTTTCGGTTGTGGGCCGTGCTGGTGGCGCTGGTTTGCATGGGGCTGATTGGGCGGATGGATCATTTCAAGTTGGGGGCGGATTTGGAGGTGCTGCTTTCGGGCGATCAACGCAGCTTGGAGGGGTACAAGTCGGTCAACAGCCGGATGGCGCAGGTGGAGGACAACCTCGTGTTTGCGCTGGTGGTGGTGGAGTTCGACGATGTGTTCGCGCCGGAATCGATCGTGCGCCTGCGGGAGATCAGCACGGCGTGCATGGCCAATCCGCATGTTTATCATGCCTTGAGTTTGGTGTATCCACCGTTTCGTCCGGAGGTGGCGTTGACGTCGGTGCCGCCGTTGAAAATGCAGCCATTGATCGCGGGCTTGAGCGAGGCGGAGTTGGAAACGGCGCGCGGGTATTGCAAGGATCGGCTGCCGTTGCTGCAAAATTTTTTGGTCACGCCGGACAACCGCCGCGCGATGATGTGGCTGATGTGCGAGGCGGACGTCAGCACTTCGGAGTCCAACCAAAAATACGTGGAGTCCATCAATGCCACGCTGGCGCCGTTTGCGGGAATGGGGCAGCGATTTCAAGTGTTGTCCGCCCCGCACGCGGAGGAGGAAATTCGGCTGACGCTGTGGAGGGATATGCGGCTGTTCCTGCCCATCGCTTCGGCGGTTTTGTTGGGGGTGTTGTTGCTGACGTTTCGGTGTTCGTTGTGGATGGTGCTGGCGGTGTTGCTCGCACAAGTGCTGGGCTTGGCGGCGTTGCCGGGATTGATCACGCTGATTAGCGACAAGGCAAACGTGTTTACGGTGATGCTTTTTCCGCTGCTCACGGGCCTGCATTTGGCGATGCTCATTCACGTGGGCACGGCGTATCAACGCGCCCGCAACGCGGGGCAGTCGGCGGAGGACGCGGTGCGGGCGGTGTTCGAAACAGTATTCCGCAGCAGCGCCTTCGCGGGACTGACCACGGCGGCGGGATTATTTTCGTTGATGGCCAGCGAGGTGCCGTCGATTCGTGAATTCGGGTTCATCGGCGGCGCGGGAATGATTTTGATGTTCTCCATCACCTTCGGTCCGGCGTTGATGCTATTGCGTTTTCTGCACGCGGGCAATGTGTCCGCGGCGGTTCGAGAAAAGACGTTACCGCTGGATTACGGGCGGTGGCTGGACCGGGTGCGCCGGTGGCGTCCGGCGATTGCGGTGGGCACGTTGCTGCTGGTGGGCGCGATGGTTTGGGGTTGGTCAAAGGTGCGCACGGATATTCGCGCCACGGAATTTCTGGAGCCGGCAAGTCCCACGCGGCAAGTGGTGGAACTGTGCGATCGCGAATGTGGCGGCATCAATGTGCTGCGCATCGAGATTGATTCCGGCCGGGCGGACGGCGTGAGTGACAAAAAGTTTGTGGAGTTTTTGAACCGCGCGCGGGCAATTGCCATCGCGCACGAGGAAGTGGAGGTGGCTTATGTTTACCCGTGGGTGTTGGATCAGATCTATCACGCGGCGGTGGATGATGAGTCAACGCTGGTGCGCGTGATGGCCGAGAAATTGTTGAAGCCGAATATGTTGAGCATCCTTAGCTCGGAAGCGTTCGAGGAAATGCTGCCGTTGATGGACATCCTGTTTGATGAAGGAAAACGTAAAACGTATTTGTACGTCCGCACGCGCTTTATGGCGGCGGAGGAATATATCACGATGATTCATTCGTTGGTGCGGGAACTGGCCGATGCACGACCGAATGCGACGATTGGGATCTCGGCCACGCAAGGCATCCATGAAGTCCTCGAGGCGGATCGCGTGATCGTGGACAGCCAAACGAGTACGGCGGGCATCACGTGCGCGTTGGTGGGGTTGGCGTTGGTGGTGATTTGGCGGTCGCTGTCGCTGGCGCTCATTGCGCTGTTCATCAACGTGCTGCCGGTGGGGTTGGTGGTGGCGCTGCAGGGCTTCGCCGGCGTGCCCTTGAACGCGATCACCATCATGGTGGCGGCGGTGGCCTTTGGGATTGCGGTGGACGACACGATTCATTTCATCACGCACTGGCGGATGGCGCGCGCGCGCGGGCTGGACGGCAATGCGGCGTTGAAGGAAACGTTGGAGGTGAAGTGCCGGCCAATCGTTTGCACCACGGTGATCCTGGGAGGGATTTTGTGTGTGTTCGCATTCGCGTCCTTTCCGCCGGTGGTGCATTTTGGGTTGCTGTTGGCGGCGGGTTTGGCGGGGGCGTTGGTGGCGGCGCTGGGTTTGTTGCCGGCGTGGCTGGGGCGTGATGCGGGCAAGATGGGCAAGTAATGCTGGACTGACGGGGTTTTGTCGCTAGATTGCCCGCATCCGCGATGAGCGACCCAACGCCGCGGGCCCGCTTTTTCGGGCGGTTTTGGCCAACACTATGAATAAATTGACACCACCGCGCGGGTACGCCCAAGCGGATACCGAGGCGCGCCAGCAATGGCTGGAGGAGCAGACGGGGCACGCGATGCCGGCGTTTGCGCTGGATGATCCGGAAAATCTCAAGGGGCTCATCGAAAATCACGTGGGCTTTGTTGGTCTGCCGTTGAGCATTTCGGGCCCGTTGAAAATCGACGGCACTTACGCGCAGGGAGATTTTTATGTGCCGCTGTGCACGGTGGAGGGCACGCTGAGCCTTTCGATGACGCGCGGATTTTATCTGACCCATCGCGCGGGCGGCATCAAGACGCGCCACGTGAAGCAGGAACTTTCGCGCGCGCCGGTGTTTCGGTTTGATGAAATCGAAGAGGCGATGGCTTTTCTCAAAATCATCGACGCTCGTTATGACGACATCAAAAAAGCGGCCGAAAGCACCACGCGCCACGGCAAACTGTTGCGGATCGATAAACACATCATCCACAACCGCGTCATCCTCGATTTCATTTATCACACCGCCGAGGCCGCCGGACAAAATATGGTGACGTTGAGCACCGATGCCGCGTGCCGTTACATTGTCGAAAATCTTTCCGGCGAAACGCCGTTGCGATATTTGCTGGAAAGCAATTTTAATGCGGACAAAAACCCCGCGCATCGCAGCCTCATCAAAGGGCGCGGCCATCACGTCATCGCCAGTTTCCAAATTCCCAATCGCATCCTAAAAAAATTACTGCGCGTCACGGCCGATCAACTCATCGAAGCGCTTACCGATAAACATCTCGGCTCGCAAATGGCCGGGATGCTGGGGATGAACCTCCACACCGCCAACGCGTTGGCGGCGCTTTATCTCGCGTTGGGGCAGGATGTCGCGTGCGTCGCGGAGAACGCCATCGGCATTGCGACGTACGAAAAACGCGGGGACGATTTATATGCCACGCTGAGTATGCCGAGCGTGACGGTGGGCACGGTGGGCGGGGCCACGCGGCTGCACGCGCAACGGGCGAACTTGGAATTATTGGGCTGCGCCGGGGGCGAACATTCATCGCGCAAACTGGCGGAGATCATTTGTGCGTCAGCATTGGCGCTGGAAATTTCACTGGCGGGGGCCATCGTGAGCAACGAGTTCGCCGAGGCCCACGCGAAATTCGGGAGGTAAGCGTGTCGAGCTTTCAGGAATTACTGAAAGAGGCGGAACTCGAGCCGGAGTACGGCTATCTGCGCAAATCGCCGCGCGGCAAGGCGGCGATGTGGCACAAATTTTTCGAGCTGTTTTGCCGCGTGCTTTTTAATGTGTGGTGCCCACTCAAGGTGGTGGGCCGCGAAAATCTGCCGTCCGCGCCGTTTATGTTTTGCAGCAATCACTGCAGCCATATGGACAGCGCCGCGTTGATGTACGCCGGCGGCGAGGATTTCGAACAATACGGAATGGTGGCGGCGAAGGATTATTTTTTCGACAACGAAAAGCGCAACAGCTTTCTCTCGCGCCTGATGAATCTCATTCCCGCCGATCGCGGCGCCAATCGCGAGAGCATCGTGAAGCTGATGGTGGCGTGCCGCGAGTTCACCACCCACGGCCATCGCAGCCTCATTATTTATCCTGAAGGCACGCGCTCGCAAACCGGCGAGATGGCTCCGATGAAAAAGGGGCCGGCGATGATTGCCACTGAATTGAGTTTGCCCATCGTGCCGGTTTATATCAACGGCACGCACCGCGCGTATCCGAAGGGCGGCAAATTTTTCAAGCCCACGCGATTGCGGGTTTATATCGGGGAAGCGATTGACCCGAACCGCTTTCGCGAGGAACATGGCGGCGGTCGAATGATTTATAGTGCCATCACTCGCGAAATGGAAAAACGCATTCACAAGTTGAAGGAACTCCATGGCTAATTCTTCCGAACCCAAAATTCGCCATATGAAATGGTGGGGCTGGGGCCACGAGGACGTGAGCTTCAGCGATGCCGACAAGCCGAAGCTGTGGCCGTACCTCAGCGGCGAGTTGGGGCTGGAACAAGTCGAGCCCACGCCGCCGGTGAAGTTTGATGACGTGCATCTGCCCGCGGCGAAAGAGAATGCGCCTTTTCTTGCGGCGTTGCGCGACGCGCTTTCGGGCGACCAATTTTCCGTCGACAAAAAAGATCGCCTCATCCATGCCGCCGGAAAAGCCTTTCGCGATTTGTTTCGCTTGCGGCGCGGGCAAGTGGACTTCGCGCCGGATCTCGTTGTCTATCCCGCGAGCGAAGATGACGTGGTGGCCATCGTCAAAGCCGCCCACGAACACAACGCCGTGCTCATTCCGTTTGGCGGTGGCACGAACATCGCCGGTTGCATTGAGCCGAAAGATCGCGATGGGCGATTCATTGTGAGCCTCGATATGTGCCGGATGCATCGCGTGTTGGCGGTTGATAAAAAATCGCTACTCGCCCGCATTGAGGCCGGCGTTTATGGGCCGCATATGGAGGAACAGCTTGAGGCGGAAGGCGTTACGCTTGGGCATTTCCCGGATTCGTTTGTGCACTCCACGCTCGGCGGTTGGGTGGCCACGCGTTCGGCGGGAATGCAAAGCGACAAGTACGGCAAGATTGAGGATATGGTCATCGCGGTGCGGATGGTCACGCCCAGCGGCACGATCGTCACGCGCACGGTTCCCAATACTTCCAATGGAATTGACGTGCGGAGTTTGTGCGTGGGCAGCGAAGGCATCCTCGGCGTCATCACCGAGGTGACGATGCAAGTGCATCGCTTGCCGGAATATAAATTGTTTGAAGGTTGGTTGTTCCCGGATTTCGAAAGTGGCATTCACGCCATCCACGAATGCATGCGGCACGGTGCGATGCCGATCATCACGCGCCTTAACGATCCGGGCAAAACGGCCCTGAGCGCGGCCTTCAAAAAAGTGGAGTCGCCGTTGAAACAAAAAATCGGCGCGGTAATGAAATGGTATTTGCGCAACATCAAAGGCATTGATTTTACAAAGTGCTGTATGATGACCACCGCATACGAAGGCGATTACGATACGTTCCATTTGCAGCGGCGGGAATCCAATCGGGTTTTCCGAAAGCACGGCGGCGTGAACCTCGGCGAAGGTCCGGGCAATTCCTTTAAGGAAGCGAAGTATGATTTCCCGCACGTCCGCGATTATTTGATGGACCGCGGCGTGATGGGCGACGTCAGCGAAACTTCCACCACGTGGGAGAACCTCCACAATCTTTACACCAAAACCCTCGCCAACATCCAACAAGCCATTCGTGATACCGGCGCGGATCCGTGGGTCGGCTGCCACATCAGCCACAACTATCACACCGGCGCGAGCCTCTACTTCACCTTCGGCTGCCGCCAAATCGAAGGCCGCGAGATGGATCAATATCTTTACATCAAAAAAGCCGCCGAAGATTCCTTCCTCCAAAACGGCGGCACCGTTAGCCATCATCACGCCATCGGCACGGAGCATCTCCCGTGGATTGAGGCCGATCTTTCGCCCACCGGCGTCAAAGCCGTGCGCGCCATCAAAGACGGCCTCGACCCCAAAGCCGTGATGAACCCCGGCAAAATCATTCCCGGCCCCGATCCCCTCCGCGAATGGGGCTTGACCGATGAGGCCATTGCGTCGTTCAACAAGGCGGACTAATGTTTGCCAAAAAAGTTGTCATCATCACCGGCGCCTCATCCGGCTTGGGCCGCCAACTCGTGCGCGATCTCGCCGCACGGCGTTGTCGCATTGTGCTATTCGCCCGCAACGCCGAGGCCCTTGCCGAAGCCGTGGCCGAATGCGAAGCGGCGGGCGGCGAAGCGATGGCCGTCACCGGCGATGTCACGCAGCCCGAAGATTGCGAACGCCTCATCGCCAAAACCACCGAGCGCTTTGGCGGCATTGATTTTCTCATCTCAAACGCCGGCCTCAGTATGTGGGCCAAGTTCGAGGAAGTGACTGACCTCAGTTTGTTTCGCCGCTTGATGGAGGTGAACTATCTTGGCCTCGTGCACACGCTGCACTTTGCATTGCCCGCGCTTAAGAAGTCCGGCGGGCTCGTCGTTTCCATCGGCAGCATCCAAGGCAAAATCGCCGTGCCCGCGCATTCCGGATACGTTGCCAGCAAACACGCGCTCGAAGGCTTTTGCGATACGCTGCGCTACGAGCTGGAGGAAACCGGCGTTGATATTTTGACCGTCCATCCGCATTGGATTCAAGGCACCCAAATGCGCGCCAACGCGTGCACCGGCGATGGCGCGGCGATGGGCGAAAGCAAACGCTCGCACAATCACGAGTCCATCACGCTGGAACAATGCGCGCGCGAAATCATCGACGCGATGCGCGAGCGCCGGCATGAACTTATCATCCCGCCGCGCCTGCGCCTCGCGCCCATTCTCAAAGCGCTGTGGCCCGCGCTGTTGCGCCGCAAAGTGCTGCGCATTTTTCGCGGGCAAGGGAAATAGCAATGGCACGAACCCCCACGCGCATCGGTGTTTCGTATCGGCTGGCCCGGTTCATCTCGGGGCTATTCACGCGCACTTGGATTCGCCGCCGCGTATTGCACAACGATCGCGTGCCGCAAACCGGCGGCGTGATTCTTGCCTCCAATCACGTCAGTTATCTCGATCCATTTTATATGGTCTGTTCCGTGCAGCGATTGGTCATCGCCCTCGCGCGCGCCAGTGCTTACAAAGTTCCATTGGTCGGGACGTTGCTGCACAGTTGGGGCGTCATTCCCGTGGACCAATCCGGCAGTGGCCGCGGCTTGAAAACCTTCTTCACCCGCCTGCGCGCCGGGGATGCGGTGATGATGTATCCCGAAGGCACCCGCTCGCACACCGGCCAAATCCAAGCCCCGCAGCCCGGCGTGGGCCTCATCATTCTCAAGAGCGATGCGCCCGTGGTTCCCGTCAAATTATTCGGCTCGTACGAAGCCTTCAACCGGCATCATTGGTTTCCGCGTCCTTATCGGGTGGAAATAAAGTTTGGCGAACCGCTCGACTTCCGCGACCTTCGGGCCAAGGCAAACGAAACCAAAGACAAAGAACAGCTCAAAAAATTATATCACCAAGCCGCCACCGATTTGTTGCACGCCATTGCGACAATCGAGCCGGGGCCGGATAAAACTTAATTTTAGGAAAACAATTATGAACATCACCCTTCATTCTGGAAACTGGGAAGAACTCAATGTCGACGCGCTAGCCGTGCCGCTGGCCAAAGGCGCCGCGGTGGATGCCGCGCTCGATGCGCGCCTCGGCGGCTTGCCCGGCGAACTCATCGAGACCGGCGAATTCACCGGCAAAACCGGCGCGTGCACGCTCATCCATCGCGTGCCGGATACTGCCGTGAAGCGTGTGTTTCTCATCGGCCTCGGCGAAGCACCGATGGCGCGCCATTGGTTTGCCGCCGCCGGCCAAGCTGTGCGCGCCGCCGCCAAGGCCAAGTGTCGCTCGGTGGCGTTGCTGCTTCCGCCCGATGCTTGCGCGCGATTGGCCGCCGAAGGCGCGGGCTTTGGTGAACATCGCCCCAGCGGTTATAAAGAACAAAAACCGTGGCCGGTCGAAGAAGTCATTTTGCTGACCACCGGCGATCAGTCGATTGCCGATGCCGGACGCATCACCGCCGAATGCGTGAACCTCGCGCGCGAGTTGGTGGAAATTCCCGGCAACGATTTGGGCCCCGAAGAATTTGCAACGCGCGCCGCACGCGAAGGTGAAGCCGCCGGATTAGAAGTGGAAGTGCTCGACGAAAACGACTTGCGCGAACTCGGTGCAGGCGCGCTCCTCGCCGTCGGCCAAGGCTCCGTGCGCCCACCGCGGATGGTTCGGCTCAGTTGGAATCCCGAGGATCCAATTAATGATGACCATCTTTTTCTGGTCGGCAAAGGGATTACTTTTGATACCGGCGGTCTGTCGCTGAAGCCCGCCAATTCGATGGAAAAAATGAAGTACGATATGGGCGGCGCGGCCACGATGATCGGCGCGATCACCGCCATCGGCCGTTTGCAGCCGCGTGTGCGCGTCACTTGTTTGCTCGCGATGGCGGAAAATATGCCCAGCGGAACCGCCACGCGCCCGGGCGATATTATCACCGCGATGAATGGCAAAACCATCGAAGTCATCAACACCGACGCCGAAGGCCGCCTCGTGCTCGCCGATGCGCTCACTTACGCCAATCGCCTCGGCGCAACGCACATCATCAACGCCGCCACGCTCACCGGCGCAGTGAGCGTCGCGCTTGGCAGCGTTCGCGTGGCGTTGCTCGGCAATCACAAAGCACTCGGCGACGGCATCGCATTGCGCGGACGCGAATGCGGCGAACGCTTTTGGCCGCTGCCGATGGACGCCGATTATCTCGAGCCCATGCGCGGCGATATGAGCGACCTGCGCAATGCCGGTTCCGATCGCAAAGCCGGCACCATCACCGCCGCAAAATTTTTGGAGCAATTCGTGGAAGGCACTCCGTGGGCGCACCTCGACATCGCCGGCACTGCGTGGTTTGACAAAGCCCAACCTAATTCCGGCAAAGGCGCAACCGGCATCGCCGTCCGCACCCTCGTGCGTTTGGCGGAAGGGTGGGGGAGTTAATAATAATTCGCTTCACTCGCACCGGTGAGGCGCGGTTTTTTTAAAGGCGATACTCGATTAAAACTGAGTGGCTTCGGACTCGCAAGCTCGTCCCTCCAAACTCCGTGTTTTCGAGGTTAATTTGAAATGGAGGGACGAGCTTGCGAGTCAGCGCCACCGGGCCGGGCTACAATCCTCACCCATTGCGAAACACCTTAAATTGTGTTATATATAATGATATGAGGCGTTTCGCAAACCCGACTTTGGGCGTACTTCTTTTATTTCTATTTGCCGTTTTTATTTCCGGCTGTTCAAAAAAAGAGGCTAAGCCTGCCGCCAATCCGCGCTTGGAAAAATCCGGCCAATCCCTCACCGCAGAACCTATTGTGCCGGTGGCCAACGATTCCTCCGAAACTGTGGTGGCCGAGGGCGAAGAGATTGAAGCGAGGAATGAACCCGCGCCGGAGCCTGATCCTGAGCCAGTACTTTCCCGTGCTGAGATGGCCGAACTTGTCCGGCGCGCCAAGGCCGGTGATGCCAATGCGCAGGTGAACCTCGGCAATCTTTTCTTCGAGGGCCGTGGCGCGGATGTCAATAAAGCCGCTGCCGAATATTGGTGGAACCTCGCCGCGCGCAATCGTCATCCGGTGGCGATGGCGAATCTCAAAATGCTGCGCGCCAAGCCGGAAGAGAGTGTTAGCTTTTTCGGCACGGCCAGTCGCGGCAACAAGTTTGTGTTCATCATCGATAAATCATTTAGCATGTCCGGTAGTCGCTTGGCCGGCGCGAAAAAGGAATTATGCGCCACACTGAAAGGCCTGAAACCCACTGACCGGTTTATGATTTATTTTTTCAGTGACGGCGCTCAAGCAATGCCCGCGCGGGCGATGCTTGCGGGCACGCCGCAGAATATCAAATGGGCAACCGACTGGGTGCGCGGGCGGAATGTGGATGGCGGAACCAATCCCACGCAGGCATTGAAGTGGTGTTTTAATCTCAAACCCGACACGGTGTGGTTGCTCACGGACGGCCAGTTTGCCGATGGCCCGCCGCTGGATGCGATCGCTGCCGGTAATCGCCAACTCAAGGCGCGCATCAACACGCTCGCCTTTCACGACAAATCCGGCGCGGACATCCTCCAACGCATCGCGCGCGAGAACGATGGCAATTATCGTTTCGTAAAACCCTAGCCGCCGCTGGTTCGGTGGGTTACCTTCGCGCGTGGATTGCACCTACGACATCGCCGCGAGCTATTCAGAAAACTTCCAGCGCGGCCCGCGGCTTCCATCGTCAGCCAATGTTCCCGCCATCCCCGCAAACGAACGGGTGGAGTTTCTTGGGCAACACGTCAACAGTCGTCTCGGGATTGCTGCGGGTTTGTTGTTGAATGCGAAATGGATTGAAGGTTACGCGGCGCGCGGGTGGGATTTGCTTTCGTATAAAACCGTGCGGTCCGCCGCGCGCGAATGTTATCCGCCGCCGAACTGGGCTTTCGTCAATGCCGATGCGGGCGAAGGGCCGGTGTTCGCCACGGAGATTTTGTCGGAGGATCCTGAAACGATTAGTTCCGCGGTGTGTTTTGGGATGCCGTCGATGCCGCCGGAATTTTGGCGGGAAGACATCGCGCGCGCCAAGGCGGCAATGGGCGATGGCCAAATGCTCATCGTCTCCGTCGTTGCCAGTCCCGAGCTAAATTGGAGCGCCGCGCAAGTGGCCGATGACTACGCTCAATGCGCGGCGTGGGCCACTGAGGCAGGCGCCGATGTGATTGAGGCAAACTACTCTTGCCCGAATGTTTGTTCCGCCGAAGGGCAGATTTATTGCGACGCGGATTTGAGTGGAGCGGTCACGCAAACTATCCGCACCGGCATCGGCGATACGCCGTTGTTGCTGAAGATTGGGGTATTTCAAAATGCGACAAATGCCGAAAACCAACGCGCATTTTTGCACGCGGTGGCGGGTAATGCCAACGGCATCACTTTGGTGAATGGAATTTCCCGCGCCGTGTTGCATCACGATGGTCGGCCGGTGTTTGGCGAGGATTATGTGAAAGCCGGTGTGATGGGCCGAATCATTCACGCGCCGTGCGTGGCCGCCGTGCGCGAGGCGCGGGCGGTGATTGATTCGGAAAAACTTTCGTTAGCGTTGGCTGCCGTGGGTGGAGTTTCCAGTGCGGCGGATTACGAGGATTTTATTGCGGCCGGAGCGGATGCGGTGTTGTGCGGAAGTTCGCCGATGTATTTGCCGGATCTTGCTTGTGGTATTAAAGCTGGAAACCATTGTTAACCGCAGATTACGCAGATTAGCGCAGAGAAACCAAAATCTGTGTTCATCTGCGTAATCTGTGGTTCAAAAAATCATTGGACATTGGGGCTGGGGCATTGGACATTTGGCGTATGCAAATTAACCGACGTTCTTTTCTTCAACACACACTGACGGCTGCGGCTGTGGCGGGCGCAACATGGTTTGAGGTACCGCAACTGCTCGCAGCCAAGGGCGGGCTGAGCAAGGCGGCACAAAATTCTCTCAAAAAATACGGCGGCTTTCCGATGGGGCTTCAGAGTTATTCGCTGCGGGCGTTTGGGATTGATGGCAAGGAGGGGGCGCTGCAGAAGATGGAGGATTTGGGGCTGCATTGGGTGGAGTTTTTCGGGCGGCATTATCCGATTACGCCGGACAAAAAGAAGATCGCCGAGATGAATGCGAAGCTGGCGAAGCACGATTTGCACGTGAGCGCGCACGGGGTGAATGGGTTTGGCGGCAATCACGAAGCGAATGAAAAGATTTTCCGGTTTGCCAAACAGGCGGGCATTCGGAATATCAGCGCGGATCCGAAGCCGGATTCTTTTGATAGCCTCGACAAGTTGGTGGCGAAATATGACGTGCGGATTGCGATTCACAATCACGGGCCGAGTGCGCGGTTTGACAAGATTGATGATGCCTTGAAAGCGGTGAAGGGGCACGACAAGCGGATTGGGTTCTGCGCGGATCTCGGCCACTACATTCGCAGCTCGGAAGATCCGGTGGAGGTGATTCATAAATTGGGCGATCGTTTGTACGGCATTCATTTGAAGGATTTTGCCGAGCAGAAAAAATCGACGCACGGCGTGATTTTGGGCAAAGGCCATCTCGATGTGGTGGCGGTATTTAAGGCGTTGAAGAAAGTGAAGTTCCCCGCCGATGGGGCGTTGAGTCTTGAGTACGAGGAAAACGCCGCCAATCCGATTGCGGATATTAAGCAATGCCTCGCCATCGCTGCCGCCGGTGCGCAGAAGGCGTTGAAGGGTTGATCGGTTTTTGTGCTGCCGACATCTTGCCGGCAGATCGGTGGCACTTGGCCTGCCGGCAAGGTGCCGGCAGCACTTTCAGCCCTCGGGCGATGGCTTGAGTCATCGCCTGTTTTTTTGTAGCCTCGCAGCGGACTGAATGTTGCAATTTTCTGACAGCCCGTACCGATACTTTCCGCCCAAGCCCAACCGCCT
The DNA here is from genome assembly GCA_014239365.1 of Verrucomicrobiia bacterium. Classification (GTDB taxonomy): domain Bacteria; phylum Verrucomicrobiota; class Verrucomicrobiia; order Limisphaerales; family UBA1100; genus JACNJL01. The sequence goes on along the minus strand of JAAZZB010000006.1, from coordinate 71,773 downwards.
CATTGCGTGGTTGGGGGCGCAGTGGAATGGGCGCTGTCATTTGCCGGGGGCTAGGCATTTGATTTCCAAAGTGGAGGTGGAAAATGCCGGGCCGTTGTTGGATATTCATCGGCGTCACGGCGCGCGGGTTTTGTTGATGCCCAATCATTCGACGCACAGCGATCCGCAAATTATGGTGGAGACGTGTCGGCAAATTGGGTTGTGGGCGTTTTTTATGGCGGCGTACGATGTGTTTGAGCGCGACGCAAGAGTGGCGTGGGTGATGCAGCGGATGGGCGCGTTCTCGGTGGATCGCGATGCGAGCGATCGGCAAAGCTTGAAGGAGGCGGTGCGTTCGGTGATTGGTGGCCGTTATGCGTTGACGATTTTTCCCGAGGGCAATGTGTATTTTATGAACGACCGCGTGACGCCGTTTCTCGATGGTCCGGCGTATATTGCGATGAAGGCGCAGCAGGAATTGAAGGAGGGTGGCCGCATTTTTGCCGTGCCGGTTTCGATCAAGGTTTCGCACGTGACGGATGTTCGGCCGCGCTTGCGGGAAATTCTTGCAGAGATGGCGGCGGCGCTGGAAGTGGAGATTGATTCGGACGGCGACATTGTGGCTGAGGTGCATCGGGTGGGGGTCGCGATGGTGCAGCGGAATTTGAAGATGCGCGGGTTTCTGCCGCCCAATCCGGACTACAACGATTTGCCGGGATTGCTGCGGGCTTCGACGGAACTCATCCTCGGAAAGCTCGAACACAAAATCGGCATCACGCCCAAAGCGGGAGCGGATTTAATGGATCGCATTCGCGGCGCGCGGCGGGAGATTCACAAAGTGCGGACGAGTGCCGCGCGCGAGATTGATCATTCCGTGGCTGCCACGTGGGCGGATGAAGCGATTTTGGCGTTTCGGATTCTGAGTTACGCGGGCAATTATCTTAGCGAAAAATCGACACTCGATCGGGTGGGCGAGACGATTGAAAAAATGCGCGAGGATTTGTATTCGCGCGATTTTCCGCCGTACGGCGAACGCATCGCGCGCGTGCGGTTGGGCGAACCGATTGATGTTTCCGAACAACTCGCCGCTGCCGCCAAGCCGCGCGAAGCGATGGCGGGTCTCACGGAGGATTTTGAACAAGGCGTGCAGGCGGGGCTGGACGAACTTAATGCCACCAATCCCCATTGCGGCGGCGAGTTGTTTTGAGCATCGACTTAATCAATGAACGCCCGGGTCGAATCAATTTTCCTTTTCGCCGACGATTGCGTTAACGTGCCGCCGCGATGAGTGACGCAACGCCCAAGAATCCGCTGGCCAACAAAGGTTTTTTGTCTTTGGTGGTCACGCAATTTCTTGGCGCGGGCAACGATTATTTACTGAAACAAGTGCTCACCTTCGGCCTGGCGGCGGCGGGCATTTGGAACAGCACGCTCGGCGATGGCGGGCAGAGCTACGTGGCGGTGGTGTTGGCGCTTCCCTTTTTATTATTTTCCGCTGTGGCGGGCCAGTTGTGCGATCGCTACAGCAAACAACTCGTCGCCGTGCGGGTGAAGCAGGCGGAGTTCCTCATCGTGCTGGCGGCATTCGCGGGCTTCTATTTTAACAACGTTTATCTGTGCCTCTTCGCAATGTTTTTGTTGGGAACGCAAAGCGCGTTTTTTGGGCCGGCCAAGTACGGGGTGATTCCGGAACTGGTGGACACTTCAAAAATCAGTATGGCCAACGGCATCATCAATATGCTGACCAACGTGGCGGTGATCGCGGCGACGTTGGTGGCGGGAGCAATTTATGAGGCCTATCGCGGGCCGGATGATGTCACAGCACCGGAGGGATTGATTTGGTTGCCGGGCGTGGCGCTCTTGGCGGTGGCGGTGGTGGGGCTGATCGCGGCGCTGCAAATGCCCAAGCTCAAGGCGAGCGCGGAGCACTTGAAAGTGAAGTGGGAATTTTTCGCGCCGCACCTGCGCAACATCCGAAGAATGCGCGAGGGCAATTCGCCCATCTTCGTGGTGTGCCTGCTCAAAGCGGGCTTCGGAATGCTGGCGTTTATGTTCCTGTTGATTTTGGCGGATTACACGGTGGTGTTGGGTTTGCCGGAAACGAAAGTGGGCGTTTACCTGTTGGGAACCATCGGCGTGGCGATCGGGGTGGGCAGCATTTCGGCGGGGTTGATTTCGCGCAACGGCATTCAACCGCGGCTGATTCCGGCGGGCGCGATTGGCTTGGTGGTGGCGAGCTTGTTGCTGGCTTGGGCGCCTTCGAGTTATATGGTGATCCATCGTGCCGATAGCGCGATGGCGGAGAAAGGGTTGGCCGGTTTGCCGGAGGGGATCACGGTGAGTCATTATTTGGATCGCGCGGAGGATCGGCTTAAGGAGTTGCGGTCGGATTTGGAATTCAAGCGCGAAGGCATTTCGTTGAGCGCGCGGTTGAAGCGCGTGGAAGAAGGCGAAGTGGGGGCGATGGTGATTTCGTCTTCGTACCTCGACACGTTTGAAAACAAAAAGAAGCGCGCGCGCAAGCTCGATGATCAAACGAAAACCATCGGCTACTATGAACTGCAACGCGACGGCAAACCCACCGGCTTCGTGGCCACGGCGGTGGAGGCGCGCGATGCGGATATTTGGCGGGTGGTGGGGTATTTGTTCATCGTGGGCGTGTGCGCGGGGTTATATGTCATTCCGCTGCAGGCGCTGATTCAAAAACTTTCGCCCACCGATTCGCGCGGGCAATTCATCGGTGCGTCTAACGCGATTGATGCGGTGTTCGAAATAGTCGGCACGGGATTGTTTTTTCTGATGCGCCAATTGGGGGTGGGGTCACAGGAAATTTTCTTTGCCACTGCCGCCATCGCGCTGTTTACCGTGGGGCTGTTTTACTGGCGCCTCCGCGCGCACATTCACAAGCCGGAATGGCGGTGAGGGTAGAGACGCGCTTCGCGCGTCTTGGACAGGCGGAAGCCTGTCCCTACCGAGCCAGTTTCATGGTGCGGTTTTTTTGGCGGCCGAAGCCTTTTATTTCCAGACGATCTTTGTGGACTTCTACTACGGAGTACGCCGAGGTGGTGGTGTCCACCATTCCTTTTAGTGTGAGATAATGGGTGCCGTTTTTTTCTCCGTAATTGCCGGCGTGATTGTGGCCGTTGAGGTAGGCGGCTACGCAGGGATAGTTGGCGAGTAGTTTGGTGACCGCCTCGGCATTCCAAAGGTTGTGAATATTGGCGGGGTGCACGGGGAAATGGCAGAAGAGGATCACGCGTTCGTTCGCTTTTGTGGCGGCTTTTAATTTGGATTCAATCCACGCGAGTTGTTTGCTGCTCACACCGCCGTTCCAAACGGGGGTGCCGGCTTTGAGGCGGCGGTGAAAGGCGGTGGCGGCTTTGGTGCGCGGATCATTTTTGGGATAGGCGTAGAGGCTCACGTCGTTGCCGTCCAACACAATGAAGCGCCAGCCTTTGTGGGCGAAATCGTAGTAGCGATTTTTGAGGCCGAGTTGGGCGGGGACTTTCGATTTCATTTCATCGGCCACGGAAAAATCGTGATTGCCCAGCACGTGATAATGCGGCGCTTTGAGGCGGTTATAAATGGGCACCACTTTGGCGAAGCTTTCGAAATCGCGGTCAATAAAATCGCCGAGATGCACGACGAAGGCGAGGTTGAGCTGATTATAGTGCGCGACGCACGCGGTGAGTTTTTCGGGAGATTGGCTGTATTTACGGACGGCGCTGGTTTGCTTGCAATACTGGCAATCGGCCACCGCGCCAAAGCGGAAGAGCGGCTCGGCGGCATTTGTATTGGCCGCAAATAGCAGCGCGGTGGTGAGGAGGATTTTTTTCATCAATTATTGCAGCGGCCACTCGAACTGGATGCGTTTGCCATTGCGGATCAAAGTGAGTGGGAGTTTTTGGCCGGATTTATAGTTGAGTTTGACGTGGGTGTTGAATTCGCGATGGCCCATTTTGGCGAGTGGTTTGCCGTTGATGGCGATGATGTAATCGTTGAGGCGAAGTCCGGCGCGGGAGGCGGCTTTGCCTTCGGGGCTATTTTGGTTGATCCATTTGACTTTAAGGGCTTGGTGCCCGGCGGGGAGGCGGAGGCGCTTGAGTTCGTCATCCTTCACCTCGGGCGTCCACACGCGCAGGCGCGGGTGCAGATTCCACAATGAGCCGCGCCAGGAAATATCGGTTTTCTTCCAGCCGGGTGCGGTGCGGATGAGATGTTGGCGGGAGCTGCCGGCGATGTTGATGCGGATGAGTTCGGCGTCGTTGGACAGATTGTGCAGCACCCATTGGATGTCGGCGATGGAGATGATGGGTTGGCTGTTGACGTGGGTGAGCGTTTGGCCGGGGCGCAATCCGGCGCGGGCGGCGGCGCTGTTGGGGGAAACTTTTGCGATGCGCTGGCCGTCTTTGGGATCGATGCTGAGGCCGAGGTTATCGGGGAATGGATAGCGCCAAAGTGTTTCGTGGGTCATCTTTTTTTCGAGATGGAGCTTGTGGTTTTCGGCGTCGTGGATGTTGTGGCAATGAATGCAGTTATTGCGTTCGGTGGTTTTGCGGTAATTGTTTTTGTTTTCGAGGCCGGGCATTTCCATCGCGGTGCGGTACGGCTTGGGTGCGCCACTTTTGGCGGCGAGGGTGGTTTTGTTTTTCGGATAACCGGCGTGCAGCGCAAGCACGCGGCGCATGGCTTTCTCGAGGCTGCCGATGGAGTTGAAGGCATCGGGGCCATCGGCGGATTGGGTTCCGTAGCGGCCGTACACGACGCCATCGGCGTTGATGAACATGGCGGCCCAGTTGAGATCGTAATCGAATTGGAAGAGGCTGAGGTCCACGCCTTTCATTTCCACTTGGCGGAGGGAGATGAATTGTTTTTCGGCGAGCGCGCGGATGGCTTGGTTGTCTTTGGCCACCTCGGCATCAAAGGCTTTGCAGGCGTGGCACGGCACGCAGCGAAAGGTGACGAAGATGGGCTTGCCGGTGCGCTTGGCTTCGGCCATGGCTTTTTTGAGGTCGTTGTAAATCCATTGATCCTGCCCGCGGGCGTTTTCGTCTTTGAGGCGGTTGAGGAGCGAAGGCGAATTGCTCAGCGGATCGGCGGCAATTGCGAGGGTGGAGGTGAAGGCAAAAATAAGGGTGAGAGAAAGCAGTGTGGTCTTCATTGGGAGAATTTAACTCGCCCTCGGGCAATGTGCCACCGGTTTTTTCGGCTTTTTTGGGTTTGAGCGATTATAAACTTTCTTCAAGATTGTAGTGGCGCGCCTTTGGGAGTTTTGTGTACTCTCTCCCCGACACCACGCATTGCTTCCCTCGGGCGGTACTCCAACGTGCGCGGTGTCCTGTGTCGCAATATGTTTGTGCAATTAACAACTCAACTGTTTCGGAGAAAATTATGATCCAACCTGTTCTTAGTTTTATCAGTCTTGGCGGTCTTGCCGCCGGTGTGGTGGCGGCCATTGTCATTGGCTTAGCCCTGCTTATCCTTGCCTTTCTTTCAATGTTTTGCCTGAAAAAAGTCCGGGCCGGCGAGGCCGGTGTGCGGACGGGTGTTGGTGGGCTCAAGGTCACCAAGGATTGGATGTTCCGGTTTCCCTTTTTGAATCGCTGGGATATCATGGATATTCAGGTGAAAAAACTGGAGGTGGCGCGGAAAGGCAAGGACGGCCTGATTTGTCAGGACAACATTCGGGCGGACATCGAGGTGGCGTTTTATGTGCGCGTGGCGCCGGAGGTGGAAAATATTAAGGAAGTGGCCGAAGCGGTGGGTTGCGAGCGCGCCTCGGAAATCGAACTGCTGCGTAATTTGTTTGAGGCAAAATTCTCCGATGCCTTGAAAGCGGCCGGTAAGCAAATGGATTTCAGTCAGCTTTATGTTCAGCGTTCCCAGTTTCGCGAAATGATCGTGAATGAAATTGGCGAGGATCTCAATGGCTACAAACTGGAGGACGTGGCGATTGATTATCTGGAACAAACTTCCCGCGAAGATCACGACCCCGCCAATGTGCTCGACGCGCAGGGCATTGAAAAAATCAACCGCATCACGGCCCAAAAGGAAGAGGAGACCAACAAGCGTACGCAGGAAAAGGATGTTGAAATTAAAAACGACAACATCCGCGCCGAAATGGAGAAGCGCGAGTTGGACAAACAAAACGAAGAAGATTTAGCCAAACAAACCCGCGCCGTGGAAGAGGCCAAGGCCCGCGAAGGCGCGGCGGCGCAGGTGGAAGTGCAGAAAAATCGCGAGGTCTCCGAGAGGGCCGAGATCGAGGCCAGCCAACACATTGAGGAACGCAAGGTGGAGCAGGATCGCGTGGTGATGAGTGCCACGTACGCGAAGGATCAGGATTTGCTGCGTTTGGAGCAGGAGAAAATTGAATCCGGCGAACAAGCCGAAGTGGATCGCCTGCGGCGCATCGGCCTGATGCAACAGGAGAAGGAAGCCAAAATCATCGCGGCCGCCTTTGAAGTGGCCGAGAGCCAGGCCGGTTTGGAGTCCAAGGAAAAAGAAGTCACCACCCAACACCAAGGCCGGTTGGATGTGGAAGCCGATATGTCGGCCGACCGCGCCAAGCGCGTGCTGATGGTGGAAGCCACCGCCAAAGCCGAAGCGTCATTGGTGGAAGAAGTGAAACAAGCCGAGGCACTGCACCAAGCGCAAAAGGAAATTGCCAACAAAGATTTGTACCTCGAAGTCACCGGCGCCGAGGCATCCAAACAAGCGGCGGAAAAGAAAGCCGACGAGGTCATCACCATCGCCGAGGCGGAAGCCAAGGCCAGCGAGAAACGCAACCACGCCATGCAACAGGAAGCCGAAGGCACCGCAGCGATGCGAAGCGCCGATGGTTTGGCCGAGGCCCGCGTGATCACCGCCAAGGCGGATGCGAAGAAGGCGGACGCTCAAGCCGAGGAAGCGCTCGGCGTGGCCGAGGCCACGGTGATCGCCAAGCAAGGCGAGGCGAGCGGCCTTGCCAAAGCGGCGGAAGGCAAGGGCGAAGGTGAAGCGATTGACGCGGTGAAAGCTGCCGAAGCCGCCGGTACGGAAAAGATGGGCCTCGCTCAGGCGGTGTCCAAAACCGAAATGGCCAAGGCCATCGAGATCTTCAACAAAGCCTCGCAGGATCACGAAGAATTCCGACTGCAACTCAACAAGGATCGCGACGTGGATTTGGCCGAGATCCAAATCCAAAAAGATGTGGCCGAGGCGCAGGCGCGCGTGGTGGGCGAAGCCCTCAAGAGCGCGAACATCGACATCGTGGGCGGCGAGAACGACTTCTTCGAGAAGGTCGTGCGCTCGGTCAGCTACGGCAAATCGGTCGATCGTTTGGTGAACAACAGCCAATCCATCACCGATGTGAAGAACACCTTCTTCAACGGCGACCCCGATTATTTCAAAACCCAACTTCGCGGTTGGGTGAAGGATCTGGGTGTCTCCAGCGAGGACGTGAAAAACCTTACCATCTCGGCGCTGCTCACCAAGTTGGTGAGCCAAGCGGATGACGGCGGCACGAAATCGGTGATCCGTCAGGCGCAAAAGGCGGTGAAAGAATCCGGCATCGGCGATATGATCTCCGGCGTGTTGCTGGGCGATAAGGCGGCGAAATAAATCCATTTCCCATTCCGGCTTCGGCCGGATGGATTGGATTCCAAATTCCCGATGGCGGAACCTCCTGACAGTGGCGACAGCGGCACCCCCGCGGAAGGCGCATCAACCGCGCTGGAAGGCGGCGCGTACGATCTCATCAAGCAACGCCTGACCGATCAGGCCAAGGTATTGCGCGAGGGATTGGGCACGCTCGACGAGCAACGCGCGGAAGTCTTTGGCACGCGCAAGCTGGAGCTGAAGAAAATGGATCGCGTGTCCACGCAGCTCAATTGCGAGCCGCGCGATATGATTCAGCTCGGCCACAATCGTTTTCTTTTTGGCTTCAACGTAAACCTCGGCCTCAAGCAAGGGCAGTTGAGTGATGTCTTCAGCGTGTTTGAATATGACGCCGAGGCGCAGACGTTCCACGAGGGCGACCTCACGTTGTTACAGGACGAACATTTCAAAGAATCGTTCTCGCGTCTTTTCAAAATCGATCAATCCGCCACGTTCCACCGGTTCGCCATAATTGGCGTTCACCTGTACATGGTGTTTCGCACCGGCAAAATGGTGGATGATGTGACGGTGTTCAAGTGGCTCTACAAAGATGGCGAGCTGGTTTACGAGGATGACCGCAGCGCGCCGGACTATCTTCGCCAAGGCTTTCCCGGCCAGTATAATTTTCAGTGGAAAACTCCGGCGAGCAGTGCGGTTCGGCACGGCGACAACCCGCACGTATCCATCGAGGACCGCGTGTTTGTGGAATGCGTCGGCGGCGATCTCACGATCAAAGTGGAGGACAACACCGCCACCGGCGAAGGCATCTACGCCGAGGAGGTGGTGGACGCGAATCAAAAAGTGGGCGATGCCGAAATCCAATACGCCATCCAAGGCTCGTTGATTTTGCTGAAGATGACGCCCTATCGCGAAAAGCAAACGCGCTATTTTATTTTCAACGAAAAACTTCAGGCCGTGCATCGCGTGGATACGCTGGGCCAATCGTGCGTGATGTTGCCCGAGGAGCACGGGCTGATTTTCCCCGATGGCTACTACCTGCAAACCGGCGAACTGAAACGCTACGAAGGCGAGCTGGGCGAAATGGTGCTCGAACGCACGGTGCCCTCGCCCAATGGCGAAGATTTTCTGTATGTCTTTTTCAACCGGATGAGCGGGCTGTACGCGCTGTTGCCCTATCGCCTCATCGAACAGGAAGTTACCGAGCGCATTACGTGCCACGGGTTTTCGCTGTTCCCCAATGGCGATCTTGTGAGCTTCCGCGCCGAGGAAGAGGCCATCAAACATCACACGATTCAACTGCGCCAAACGCCATTTTATCAACCCGGTTTCGAACCGGAAAGCGGCAACCGCGAATCGTTCCTGTACCAAGTGGGCAATAAATCCGTGGTGCGCGCGATGGCCGAGTGCAATGAGGTGCTCATCCTCATCCAAAAAGAATCGCCTTACGCAGACCTTTACGCCGACGTGGCGCGCCGGTGCGAAAGCATTCCCAATTCATACGCGTGGCTGACCTCCGGCGATGGCGGCAGCGTGGTGGAAATTCTAAAAGAGATCGGCAGCTCTGCCGAAAAGGCAATTGCCGAGTTTGACAAAGTGCGACGCCTCCGCCTTGACGCCAAAGAAAAGACCGATGAAATCCAAAAGCGCGCCAAGACGTTGTTCAATCAAGTCCTCCGCGCGGACTTCCGGTCGGTTGATGATTTCGTGGCTAACCTCGGCGGACTGCGCCGAATGCGCGGGGAAATCATCACGCTCAAAGACGAGGTGCGCTTCATCGACACCGCCGCGATGGACGCCCTTGAGGCGGAGGTGAAGGAGCAAGTGGAAACGCTTTCGCAATCGTGCGTTCAATTTCTGCTTCAACCCGAGGCGCTGGATCCCTATCGCGATCGCGCCGATGCCCAGCGCAGCCAAGTCGAGGGCGTCACCAAAATGGCCGAGGCCAAAGAGTTGAATGCGGAAATCACCCAAGCCGGTGAAGACCTCGAGATGCTCATCGACATTGTGCGCAGTTTGCAAATCGATGACACCACCGAGCAAACCCGAATCATCGAATCCATCACCGCAATTTATCAGGTGGTGAATCAGGTAAAAGAAGCGCTCAAAAATAAATCGCGCACGTTGATGAGTGCCGAGGGTGCGGCGCAGTTTAATGCCCAGATTTTATTGCTCAGCCAAACGGCGGTAAATTATTTGGATATGTCCGATTCGCCGGAGAAGTGCGACGGATATTTTAATAACGTCATCAATCAACTGGAGGATTTAGGCGGCGACTTCGCGGATTTCCCGGAGTACATCGAGCAGCTTGATGAAAAGCGCGGCGAACTCGAAGCCGCCTTCGAGCAGAAACGGCTGCAGCTCGAGGAAATCCGAAACCGCAAAGCCACCGCGCTGACGTCTTCCGCTGAGCGAATGCTCAAAAGCGTGGAGCACAAGCTCGGCACCTTCGACGATGTCAACGACATCAACGGCTATATGGCCGCCGATCGGATTATCGATTCCATTCGCGAACGCGTGGAGGAACTCACCGCACTCGAAAAAGCCGGCGAAGCGGAGGGCATCCAGTCCCAACTCAAAACCATTCACGAAGAAGCCGTCCGCCAGCTCAAAGACAAAAAGGAACTCTACGTCGACGGCCAAAACGTCATTCAGTTTGGCAAACACAAGTTCGCCGTTAACACCCAACCGCTCGACCTCACGATCGTGCGCCGCGGCGACGAGCAGAATTTGCATCTCACCGGCACTCAGTATTTCGATCCCATCGAGGACGAAACTTTCCTCGCCACGCGCGCAGTTTGGGATCAGCAGGTTATCAGTGAGGATAAAGAAGTTTACCGCGCTGAATACCTCGCTTATTTGCTCTGGCAAAAACTTGAGCACGAAGGCGGCGAACGTCTTGCCGAGGTGGCCGCCATGAAGGCAGCCGATCGCCTCAAAATTATACAGGAGTTCATGGGCGATCGCTATGCCGAAGCCTATACCAAAGGGATCCATGACCAAGATGCAGGTAAGATCCTTGCCGCGCTGCTCAACACTCATGCCGCATTGCAGCTGGCGCGCTACCATCCCCGTGTGCGGGCGTGTGGTGCGGTGTATTGGCATCATTTTTGTCCTGAAGATACGCGTAAACTGTGGGCCGCTCAGCTTGAGGGCTTCGCCAAACGCAACGAGCTGTTTCCCGGCGATCCTACTCAGCGTGAATACATCGCGGCGTTGCAGGAATTGGTCACGGGTTTTGTAAATGAGACGGGTTTGTTTCCCGAAGGTGACGCAGTGCCGGCGGGTGAGTATTTATTTTACGAGATTACGAATGGCAATGATTGGGCCGTCAGTCAGGAAGCGGATAAATTACTCACGGAGTTCGAGCGTCATCTTGTCAAGAAAGGTAGTGAATCAGAATTTTCAAAGGCGCAGAAGCCGCTCAAGGCAAATCCGCACAGCCATTATCAACTCGTCCGCGACTGGGTGCGCGGCTTTCTGCTCTCACGCAATGGCGAAAATAAATATCTCGAGGAAGTTGCCGCGCTGATTTTCTGCGGCCATCATCACAAACAAGCCGTCGTAAAAGCCGCTACCGCCCAAGCCGTTACCGGATTGCAAGGCGCGCACGACGCCGTGCAGGAAGGCAGCTACGATTTCGACTACCTTGCGTTTCAGGAAAAGCTCGGCCGTTTCGCGCGCGAATCGGTGCCGCGCTTTGAGCAATATCAGGAGTTAAAACAAACACTCATTGAGGACGAAAAAGAATTGCTGCGACTCCACGAATTCGAGCCGCGCGTGTTGTCGTCTTTTGTGCGCAATCAATTGGTGGACACGGTTTATTTGCCCATCGTGGGCGATAACCTCGCCAAGCAAATCGGCGCCACCGGCGAAGGCAAGCGCACGGATTTAATGGGCTTGCTGCTGCTCATCTCCCCACCGGGCTACGGCAAAACGACGTTGATGGAATATCTCGCCAATCGGATGGGCCTGATTTTTATGAAAATCAATGGCCCCGCGTTGGGCCACGAAGTGTCTTCGTTGGATCCCGAGGATGCCCCAAATGCCGGTGCGCGCGCGGAGGTCAACAAACTCAATCTCGCGTTGGAGATGGGCGATAACGTGATGATTTACGTGGACGACATCCAGCATTGCAACCCTGAGTTTTTGCAAAAATTCATTTCGCTCTGCGACGCCCAACGCAAGATCGAAGGCGTCTGGCGCGGCCAACCCAAAACTTACGATATGCGCGGCCGCCGCGTCGTCGTTGTGATGGCCGGCAACCCTTATACCGAGAGCGGTGAAAAATTTCGCATCCCCGATATGCTCGCTAACCGCGCCGACACTTACAATCTCGGCGACGACATGAAAGGCCGCGAGGAAGCGTTTAACGGCAGTTACATCGAAAACGCCATCACCTCCAATCCCGTTTTACAGCCGCTCGCTAAGGCGGCACAAAAAGATATTCAAGCGTTCATTCGGATGGCCGAGACTGACCAACGCGAGGGCATCGAGTTGCAGGGAAATTATTCCGCGAATGAAACGGAGGAATTACTCAACGTCCTCAAAAAGCTCGCCGTGCTGCGCGATGTGGTTTTGAAAGTAAATCAGTTGTACATCGAGAGCGCCGGGCAAGCGGATGAGTTTCGCACGGAACCGGCCTTCAAAATGCAGGGCTCCTATCGCAATATGAATCGCCTCGCCGAAAAGGTGTTGCCGATTATGAATAAGCGCGAGCTGATGAATCTTGTGCTTGATCATTACAAAGGCGAAAGTCAAACACTCACCACCGGCGCGGAGGCCAACTTCCTGAAGTTCAAGCAGCTCATCGGCGTGATGACCGAAGAAGAGGAAGCGCGCTGGGAGGACATCAAAAAAACCTATGGCCGGAATCAATTTTTGCAGGGCGGCGATCAAGGCGATCCTGTCAGCCGCGTGGTCAGTCAATTGTCGCTATTCACCGGCGGTCTCGATTCCATTCAGGGCACGCTCAAGGAAGAGCTCTCCAAACCTCGCACCACCCAGCTTGACCTCGGCGGGATGAACGAAAGCCTCGACGCCCTTCGCGACACGATTTCTCAACACCTCGCCAGTCAGCAAACCGCCGCGCCCACTCCCGAGGGCACGGCGCCGAGCGATGCAACCAACGAAAACCTTGCCGCCTTGCGCGGGGCGTTTGAAAAATATTTGGAGCAATCCAGCACCGCCGCCGCGGCTGCCCAGCAAAGCCAATCCGGACTTGCCGACCGCCAAATGGCACTCGCCGAATTTATTGAGCAAAGCAACGCCACGCTCGCCGATACCATCCGCGATTCACAATCCCAAACGCAGGCCAACCAAATGCAGGCGGCGCTGTCGAACATTGGCGTGCTCTTTGCGAATTATCAGGAACGCCATCGCGAACTGCGCGAACGTCTCGACGCCGCTCAGCCCACTGAAGTGGTTGTGGATGTCAGCCAGGATATGGTGCAGGACAGCGACGCCCTCATCCAACAACTCCTCGCCCAACTGCAAGAAGCGCAGCAACCGCAACCGCCCGCAGATGACAAAGAAGAAGGGTAGGGACACGCTGCGCGTGTCCACGGACGCGCATAGCGCGTCCCTACCATCTTACTTACTTCCCGGAAATGAAATGTCCGGGAAACTCGTCCACTTGTCATCCTCCGGATCCCGCGCGGAAGCGGATACCCTCGGCGCGGTAAAATCTTCCTCCGCCGCAGCAACTTCTACTGCGGCCTCGGCGGGGTCGGGCTGAGGCATTGGCTCAGGCTCCATGGTTTCTTCTTCAACCTCCACATCTTCCGCAAACGAACTGCGCGGGAACGACGAACTGCCGCTCGTGAATGAACTTCGGCTTGCGAACGGGCTGCTGTACGCGGCCTCCTTTTCCGGAGCCGCAATCGGCGTTAGCGTCACACTGTTTTTGTCCTCCCAAACCACGTGCACCGCCGGCACCACGCCCACCTCGATTTGAACTTCGTGAAACGTCAACCGCCGCAGATGCACTTTGTCCTCCAACGCTTCGGCTTTGAAAAGCGATTTCAGCATACTGCTCAACAGCTTGTTGTCCGCGTGCTGTTGGAGCAGGCGTTCCTGCTTGCGCGCGTTGATTTTCGATTCGCGCCGCAGCACCGAAACCACCTTCGGGTTGAACCCCACCTCCAGCCGTACCGCGTGCAATGAATAACCCGCCTCTTTGAAAACACGCTCCGAGTCCTGGATTTTTTCCAGACTCTCCATCATCTTTTCTTCGCTGTCCGCCTTCAAATCCTCCACGGTGCTTTCCACATCGCTGCGAATCTCGCGAATCGTCTCAGCGCCTTCTTCAACCATCGCGCGAATTTCCTCCGCCTTGGTTTTGTAATGTTCGACTTTTGATTTCAGGTTTTTAATGAACTTGGCCATAAGATTGCCTTTCGTTGTGGTTGACGGTTTGAGTCGTCGCGTGGGTGAGGGAATTCTACGAAATAAACCCCAATCGGGAAACCTTTTTCGTGGGCGCTTTTTCATTGGCGAAATCGGGCTCACGCGCTAAAGTATTCATCCCAGCGCCAAACGCCCCAATCGAACAAAATGGGGGAAAATATCTGCTATGAAAGATCACGAGGTCAAAGCCCTCTTCCAATCGACGCTGGAGGATTTCCAGCTCTCACGCAGTGAACGCAGCGAGATCCGCGCGCTCACCGATTCCATCAAGGGCAACGAACAACGCCGCGCCCTTTACCGCAGCATGGCCTTTGATGCCGCCCGCGAGGCCCTCGCCAGCGCCGATAACGGCCAGCGCCATCAGGTTTTGGAGTGGTTGGAAAACACGGTGAAAACGCTGCACCCCGCCGAGAATCTTCCCAATACCGGCAAAGCCGAAGTGGCCGCCGCTTTCTTCAGCCCCGACGATAATTGCGTGGGCAAAATCATCGATTGCTTGGCGCAAGCCCGCGCCTCGGTGGATATTTGCGTGTTCACCATCACCGATAATCGCATCGCCGACGCTATCGAAAAAGCGCACCGCCGCCGCGTGCAAATCCGCGTCATCAGCGATGACGATAAATCGATGGACGCCGGCTCGGACATCAAACGCCTCGAGCGCGCCGGCATCGCCGTGCGCATGGATCGCTCCGAACATCACATGCATCACAAATTCGCCATCTTTGATAAAACCCGTTTGCTCACCGGCAGTTATAATTGGACCCGCTCCGCCTCGTTGCACAACGACGAAAATTTTCTCATCACCGGCGATGCTGATTTACTCAAGTCGTTTACCCGAATGTTTGATCAGCTTTGGCGCAACTTCAGTTAGCAAATGTCTAAGCCCCGTCATCAACCTCGCGTCCCCGCGTCCCCTTCCAAAGCGACGGGCGCGGGTGATGTGAAGTTGCGGCTGCGCCTGCCCACCGATGGCTCGGTGGATCTCGACAAACTCCGCGCCGCCCTCGAGGCACAGCTCGAGAAAAACCGCCAGCCCGTGGCGGAGGAAATCCCCGTAGTCGAACCCGAGCCGGTCACCGTTCAACCCGAGCCGCAGTTGAAGCCAGAACGCGCCCCCTCCGCCACGTGGGCATGGATCAAAGCCCGACCGTTCTTCACCACCGCACTCGCCTCCGCGCTGTTGGCCTTTGTGATGGGCATCGTCCTCATCGCCCAAAAAGCCGGCGGCGGAGCCACAAGCGGCACGGTCGGTTGGCTGTTTGTGTTGGGTTTGGGCACGCTCATTGTCAGTTTCGGTTTTGTTTTCAAACGCGAACGCAAATCCACGCCGGAAGTTGCCACCGTTACTACTTTTTTGGATTGGATCAAGCAGCACAAAAAAATCGTCATCGGAACCGGCCTCGGTATGGCTACGTTGGTGGTGCTCGGCTTATGGATCGCCGCCATCGTTCAATCTCAATCCGCCAAACCCAAGCCGGACGAAATCGCCAAAGGCCCCACGACGCCCAAAATCATCACTCCAACTCCGCCTGTTACGCCAAAGCCACCGGTCACACCTCCGGCAGAAACAGCAGACACATTCAAACCCGCCGACGGATTCACCGGGCGTTTGATGGTCGTGTTCTCCATCGGCTGCGCGCTTGGCCTTGGCGGGTTGCAAATGCGCCGCGTGGAGGATTCATTTTTCCCAACGCCCGAAGCCAAAGCTGCCGCCGCTAAAATCGGCTACATCGATTTCTGGCACGGCTTTCGCCATTTCCTCGCCGCCCAAGGCGGCTTCGTGCTCGTGGCGTTGGCCACCGGCGCGGTGATGCTGATTGGGAACAGCGTCAATATCGAAACCTTGAAGGCTTCAATGCTATGGGCATTTGCTGGAATCGGCTTGGCCGCTGCACTCGTGATGGCGCTCGGCGCGGCGGGGGTAAACCTAATGCCCGCGCTGGACCGCACCGTGCATTCCTCAACCACAAACTCAGCCGCTGCGCGTTTTGCCCTGCGCAAAATCTGGCACGTCATCCTGATGGGGTTAATTTTTGGAGCGGTTGTTTCTGTGTCACTCGTTGAACCGATTCGCGAGTGGTGGCATCTTTGGCTCAAATGGTCGCTCAGCATCGGAATGGTGGTGGCGTTTTTTTGGAATGGCGCGAAGCTCATCCCCAAAGAAAAAGACATCAAACCGCTCCCGCGCACGCGCCCCGGCCAATTCCGTGCGCTGCCCTTTTACAACGTGCCGCTGCTCACCGCCGCCACGCTGCTCGCCGCCGCAGGCGTGATGCATCTTTGGCAAATCCATTGGCTGCACCTCTGGTGGATCGCCCCCCTCACCGGCCTCGGCGTCACCGTGGCGCTCGCCGCACTGAGAAGCCTCCCGCGTTTACTGCGCCATTGGGTTGAGATTTTATTTTTCCCAGCCGTCGTCGCCATCATTTGCGATGTGTTTGTTTGGCGGGGAAATTTCTGGCTCGTTCTGGGCGCGTTAGCCGGCCTGTTTGCCCTCGGCAATTGCCTTACCGAAAACCGCAAAACCGTCAGCGGCTGGCTGCTCATCACCCCCTCCAGCCGCCGCAAATTTCAGCCCGTGCTCAACCCCGAAAAATCCGGCCTCCAAGTCCGCTGGGGAAGTCTCATCATCATCCTTGCCGCCGCTTTCCTCCTCATCGGCACCGCTGCCAAATGGGCTTGGAGTGGATCGCCCGCTGACGCGCCCGAGGACGTGCCGACGATGAGTGCATCCTGAATGGAAGGAAATCCCAATGACCAATTTCCAAACCCCCAAGGAAATCCCAATCATCAATTCCCAAAGAGACTAAGGGAAAATGCTGCACTCATTTTGGATTTGAGATTTTGTCATTCCTTGGATTTTGGTCATTGGGCCTTGGGACTTTCAAAACACATCACCCGTCCGTCCACCAACGTCACCAAAATCCTTCCGGCGCTGTCGATGCTTGCGCCGCCTTTGATCGGTTGGGCGGGGAGTTTGGCGATCCATTCGTCATTGCCGGTTTTGAGGTTGATGAGGGTGATGAAGGGGTCCTTCTCCGCGCCTTGATCGCCGACGCCGAGGAGGCGGGTTTTGCCGACGATGAATCCGGCGAAGCGGCGGCTGCGGGCGTCGCGCCATAGCACTTTGCGTTGGGGCGCGCCACGGCGGGCGTTCCAGCGGGCGCGTTCTTTGGTGAGCTTCGGCGCGCCGGGAGGCAGCGCGGCCAGTGCGTGGAGGTAGTTGAATTTGTTGCCCTCATAGCTGGCGTCGAAAACCAATTCGCGTCCATCGGCCAGTGTGTGCGCGAGCGAAACGTAGTTGCCGTACTCGGGGTAGTACGGATAAAACGCGGTGCGATATCCGGATTGCGGATTGTTAACCGGCGTGTTCACGCACTTGCCGTCGGCGAGGTTGAACTGCGCCACTTCCTGCACGCCGCCGCCGAGGAAACAGAGCTTGCCGTTTTCCATAAATAAACTGCCCTGCATACTCACGCCGCTGTTCACTTTTTTGTTGAGCGATCCGCTGCTGTCGTTGTGCCATTTGAGTTTGCCGGTGATGGCGTCGAGCGCGACCACGTGCGTGCCGTCGTAATGCGCGATGCCAGCCGAGGCATAGACCGTGCCATCTTCCACCAACACACCGCCGGCGACCGGCCAAGTGGAAATGAGTTTACCGAACACCGCGATCCAACGCTCCGTGGGCGCCACGCGATAGCTCCACAACTTGCGGCCCGTGGCGGCTTCGTGGCAATACACGCGGCCATCCGCGCTGCCGGAATACACACGGTTTTGAGCGACCGCTGGCGGGAAATAAATCGCGCCGCCGGTGTACGTTTCCCACATCATTTTGCCGTTGGCACCGAACGCGCGGATCACGCCGCTGCGATTGGCGATGAAGGTCATCCCGCCCGCGGTGACCGGCGCAGTGGGCAGCGCGGCGGTGGGGGCGAGAAATTTCCAGCGCTCCTTTAACTGGGTGGGCAAAGGCAACGCGGTCGTGGACGTGCGGCGGTTGTTGCCTTGGTACACTGACCAATCATTTTTGTGGGCGGCGAGTGGGCGAACGTTTTTGAGATTTCCTTCTCCGGGTTCAAATTGTGAGCGCGCTTCGCCGGGGCTGGCGAGTTGGTTGCCGGCGGCGGTGAGGCTGATGTGGCCGTAGAGCGAAAGTTGGCAGCCGCACATCCACGGGCCCCAGAAAAGATTGCCGTCGGAAATGATGACGCCATCCTGGCACGGCGGCCGCATCGGCGCGATGTGTTGGGCGGTGTTGCTTGGCACATCCATCCGCACCGTGCCGCCACTGGCGCGGAAGAAAACGCTGTCGATGCTGCCGGTGGCGCGCGTGCACGCGCGGCGCCACGGCATTTCGCTTTTCACTTTGCCGGTTTTGTATTCGAGAACCATCCCGCCGTTGCTGCGCTGCGCGCCTGCGGCAAAAATTCCTTCCTCGCGCAACACGAGCTGCACGTTGCCGCCGCCTTTCTTGTGCCACAACAATCGGCCATCTTTCGTGGAAGCGGAAACTAGATTTGGCCGTGTGGGGCCGGAAAAGAAAATCTCGTCCTTCGTGCACTTGATGTACGCGGTCGTTGCGTAGCCGGTGATATAATGCTGCGCGCGCGCGTGGGGCGCAATGGCCTCGAGCAAATCTTGGTCCGAGTTGCGCCAAGCCGGTTTGCCGTTGGTGCCGATCGCGGCGAGGAATTTCTTGGGGCTGTAAAAATAAATTTTCCCATCGCGCAAACACACCCCGCGCGCGTCGATGTATTCCTGTTCCGAATGCTGCCATTTGATTTTTTTGGTCTTCAAATCAATCGCCACAAACGTGCGGCCATAACCAAAATTGGTTTTCGGATTTTTGTAATCGTGCCCTTCCCACATTCCCCACGGCCAATGCCCGAGGCCGGGTTTGCCGGAGGGGACGGTTTTCACAGAAATTTCCTTCGCGCCAATCAAGGCGTACAGCGTGCCATCGACCATCGCCATCCATTTCCACGTTGGGCCGTCGCCCACGCCTTTGGGGATGATGATTTCATCGCGCACTTTGCCCGTGCGCGCGTCGATGATTTTGCACGATACGTTGTCCGCCATAAACAAGGCATCGTCCGTGGCCACCATTGTGTTGCGGTGAATCATAAAGCCCGGCGTGAGCTTGCGTTTCCAGTGGATGATGCCGTTGTGCGCGCTGGCGCAAATGAGCGTGTTGAGCATTTCGTTTTGGTTCGCCTTGTGCGCGATGTGGCCGAAGGCGCGGTACACGCGGCCACCCGCCGCGACGGTGATCTGCGGCATTGGGCTAAATTTCGGCGCTTGAATAAACTGCGTGAGATACGGCGCGCGCGCCACGGCGTCGGTGGACTGTGGATTATTATCCGGCCCGTGAAACGGATGGCTCCACGCGTCGGTTTTTTTAGAAGCGGGCTTGGTGATGCGTCGGTCGCCCATCGTTGCCACGGCACCGGGCCGCAGCACGCGCAGGATTTCTTTTTCTTTAACTCCATTCACGAACGCCACATCCGCCATATTATCCCCAAGGCAAATCCGGTCCAGCTCGCTTTGTTCCACAAACACGCGCTGCCCCAAAAGCCCCGCGCCATCCGCCGCCTTGCGCACAGCGAGCACCGTGGCGGCATCGGGCGACTGAAAATAAATCGTGTACGCGCTGCTGTTTGCCAATTCGAAAACGTTCTGCGCCATCACACGCCCACCTTGCCCGGTGACCACGGCGATGCCCCGGGTTTGTTTGGTCAATGCAAGATCCGCCGCCGGTTGCGCGACCGCCGTTGTGGTGAAAATTGCGAGGAGTGAAAACAACAAAGAGAGAAGAATTTTTTTCATAATAATCCGTGGTAAGGTGAAACGATAAATCCAGTATGCGCCCATCGCCAGAAGACGCAACTCCAAGTTGAAGGAAATCTGGAAGCTATGATTGCTTCAGCAAAGTCTGGATGACGCGGCCGTCGCTGAGGGCCATGGGGCGGAGGATGGGGGTCATGAGTTCTTTGGCGTATTCGATGCCGAGGGCGTGTTGGATGGTGGTGTGGATGTCGGCGACTCGGATGGTGTCTTTGTCGGTGGCTACGATTTTCTTGCCGTCGGGGTCGGTGGCACCGTGGACGTGGCCGGCGCGGAAGCCGCCACCGGCGAGGGCGATGGAGAAGCCGGTGGGCCAATGGTCGCGGCCGTCGGCGGGATTGATCTTGGGGGTGCGGCCAAATTCGCCGGCGCAGATGACGATGGTTTGGTCGAGCAGTTTGCGGGTGCGTAGTTCGCGGATGAGCGAGGCGAATGCGGGATCGAGAATGGCGTTTTGCGCGACGTGGGCTTTGTGGTTATTGGCGTGAGTGTCCCAACCGTTGAGGGTGACTTCAACGCAGCGGACGCCGGCGCCGATGAGCTGAATGGCGGCGAGGCAGCCGCGGCCAAATTGGGTGTCGCCAAATGCGGCGCGGGTTTTGGCGGGGGCTTGGGTGATGTCGAAGGCGCTGAGTTGATCAGAGTTCATCATCCGCAGGGCTTTTTGGATGGTGGCGTTGTGCATCGTGGATGTTGCATCGAGGTCGGCGCGGCGGCCGCGGGCGAAGGATTGTTCGACTTGTTTCAAGGCGGCGAGCCGGTTGTCCAATCGTTTGGGTGGCACGCGGGCGGTGATGTTTCCGGCGCGGCCGTTAGTGTTGTAAAGTTTGAAGGCGTCGTACTGCGCGCCGAGGTAGCCGCCACGCGCGGGCCATTGGCCGGGGAGAATGGAGATGTGGCGCGGGATGTCCATTTCGGCATCGGGCAGTTCGTGACAGAGAACGGCACCGATGGAGGGATGAATCAGCGTGGGGTCGGGCCGGTAGCCGGTTTTGACGTTGTACGTGGCGCGTTCGTGGTCGCCTTCTTTGCTGTTCATCGAGCGCACAAGGGTGAGCTCGTTCATCACTTCGGCGACTTGCGGGAGGCCGTGGGCGAATTGCACGCCTTTGACGGAGGTGTTGATGGCGCGGGTGTCGCCGGCGATTTTTTTTCCCGCGTGCGGGTCAAAGGTTTCCAACTGGCTTGGGCCGCCGGCCATCCACAGCATAATGATTGATTTGGCGGGCGCGTGGGCGGGAGCTTTTTCCTGCGCGCGCCCAAGTAAATGAGCAACCGGCGTGAGCCACGCGAGCCCGCCGAGGCCGGTGGCTTGGAGCATCGTGCGGCGGGTGATGTGGCTGGCGTTGTTGCAGGGGTTGGAGGAATTTTTCATTTTAATGATTCCAGGAAAACTCGGTTGAGTTGATGAGCGCCCAATACAAATCCGCTTGTTTTGCTTTGCGGCCGAGGAAGCCTTTTTGCGAAAGCGCGTCGACAAAGTATTGGGCTTCCTCCGTGCTGGGTCGGCGGCTGAGCACGGCGAGGTAAGTGGCCTCCACCACTTTTTGGTCATTGGGCGCGGTGGCCAAAATGCGTGAAGCGGCGTTGGTGACGAGGTCGTTTTTGATGCGCTCGTGAACGAGGTTTCCATTCATCATCAGCAGGCGCTGCGGGATGGTGCCGCCTTGAATATAAAATTCGTCCTCACCAATGTCGCCGTAGCGCTTGACGAATTCTCCCTGTTGAATCGAGCGGTTTAGCTGGAAGAGAATGTGCGAGTCGGCGTCGATGGCGGTGAGCGATGCGGATTGGATGATGCTGCCGGCGACTTGCTCAGGGCGCAATCGCGAGAGCGGGAAGGCGGCCCAATGTTTATCGTGCTGGAGCGTGGGCGGGGGATGGTCGGCGGGCATTTTGCTGTCGAGGCCGAAGACGCGCGTGGCGGCGATGACGCGGATGAGGCGTTGGAGATTGAATTTGTGAATGATGAAATCGTCGGCCAAAATTTCCAGCCCGGGCGGGTAGGGGTTTTCCACTGAATCCTTCAACGGAATTTCATCCACCGGCTCAACCAAAGGCCGGCCGAACATCAGCGCCCACACGCGGTTGACGGTGGCGCGGGCGAAGGCGCGGTTTTCCGAATGCGTGACCCAAGCGGCGAGGCGCTGGCGGGGGCGGCCGCGCTCGGGCAGTAGCTCGGGTTGGAAGGGGACAATCGTGGGCACCTTCACCGGCTCGCGTTGGCGGCGGTATTTGAATTCGTACGGCTTGCCGGTTTCGCGAATGCCGGAGATGGCCATATCGGCTTTGCCAAAAAAGGCGGCGAGTTGATGGAAATCTTTTTGCAACCAGTCCTCGCCAAGATGATCGTCGTGGCATTGGACGCAGTCGATACGCACGCCGAGAAACGCCCGCGTCACTCGTGCGGCGAGCTTCACTTCGTTGGGGCCTTTTTTGTCTTCGTTTTGGTCGACGGTGACGGTGACAAAATTGACTTCCGGGTTGGTCGTCCAAAGTCCTTCGGCGGTAATGAGTGAGCGCACAATTTTATCGTAAGGACGGTTAGCCTCAATCTCATCGGCGAGCCAACTGACAAATCGTCGACGGCGGTAAATCAAAAAAGGCCCGTTCTCCACGCCGACATAAGCGCGGGCAAACCGTTCGGCAAGATACTCGCTCGTGCGCCGATCTTCAAAGAGATGGCTGAGCCACCACTGGATGCGTTCGCCGTCCGGCTGGGCCTCGAGCGCGCGGATTTCCTGCAGCGAAGGAATCGTGCCGGTGAGCCCCAGCGAGAGTCGGCGGATTTGCGTCAACTCATCAGCGGGGGGTGTGGGTTCCAGTCCGTTTTTTTTCCAGTTGGCGGCAAATGCCTCATCCACAAAATCGACCGCCGTCCGAAACACCGGTTTTTCATAACGGCTCGCCTGATGCTTGGGCGCGGCCATCGTGTCGGATTTGAGCAGATTTGAAATCACCGCACCCGCGCCCGCCACGCACACCACCGCGAAGAGCAGGTTGCGTTGCCAAAGCGGCGGGGTTATCTTTTCCGAGGGCATCGTTGTCAGTGAATATACATCAATGAATACGCAAGGGCAAGATGAAGGGTTTCAACCGGACGAGCAAAAAGCCGTGCCGCCGGTGCTTGGGAAACACGTCGGAGAACTGCCGCCGTTGCTTGAGGCCTCGCCGGTGGTTGAGATGTTGCCTGAATTGCCGGCGATCAAGCCGTTGATACATCGAATCGGCCACGGGATTTATTCCGCCGTCGGTTGGTGCTTCGGGATGCTGAGTTTGATTGGCGGACTATCGGTCATCTCGGTGATCCCCATCATTAACCTAATCAGCCTCGGCTATCTGTTGCACGTCAGCGGCACCATCGCCCGCACCGGCCGCTTGCGCGATGGCTTCATCGGCGTGCGCAAAGCCGGACAGCTCGGCGGCATTGTCCTCGGCATTTGGCTCGTGCTTTGGCCCGCGCGCTTCATTGCATTGCTGCGCGACTCCGCCGTTATCGTGGATCCCCAACACGCCGGCGGCTGGAGCGTTGGGATGTGGATCGTCACCGCACTGACGACCCTGCACATTATCTGGGCGCTGCTGCGCGGCGGCAAACTGCGTCACTTTTTTTGGCCCGCACCCATTCGGTTTTTTCGTTGGCTGGGCACACCCGATAAATTCAATACCGCCCGCGATGCCGTTTGGGAAACCGCAGACGGATTGCATCTGCCAAAATTATTCTGGCTCGGCACCCGCGGCTTTGCCGGCACGGTGCTGTGGCTACTCATCCCCGTGACCCTGATGATCCTCGCCTCCAAAATTGCCCACAACGCCGGTATTCTCGTTTCGGTTTTGGGCGGGGTTTTACTGATGGGCGTGTTGCTTTTTCTTCCCTTCCTGCAAGTACGATTCGCGCGCGAAAACCGCTTCCGTGCCTTCATCGAGATTGGCCCCGTGTGCCGCCTTGCCGGACGCTCGCCATTTAAATTTTGGTTCGCGCTCACGCTCACCCTCATGCTCGCCGTGCCGTTGTTCCTCTTAAAAATAGAACTCACCCCAGCCGAAATCACGTGGCTTCCCGCGCTCTTCTTCGTCGTCTTCGGCCTCCCCGCCCGATTGATCACCGGCTGGGCATTGGGCCGCGCCGAACAACGCGAGCCCTCCCCCAATTTTCTCGTGCGCTGGTTCTGCCGATTAACAGCCTTGGGGTTAGCCGTGCCCTTCATCTTCAGCTACGTCGTCATCCTGTTTTTCACTCAATACATTTCCTGGAACGGAACCCTCAGCCTCCTCGAACAACACGCCTTCCTCGTGCCGAGTCCGTTTTGAAATGGGCTTTAGAAGAATTTCGTTCCGGTGTTGGATCCGGATAAAGAGGTGGGCAAGCTTGAAACCTTGCGGGGGGTCAGGTAGCAGGTCGCCCACTCATCTGCGCTACTCGAGCGGCTGGCAAAATTAGTTCATTTCGCCTTGCACACATTCCCCTCTACCACGCCGCGGGGGCCGGTTAGGGTGACGGACTTGTCTTGGGCGTTGGCGGTGAGGGCGGTGTTGTAGGTGGCGTGGGCGGGGGTGGCGGTTTTTTGGATGAAGATGGCGGTGCCGAGAAATTGGCTGGTGCGGTTGTGGTGGGCTGCGATGGATTTGGCATCGGAGGTGAAGAGGGCGTGGCGCCAGCGGTTGATTTCGTTATGGTGAAACTCCACTTCCGAGCCGGCGTGAGCCCACACGGCAAAATTGGGCGGACCGCCGCGGCGCGGGCCGTTGCCTTCAAAACGGTTTTTGCTGATGCGCGCGCGGCCCTGCACGAGTACGCCGGCCACGCCGCCGCCGGTGAAAGTATTGCCGGTGATGACGGCGCTCGAGCCTTTGAGGATGGCGATGAGCGGGGGCATTCCGCCGGTGCGCGTGAGTTGGTTGCCGGCGATGTGCGCGCTGGCGCCGTTGCCCACGCCAATGGCCACCTTTGCGTTCTCGAGGCAGCGGTTGCCGATCAGTGTGGCTTCGGCCCCGTGTTGTACGCCGATGCCGGTGGTTTTGTTTTTGCGGCAGAGATTTCTGGAAATCAACGCGCGCGCCTCGTGCTCGATGCCGATGCCGGCGAGTGTGTTTTCGAAACATTCGTTTTCAACAATGATAGGCTGCGCCTTATCACGTGCTCCGATGCCGGCGAGTTTGTTTTTCCAGCAACGGTTGCCACGCACGATGGGCCGCGCGCCCTCCTTGGTGCCGATGCCGGCCATGTCGTTTTCGTGGCAATCATTGTCTTCCACTACCGGTTGGGTATTCGCGCCGGTACGGATGCCGATGCCAGCGCGTCGGTTGTGATGGCAGCGATTGCCGCGTACAATTGGCCGAGAGCCTTCGCTGATGCCAATGCCGGCACGGATGTTGCGGTAGCAACTGTTGTCGATGACAATCGGGCTGGCGTCGTTGTGGCCGATGCCTGCGTAAAAATTCTCGAAGCAAAGGTTGCCTTCGATGCGGGCTGTCGATTTTTTCATCGAGCCGATGCCGCCGCCCATATTGCGGTACGTGACGTTGCCAATAATGCGCGGCGATACGCGGCGGTCTTCCGCGCCCGTGATGGCAATGCCGGTGTAGCCAATGTGGTGGATGATGTTGTTCGCCACCGTGCAATCGTGCCGTACCGCAACGCCGGGTGTGCCTTCCGCTCCAATGTGCTCGTGCTGCTGCTGGTTGCCCTGCGTGGCGTGGTGCTTTTGCCAAAGTGCCTCGTCGTATTTCCCAACGCCCGTTATCGTGAAGCCATCAAGGGTCGCCCCCGCCGCCATCGTTACGCCGGGCCCTTTGCAGCCGGAGCCGTCGATAATCGTCGCCTCCGCCCGCCGGAGTCCGAGTTTCCCTTTCGTGTCATTTCCCACGCTGCGAACGGTGAGTCCGGGCTGGAGCCGAATACACTCGTTGTATTTGCCGGCTCGGACCAAAATTGAATCACCCGCCCGAGTCGCGTCGATTGCGGCTTGGATGGTTTTGAAATCCTTCGGCACATGCAACACCGCCGCCCATGCGGTGGGATTGAGGTGCAGGAGGGAAATGAAAAAAGAAGCGGCGAGCGAGTGTGTTTTCATAACGAGATGATGTCGTTTGGACTTACTCGTTTGCTTGGATGTTCAAAGGATTACGCTGGCGAGTGATTCTGATTTTTTATTCGGGAGCCTTGCGATATACTCCACAAATGCGATGGGTTATTGCGTTCATTTTTACAGCTAACTGCGTTCTCGCCGCGCCACCGATCGCGCCGCGTAAGGCCAATCATTGGCCCGCGCAGGCATTCGCGCCGTATGTGGACACCACGCTGTGGCCGCCTTTTGATTTTGCAGCGGCGACTCAAAAGCACGGGATTAAATTTTTCACGCTCGCCTTCATTGTGGCGAAAGGGCCGAATGATCCTGCGCCGAGTTGGGGCGGATATCATCCCGTGGCGAAGCGTTGGCTGTTGCCGGAGATCAACGCCATCCGCGCGGCGGGCGGCGAGGTATTAGTCTCCTTCGGCGGCGCGGCGGGCACGGGACTCGCGGCCGCGTGCAAAACACCCGCGCAATTGCAGGCAGCTTATCAAACCGTGATTGATACTTACGGGCTCACTCACATTGATTTCGATGTGGAAGGTCATTGGCTGGCCGAGGCGAAATCCATCGAGCGCCGGTCGCGGGCGATTGCCGGTTTGCAATCGGCGGCACGTCACGCAAAGCGCACACTGAAAGTTTGGTACACACTGCCCGTTCTGCCCAGCGGCCTCACGCGCGAAGGCTTGGGCGTGCTGCGCTCGGCGCTCCGTCATCGCGTGGACATCGCCGGCGTGAACATTATGGCAATGAATTACGGTAAAGCCCACGCGCCCAAGCCCACCACGCATATGGGCGCGTACGCCATCCAAGCCGCCACCAGTTTGCACGCCCAATTAAAAACACTGCACCGCGTAGCGGGCGTCCCTAAAACCGACGCCCAACTTTGGGCAATGGTCGGCCTCACCCCGATGCTCGGCCACAACGACGTGAAGCCCGAAACATTTACATTGGGAAACGCCCGCGAAGTGCTCGCCTTCGCCCGCCAGAAAAAAATCGGAATGCTCTCGTGCTGGTCCGCCAACCGCGACCGCCCACCCTCAAAGCCATCCGCCAACTGGGTCAGCCCGAAGCACACGGGGATCCGGCAGGAGGTATTTGGATTTTCGGAGATTTTCCAGGCATACGGAAGCAAGAGCAACTGACGAATCCCGTTTTTTATTTTCGGGCACCGGATTATTCATCGTTGATAGAAGGATCAAATTTCCTCGTAAGTTTCCACCGTGATTTCTGCCATCACGTCGCCGGTGTGTTTTGTGCTGAGTGGTTCAAATAAAAGAAGATGCGTTTCTTCAGTTGCTGAAGGTCTGTGTTCAACCCCTTTTGGAACGACAAAAAACTCACCGGGATTGATTACCACCGTTCGATTAGGCAGCTCCATTTTGAGTTGGCCTTTCATCACCCAAAACAATTCGTCTTCATCATCGTGCTTGTGAAAAACAAATTCCCCCTGAACCTTGGCTAAAATAATTTGCTGCCCGTTCAGCACACCGATTCTCTTTGGCGACCAGTGATCTGAAAAGAGCCCGAACTTTTCTTGAATGTTGACGACATCTGAATCTGGCATTACGCGCACAACCTATCAACTGACTGATTTGTTGTGGAGCAATTTCCCGGACACATACGTTCCTTCCGTGATTCTTGCGGAGGATCCGTTTGGGAAACATCCACCAAACATTGTCATGGATTTCAGCCAAACTTCTCGCGGGCAAAGCCTCTTATTTGGCGCGCAAAAACCACACAAACACAGGCTTTTTAGGCATTTAAGGAGTATAGTCACCATTACTTTCCGATTTGGAAAGTAAAAGCTTGCCAATATGGAAAAGTGAGCGTTAAGTTGCTTTCCGCAACGGAAACTAACTTAGGAATACAGCAATCATGACTAAAGAAAATCAGGTTACAACTGCAGAGGCTCAATCAGCACTTGAGTCATTGAACAAGATAGGAAATGAGACAATATCATTATCAAGGCCGCCACTCTGGCAAATCATTATTTTGTCTTTGTTGAGTGGCATATTCACATTCTCAATGGCAGCAGCAGTGCATGAGAACATGTGGGGGTTGGGGATGTGGATATCAGGCATCTCAATATTTTTGTGGGTTCTTTTTTGGAAGTACAGCGAGCTGTTGCTGGGGGTAAGAGTAAAACCCATGCCCACTTCAGGTTCAGGGAAAGTTTTTGTTGGGTTACAGGTGCTCTACTTTTCCATTGTGTTGCTCGTGGGAAGATGGGCTACGGAATCGGGTAGAGCTGAAATCCGTATTGAAGGTACTTTTCCGATAGCTGATCTTCCTTTGGCCCCTTATATCGCGGCCATCATTTTCAGTGTGTCCGTCGGATTTCTGACCTATAAGTACCCGACCAATGAATGGGTAAAGGAGGATGCTTCAAAATGAATCATTCGCATTTTAATTCATTAATTCACGCCCCCAATCGGTTGCATATTTGTGCGATATTATCCACCACGGCTGCGATCGAATTCAAACTGCTTCGCGAGCGGCTTGATGTCAGTGATTCGGTGCTCTCCAAGCACCTTAAATCGCTTGAAGAAGCCGGCTATGTTGCCCCCGCCAAAAGGACAGATTTTGGGCGTCAACGCACATGGCTTTCTTTAACGCCTAAAGGGCTTGAGGCATATACTGTGCACGTCAAAGAATTGAAACGCATCGTTGGTTGACACCAAGCCACATGGCGTTCCGTTTCCTGTTTGTGGATGTGGTCCCCGTGCGCGAAGGGTCGGAATTCGTCATTGGAGGATGGGCCTTTTCCCTGTACACTTTTCGCATGAAATCATTTCTGCCGCTGTTACTCGTTCTTTCCCTTTCTAATTCCATCGCCGGCGCAGCTGATGCCAAGCCGCTGCACAAAGGCACCGGCCCCGGTTGGCGGGCGATGACGGAGGCGGATTTTACCAACGTGAATTGCAAGCCGGACACGTGGAAGTGGGGCAAAGACGGCCTCATCCAATGTACTGGAAAACCGGTGGGCGTCATTCGCACGAAGAAACAAATCACCAATTTCGAGTTGGTGGTGCAATGGCGGCATCTCAAGCACGCGGGCAACAGCGGCGTGTTTCTGTGGGCGATGCCCGAGAGCATCAAAAATCTTGAGGCGGGCAAAGGGCGTTTGCCGTGGGGCATCGAGGTGCAGGTTTTGGATTTGGGCTACGAGACGAATTGGGAGAAGAGTAAAGGCAAACCGTCGCACTGGTTTACCTCGCACGGCGATGTGTTTCCCACCGGCAAAGCGCGGATGAAGGCCGCGACACCGCAGATCACTTACAAGCGATCGGATGGCTCAGAGTATGTCGTTGGAAATCCAAAGAGCAGTCGCAGCTTCCCCACGCAGCGTCTCACGCACGGCGTCGGCAAATGGAACCACTACCACATTCGCGCGGTGGATGGCGAAGTGAAGCTGTGGGTGAATGGCGTGATGGTCACCAGTGGCAAAGACTGCAAACCGGCCACGGGTTTTTTGTGTTTGGAAAGCGAAGGCTCTCCCATCGAATTCAAAAATCTGCGCATTCGCGAGCTGCCTTAAATCTCGGCCAGCAGCACGACGTAATTTTTCCCGTACGCCTCGGCGCACTTGGGGCAGGTGGTGTAATAAAATAATTGCCGCTTGAGCGTCTCGTTTTTTTCGGCCACGTGCGCGGTCATCTCCTTCGCCCATTTGCCGGCGTGGCGATAGTGCCCTTCGAAAACGCGCGCCATAAACCGTCCGCTCAATTTCACATTATCCGCGCCGGGCAAATCGTCGGTCACGGAAATGTACACCACCGATTTCCACAACGAACATTCGTCCGACAGCACGATCACATTCGGATCCTTCACCCCCGCCGCCTCGATGCGTTCCATGTTGCGCACCATCACGCCGCCGAAGTTTAGCGGGATGTGAAACAGGCAGCGCACCGTGTCGCGCACGAAGGGTTTGCCTTCCCACTCGAGGATTTGATTGTCCCACGGCGCGGGGTCAAAACGGGGGCAACAGCCGGTTTCATTTTCGTTCATCACGCGAAAGTCTATTTTTTTTCAAAAACTACATCAACCCGAAAAAGGCCGGTATTCGCAAAAAACTTGCCAATACGGGCAGGTTTAGTGGTTTTTTGGCAAAAACAGCCTGTGGCCGTGTGAAAATAAATGAAAATTTTTGAAAGAAATGGCCTCCGTTTAGCGAATATATATATGGAGGGCGCTATGTCTTCCCGCACGGTTGAGGTTCCGTGTGCAATTGGGTTGTGCAAAAGTAGCGGCGTCCCCTTCGGGGGGCGTCGTTTTTTTGGCTCTCCATTCCCCCTCCTTCTGATTGGTCATTGGGACTTTCCAAAAAATCTGCAATCCTGCCCGCCCAATGAAACCGGCAATCTCCGCCATCCCGTTGACCGAAGCACCGCCGCGCGCGTGGTGGCTGTGGCCTAATGTGCTGAGCCTCGACGCGCCGTGCGTGGCGCTCGTGTGGCAAGAGGCATTCGCGCGCGTGTTGGCCGTGGAGTTGGGCGTGGCAGAACGCGCGTTGCTGGCAGTGTGCGTTTGGCTGGCGTATTGCGGCGATCGTTTGCTGGATGCGCGGCGGCTGCCGGATGGGCCGCTGGATTCTGCGCGGCACGCCTTCGCGCGCGACCACGCCGGATCACTGGCCGTGGCGTGGTGCATCGGTGTCGTGTTGGCATCGGCATTGGCTTTGCAACTGCCGATGCGCACCGTGCTGGCGGGGGGGGTGTTATTGGCGGGATTGGGCGTTTATTTTTTGCTGCATCATTTGCAAACCTCCCGCGAGCGGGCGGGGCGTTGGAAGGAACTGATGGCGGGCGGGGCGTTTGCAGCGGGCACACTTTTTTTTGTAACACTAAATTTGCAAATCACTTTGCCGTTCGTTTTGGTGGCGCTCGCTTGGGGCGGTTTGTGCGTGATGAATTGCTTGCTAATTGCCGGGTGGGATCGCAAGTGCGATGCGGCGATGGCGCAGCCTTCACTGGCGCGGCGCTGGGCGGGGATGGAACGCGCCTTGCCGATAATGGCGTTGGGTTTGGTGGGTTTAGTTTTGGGCGCGGCGGTGTTGGACGATCGGTGGTTGCCTTTGGCGCTGGCCTTGGCGGCGAGCGCGTTGGCGTTGCTGGAATTGGCGCGCCATCCGAAATGGTGTTCGGCGGAAGCCCGGCGGGTGTGGGCGGATGCAATTTTGCTAACGCCGTTGTTGGTGTTGATTTGAAACATGGAACGGACGCAACAAATTGAAAGGGTGGCATCTCGTGCTGCTGGCATCTTGCCGGCAGAAGTTGCGTCCCCGATCTGCCGGCAAGATGCCGGCAGCACGTTTGACCGCCTCGCGCGGCCGTATCGGTGGCTGGAGTATGCGGCGTTTGGGCGGGGGCTGTTGCGGTGTCGGTTTGATTTATTGCCGTGGCTGGCGGATGCGAAGCGGGTGCTCACAGTGGGCGAGGGCGATGGCCGGTTTGTGGCGGAATTGGTGCGGCGATTTCCAAAACTTCAGGTGGATTGCGTGGAGGCAAGCGCGGCAATGATTGCCCGCGCGGAAGCGCGTTTGCCTGCTGGAGCAACGGTGACGTTTCATCACGCGGATGCGCGAGAATTGGATTTTCCGAAGGCTGAATTTGATGCGGTGGTGACATGTTTTTTTCTCGATTGTTTTTCCGAGAAAACGCTGGCTGATTTGATGCCGCGAATGGCGGCTAGCGTGCGCCCGGAGGGGCAATGGTTGGTGGCGGAATTCGGCCAACCCTCGCGCGGTTGGCCGGCGTGGCATGCGCGGGGATGCCTGGCGGTGATG
Source organism: Verrucomicrobiia bacterium (assembly GCA_014239365.1). GTDB lineage: Bacteria > Verrucomicrobiota > Verrucomicrobiia > Limisphaerales > UBA1100 > JACNJL01. The sequence continues at coordinate 40,087 of JAAZZB010000006.1, read as the reverse complement.
TATTTTTTCTTCCGTCTCGCGACGCGTCTCGAGGCGAGGCGGTTACCGGATTGGGAACTCGAAATGGCACGGCTCAACTTTGCTTGCTCCGATCGCATGACGCGCCGTTGGGATTTGATGGCCGCCACCCGTTGGAAGGTTGCCCGAATAAACTCGCAAAACAGCGGATAGTTTTATATAACCCGCGCCGATGGACGCGGAAATTCGCAACGCGCAGGGAGAGCGGCTGGACTACGCTTTTCACGCAGCAAAATCTCACAGCCCGTTCACCGTGGTCATTGGCCATGGTGTGACGGCGAACATGGATCGCCCTTTTGTGACCGCGTTGGCGGCGAGCCTCGCGATGGCGGGCATTTCGGCACTGCGTTTTTCTTTTTCCGGCAATGGCGGTTCCGAGGGACGCTTTGAAGATTCGTGCATCACCAAAGAGGTGGAGGATCTCGGCGCAGTGATCGACGCGCTGCACGCGCAAGGTCGGCAGATCGCGTACGTGGGCCACAGCCTCGGCGGCGCGGTGGGCGTCAAACGCGCGGTCGCGGATGAGCGCATTGAGTTGCTCGTGTCGCTGGCCGGCATGGTACACACCAAGAAATTTGCGGAGACCGAATTTGGTGATGAAACACCGGGCACCGGCCACATGTGGGGCAAAGAGGACTGCCCGCTTTCGCAATCGTTTGTGGATGACATGAACAGCGTGGGCACAGTCGTCGGTCTTGCCGCCAGCGTGAAGGTGCCGTGGTTAATGGTGCACGGCACGGCGGATGATGTGGTGCCGATTGAGGAATCGCGCGAGCTGTTCGAGCAAGCGAATGATCCGAAGGAACTTTTTGTGATCGAAAACTGCGACCACGTTTTCGATGCCGAAACTGATCCCGATGCGCTCCCCGCAATGGTGGGCAAAGTAAGCAATTGGCTGATGCCAAGGGTGATGCCGGGGCTGGAGATCAAGATTGAAAAAGAAGAAGACTAGTTTCTCCTCATTTTCAATTGGGTCCAAAAAGCGTGTTTCATCTTGAATCTGCCAAAATTCATCGGAATTGGCAGGATTTTTTCACTAACTTGAATCGTTAGGGTTGACTAACTAAAATAGTGATGTACGCTTTTCCCAATGCCACCCAGCCTGCGCTGCATGCCAACCTCCCGTGCGCGCCATGGATTTACCATGGTGGAATTGGTTATTGTTTTAACAGTGGTCGGACTGCTGGCCGGGCTGATTATTCCTTCAATTCTCAAAGCGCGCACTCAAGCGGCCGCCACGCAATGCCTCGATAATTGCCGCGCGTTGGGCGAAGCGTTTCTCCAGTACTCGCAGGATAACGAAGGGCGGCTCGTGCCCTTCAGCCAGCCGCGCCCGGGCAAAGTTAAAAAAAAATCATCGGGCAAATTGTTGTGGACCGAATTGCTGGGCAAGTATTCCGATGAACATCAACCGTGGCATTGTCCCGAATGCCGCACGGGCACGCACGGTGGTTTAGCGTACAATCGCCTGCTCGCCAGTCGCGGCATCACAATCGGGCAGGTGCTGAAGCCAGCGCAAACGGTGGTGATCGGCGATGCCGGGCCCGTGGCGAACTCCGATGAGACGAACCCCGATTTGTGGCGCGAAGATGTTTCCAGTAAAATGGACAACTCCACGCGCGCGCGTTTCGCAGTGCCCACGGCTCCCTCGTGGAAGCCATCCAAGCAAGCCCCGGTGCGAATGATCAATCGCCATCGCGGCCGCGCCAGCACCATCTTTGCCGATGGCAATGCCGGGCGGCTACCGGTGAGTCACATCGGTTTCCAACACGAAGCCGGCGATGCCCGAGCGCTCTGGGATAATCAGTAATTTTCCTTTGCCTTTTTCTTTGCTCCTTTGTGATTCCTGCGCGACTCTTGGCGCGTGAAACGCACCATTCTTTTTCTTTCATTTTTCCTCTGTGGATTGGCTTCCGCGAACCCGCCCAACATTGTGGTCATCCTCACCGACGACCAAGGCTGGGGCGACTTGAGCTTGAGCGGAAACAAAAATCTCTCAACGCCAAACATCGATTCGCTTGCCCGCGATGGCGCGAGCGTTGATCGCTTTTTTGTTTGCCCCGTTTGCTCACCCACGCGCGCTGAATTTTTGACCGGTCGTTATCACGTGCGCGGCGGCGTTTACAGCACTTCCGCCGGCGGCGAGCGGTTGGATCTTGATGAGCAAACCATCGCCGACACCTTCAAGGCCGCCGGTTATGCGACCGGTGCTTTCGGCAAATGGCACAATGGAATGCAATATCCGTATCACCCGAATGGCCGCGGCTTTGACGAATTTTATGGGTTTTGCTCCGGCCACTGGGGCAATTATTTCAGCCCGCCGCTGGAGCGCAATGGGCAATTGGTGCAGGGCAAAGGATTTTGCATCGACGACTTCACAAACAAAGCGATGGCGTTTATGGAAAAAGCTAACACGGACGGAAAACCATTCTTTGCCTATTTGCCGTACAACACACCGCACAGCCCGATGCAAGTGCCGGATCGTTGGTGGGATAAATTCAAAGACAAAAAAATCGCAATGCACTTTCGCGATGCCAAGCGGGAAAATCCGCCGCATCTGCGTTGCGCTCTGGCGATGTGCGAAAATATCGACTGGAACGTGGGCCGCATTCTCAAAAAACTCGATGCACTAAAAATTGCCGACGACACCATCGTGGTCTTCTTCCACGATAACGGTCCGAATGGCTGGCGTTGGAACGGTGGAATGAAAGGCCGCAAAGGCTCCACTGACGAAGGCGGCGTGCGATCGCCATTGCTCGTGCGCTGGCCCAAAGCCATTCCGAAGGCCACCCGCATCAAGCCCATCGCCGCCGTGCTGGATTTGTTGCCGACGCTGGCCGATTGCGCGGGCATTCCGGTCGCCAGCAAAAAGCCCCTCGATGGCCGCAGCCTCAAGCCTTTGTTGCTTGGGCAGAAAGGGCGATGGCCGGAGCGCATCATTTTTTCGCACTGGAAAGGCCGCGTGAGCGCGCGCACACAAACGCATCGGCTGGATCACACGGGGAAACTTTTTGATATGACGGCTGACCCCGGCCAACGTATTGACATCAGCAAAACCAATCCGGCCCTCGCCACTCGATTGCGCGAGGAGGTGGCGCGTTGGAAAAAAACTGTGGCGGTGGAATTGGGCGAGGACACACGACCCTTCGTGATTGGCCATCCGGATTTTGAATGGACCCAAATCCCCGCGCGCGACGCCACCGCCCACGGCGGCCTCAAGCGATCCAATCGTTTTCCCAATTGCACTTATTTTACAAACTGGACAAAGCTCGATGATCAACTCACGTGGCTCGCGGAGGTGGGCGCTGATGGACGGTTTGAAGTGACGCTGCACTACGCCGTGCCCAAGGGCAGCGAAGGCGCGGTGCTGGAGCTAAGCCACAACGGCAACCGTCTGCGCCACACGATTGCGCAGCCGCACGAAGCTCCCGCGCGCGGGCAGGAACACGATCGCGTGCCGCGCGCGGAATCGTACGTGAAGGATTTTAAGGCGGTAAACATGGGCGTGATTGCATTGAAAAAAGGCAAAGGCGAGCTCACGCTGCGCGCGCTGAAAATTCCCGGCGACGAGGCGCTGGAGTTTCGGTTGTTGATGCTTCGGCGGATGGGGGGGCGCCGATAAAGTCGGATTGCTGCATCCTTGCAAAAACATTGAACAATCTCTGTGTCCCCTGTGTCTTTGTGGTAGGAAAATGCTAAGGTCTATTTTCATTAGCGTGTTGTTGGCGGCGTCCGCGTTTGCCGGCACGCCGGAGGCGATGATGTTGCTGAAGGCAAATTGCTTTGCGTGCCATAATCCGGACAAGGAAAAAGGCGGGCTGGACCTCACCACGCGTGCGGGATTATTGCGCGGCAGCGATGAGGGCAAGGCGGTTATTCCCGGCAAGGCCCCGGCCAGTCGGCTCATCCAAGTCATCCAAACCGGCTCGGATCCGCACATGCCGCCGAAGGGGCAGCTGACGCCGCGGGCGATTGGCATGCTGGAGAGTTGGGTAAATGCCGGCGCCCCGTGGGACGCCGCTGCGTTGAAGGATAAACCGCGTCCAGCTCCCGCGAAGCTTAGCAAATTACCCCCCAGTTACACCCCGGCACTGGCCGTGGCACTGGCCCCCGATGGTAAACGACTGGCGCTGGCGCGGGCCAACACGATTTTCATTCACGATCTCACGGCCAAAAACAAACGCATTGCCACGCTCACCGGCCATCGCGATGCGGTGCAGTCGCTAGCGTGGAGTGCCGATGGCAAATGGCTGGCCAGCGGAGGCTATCGTTCGGTGCGTTTGTGGAATACGGAATGGAAACTCGCCCGCGAGTTGGCCGGCTTTGCGGGTCGCGTAACGGCAATTGTTTTTTCACCGGACAACACGTCCCTCTTCACGGCGGACGACGGACACGTGCGAATGTGGTCGGTTGCCGATGGCAAACCGGTCAGCAATTGGCAGGTGCACCAAGACACGGTTTACGGGCTCGCGCTGAGCCGGGATGGAAAACAAATCGCCACCGCCAGTGCGGACGAAACGGCAAAGGTGTGGAGTATCGCGGACCAAAACGCCACGGTCACGCTGGAGGGGCATCACGGCGCGGTGTACGCAGTGGCGTTTAAGAGCGACGGCAAGCAGTTGGCCACGGGCAGCGCGGATCACGAAATGTTGGTTTGGGATTTGCAGTCGAAACAAAAGCTGACAGAAGTGCGTAACCACAAGGGCGGCGTGACGGCGCTGCGTTGGACGCCCGACGATAAGGCGCTGGTGACCTCTTGCGAGGATGGAGTTGCACGGATTTTTACAGACATCAAACCCCACGACGGCGCGCAACGCTCGGGCACGGCAAAGGAACGCAAACTTGCCGGCGCAAGTGGAAGGCTGCACAGCATCGCGACCTCGGTCGATACCAAGACGGTCGTCGCTGGCAACCACGCGGGCGACGTGTTCATTTGGCAAAACAATCGCCTCACCGCCACGCTCAAGGCAGAAGCTGCAGTTGAACCGAACGGCAAAATCAGTTTCATCAAGGACGTGCTGCCGATTCTCAGCAAGGCCGGCTGCAGCGCGGGCTCATGCCACGCCAAGGCGGGAGGGCAACAGGGCTTCCAACTCTCGGTGTTTGCCTACGATACCCATAAGGACTGGCGCGAAATCACGGCCGATGCCCACGGGCGCCGCGTGTTTCCGGCGTACCCTTCGGAAAGTCTGATCGTAAAAAAAGCCACCCTCGCCATGCCGCACGAGGGCGGGCAGCGCATTAAACCCGGCTCAAATTCTGATCGCGTGCTGCGGCAATGGATTCGCGATGGCATGGCGTATCAACACGAAGGCGAACCGCTGCTCACGCACTTGACCGTGGAACCGGCCGCGCGGATTTATCGGATGGGGCAAACGCAACACCTGAAGGTCACCGCGCATTTTTCAAATGACAGTCGCCGCGACGTGACGGCGCTGACGAAGTTCGTTTCCAATGACACCGAGATGGCCGTTGTGGACGAGGCCGGGCGCGTGACGGTGGGCCGCATGAACGGCGAAGGCACGTTGGTGGTGCGGTACATGGGGCAGGTCGCCATCGCACGCGTGACGGTGCCGGCGGCCAAGAAAATTCCGGCGGCAAAATACGCCGCGCTGCCGGCGAATAATTTTATTGATGAACTGGCCTACGCGCAGTTTCAGCGGCTCGGGCTGTTGCCTAGCGAGTTGTGTTCGGACGCGGAATTTCTCCGGCGCGCTTCGCTGGATACCATTGGCCGGCTGCCGACGGTCGAGGAAGCGCGCACATTTCTTGATGACAAAACCAAGTCGCCCGCCAAACGGCGCGCCCTCATCGAGCGGTTGCTGAAGCATCCCGCGTATGGCGATTATTGGGCGAATAAATGGGCGGACCTTGTGCGCCCCAACCCGGATCGTGCCGGGCTCAAGAGTGTGTACGTTCTGGACCAATGGCTGCGCGAGGCGTTCCGTGCCAATCAACCGATGGACCAATTTGCGCGCGCGATGATCACCGCCAGCGGCAGCACGCATCGCTTCGGGCCAGCGGTCGTTTATCGTGACAAGCGCACACCCGACGAGATGGCTAAAATTTTCAGCCAGGCCTTTCTCGGCACGCGGCTGGAGTGCGCGCGCTGCCACAATCATCCAAACGAAAAATGGACACAGTCGGATTTCTATTCTCTCGCCGCCTATTTCGCGCAGGTGAAGCGCAAGGGTTCGGGTGTTTCGCCGCCTATTTCTGGCGGCACAGAATTTTTTTATCACGGAGGTAGTGGCAGTGTGAAACATCCGGTCACCGGTAAAACCCTAGCGCCCAAGCCGCCGGCCGGTCCGCCTGCTCAGGTTGCGATTGGTGCGGATCCGCGCGCGGCGTTGGTGGATTGGATCATACGGCCGGACAATCCATTTTTCGCGCGCGCCATGGTGAACCGGGTTTGGGGTGTTTATTTCGGACGCGGCTTGGTGAATCCGGTGGACGACCTTCGCGCTTCCAATCCAGCGATGAACGCCGCGTTGCTCGATGCGCTGGCAACGCATTTTGTCAAAATTAAATTCGATCAAAAGGCGCTCATTCGCACCGTGATGCAAAGCCGTTTATACCAACTCAGCCACACTCCGAATGAATCTAATATCGCGGACACGCTAAATTTTTCGCGGATGTATTTGCGCCGCCTTCGCGCCGAGGTGCTCATGGACGCTATCAACGACGTGACCGGTGTGCCATCGAGCTTTGGCGCCACGTGGCCCGGCGCACGGGCGATTGAGACGTGGAATTTCAAAATCAGCAGCGAATTCCTGGACGCCTTTGGTCGGCCCAACTCCAGCAGCGATCCGCCCTGCGAACGCAACACCTCCGGCACCATCGTCCAGGCGCTGCACCTGATGCACGGTGACGGGTTGCAGAAAAAAATTACCCACGAGAAAGGCCGCGCCCGCCGCCTGGCCGACAGTAAAATGACCGTGGCCGAAATCGCCGATGAAGTTTACCTTGCCACCCTCAGTCGCCGCCCCACCCAAGCCGAACGCGCCCAAGTCGAAAAATTCTACGAAACCATCAAGGATAAAAAAGATGCCCACCGCACTGCCACCGAAGATTTTATCTGGGCGATCATCAACTCGGCGGAGTTTGTTTTTAACCATTAACCATTTGTGATTTACGATAGTCGGCTGTGATGAATTCGTGTCACTTTTAATCCGTCGAAATGGCCTGCCTTGAGGGGGGCTGAATTTTTTGATGAACCGGAGAAAATACAATTGCGCGGGAATGGGTCGCCGGGACTTTTTGCAGGTGGGCTTGGGCGGGATGATGGGCCTGGGGTTGGCGGATTTATTGCGGGCGCGGGAGGCGCAGGCGGGAAAGAAGATTAATTGCATACTGGTTTGGCTCGATGGCGGGCCGTCACATTATGAGACGTTCGATCCGAAACCGGATGCGCCGAAAGAGATTCGCGGCGAGTTTGGCGCGATGAAGACGAGAGTGCCGGGGGTGAATTTTTGCGACAAGGTGCCGCACTTGGCGAAGGTGGCGGACAAGGTGACGATCGTGCGGTCGATCTGGCATAAGGATCCGAATCACGGGGGCGGCAATCACTATATGATGACCGGTCGGCCGACGCCGGTGCCGGTGAATTGTGGCGCGTTCGTGACCTTCCATCCGTCATTTGGATCGATGACCAGTTACGAGCGCGGCGTGATCAAGGGGTTGCCGCCTTACATGAGCCTTGGCCGGATGACCCGTTCGGGCGGGCCGAATTTTCTGGGTGCGGAGCACGCGCCGTTTGTCATCTCGGGCGATCCCAACAACAAAAGTTTTAAGGTGCGCGATGTGGTGTTGCCGCAGGGCATCAGCGAGGGTCGCGCGGAGAATCGACAAGTGTTGCGCCGTGAACTGGATAACCTGTTGCGCATCACCGATAAGGTGGCGAAGGATCCGGCGGTGAGTTTCGACCGCTTCAACGCGCAGGGCGTCGACCTTGTCACCTCGACCGCCGCGCAAAAGGCGTTTGATATTTCGAAGGAAGACGATAAAGTGCGCGACGCTTACGGTCGCAACTCGCTTGGCCAACGGATGTTACTCGCGCGGCGCTTGACGGAGGTGGGCGTGTCGTTCGTCACGGTTTATTACGGCGGCTGGGATCATCACACGAATATTTTCAAAACGCTCAACGGCAAGTTTATGACCAGCTGGGATCAGGGCCTCGCGGCGTTGATCAATGACCTCGATGTGCGTGGGCAATTGGACGACACGATGGTTGTTTGTCTCGGCGAATTTGGTCGGACTCCCAAAGTAAACAAGCGAGGCGGGCGCGATCACTGGCCCGGCGCGATGAGCGTGCTAATGGCCGGGGCGGGCATTCCGCGTGGGCAAATCGTCGGGGCCACTGACGCAAAGGGCTACTACGCCGCCGAGAATGTTTACACGCCGGAAGACTTTGCCGCGTCGCTTTACCGCAAGCTGGGCATCGATCCGCATCAGGTGCTGCACACTGCCACCGGTCGGCCGGTGCAACTGGTGGACGGCGGCGCGCGCATCAAGGAACTCTTCGCGTGATGATCCGCGCGGCCATCGCGGCAATTCTATTTTCACTCACGGCAGTCGCTGCGCCGCCGCAGGTGGAATGGCTCTTTCCCATCGGTGCCCAGCGCGGCAGCGAGGCGCTCGCGCAAATTGGCGGCAAGTTTCAGTGGCCCATAAAAACCTGGGCGGACGATCCCGGAATTGCGATCACAGCCGATGCGAAGAAAAAAGGGTTCTTCAAAATCACCGTCGCCAAAGGCGTCACGCCCGGGCCTCATCTCGTGCGTTTTTTTGACGGCAACGGCACCGCGCCGCCGCGTGTTTTTTTTGTAAGCAAAGCGCCCGATGTGCCGGAGAAGGAGCCGAACAACGAGATGCGCTCGCCGCAGGCGGTGGACGCGCTGCCAGTGGTCGTCCACGGCAAACTGCAAAGCGGCGGCGATGTGGACAGCTACCGCGTCAAGCTCAAGGCCGGCCAGTTTTTCATCGCGCAGCTAGACGCGTACACCGCCGGAGTTTCGATGGATGCGCTGATGATGCTGCGCGACCCACGCGGCGTGAAGCTTGCCTTTAATCACGACGCCCACTCACTCGACCCGCGACTCGTTTGGAAATGCGATCGCGATGGCGAATATGTGTTGCAAGTCGCCGCATTCAAATTCCCCGCGAACAGCACCTCGAGTTTTAGCGGCGGCGCAAATCATGTTTACCGCATCACTCTTACCAACGGTCCGTGGATCCGCCACGGATGGCCGCACGGAGCGACGTCCGGCACGAAAGGCAGCGTTGGATTGATTGGCTGGAACTTAAAAAATACCTCCGCCGCCACGCCCGAAAATTCCAACCGCGAAACCGTTTTAGCGGTAGATGCCGCAAATGGCCCGCTGCGTTTGCCGGTGACGCCGTGGCCACAAATTGCCGAGCGCGAGCCGAACGACACCAACGCGACCGCGCAATCTTTCGCCGCGCCCGCGACGCTTTCCGGCCGCATCGATAAGCCCGGCGACATCGATCGCTTTGCTTTCACCGCCAAGAAAGGCGCGCGCTATCGGCTGGATATCGATTCGTTTGCGCTTGGCTTCCTGCTGGACGCGCGGGTGTCGGTCGAGAATTCCGATGGCAAAGAACTCACCAACAACGACGACGCCAATAAAATCCGCGACCCGTTGCTCAACTGGACGGCTCCCGCCGATGGCCGCTATTGCGCGGTCGTTCGCAGTTTGTTGCACAAAGGTGGCGGCGAATATTTTTATACGCTGAAAATTCACCAGCCCGAACCCAGCTTCAGCGCTACCGTCGCCGCGCCGCAATTCGCCATAAATGCCGGTGACACCAACGAAGTAAAGGTGACCATCAATTACCTAGACGGCTACAAAGGCAAACTCACCGTCGCCGCAAAAGAGTTGCCCAAAGGGGTGAGCGCCGCGCACGTCATCATGGAAAAGAAAGGCACCGCCACCCTAAAACTCATCGCTGCCAAAGACGCGCTGCCCCACAACGCCCCGTTGGCCATTACCATCACGCCCGAAGGTAAACCCGCCGCGCCCGCCACCGTCGCCCTCACCAGCGCCAGCGTGAACAACGGCGTCCCTCAAGGCTTCCCCGATTTTATCATCCCCACCTCGTCCCACCTTTGGCTCACCGTGCTCCCGCCCAAGCCGCCCGCGAAGAAGCCCGAGCCGGTGAAATCAACTGCACGGTGAATGCACAGAAGTATCCGTTACTGTTCCGGCTCAAGCCATTACGGTGAAAATGAAAACGGTCTTTATTGACACTGCCCGTTGCTGCTCCACAATCGCCGTCGATCACTTATGAAACGCATCACGCTTTTTCTTGCCGCGCTCATTTCCCTGAATGCCTTTGCGGGCAAATGGGATGAGATGAATTACGGGCCGTACCTTTCAACTTCGCTGGAAGTGCCGGGCGCGGGGATTGTCAACAAGGGCATCGCCATTCGGCTCGATGCCGGCGCGGGCGGGGTTTCCAAAGGCGGCGCATTCATGTTGTACGACACGGATTTGATGAACTGCGCGGTGGGCTGGACCGGCGGCTTCATCGACTGGCGCGGCATCGCTTTCGACGGCCGCCACAACGCTCACGCTTCGATTATCGGCGCGCAGGTGTTTACGAATCCGGTTGGCCTCGGCTGGCGCAGTCCCAAGGGCGAGTGGGCTGATGCCGTGCGCGTGAAGGGACTGGATAAAAAACCGTACGGGCCGCTCCCGCGCGATTGGGCGCATTACAAGGGGCTGTATGTGAACGGAAGCCGCGTGGTGCTTTCGTACACCATCGGCGCGCGCGGCGTGTTTGAGTCGCCCTCGTTACACGGCAATGATGTGTTCATTCGAAACCTGCACGTGGCGCCGAGCCCGAGCCAAATCGTAATGCAAGTGGCGCGCGGCGAAGGTGGTGCGATGCATTTGGCCGGCAATAAGGATGTTGTTTTTGTAAAAACCAAGAAGGACGCGGTCGTCTGCGCGGCGGTGTTGGGCGGTTCGGGGTTATGGGATTTGAGCGATGGCAAAAATCTTCGGCTCCGCATTCCGGCGGCGAACAAGGCGCTCAAGTTGCAGGTGATTATTTGGCGCGGCAAGCGCGGCGAGATGGACGCTTTTGAAAAGGCAATCGCCGCTGTGAACAAGGCTGGCGCACCGCCTAACTTGTTGGCACTGAGCAGCGGCGGGTTGGCAAAGTGGAAGCAGACGGTGGAGACGAAAATCCAGCCCGGCTTGGCCACGGGGCCGTTTGCGACGGATACGTTTCAGTTGCCGGAAAAGAATCCGTGGAAGTCGTGGATGCGGCTCGGTGGGTTTGATTTTTTTAAGGACAACAAGCGGGCGGCGGTGTGCACTTGGCAGGGCGATGTTTGGATTGTCAGCGGGCTCGACCAACCGAAGGGCAAGCTGACTTGGCGGCGGGTGGCGGCGGGGATGTTCCAGCCGCTCGGGCTCAAGATTGTCGATGAGACGATTTATGTTTGCTGCCGTGACCAGATCACGCGGTTGCACGATTTGAATGGCGATGGCGAAATGGATTTTTACGAGAGCTTCAATAACGACCATCAAGTGACCGAGCACTTCCACGAGTTCGCGATGGATTTGCAGACGGACGCGGCGGGTAATTTTTATTTCGCCAAGGCCGCGCGTCACGCGAAGAGCGGGCTGGTGCCGCATCACGGTTCCATCATCAAGGTGAGCAAGGACGGTTCCAAAAGCTGGCGCATCGCCAACGGTTTCCGCGCGCCCAACGGCGTGACCGTGAACGGCGACGGCACCTTTTTTGCCAGCGATCAAGAGGGCCACTGGACGCCGAAGAACCGCATCAACCTTGTCCGCAAGGATGGTTTTTACGGCTACATGGGCTCGTACGTTCCCGGGCGCGACCCCTCGAAATACGACCCGCCGGTGGTGTGGATTCACAACAGCGTCGACCGCTCGCCCGCGCAGCAACTTTGGGTGACCAGCGATAAGTGGGGGCCGCTGAACGGTTCGCTGATTAATTTAAGCTACGGCACCGGTCGACTGTTTACTGTACCGTACGAGATGGTTGATGGCATCCCGCAGGGCGGCGTGGCGCGGTTGCCCATTGCCGAGACTCCCACTGGCGTGATGCGTGGGCGCTTCCATCCCGTTGATGGCCAGCTTTATGCGTGTGGCCTTTTTGGCTGGGCGGGCAACAAGCATTTGGCTGGTGGCTTTTATCGTTTCCGTTACACCGGCAAACCGCTGCACGTGCCGGTAAAATATTCCGTCAGCAAAAAAGGTGTGCGCCTCACTTTCAGCGAACCGCTCGACCGCGAGACTGCGGCGGATGCGGAAAGTTACGCCGCCGAGATGTGTAACTACCGCCGCACCGCCGGCTATGGATCGCGCGATTTCCTCGTCAGCGATCCCAAAAAACAGGGCCGCGACAAACTGGAAATCACCAACGCCAAACTCAGTGCCGACGGCCGCACGGTGCTCCTCCAAATCCCCAAGCTACAACAGTGCATGACGTTGCGCATTCAGTACAATCTCAAGGGCGCGAAGGGTGAACCTGTGAAGTCGGAAATCAACTGCACGGTGAACGTGCTGAAGTAGCCGTTATTGCTCGGGTCCTTCGGTTGTGGAGATGTGTTGGCCGATGTGTTTTTCGCCGCGTTGGCGGGCGAGGAGTTGTTGGCGTTGGCGTTCTTCGCGGCGGGCGCGGAGTTTGGGGGTGAGGGTGTCTTTGCAGCGGGGGCAGCAAATGCCCGGCTCGTAAGCGGGCGAGGCTAAGTCTTCCGGCGTGAGTGGCCAGCGGCAGCCGAAACAGATTTCGCAGGTGCCGCGCTCGAGGCCGTGGACGACGGTGACGCGGTGGTCGAATACAAAACATTCGCCTTCCCATAAACTTTCGTCGGACTTCGTTTCCTGCAAATATTTCAGGATGCCGCCTTGCAGGTGATACACGTTTTCAAATCCTTCCTTGAGCAAATGCGCGGATGCCTTTTCGCAGCGGATGCCGCCGGTGCAAAACATCGCCACTTTTTGTTGCTTATCACCGCTGAGATTGTTTTGGACGAACGCGTCCCATTCGCCGAAGGCGGCGGTGTTTGGGTTGACGGCGTTTTTGAACGTGCCGAGCTCCACTTCGTAATCGTTGCGCGTATCGATCAACAGCATATCGGGATCGCTGATGAGCGCGTCCCAATCTTCCGGTGCAACGTATTCGCCTGCGGCGTCGTTGGGATTCACGGTTGGATCACCGAGCGTGACAATTTCGGGGCGGATGATGATCCGCAAGCGGTGAAATGTTTCGCGTTCCGTCTCGCATTCGCGATGCGGCATTTTAGCAAAACGCGCATCGCTGCGGATGAATGCGAGCACCGCTGCTACTCCGGCCTTCGGCCCGGCGATGGTGGCGTTGAGGCCTTCGGTGGCGAGGATGATGGTGCCGTTCACCGCGTGCGTTTTGCACTCGGCCTCCAGCCGCGTTTGCCAGTCCTCGCAATCGTGCAGTTGGGTGAAGCAGTAAAATGTGGCGACGGTTTGCGCCATTCTTACTTTTTCAAAATCCAGTAGTTGCGGAAGCGCACGGGGTTGCCGTGGTTTTGCAGGAGGATGGGCAGGGGATTGGGGCCTTCTTTTTGGCCGGCACCGGTTTTGTTTTTCAGCTCGTAATAATCGTGGATGAGCTCGCCGTTGTGCTTCACGGTGATGAGCGCGCCCTTGGTTTTTTTGCCGTCGTCATCGAAACGCGCGGCGGTGAAGTCGATGTCGTACGTCTGCCACGTGAGCGGCGGGAAGCACATATTTAAGTTGGCGGCGCGTTGCCGGTAAATGCCGCCGCAGTCGTTGTGTTTTTGTTCGAGGCCGAAGGAATCGAGAATCTGCGTCTCGTACCGCCGCTGCAAATACACGCCGCTGTTGGCGCGGGCTTGGCCGCGGGCGGCGGGCATAAAGGGCAGGCGAAATTCAAGGTGCAGTTTGAAATCCTGAAACGCGCCCTTCGTCATCACGCCCTCCATCAGCAGGCCGTCGTCGGTGATGCGTGGTTTGTCGAGCTTGCCGGTATCCTTGCCATCGAAAAGCACCACCGCACCCTTGGGCGGTTTCGCGCCGAGCGTGGGCGACTTGCGCGTGATTTTTTTGAACTGCCCCACCTTGCGATCGCCCTTGGCGGCGAGGATGTTGCCGTTGTTATAATACAGCACAATCATCGTCTCTTCGCTCTTAAACACCCCCTTGTCCTCACCGCGGCGTTTGCCGGTGTAGTTCCATTTCGTATCCTTATCCCAGCCATCCCCGGGCAGCCCGCCTTGGTAGACTGTTGCCGAAAACTCCCCCTTGCCCAGCGCCACAATCTGAATGCCGGACGGAATGTTGTTTCCATTCCCATCCACGCCATCACCCTTATACTCGCCCTGAATGGCAAAGTCCGGATTATCCGCCGCCGCCTCCGGCGTGGCGTAAGTCGCCTTGTCGTCGGCAGCGCCCGCGAGGTTAATGACAAAAACGAGTGTGAGTAATGGAATGAGTTTCTTCATGGCTTGGTGTGGGTGCAATTGTATCTGCCCAAGCGAAAAAGGCAACTGCGGGGAGTCCGCCCTGCCAGTTCTCCCCTTTTTGACGTGGCGAGAAAAGAGGCCATTGGGTTGCCCCAGTTGAGCTTGGCGATGTTATGGTGGGGGTAGGGCGGGGTGTCTCACCCCGCCGCGGCGCGCTGGGGACAGCGCGCCTTACCTTTCGGGTGCCGAGGTTAATGGACGCTGGGAAGTGGAAAGCTGAAAATCACTGGAAAAGAGTGTTTTTTTCATAAAACACCGTTTTAGGGAACAAATCCAACGGTTTAACGGGCAGGATGAAAGGTTTGGCGGACGGAATGAAAGGTTTGGCGGACGGAATGAAAGGTTTGGCGGACGGAATGAAAGGTTTGGCGGACGGAATGAAGGGTTTGGCGGACGGAATGAAAGGTTTGGCGGACGGAATGAAGGGTTTGACGGACGGAATGAAGGGTTTGGCGGACGGGATGAAGCATTTGTTTGGCGGGTAGGGCGGGGTGTCTCACCCCGCCGCGGCGCGCTGGGGACAGCGCGCCCTACCTTTTTCGCCCTACTTATTTTTAGGCTCGTAGATCCATGGCCATTCTTCCATTCGTTCGCACAGGCCTTTTCGCACGGGGTTCATTCGGATGTATTGCATTTTCTCCGTCAACTCATTGTCATTGCGGAGGCGGTGGTCAAAGAAATCCCGTTGCCAATTGATTTGGGCTGTGCGGGCCAGATAGCGTTTCCATTCGGTCACAAATTTTTTCATGGACTCTCGACGCGAAAAGGCAATGACCGCATGCAGATGGTCGGGCATGAGGAGGAGCAGTTTGCAATACCAAGCCTGCGATTCGTGATGGTGCGTTGCCGCCTCGAAAATTGCGCCAGCGGTTTTGGCTTGGCAAAGTTGGTTGGCGCCTTGTTCCCGGCAGTTGATGGTGATGAAAAACCACTGACCGTCCGGCACCCATCCCGGGACTTGATGCGGCAGAATTTTTCGCGCGGGATGGGCCATCGGTTAAATCGTGTTCACCAATACAATGCAACGACAGGTAGGGCGTGCTGTCCTCAGCGCGCCGGGTTATCTGTAATCAACGAGCCGGCCGCGGCGCGCTGGGGACAGCGCGCCCTACCTTTCTCGCCCTACCTTTTGTTTATTCGCCCATCAATTCCTTGAGCTTGGCCTCGATGGATTCGGCCCAGATGGTGTAGCCGGTTTCGCTGAGGTGGAGGAGGTCGGGCATAATTTTGCGGGTGAGGGTGCCGTCTTTCTCAAGGAACTTGGGGCCGATGTCGAGGTAGTGCACGGCTTTGCCGTCGGCGAGTTTTTTGAAGATGGCGTTGGCACCTTCGTTGACCTTACGGCGTTTGTCGGCGGGAGTGGCACCGCGCGGGAAGACGCCGAGGATGAGGATTTTTGTCTTGGGAGTTTTGTTGCGGAGTTGCTTGACGATGGCTTCCACGCCGTCAGCGATTTGTTTGGAGGTGTTTGCACCGGAGTTGTTGGTGCCAATCATGATGACGGCGGCCTTGGGTTTGATGCGGTAGAGGTTGCCGTTGTCCAGCCGCCAGATGACGTGTTGGGTGCGGTCGCCGCCGATGCCGAGGTTGACGGCGTTGCGTTTGCCGTAAAATTTTGCCCATGCTTTTTTGCCTTTGCCTTCCCAGCCCTGAGTGATGGAGTCGCCAATGAAGACGAGATCCACTTTGCCTTGGGCCACGCGGGTGTTGAAGGACTCGTGGCGTTTCATCCAACCTCCCGCGCGCGGGACGGGTTTGATGGCGGAATGCAGTTCCGGTTTTTCCTCAGCAAAAAGTGAGAGGGAGAAGATGAGGGTACCAATCAGGAAAGCGGATTTCATAGCGGCAAAAGTAAAAGCTTCCCGATGGAAAGTCAAAGCCACAACGCAATTTTTTAAAAGTTAGTGGAAGATTTGCCCTCTCTTCTGATCTGGGCACTGTAAAATTTCTTGGTTATTGTAGTGGACGGAATTTTTGGGTGGGTTCATAATTTGATCTGTCCGTGTTGTTTTAACATTAATTATGAAAGAAACCATTGTGAAGAAATTCAATATTCTCCCCATCGTCTTGTTTGCCATCGGGCTTGTGGCTGGTTGTGGCAAGGGCGATTCCAACGATAACACCACGCCGCCGCCCAAAGACAATGGTGCCGGCGCGGGCGAAGGTGGGGGCGGTTCCGTGCCCTTGTCGCCCCATCAACGGGCGGAAACTCCCGCGGCCAAAGCTTCGCCGCAGAAATCGAGTATGGCGGAGGTGGCCAAGCACTTGGACTTCGGCGGCAGCGCGTTTTCCTACCAAAGCAACGAAGGGATGGGGACGATGATGGAAGGGATGCTTTCCTTCATTGAAACGATGCTGAAAGCGGAGGGCGACCCGAAGGCGTTGGCTGTGTTGAAGGTGCTACGCAGCGCCTACGAGGAATCAGGCTTGAACGACATCAGCGGCACGGGCTCGAGCAGTTTCATCACCGAAAACGGCATTCGGCGCAATGCGATGATGGCTCATCATTGGCCGGGGCAGGATAAAGGATTGTTGTGGAAATTACTGGGCGGCCCGGCGCACGAGCTGGACGGGCTGAAGTTGATGCCCGCCAACACCGCGTTGGCGATGCACGGTGATCTCGACGTGGCGGCTGGTTGGGCGTGGATCAAGGCATTCATGGCGAAGCAGGACCCGGCAATGGCGCGGGAATTCAACGCCATGCTCTCGCAAATGGCCAACAACAATGTGCCGGTGGAAGAACTGCTCCAGTCACTTGGAGGCGAGGCGGGTGTGTCTGTGCTGTTGCATCCCACCAAGACGGTTGAATTCCCCAACGGCGGCAAATGGGAGGTGGACGCCAAAGGCAACGATCGGTTTGTGCAGGAAACCATCACCATCCCTGAGCCGGGCTTCGTGTTGGCGGTGAAGGTAAAAAATACGCTGCTCATGCAAATGCTCGGCGGCATGCTGCAGGCGCAAGGCGCTGAGGAAACCAGCATTGACGGGGTGAAGGCATTCACCCTTATGCCCCCGCCCGGGGAGGAGATTCCCTTTCCGCTGAGCCCAACCCTGCTGAAGCTGAGCGATTATCTGGTGTTGGCCAGCACCAAGGAATTGGCCGGCGAATTGGCATCCATTCAGTCGGGCAAATCAAAGGGGCTGGCAGGCACGGCGGAATTCCAAAAAGTCACCGCCGGCATGGAGCTGAAGGGTAACCATTTGTTTTACCTCAGCCCGGCTGTGAAAACGATGGGCTTGAAACTTGTGGAGGAAGCCTTGGCCGGCGAACGGGAATTCCGAGACCCCAATGCACGCGCGGCAATGATGCAGCTCATCGGCATGTTCGCTAACTATGTTTCGCACCAAGTCATCCTCGTCAAGCGGTTGCCCGATGGCTTGCTGGTGGACAACCGCGCCACCGGCGGCGGCTTGATGGCCGGCGGCGGAGGGGGCGCAGGCACTGTGGCCACGGTGGGCGTGCTCGCCAGTATGCTGCTCCCCGCGCTGGCTAAGGCCAAGGCAAAGGCGAATGCTATCAAGAGCGTGAATAATGCTGCGTCATTGGGCAAGGCTCTGCTGGGGTATTCGCAGGATAACGGGAATAAACTGCCCGCAGGCGCGCGCTGGTGTGATGACATTCTGCGTGAAGCGCAAACACGAAAGATTTACGTTTCTCCACAAGACCCTTCCGCTTCCGTTCGAGCAGAGGCGGGGCAGGATTTCAGCTCGTATGCGCTCAATGCCGCGGTGGCGGGTAAGGGTTACTTTGATCTGGCACCGGACACCGTGCTGGTTTTCGAGTGTCCGTTAGGCTGGAACGGCTCAGGGGGCGCGGCGGATATTCATGGCATGCGTGCGCGAAATCCGCTTTATGGCTCGTTGCAAACGATCGCGGTGGTTTTGGCCGATGGCTCTGCGCGGCAGGTGAGATTCACCGAATCCAACGGGCTCAACTGGACCGGCCAAAAGCGGCGCTAAGTTAAACTTCACCGCCAGCGGGAATTTTTCCCGCTGGCATTTTTTTTGTCGGCCTGTCAGGGTGATCGCCTCCACCCATGGAAATTTATGTCAAACGTGATGACGGGCAGTTCGGGCCATTTTCGCCGGAACAAATTGAGGAATGCCTTGCGAGCGGAGCGTTGATCGAGACGGATTTCGCTTGGCACGCGGCTTTGCCGGATTGGGTGCCGGTGACGGAGGTGCTGGGCACCTTGGATGGCGGTAACGCACCGGCTCCATTAGAGAAGGACGCACCCGCCAAAGCGTCCCCTGTCAAAAAGGGTGGCAGTAAAAAATTACTGGTTGCCAGCGTGGCCGCGGTCGTGGTGCTGGGCGCGACGGCGGCGGTATTGGTTCCTAGATTTCTTGGCGATCAAGGGGGAAAACCACCTTCAGAAAATCAGCCGGAAAAGATTGCCGGTACTCCTAAAACCAACGCGCCGTCCGTGGGCGTTCCTGATCGAGTTGGAAACACGAATGCGCTTTCCGTGCCGCTCGCGCCCAACGGGCCTTCGAGCACTTCGTTTGAAGCGGTCACCCAACACCTCGATACGGGCGGCAGTTTTTATTTTTATCTTAGCACCGATGAAGCGCAGGGGTGGGTGCGGTCGGGCTTTGATGAAGGCGGCAAATTGCTGGAGCAATTTGGCCCGATGCTCGGCGAGGAAAACGCAGGCCAAGCGGCGATGGGTTTCGCAGCCGCCAAGGCTTTTTATAAAGGCGTGGGGTTGGACGCCATCGACGGCATCGGCGCAAGCACGCGCAGCCTCGGCGATGGCTTCAAGCGTAACGTGGCGATGCTCCATCGCGATCCCGCCAAGGGCGACGGCATTTTGTGGAAAGCCCTCGGCACTGCGCCGCATGAGTTGGACGGGCTCACGCTAATGCCCGCCGAAACGGCGTATGCATTCCACGGCGATCTCGATGCGGCGGCCATCCTCGCGTGGGCCAAAACTATGGTGGCCGACAATTATCCCGCCGTGCTCGCGGAGCAATTCGATGCGATGCTCGCCCATCCTCCGGTGCAACAAGCCCTTGGCGCATACGCCGGTGAAGTGGGTATTTATGTGACGCTGGATTTTCAAAAATTGCATAAAATCCCAATGCCCGAAGTGGAAACCACTTTGCCCGGCGGGCCCCCTCCCATCCCCACCGTGCCCGGCGAAGGCGTGGCTCCGATCGTACGAGCGGAGGATGGAATGGAGATTCCCGAACCCGGATTGGTTCTCACGATTAAAGTGAACAACGGCGATTTGCTTGCGATGCTGCAAGGGGTTGCTGAATCAATGGGGATGACGTTGGCCGAGGTGGATATCGCCGGGGTGAAGGCGTTTCAAATTCCAGCACCCATTCCCGTTCCGGGTTTGCCGGAGATGATTGTGCAGCCGGTGGTGTTCCAATTGGGAGGCTATTTAATCCTCGCCAGCAGCCCCGCGCAGGCGGCCAAAGTGATTGCCACCCAAGCCGATCCGGACACCGGCCTGCGCGGCACCGCGGAGTTTAAAAAACTCACCAAAGGCATGGAGTTGAAGGGGAACCAATTCACGTTTATGAGCGGCCAAGTGGCGGACTTGTACGGCAAAATTATTAAACAAGGATTGGCCGCCGAAGCGGCAATGCTGCCCGAGTCGGTGCAAAATATATTCGTGCAATTGATGACTCTTCAGGTGAGCGGACAGGTGACCGTGCTGCAGGTTTTGCCCGAGGGCTTCCTCTTGCACACACACACCGAAGGGTTGGGCTACGATTCCGCTGTGCTCGCGGTGGGCACCGTGGTGCCCGTGGCGGTGGTGGCGGCATTGGTGTTGCCGGCGATTCAAAATGGCCGATCCAAAGCGCGCGAAGCTCAAAGTATGAACAACCTCAAACAACTCGGTGTTGCGATTCACGTGTTTCATAATGACAACGATCAACTGCCCGACGCTGCCAAGTGGAGCGATGCGCTGTTGCCAATCGTGGGCAACGAAAGAGCGGTGTTCATTTCGCCTGCCGATCCCGGTGCCGATGGCAGTTCGTACGCGTTCAACAAAAATCTCAGTGGCATCAAGCTCGATGCCTTGCGCGAGGCCGCGCGCACCGTGGTGTTTTTCGAAAGCGATCTTGGCTGGAACGGTGCGGGTGGCATCAATGACGTATTTACTCTAAATGATCATTACCTCATCGGCTTCGCCGACGGCCACGTGGAACGCGTGTCCGAAGAGGACCTTGAAAAATTAAACTGGAACCCCTAATGCGTAGAATACTGTTCGCGTTCATTTGTGCCGCGCCAATACTGGCAACGGCGGCCCAACCCAACATTATTCTCGTGATGGCCGACGACCTCGGCTGGGGCGATGTGGGGTTTAACGGAAACAAAATCATCCAAACGCCGCACCTCGATGCGATGGCGAAAAACAGCCTGCGCTTTGAGCGGTTTTATGCCGCCGCGCCGGTGTGCAGCCCCACGCGCGGCAGTTGCATCACGGGGCGCCATCCCTTTCGGTACGGCATTTATTTTGCCAATACCGGCCACATGAAAACGGAAGAGCTGACGCTGGCCGAGCTATTGCAAAAACACGACTACGCCACCGGCCACTTTGGTAAATGGCATCTCGGTACGCTTACCAAAACTGAAATGGACGCCAACCGCGGCGGCCCGCGCGGCGCAAAGAATTTTTCGCCGCCACAAGCCAATGGCTTCGACGTGTGTTTTTCCACCGAATCTAAAGTGCCCACGTGGGATCCAATGCTGCGCCCCGTAAACAACAACAGCCGTAAGTGGTGGGATCCCGCAAAAGAAAACGGCCCGTACGGTACGGCGTACTGGAATGAAAAAGGCGCGCGCGTGACAGAGAATCTGCGCGGCGATGATTCGCGTGTGATTATGGATCGCGCCATTCCATTCATCCGCGCGGCGGCAAAAAAAGAGCAGCCCTTTTTCACCATCGTGTGGTTTCACGCGCCGCATCTCCCCGTGGTTGCCGGGCCGAAATACACCAAGCCCTATGCCAAACACGGAAAATTCGAACAACACTATTTCGGCTGCATCACCGCGCTCGATGAACAAGTCGGCCGCTTGCGCAAAGAACTCCGCACGCTTGGCATCGCGGACAACACGCTGCTCGCCTTCTGCAGCGACAACGGCCCCGAAGGGAGCGCCAAGGATCCCGGCAGTGCCGGTCATTTAAGTGGCCGTAAACGATCACTACTCGAAGGCGGCATCCGCGTGCCCGGCCTCATCGAATGGCCTGCCAAAATTAAACCCGCCAACACCGACATCCCCGCCGTCACCAGTGATTATCTGCCCACCATTTTAGAAATCATTGGTGCTGAACAAACTGACAAGCGCCCTTTGGACGGCATCAGTTTGCTCCCGCTCTTCAAAGGCAAAATGAAAGAGCGCGGCCAGCCCATCGGATTTCAATCCGCCGGCCAAGTGGCGCTCATTGGTGATCGGTACAAAATTTATGGCAGCGGAAAAAAACAGACCAACAGATTGCCCAAGTTAAAACTATTCGACCTAAAAATAGATCCCGCTGAAAAAAATAACCTCGCCGACCAACACCCAGACCTCATCAAAAAAATGACCGCGACTTTTGAGCAATGGCGCAAATCCTGCCGCCACAGCGACACCGGCGGGGATTACAAGGATTGAGCTAGAGGTATTGAACACAGATACCCACGATGTTCAGGATAAAAACCCATCCTGTATATCCTGCACATCAGTGTTAAAATCAAACCGCTTCCCCGGCCGCGTGGCCGCTGGCCCAGGCCCATTGGAAATTGTAGCCGCCGAGCCAGCCGGTGACGTCCACTACTTCGCCGATGAAAAACAAACCGGGCACCGAGTGGCACTCCATGGTTTTGGAGGACAACGCATCCGTGTCCACGCCGCCCACGGTGACTTCCGCTTTCTCGTAGCCTTCGGTTTTTGAGGCCAGCAATTTCCACGCGCACAGATGGTTCATCAATCGTTCGCGTTCGGTTTGTTTCATTTGCGCCATTGGTTTGTACGGCGAAAATTGTTTTGCGAATTCATACGCGAAGCGTTTGGGAAACCATTGTTCCAACCAGCGATCGGGCGTTTGGCGAAAATGCCGTGAGTCTTCCAGCAATTTTTCAGAGTCCATGTCCGGCAATAAATTCAGCGTGAATGTTTCCCCATCCGCGCAGTAATTGGATACCTGCAAAATCGCCGGGCCGCTTAGGCCGCGATGGGTGAAGAGCAGGTTTTCGCGAAAAGATTGCCCGCCCGCGCTGGCAATGCAATCGATTGAAATGCCGGTGAGTTTGATGAATGGCCACGGCGCATCATCATCAAGCCGCGGAATGATGGGCACCAAACCGGGGCGCGGCTCAATAATGGGCACGTTGAATTGCTCCGCAATACGATACCCAAAATCCGTGGCGCCCAGCGCGGGAAACGAAAGTGCGCCGGTAGCGATCACCAGCGATTCGCATTCAAACTCGCCACACGATGTTTGCAGCCGGAATCCATTGTCCGCTTCGAGCGAATCCACCTCGCAATCCGATACAATTTCCACGCCCGCATCGCGACATTCGTTATTGAGCAATCCCACAATTTTCTTTGATGAGAGTGTGCAAAAAAGTTTACCCAACGTTTTCTCGTAAAATTCAATGCCGTGTTTGCGAACTAACTCAATAAATTCACTCGATGGATAACGCGACAGCGCCGAACGACAAAAATGCGGGTTATTAGAAATATAATTATCCGGCCCCGCATCGAGGTTGGTGAAATTGCAACGACCACCGCCGGAGATTAGAATTTTTTTACCAACACGATTGTTGTGCTCCAGCACCGCTACGGTGCGCCCGCGTTGGCCGGCGGTTATCGCGCAGAGCAATCCCGCGCCGCCCGCGCCAATGATGATGACATCGTATCGTTGGCTCATTTCAAATGAGGCTGAGGCTTAAGAAAATGCGATGACCTTTCCCAGAAGGTTTAGCAAAAGAATACTTACGCCGCCGACCAACAGCGCAGCGGCAAAGCCAAGGCAAAGCGGGCGCCAACCGAGCTGGCGCATTTGCGAAAGACTCGCGCCGAGGCCCACCGCGCCCATCGCGAGGGTGAGGCAATAGACGCTGGTTTGGTTGGCGCAAGTGAGAAACGATTTCCAAACTTCATTGTCGTGCAGTCCATTGAGGTCGCCCATCGTGCGCGCACCGGCCAGCGCGATGAAGGCGATCACAAAAAATGGCAGCGTTTGGCTCCACTTAAGTTTACCGCTGGTGCCCGTGGGCCGCACTGATTTTTCGCGATAATGCAGCCACGCCATCAGCGGGATCGCCGCGCCCATGCAAAGGTTTCGCAGGAGCTTGGTGGTGGTGGCGACTTCCAACGCGCGCGGGTCATCGTACAGTTGGCCGTACATCAGCCCCGCGCCGGCCACTTGCGACGTGTCGTGAATGGCGGTGCCAATGAAGTAGCCGGCGAGCGTGGGATTGCCCTCAAAAATTAAATGCGCCAGGAAAGGGTAAACGCACATCGCCACCATTCCAAACAGCGCGATCACGGAAACTGCGTAGCTGACCTCTTCGTCCTTGGCTTTGATGGCCGGCGCGGTGGCAACGATGGCCGACACGCCGCAGATGCCCGTGCCCACCGCGATGAGGCTTGCCAAACGCGTTGGCAAGCCGAGCCGTTTGCCCAGCCAAAGCACCGAAGCAATCCCCACAGCGATGCAGCCAAAAACCAGCGGCAGCGCGTGCAGTCCGATCTGCCCCGCCGCCGCGAGGCTGAGCCGCAAGCCAAGCAACGCCACGCCGACGCGCAGAATCACGCGCACACAAACCCGCAAGCCTTCCTCAAACGCAACCGGCAATCCGGCCACGTTGCGAATGAGCAACCCGAGCAGCACGGTTAAGAGAATCGGGCTGACGGGGCTGCGATCCATTGTGAAAACCGCGCTGCCCATCCAAGCCGACAAATAAGTTCCGGCCACCGCGAGGCACACGGCTAAGCCCAGCCCCGGCGCCAATTGGCCCAGCGCGTGCAGCGTGCGGTGCAGCGCCTTTTGCCAGCGAAACGTCAGTCGCTTTTCGCCGGGCAACACTGCGAGAGCTTCGGCAGCGATCGGCGTGGGCACGCCTTCATAGCTGTCGAGCCACTCCCCCTTGGCGGGGTCGAGGTAAACATTAAAGGAACCGGTGTTGCTGCGGGAATCAGTCACGCGCCGCCACCTTTTCGGCGCACGAGGAAAGCGTCAAGCGCGGAGGTGTTTTTTTGGCTTTTGTCTGCGCAACGGTCGCACTAGCCTTTGGGCCGATTGATGAAAACATTTTACCGCACACTCATTGCGTGGCTGGCTTTGGCCACGTTGGCTTCTGCTGCCAAGCCGCCGAACATTGTCTTTTATTTCATCGATGATCTGGGCTGGACGGATGTGTCGTTTATGGGGTCGAAATATTATGAGACGCCGCACGTGGATCAACTGGCGCGGGAGGGAATGAAGTTTATGAGCGCGTACTCCAACGCGCCCAATTGCGCGCCGAGCCGTGCGTGTTTGATGAGTGGGCAGTACGGGCCTCGGCACGGAGTTTTTACGGTGGCCAATTCTGATCGCGGCAAGGCGGCGTTTCGGAAGTTGATTCCCATCAAAAATACAACCGTGCTGGCGGATGAATTCGTGACCATTGCCGAGTCATTGAAAGCGGCGGGTTACGTGACGGCGACGATGGGCAAGTGGCATCTTGGCGCGGACCCCACCACGCAGGGCTTCGATGTAAACATCGCCGGCAAACATTGGGGCAGTCCCACCGGCGGCGGTTATCATAGTCCGTACAATTATCCGAACCTCGTCAATCGCGAGAAGGGCGAGTATCTCACCGATCGCCTCGGCGCGGAGGCCTGCAAATTCATCGAGGCCAATCAGGACAAGCCATTCTTTTTATACCTCACGCATTACGCCGTGCACACGCCCATTCAGGGCAAGGCGGATCTCACGGCGAAATACAAAAAAAAGAAACCCGTCGGCGGCCACAAAAATCCGGCGTATGCGGCGATGATTGAAAGTATGGATGACAGCATCGGCGCGGTGCAGGCAACGCTCAAGCGCTTGAAGCTCGACGACAACACGATCGTGATATTCTTCTCCGACAACGGCGGCCACGCCGGTGTGACCTCAAACGCGCCATTGCGTGGCTCCAAGGGAATGCTATACGAAGGCGGCATCCGCGAGCCGCTCGCGGTGAAATGGCCGGGCGTCATCAAGCCCGGCAGTACGTGCCACGAGCCGGTGATCGGCGTGGATTTTTATCCCACGCTGCTGGAAATCGCCGGAGCCAAGCGCCCAAAAAATTATTTGCTCGATGGCGTGAGTCTCACGCCGTTGCTGCGCAATGCCTCTGCGTCGCTGGATCGCGCCGCGTTGCACTGGCATTTCCCGTGTTACCTCCAAGGCTACACGCCCCGCCACGGCCCTTTCCGCACTACGCCCGCCGCGGCCATCCGGATGGGCGATTGGAAACTCATCGAGTTTTTTGAGGACGGCAAACTGGAGTTGTACAATTTGAAAAACGATCTCAGTGAAACAACTGACCTCGCCAAAAAGATGCCCGCGAAAACCAAAGAACTTCACGCCGCGATGTTAAAATGGCGCAAAGCCACAAACGCTCCCGTGCCCACGGGGAAAAATCCGTTGTACGATCCGAAGGCGGTTTTGAAAATCAAAACGCGCGGACGCAAATAAGTTTGCTAGCACGGGTGGATTGCGCGAGCATTGCGCATCTATGAAACGTTCTGTGATTTACTCATTGGGCCGGTTGATGCTGGCGATTCTTTTGATGGCACCGATTCTTTCCCGCGCGGCGGGTAAGCCAAATGTCCTGTTCATCTTCGCCGATGATATGTGCTACGAGGCAGTTGGCGCGATGGGGCTCACGGATATTGACACGCCCAATCTCGACCGGTTGATGAAGCGTGGCACCACCTTCACGCGCGCGTACAATATGGGTTCCTGGAGCGGCGCGGTGTGCGTGGCTAGTCGGCATATGCTCATCACGGGGCGCTACATTTGGCGCGCGCAGGCGGCTTCGAATTTGTTGGGCAGCAACAAGGCCGATGCGGCGGCAAAACAAAAAGAGTTCGATGGGCTGTGGCCGCAGGTTTTGAAGCGGCAAGGTTACCAAACTTTCTTCACCGGCAAATGGCACATCCGCGCCAACGCCGAGAAAGCGTTTGAGGTGGCGCGCCACGTCCAGCCCGGGATGCCGAGACAAAACGCATTGGGCCGCCGCGTAGGATACAACCGCCCGTTGCCCGGCAAGCCCGATGTGTGGAGCCCGTTCGATAAAAAATACGGCGGCTTCTGGGAAGGCGGCAAACACTGGAGTGAAATCGTCGCTGACGACGCTGTTGATTTCCTCGGAATGTCGGCGAAGGACAAGCGTCCGTTTTTTATGTACATCGCCTTTAATGCCCCGCACGACCCGCGACAGGCGCCCAAGGAATATGTCGATCGCTACCCGCTCAAGCGCATCGCATTGCCAAAAAATTTCCTGCCGCAGTATCCGTACAAAGATCAAATCGGAAACCCGCACAGCTTACGCGATGAACGCCTCGGCCCGATGCCGCGCACGGAGCATTCGGTGAAAGTGCATCGCCGGGAATACTACGCCATCATCGAGCACCTCGATACGCAGGTGGGGCGCGTCCTCGACACACTCGACAAAAGCGGCCAAGCCGATAACACCTACATTTTCTTCAGCGCCGACCACGGGCTTGCCGTCGGTCATCACGGTTTGTTTGGTAAACAAAATATGTACGAGCACAGCACGCGCGTCCCCTTCATCGCCGCCGGCCCCGGCATCAAAGCGGGCGCGAAAAATGATGCACCCATTTATTTGCAGGATGTCCATCCCACTTCGCTCGAAATCGCCGGCGCCAAGCCCGCTGACAAAGTGGAATTCCACAGCCTCCTGCCGATGCTCAAGGGCAAGTCAAAGAAGCACGCTTACGACGCCATCCACGGCGCGTATCTCGGCAAGCAACGCAGCGTCACCGTCGATGGCTGGAAACTCATCCTTTACCCCGCCGTCAACAAAGCGCGTTTGTACAACATCGATGCCGACCCGCTGGAAATGAACGACCTCGCCCACGACGCCAAACAGGAAAAACGTATTAGCGAGCTCTTTGCCAGAATGCTCAAACTCCAAAAAGAAATGGGCGACAAGCTCGACCTAAAAAAGTCGTTCCCAAAATTGTAGTGGCATGTTCGAGCCACGCATCAGCATCATCACGCTCGGCGTGGCGGATATGGCGCGGGCCATCGCCTTCTACCGCGACGGCCTTGGCTTCCCTACCGACATCACCGAAGCCACCGCCGACTGGGCCATCTTCCGCACTGTCGGAACGCGTTTCGCATTGTATCCGAAAAAATTGCTCGCGAAAGATATCGCCGACGATCATCCACAAACCGGCACCGGTTTTGGCGGCATCACCCTCGCGCACAATGTCCGCACCGAGGCGGAAGTTACCGAGGTGCTCGCCTTCGCCGAATCGGCTGGTGGGAAAATTTTGAAGCCCGCACAATCGGCTGAGTGGGGCGGTCAAAACGGCTACTTTGCTGATCCCGATGGCTACCCGTGGGAAATTGCTTTCAATCCTAATAACATTTTTGCCAATGACGGTATGATTTGGGGTGGTTCTCTTGGCCCGATGCCTGAATGAAATCAACCCTGAGGATCGCTGGGTGAGAAAAAATTGTTTATTCCTTCTGTGTCTCTGTGGTGAAAAACTTGGCTTGGCTGAAAATTTATAAAAAAACATTGTCAGGAAATCAGCTTTTTGGGGAAGGTGTGGTAAGGATATGCACGAGGAATTTCTGGAAAACTTCTTGGAACACCAACGCGATTTGCGGGCCTTCATCGGTTCGTTGGTGCGGGAGCCGGCGGCGCGGGAGGATGTGTTTCAGGAGGTGGCGCTGATTTTGTGGCGGGAATGGGAGCGCTTTGACCGCACGAAATCCTTCGGCGCGTGGGCGCGCGGGATTGCGGCGAATAAGATTTTGCATCGTCAACGCGCGGATCGACGTTTCCCAGTGGCGTTCGAGCCGGAAACGATGGAGCGGATTCTCGAAGCCTTTGATTCGGTGGAGCACGATTTTCAAGTTCAGGCACTGCGGCATTGTATGGACGAATTGCCAGCGCCTTCGCGCGAGTTGCTGGAGTTGCGTTATCAGGATGACCTTCGCTGCGAGGCTATCGCGGAGCAGACGGAGCGTTCGGTGGATGCCGTTTATCAAACGCTCTCACGGCTGCGGCGCTTGTTGCGGGATTGCGTAAAACGAACCATAGCAGAGGCATAATGGACAGCGATTATCAAAGACAGCTCGGCAAGTATTTCGATGGCAAAACATCGGAGGCCACTGAGCTGGAGGAAGCGCTGCGATCTGACGCGGGCGCGTTGGAAGAATTTGTGGCAACGGCGCGCCTCGCTTCAGCATTGGAGGATGAATTGCAATTGGCGTGTTCCTCGGCGCAGACGGCGGCTTGGCTGGAATCGTTGGTGGAGGAAGCCGAAAACAAAGCGCCGGCAAATGTGATCGCCGCGCCGCGTCGTGCGTGGGCGGGGCTGCCCGGTTGGGCGTGGGGCATTGCGGCATCGGTGGTGGCGGTGATGATGCTTGCGGCGGCGGATGCGCCGGTGCTGGATCATGCACTCGGATTGCTTGGATTTGAAAAATACGAGCAACGCTATCGTGATCGTCAGGAATTGAAGATATTTGATCGGTACGACCGCGACGGCAATGGGGCGATGAGTTTTGAGGAATTCGACGGGTTATACGGCGGGCGCGCGGTGCGGTTTCAGTCAATGTTTCAAAAACATTCAGGCAACGACGAAGAGCTTTCGATGAGTGAATTTCAGGCACTGCGTGCGGCCATCCGCAATGGCGCGGGCAGCGGTGAACGTCCGCCCGGCAAACTGCAATTTGAACGAAGCCGTGCGGGGAAAATGTTCGCTGCCTACGACGAGAATGGCGACGGGAAAGTGACGCGCGCAGAATACCTACAAATGTTCGAAGGTCCCGGTCAACATCCCGCCCGCGAGCGGCAATTCAACGAATCCGATCAGAACGGCGACGATGTGCTGGATCGCGATGAATTTGTAAACTGGCTCAACCGGAAATCCGGCGGCAAAGAAAAATAAACCAAACCAAAAAACAACAACCAAGGAAAACTATGAAACTAAAGATCATCCTCACCTTTGCACTGGTGCTGAGCGCGTTCATCGCTTCGGCCAAACCAAAGAACAATGACGCCAAGCTTTTGGCGTTGCTCGACAAGTCGTTTGACAAAGAACAGGTGCGCATCTTCAAGGGGTTTGACAAAAATCGCGACGGCCAAATGTCTTTCGCCGAATTCAAAAGTCTATATGGCGAAGGCGGCGTGAAGAAGTGGACTGGAGTTTTCGAAAAACACAGTGGCGGGGGGAATGCGCTTACGGTGAAGGAATTTCAGGCAGTCCGCCGTGACATTCATCTCGGTGGGGGAAATGGCGAACGCGCTCCTTCGCTGCAATCACGGATTCGTGGCGACAAGCGCGCTCGCTTGTTCATCACATACGATAAAAATGGCGACGGCAAAGTGACGAAAGCCGAGTGGAACCGAATGTTCGAAGGCGGCGCAAACGCCGGGCGCACGGCGCAGTTCCGCGGTGGCGACAGAAATAGTGATAACTCTCTGGATATGATTGAGTGGCTCCAGATGATGCTCGCCCCGGCCGGCCGCGAACAATAGAACTTGTTCGCCAGTTCAAATTCATCCGCCTCGCAGCCTCGCGCTGTGGGGCGGTTTTGTTTGAACACAGATGCCCACGATATTCAGGATAAAAATTCATCCTGTATATTGTGAACATCAGATTATATTTACATTAAATGTTGTCAGTCAGTTGACAACCGGCAAGTGTGTGGTAAATTGAAGGCGTGAAAGCCACGACCGTTTCCCTCGCATTGTTTGCTCTGTTTTTGATTTCATCCCCCGCTTCAGCGGCGGTCATTGGGCCCAAGGAACCCCCCAATGTCGATGCCGCGCCACCCAAAATTTGTTCTCGCTTTTTAATTCTTTGGGACTTCCTGCGGCTGGGCGGGGCCGTGCCATTGTTTGGCGGCGGGCATGTGAAACATGCTGAAGGAGGTTTGGATCGGGTAGTTGCAAACGCAGCCGACGGAAAAGCACGGGATGTTTAACAACCCGTCGGCGGCGACCAAACTGTTGCTGCAGCCGGAACGCAGATTGCGGAGGTTGTATTGCTGGCGGCTTTTGATATCAACGTAAGCGGCACAGTTGGCGCGTAGGAATAACAGATTTTTATTTCCGACCGCGTAGTTGCAGCCGCCTCGCCGGAACAGTGGCACGCTGCTCAGGATGTTGCCGGTGGCGACCTCGTAAGTATGGCCGGCCTGATTGATAAACGAGTTTGGCCCGAGGATGAGCGGCTGATTTCCACGGACGGGTTTGTGCCAGATTTGCCGGCCGTTGGTGGCGTTGAAGGCGTAGGTGTTTTCCGATTTGCCCGTGAGCAGCATTTTGTGCTCGGCCGAGTAGGTAAGCCAATCGTCCTTGGTGCGGAGGCCGAGGAAATGTAGCGAGTGATGAACGGCGGCGGGATCTTTTTTCACGGTGGTCCAAAGAACTTTTCCGGTGCGTGCTTCAAGAGCCAAGACGGTTGAGGGCAATGTATCGGTCGGTTCGCCGCGGCGGGACATCTTGGAAATTTCTTCAGGCGAATGGGAGTCGACGCAAAACACGCGCCCGTCGGCCACCGCGATCGACGCAGTGTTGTATCGATGTTCGGCCTTGCGCGCCCAAAGTTGTTTGCCCGTTTTGCGATCCAGCGCGACGAGTAATTGACTGTTCCAGCGACCTTTGCTGATTGCGTTTTCGTTGTTGAATCGGATGGCGATCAGAATGAGATCGCCGTCTACTCGAATATCCGAGGCGCTTGCGGGTTGGTTATCCGGTTGGCCGATGTCCATATTGAACGTGTTTTTTGTTTTTCCATCCGCGGCATTCAGCACCTCGCAAGATCGTCCGGTGGCGACATAAACCGCATCGGGAAACGAAGCGTACCGAGCCGAGCCGCCAACTTTGCGCGTCCACAAAACCTGGCCCGTGTACACATCCACCGCGTGCAGCGTGCTAGAAGCAACTTGCAGGGCAAACATCCGACCGCCGGCAACCTGCGGCTTAACACCGTGTCCGTAGTCCTTGCGTTTATGAAAACCATGATCGGGCCCGTCGCCGTACCACAGCACTCCGAGCGGTGCTTTGACTAATTCGTCCTTGGAGAAAAATGACCGCGCGGCATCAGCTGTTTCGTGCGTCCAATCAGCCGCGCCAGGCAAACCGCCCAGACGACGGATGAAAAGTAAATCTGGGGTTGTCTCGATCCGCAGGTTGGCCATTTTCGTTTTGCCAACTGTTTTCGCAACGGCATATTGTTCGTCGCGAATCAGCTGGAAACAGAGGGTTCCGCCGTACGGCCGCAAAGACTTGAGAATTTGTCCAACCGATTTTGTGTCAGTGAGCTTCAGGGCATCCGGAGTTTCCGAAACAATCAGGCTCGCGAGATAAGGCGGGAGTTCAACGGTATTCGCCGTGCCAACGATCGCTTGGAAGTTGTCGTAATTAACGTGCGCGGAGAGACGTTGTTTCAGTTGATTGATTCGTTTGGGATTTTCGTCGAGCACGATCACTTTCATGATTGTGTGATCCAGTAACGCTTGAACGAGATCCCCGTTGGCGACTCCTAATACCACGGCATAAGCGCGCTGCGGTGGCGTTCCCTTCAATGCTCGTTTCACGATTTGCGCCGCATCGCCATCCTTTGGAACGGTCCCGAATTGGTGTTCATGAATTATTGCTTCCGCGGTTGCCTTGCCGAAACATTGAATCGTTCCGTCCGTCGCCACCACAAACAATTTTTTGTCAGCGGCCAAAATGGTTGCCGGTTCCGAGTTTAATTTTTTCGACCAGATTAGTTTCGGGGGCACTACTTTCGCGACCGGCAAACCAATCGAAAACAGTTGCTTGCCGACATGGCCGTAAAGTTGTTTGCCCGCTTTGATGAGCGTTTTGTGATTTGTTGTTCCCAGCTTTCCAATATCCAGTTTCCAAAGGAGCGGCGCATCCCAGCGCACTGGTTTTAGCGTTTTCCCTTGATCATCGAGATTGTAAAGCGAGGTGATTGCCCGATTGAGATCATACGCAAAAAGCACGCCCTTGTGCATCCCGTAACAGGCAGAGCCGTCAACGACCGAACGATAATCACAACCCGGCAGAAATTTGTAAGCATGCATCGGCCCCTCAAAGAGATCCTTTTTCGAGCTCCACCCCGAAGGGGCATCCTTGCCGGCCGTCGCCCAGCGGCTGCCAATCTCGCGGCCGTCTTTCAGGTTGATCACGCCGCTGGCGCCGACCAATGCCACCTTGCCGCCTAGAATCACTCGGCTGTCGCCATTGCGGTAGCCTTGCACAAAATATTTAAGTTCACCGGTTTTCCGATCCAACCGCGCAGGCATCGAGCGGCCATTGGGTACGATCAACAGATCCCCCGAAATCAACATATGCCCTTGCGGCGAAATTCCGGACTCGTGCAAATAATTATGATCGATGCGCACATTCTCAATCGCGTGACTGTTGGCGTTAGTCCAAATCACCTTGCCCGTCGCCGCATCGACCGCGCGAACAAAAACTCCCATCGACGGCCACACGCCCGCGCCAAAATACACCACGCCATCGGCCAGCACCGGCCCGCCGCGCACCGGCCAAACCGAGATCAGTCGGCCGTTGCCCAAGTGCCGATAGTCGCGGCGCGCGCTCGGTGCCCCGCGCACTTTCCAAAGCAGCGAACCCTTCGCCCCATCGAGGCAATACAAATAGCCATCGTCCGAACCAAAATAAATTTTCTCTTTCCACGCAACCGCCGCCAACCGCACCGGCCCGTCTGTGAAAAATTTCCACAACTCCCGTCCGGTGTTAGTGTCGTAAGCCGTCACACTGCCGTCATTGGGCGAACCCACTATCATACGCCCTCCGGAAACGATCGGTTCGTACGAGGCATCAAAATGCAAGCGCACTTCGTTTGGCCAAGCCGGCTTGGCCGGAGGCAATTTGCGCGTCCAGAGCAAGTCCAATTTGGCGGGCAAAGCCTCGCGCGTTGCTCCGCTGCGCGTTACATCCCCGCGCCACATCGGCCAATCTGCTGCGGTCGTGTTTCCTGAAAACACGAACCACAACGCCGCCGTCATCATGAGTTTTTCAATTTTCATATCAATCGTTCCTTGCACTGCTGGATTCTAATCCGCCCAAGCCGAATTGGAAATGTTCAATGATGAAAACTTTCCAGAAAATTTGCCGGTGAATTGATTCTTTTGGCACACTGTCGGGAGGCGTTTTTAAAAAATCATTATTCTTTCCTCTGTGCTCTCTGTGGTTAAAATCTCCGCGTGAAAATCCTGATATTCCTAGCAACACTGTGCGCGGTTTCCGGCCAAGCGGTTGCCGCAAATCGCAACATCATTTCGCGTGGCAACTTGACCAATTCACAGTTGCAGTTTTCCAAAAACAAACTCAACCGCGTGGCGTTTATGGGCGGGTCGATCACGCAGATGAATGGGTATCGGCCGATGGTGGAAAATTGGTTGCTGAAACGGTTTCCGAAAAAGGATTTTGCATTTATCAATGCGGGCATTTCATCGACGTGCTCTACGACGGGCGCGTTTCGGTTGCGATCGCAAGTGCTGGCGGAGGGGAGGGTGGATTTATTTTTCATCGAGTTCGCCGTGAACGATGATCAGGACGCGGCCCACGCGCGGCGCGATTGTATTCGGGGATTGGAAGGCATCATCCGCCAAGCGCGAAAAGCGCAGCCGAAAATGGACATCGTGGTCACGCATTTTGTGAATCCCGGCATGCTCGCCCAACTGCGTGCCGGCAAAGTGCCGCTCGCCATTGCCGCGCACGAGACGGTGCTGAAGCGGTACAACGTCTCCACGATTTTCCTCGCGCGTGAAGTGGCCGATCGCATCGACGCTGGCACGCTCACGTGGAAGGAATTCGGCGGAACGCATCCCAAGCCTCCGGGCAACGCGATTGCGGCCGCGATGATTGGGCAGCTTCTCGATTCCGCGTGGGCCAAAAAATTAGACAAGAAACCTGTCGCCCACGTTCTGCCCGCGAAGCCGCTGGATGAGGGGAGTTATTTTGACGGCCATTTCCGTTCACCTGCCGAATCTGCAAATGCGGCGTGGACGTGGCACGTGCCGAATTGGAAAAAGATTCCCGGCAGTTTTCGCAGTAACCCTTTTGGTGGGATGAAATTGCTGACGTCAACTGAGCCCGGAAAAGAGACCACGGTGAAATTCAAAGGCCGCGCTCTCGGCGCGTATGTTTTGGCGGGGCCGGATGCGGGCGCGCTGGAAGTAAGCCTCGACGGCGGCGAATGGAAGCGCGTGGATTTATATCATCGTCACAGTCGTGGCTTGCATTACCCGCGCACGGTGATGTTCGCTGCCGACTTGAAACCCGGCGAGCACACGGCCCGCATTCGATTAAGTAAAAAATCCAATCCCGCCAGCAAAGGAGCTGCGGCGCGCATTCTGCAATTCACGGTGAATTAATGGTCGGCGCGGTTTCCAATCTATTGTTGAAGCACCCCGGCATTTGGCGCGGGGAAGAACTGTGGCGGCGGGATGACTGTGAGGTGTGGTTTACGGATGACGAGGTGATGCGGCTTGAGGAGGCGATTACTGCCAGCGATGGCCAGCCGGTGGATGCGCTGGGCAAGGAGGATCTCCTGCTGGGTGAATTGGCGGTGCGGTTGGCGGCGGTGCAGCAGCAGCTGGAGGAGGGCGCGGGATTTGTGTGGGTGCGTGGATTGCCGGTGGACCGGTTTTCGGAAGATCAACTACGGCGGATCTTCTGGGCCGTGGCCGTTCATCTCGGCACGCCGGTTTCGCAGAGTGCGGCGGGCGAGCGAATTTTCAGCGTGGCTGATGCTGGGTATGCAACAGAAGACGCACGAACTCGTGGGCCGAACACCAGTCGCAAGCTGAGCTTTCACACCGACCGCTGTGACGTGATTGGTTTCTGTTGCCATCGACAGGCGAAGAGCGGCGGGGAAAACACCGTGGTCAGCTCTATGGCGCTCTACAACGAGATTCTCGGGCGGCGGCCGGATTTGTTGGCGGAGTTGTGCGAGCCGTTTTATTATCTGCGCCACACGGTAGATGGCGGGAACGATCGGCCGTGGTGTCGGCAGCCGGTATTTTCGTTCTGTGAGGGGCAATTTGCAGCGAGCCTGCTGCGAGTGTTGATTAACCGCGCACATGCGCATCCGGATTTACCAGATCTTACGTCCGGGCAGGTGGAGGCGTTGAATCTCGTGGAGGAACTGGCCGAGAATCCGGCGCTACATGCGACCTTTCGGCAGGAGCCCGGCGACATGGTGTTCCTGAACAACTGGGTGACTCTGCATCGGCGCTCGGCCTTTGAGGATTGGCCGGAACAGGATCGCCGCCGGCACATCCTGCGTGTCTGGTTGTCGATGCCCAACAGTCGTCCGTTGAACCCGCTCTTTTTGGATAACTACGGCTCAGTAGAAGCCGGGGCGCTGCGGGGTGGGATGAAACCAAAGAAACCCGAAACAACATTATGAAATACTGGGCCCTCACCATTGTACTGATCGCCATCGCCCTGCCTTTGAGTGCGCAGAATGCGCCAAAGGATAAGAAGAAAAAAAAACCGAAACCCGTTCAACCTTTCCAGTGGGTTAATAAGCTTCCGGCCAATGCGCCGCGGCAAGTGAAGCATCACACTTTCAAGAGCCGATCGATGGGTGTGGAGGTGGGGTACTGCCTTTACCTGCCGCCGCAATATCAGGAAAAAACCTCCCAACGGTTTCCGGTGGTCTACTATTTGCATGGAGGTCGACCTGGTAACGAAATGAAGAGCATAAAACTGGTGACTTGGATTCACGCCGCCATGAAGGAGGGTAAGGTGGCACCGGCACTTTATGTTTTTGTTAATGGGGGCCCGGTGAGCCACTATAATATGAGGAAGAAAGGCCAGATGGGTGAGGATGTCTTTATCAAGGAGCTGATCCCGCACGTGGATGCAACCTACCGCACCATCCCGGGGCGCGAAGGGCGTGGGCTGGAGGGTTTCTCACAGGGCGGGCGCGGCACTGCGCGCATCATGTTTCGGCATCCGCACCTTTTTGTTTCAGCAGCACCCGGTGGAGGCGGTCATGCGACTGAGAAAAGGATCTCTGAGGAAGGAGGCCGCGAAAGTGATAAGCTGCTTTTTGCAGAGGGTTACAATACATGGGACTTGGCCCGGAAATATGCACGCAACCCCAAGCCTAAACTCAATATTTTGGTTCATGTGGGTAGCAAGGGATTTAATTACCAGAACAACCTCGAATGGATGGAGCACTTGAAACAACTCAAGATTCCCTTTGAGCACCTTATTATTCCCGATGCTCCGCATAGTGCCACAAAGATTTATGAGGAAAAGGGATTGGAGATTATGCGTTTTCATGCTGCTAATTTTAAAAAGGCACTCTCCAGCAAGTAACCCGCTCACCCATCCCCCAACAGCATTTACACCCGTGTCGATGAGGCGTAGGGTGGCGGGCATGAAGCAGGTTCTCTTGATGATTGCGGTGGTGGGGTTGGTGGGGTGTGGGGAGTCGGAGGAGGAGAAAGCCGCTAAATCCAGGGCAGCCGCAGAGGCCAAGAAGAAGTCCACAATTGTTGAGATTGCGGACCCCATTGTTGAGAAGGCGGTTCGAAAACAACTCAAGAAACCCACAGGCGAACTCACCGAAGCGGACTTGGCAAAAGTCACCCGGCTTTACTTGAACAGCACCGAAATCACCGACGCGGGCCTCAAGGATATTTCCAAGTTGCAGCAGCTCCGCGCCCTTGAATTGAGCCGCACCAAAATCACCGCCACGGGCCTAAAGGATGTGGCCAAGTTGCAGAAGCTCACCTACCTTGGCTTGGAAGACACCAAAATCACCGACGAGGGCCTCAAGGAGGTGGCCAAGATGCAGAACCTCACCGAGCTTTACTTGTCCCGCACCAAAATCACCGACGCGGGCCTCAAGGATATTGCTAAGATGCAGAACCTTCGCGTGCTTGACTTGGGAGGCACCGAAATCACCGACGCGGGCCTCAAGGACATTGCCAGGTTGCAGAAGCTCACTAACCTTTACTTGCCCTCCACCCAAATCACCGACGAGGGCGCGGCTGAATTAATGAAGGCGTTGCCCAAGTGTGACATCCGCAGCGACTTCGACTAACCGGCTCACTCCCCTTCCGCCCCCCCCCCAACAGCATTTACACCCGTGTCGATGAGGCGTAGGGTGGCGGGCATGAAGCAGGTTCTCTTGATGATTGCGGTGGTGGGGTTGGGGTTTGCCTTCGACCTTCAAGCGAAGGATAAGCCAACAAACTTTGTAATCTTCCTAACTGATGACATGGGTTGGGGTGACCTTGGGGTGCAAGGGCATCCCCGGATTAAGACGCCCAATCTGGACAAGTTTGCCAGCCAAGGAGTGCGACTGACCCAATGCTACGCAGCTTGCGGGGTTTGCTCGCCCTCGCGTTCCTCCGTCCTGACCGGCCGGACTCCCTACCGCAACGGGGTGTGGCGATGGATTCCTTCCGGGCATCAGGTGCACCTGCGGACCAGTGAAATTACCATTCCAGAGGTGCTCAAGGCTAAGGGCTACACCGCCTGTCATACAGGCAAATGGCACCTCAATGGATTCTTTAATGATCCGCGCCATCCCCAACCCAATGACCACGGCTATGACTGGTGGTTGGCCACCCAGAACAATGCCTCGCCTCATCACATCAATCCCAAGAACTTTGTGCGCAACGGCAAGGCTGTTGGCGTGATTGAAGGTGCCTCGGCG
The DNA here is from genome assembly GCA_014239365.1 of Verrucomicrobiia bacterium. Taxonomy (GTDB): domain Bacteria; phylum Verrucomicrobiota; class Verrucomicrobiia; order Limisphaerales; family UBA1100; genus JACNJL01. Next base: position 1,640 of record JAAZZB010000006.1, on the reverse strand, counting down.
GTGATCGCCGCACAGGAAGCGGTCAACTGGCTGCGCAAGGAGCGCGACAAGGATAAGCCCTTCTTTATTACCGTGTGGACTCATGAACCGCACTTGCCCATTGAGTCAGCACCGGAATTCATGAAGCCCTATGCGGATATTGATGATGAAGGAATCCGTCAGCACCACGGCAATATCACTCAGCTCGATCACGCCTTTGGCGTGCTGATGAAGGAACTCGACGAGCAGGGTTTGGCGGAGGATACCTTTGTCTTTTTCACCTCTGACAATGGCCCGGAAGGGGCGGGAACCAAGGGTCGTACCCGTGGTTCGACCGGGGGCCTGCGGGGACGCAAGCGCTGGAGTCATGAAGGCGGTATTCGCGTGCCGGGCATCGCCCGCTGGCCCGGCCACATCAAGCCCGGGACCATCAGCAGTGTGCCGGTGATTGGCTCAGATCTTTTCCCCACTATATTATCGATTGTCGGAAGCGAACTCCCCAAGGATCGGGGCATAGACGGAGTGGATATGCGACCGGCCCTTGCGGGCAAGCCCGTTGAACGGCCTGTGCCTCTTTACTGGCGTAATCACCTGGCGCCGGCCGACAACCATGTGGCTCTGCGGATTGGGGACTGGAAAATTGTGGGAGACGAGGCCCTGCAAAAATTTCAACTCTATGAGATCGAAAAGGATTGGAAGGAGCAAACGGATTTGGCAGTCAAGATGCCTGAGAAGCTCGCCTCGATGAAGGCCGCACTACTCAAGGTACATGGCGAGGTGGAAAAGGAGGGGCCCTCGGAATGGTGGATTAATGAAAAGCCCCGTCAACGTGGCAAACGGACCAAGGGTAAGAAATTATCCGAGGGCAAGGATGAAACCGGCGATTGGGAGATCGTCAAGGGAGGCACGGTGAGCAAGGATGGTGAGGGGTATCTTCTGGATGCGGGGCAGGGGGAAGCCTTTGCACTGCATAAACTGGATCGTGCGGTGGGTAAAAAGATTACCTTTGAACTGGAGTATCAGGCCGCAGTCAAAGATCGAACCCGCAACGCCTGCCTCGTGCTGGGAGCAGAACCTCTCAACGATAAACTCTGGAAGGCCGGTTCCATGATCGGGATGGGATCGCATGGGATTTTTCCGGGAGCTTGGGCTAATACCAGTCTAGGGACCGTTAAAAAAGTGGCCTTGAATCCGGACGAATCTTTCAAGGCGGTGGTGACCATTGACACGGTTAAAGGGTTGCTTACCTTGAAAGTGGGTAAGACGGAAGTCGTGATGCAAACCCCTAAAGATCTGGAAAAAATCCAGTACTACGGTATCTACGCCAAAGGAACCAAGAGCAGGTTTAGTCCGGTGACCATCAAGTAGTTGGGTTTTTAGCCTTAGACCGAGCCGGCAATTGATTTGCCGGTGCTCTCAAGATCGTCACAGGCTTCCACAAGGCGAGCCGCCATCGCTTCCTCGCCCTTCTTCAGGTAGGAGCGCGGGTCGTAGACCTTTTTGACTCCGACTTCTCCGTCGATTTTCAGCACGCCCTCGTAATTGGTCATCATGTGGTCGGCGATGGGGCGGGTGAAACTGTATTGTGTGTCGGTGTCGATGTTCATTTTGATGACACCGTAGTTGAGGGTCTCTTTAATTTGATCTTTCTCTGACCCGCT
>JAAZZB010000087.1 GCA_014239365.1 Verrucomicrobiia bacterium | reverse complement strand
TTCGCCCTCCCGCGGCACAAATTCAGCGCGGAATAGAGTTCTTGTGAATCTGCTTGCCGCTGCTTTCCGGCGGCGTCATTATCGGCGCGTCAGGGCCCATGGAATGTGGGCTTGCGAACTCCGCCAGGGCCGGAAGGCAGCAACGGTAGCTTGCCCCGCATCTGCCGTGGTCACCCTGACCTTTTTGAATTTACGATTTTCGATTGACGATTGACGAGTGTTCAATCCGCAATCGTCAATCCCCCAACCGTCAATCGAAGTGTCGTATCAAGTCATAGCGCGAAAGTATCGGCCGCAGCGGTTTTCCGAAGTGGTCGGGCAGGAGCACGTCACGCAAACGCTCGGCAACGCCATTGCTTCCGGGCGCATCGCGCACGCGTATCTTTTCAGCGGCCCGCGCGGCACGGGCAAGACGACCATCGCCCGCATCTTCGCCAAATGCCTCAACGCGACCGATGGCCCCACGGTGGATTTCAAAGACGACGATGAGCGTTGCATGGAGATTACCGAAGGCCGCGCGCTGGATGTTTTGGAAATTGACGGCGCGAGCAACAACGGCGTGGAGCAAGTGCGCGAGTTGCGCGACACCGCGCCGTACGCACCGGCGAGCTGCCGCTTCAAAGTGTACATCATCGATGAGGTGCACATGCTTTCCACGGCCGCGTTCAATGCGCTGTTGAAAACGCTGGAGGAACCGCCCGCGCACGTGAAGTTTATCTTCGCCACCACCGAGCCGGAGAAAGTGTTGCCCACCATTTTGTCGCGTTGTCAGCGTTTTGATTTGCGGCGCATTTCGGTTGCCAAAATTGTGGAGCATCTCACCCACATTGCGAAACAGGAAAAAGTGACGATCGAGCCCGGCGCGTTGCACGCCATCGCGCGCGGCGCGGATGGCGGGATGCGCGATGCTGAGAGCACGCTGGATCAACTCATCAGTTTTTGTGGTGAAAAAATTACCGAAGGCGATGTGCTCTCGATGTTTGGCCTCACTTCGCAGACGCAAATTATTTCGCTGGCGGAAGCCATCTTGAAGGGCGAAGCCGAAGCGGCTTTACGTGAACTGAGCGAACTCACCAGCGGCGGCAAAGAACTGCGCCGGTTGGTGAGCGATTTGCTAAATCATTTTCGCAATTTAATGGTGTTTCAAGTTTCCAAGGGCGACGTGGCGTTGCTGGAAATTTCTGAGGCCGAGCAAAGCGCGCTGGCCGCGCAAGCCAAGCTGGCCGATGCCTCAACGGCCTCGCGCATTCTTGAAGTGTTTGCCGAGTGCGAATTTCAATTGCGCAGCGCAGCCTCGCGCAAAATTCTCGTGGAGGTTAGCATTATGAAAGCCATCGAGGCCGCCAGCGCGATGAGCCTCAACGATGTGCTCGATCATTTGCAGCAACTCCGAGCCGAAGGCGGAACAGCGCCGGCGGCGCCCGCCAATTCCCCTGCGCCCAAACAAGCCGCCAAGCCGAAGCTTGAAAAACCCGCCGTGGCAAAACAAGAAGCCGCCCCAACGCCCTCGGTGGAAACGCCCGCAGTCGAAGCTGCGCCCATTCCCACCGGCGGCCCCGCGCTTTGGGCGGAATTGATCGGTTGCCTTGGGCCGTTTGTGAAAGGCAACTTTGCCGAAGCGCATCTGGATTCCGTGGAAAGCGGCGTGCTGTCCATTGGCTTTCCGCCCGGGCATGAAAATGCTTTGGAACTGGCGAACAACCCAAAAACTCTCAAGGCGCTCAAAGCCAAAATGGCTGAGTTGGGACAGGACGTGCGCGAAGTGCGTTTGATCAAAGCCGATACTCCCGCCGATTGGGCCGCGCCTGCACCTGCGCTGGCACCCACGCCCACAGCGGAAGTGCGTGAGGAAGCCGCGCCTCAATCTTCCCAAACGCCCGACGCCGAACCTAAACCGAACAATCCGCCCAAACCAAAAATGGCTGAGGGGCCGGTGGATTTAAATGAATTCAAAAACGATCCGCTCATTAAAAAAGCACTCGAAGTGTTCAAGGGTCAGATCGTGGATGTGCGTACTTAACTGGAGAAAAATTTATGGCAAGTATCAATAAGCTAATGAAGCAGGCGATGAAGGCCCAGCAACAGGCCCAGGAAATGCAGTCGACGATGGCCGATCGCACGGTGGAAGCCACCAGCGGCGGCGGCGCGGTGAAGGTGGTGGCGTGCTGCGATGGCAGCGTGAAATCTATCAAGGTGGATCCCGAAACGCTCGATCCGGAGGATGTGGAGATGCTCGAGGATATGCTGCTCACCACCGTCAACAAAGCCATCGCCGAAGGCCAAGCGATCCAGCAACAGGAGATGGCCAAGATCACTTCCGGTTTTAATATGCCGGGCTTGGGTTAGGCGATGATCGCACTGCCCGAACCCGTGGCGGCATTGGTCGGCGCGCTCGGTCAACTCCCCGGCATCGGCCCGCGCTCGGCCGAACGGCTGGCGCTGCACCTCGTCCAAAGCGAATCGGGGCAAGTCCAGCAACTGGCCGAGGCGCTGCTCACCGCACGCGATCGCATTCAACTTTGCGAAACCTGCGGTGCACTCACCGAGCATCAGCCGTGCGCGCTTTGTACCGATGACCGCCGTGATGCGGCCACGTTGTGCGTGGTGGAAACGGCGGTGGACATCATCAACGTCGAAAAATCCGGCGCGTTCAAAGGTCGCTATCACGTGCTCGGCGGCAAAATTTCCCCGCTCAACGGCGTGGATCCCGAAGACTTGCGCATCGCCGAATTGGAAGGGCGCTTAACCGGCATCAACGAAATCATCCTCGCGCTCGGCACCGATGTGGAAGGCGACGCCACCAGCAATTACCTCGCGCAGCGGTTTACGGGAAAGGGAAATCAAGGCGTCACCGTCACTCGCCTCGCCCATGGGCTGCCCGCGGGCAGTGGTTTGGAATACGCCGATGACCTCACCCTCACCCGCGCCCTCGAAGGCCGGCGCGAATTGCAGTAAGCGTGATGATTAAAGTCGCCGCATTCGACATCGGCAAAGTGCTGCTCGATTTTGATTACGGAATCTTCGTGCGCCGAATGGCCTCGCGCACCCAAATGGACGTGCCCGAGTTGGACGCCTTCCTCAACCAATCGCCATTGCTCGCCCAATACGAAAGCGGTCAACTCACCTCGCCAGAATTTTTCGCCATCGTCCAAAAAGAAACTGGCTTCGACGGAAGCGAATCGGAATTCGCCGCATACTTCGAGGACATCTTCACCCCCATCGAAGAAATCATTGCGCTGCACACCACGCTCACCGCGAGCGGTTTACCAACGTACACCCTTTCCAATACCAACGAAATGGCCGTGCGCCACATCAGCCGCGCCTACGATTTCTGGCCCCGCTTCACCGGCCACATCCTCTCGCACGAAGTGCGCGCCCTAAAGCCCAACCCAAAAATTTACGAACTCTTCGAACAAACCACCGGCTGCCACGGAAACGAAATCCTCTATCTCGATGACCTCCCCGAAAACATCGCCGCCGCCAAGTCGCGCGGCTGGCACGCCATCGAGCATCGAACCCCCGAAACCACCTTCAGATCAATCAGTGAATTAGGCTTGTTGTAACGCTGCGAAATTTTCCCAGCGCTCCGTAATGATCCAGCGTCACGCAGATTCTATCAGCGCTGAAAGCGCGGCCCTATGATAGCCCGGGGCATCGCCCCGGGTTGGGCAATCGAAAAATAATTTAAGGGCTGCAAGCCCGAAACAATCGCCCGCCAATCATTTCGCACTTTCAGCGCTCGGTATTTTTTGGGGGTTCGTGTTCCCGGGGCGTTGCCCCGGGCTATCCCATTGCGCGCCGGTGGCGCTTTGGCGCTACAGGGGAATGAAAACCTTACCTACAAATCCTCCGTCGGCGTAAATGGCAAGCCCCGCTCGCCATTATACAACGCCCGCAAACGCTTGTCCTTCGAGCTCGTCTTGCGGCGGATGATTTCCGGCGCCACGCGATTGCCCGTCTCGCGCCGGGCGCGCCGTCCCGCCAGCCAATCCTCCCAGGGCATTACTTCACCCATCGGGATGCAGGGGATTTTCTTTTCCGAGTTCATCACAAGTTTCCGCAATCAATCGTTCGCAGTCAGCGAGGTTATCATATTCGGGCAATGCCGCAAGCCGGCAAAATTCGGCCCAGTCAAACTGCATCCGTTCTTCAAGAATCACCCCGATCAATTTTCTGGCACAATCCCGGGCCTCCACATTGGGACCGGGATAAGTTGAAACCAAAATCCGTTCCACCAGCAAATCCTCCGTTTGAACAATTTGAATGACCCCGTACGGCCCTTTCAATTGCCGTCGCGGCGTATTCGCCAGCGATTCCACCTCGCCCAGCAGATCCACGAACATCCCGGCCACTCGCCAACTGCGCGGGCCGCCTTCTGCGCCGAGGCGCCCCATTAACTCCTGCCGTTGTCGCAGGGTGATTGTTGAGGGGGGCACGAGGCACAAATCCAAATCCCCCGACGCATACGCCCCCTCCGTGTAAAACTCAATCGCCGAGCCGCCCACCACCACCAATTCCACCCCCGCCGTGCGAAACACTGCCGACACCAAAGAAGCCATCCGCTGACTCTTCAACGTCGGATCCATTTCGGCGGCAATCTCCCCCAAGGCATTCTGGATGTCCCGTTCCTCCACGCCCCCAAGGATGAATGAAACCCGCCCAAAAATCAATCCCACACCCCCAGCGCTGAAAGCGCGGCCCTGTGATAGCCCGGGGTAATGCCTCGGGTTGGGGAATCTGTAGCGGCCGCTTTACTTCCGCTTTTTCATTTCGCGGTTGAGTTGCTTGAAGTTTCCTTGCTCGCAGCATTGGACGTAGCCTTCGGCGACTCGTTTTAGTTTTTCCCATTCGCGGCGGATGGTGCGGGCTTCGCGTGGGTTGATTTTGGAATCGGAGGCGGCGCTGGCGACGGTGGAGAGGAGGTCGGCAAATTGTTTGACGACTTTGCTGGTGGCGGGGCCGAGGCGTTGGGGGATGTCGCCGTTGCTGGCGGTGACGGCGTTGCCGACGTAAAAGCCGCCGGTTTGTTCGCACAGCCAATGGATGACACGGGGATCGCCGGTGGCGTTGTAGAGGGAGAGGGCGCGGTCGAGGGGGTTTGGGATTCCGCTGGCGGAGCCGCTGTCGGGAGCCTCGGCCCACTTATATACGGTGGAGGGCGAGAGGTTCATGTCGTTGGCAATGATCTGGACGGAGGAGTCTTTGAATACGCGTTTGAGGAGCCGGTGGGATTTCATCGCGGGTAGTGTAGCCGAAATCGTGAGGGCTTGGGTACTGTAAAGTTGAGGAAAGTTTATAGTAGGGTCGGGGCCAGGCGGGCACAAAAAAACGGGGCCGGCGAACCGGCCCCGTTGTGATTAGTTTGCCTGTGATTTACATGTGATCGTGGCCGTGGTCGGGAGCGGGGGGCGCTTCCTTCTCGGGCACGTCAGTGATGAGGCACTCGGTGGTGAGTAACAGGGCCGCGATGGACGAGGCGTTCTGCAGCGCACTGCGGGTGACTTTGGCGGGGTCGACGACGCCGGCCTTCAAGAGGTCGGTGTATTTGTCGGCGGCCACGTCGTAACCAATGTTGCCCTTTTTGGAGAGCACTTCCTGGACGACGACTGCGCCTTCGACGCCGGCGTTGCTGGTCAGTGCGCGCAGTGGGGATTCCAGTGCGTGCCGGACGATGTCCACGCCGATTTGCTCGTCGCCGCCGATGTTAATTTTCTTAACAGCGGGGAGACAGCGCAGCAGTGCGACGCCGCCACCGGGGACGATGCCTTCTTCGACTGCCGCACGGGTAGCGTGGAGGGCGTCTTCGACTCGGGCTTTTTTCTCCTTCATCTCGGACTCCGTTGCGGCGCCCACGTTGATGACGGCCACACCGCCGGCGAGCTTGGCGAGGCGCTCTTGGAGCTTCTCGCGGTCGTAATCGCTGGTGGTTTCTTCGATCTGACGACGGATCTGGTCGATGCGTCCTTTGATCTCTTTGGCTTTGCCGCCGCCATCGATGATGATGGTGTTTTCTTTTTCAACCACGAGGCTGGTCACGGTGCCGAGGTCGCTGAGTTCAACGCCTTCGAGTTTCACGCCGAGGTCTTCGGTGATGAATTTGCCGCCGGTGAGGATGGCAATGTCTTCCATCATCGCCTTGCGACGATCGCCGAAGCCGGGGGCTTTCACGGCACAAACCTTGAGCGTGCCACGCAAACGGTTCACCACGAGGGTGGCCAGCGCTTCGCCTTCGACATCTTCAGCGATGATCAGCAACGGCTTGTTGCCGGCTGCCACAACCTTCTCGAGGATGGGCTGGATGTCTTTCACGTTGCTGACTTTTTTCTCGTACAGCAGCACGTAGGCATCTTCGTATTTGGCCACTTGCGTGTCGGAGTCGGTCATGAAGTACGGCGAGAGGTAACCCTTGTCGAACTGCATTCCTTCCACCACTTCAAGAGTGGTCTCGATGGAGCGAGCTTCCTCAACGGTGATGGTGCCGTCTTTGCCGACTTGGTCCATTGCGTCAGCGATGATTTCGCCGATGGTGGTTTCCCAGTTGGCGGACACGGTAGCGACCTGTTGGATTTCAGATTTGCTGGTGACCTTTTGGGAGATCTTAGCAAGCTGAGCCACGGCGGCGTCCACGGCCTGTTGCACACCACGCTGGATGTGAATGGGGCTCGCGCCGGCGGTTACGCTGCGAAGGCCTTCGCGGTAGATGGCCTCGGCGAGCACGGTCGCAGTGGTGGTGCCGTCGCCGGCTACGTCGCTGGTTTTGCTGGCGGTCTCGCGGACCATTTGCGCGCCCATATTTTCAAACGGGCATTCCAGTTCGATCTCTTTGGCCACGCTGACACCGTCTTTGGTGGCCGTGGGGGAGCCGAATTTTTTGTCGATGAGCACGTTGCGGCCTTTGGGGCCGAGCGTGACTTTCACCGCTTTGGCGAGTTTTTCAACACCGCGCAGGATGCCCTGTCGGGCTTTTTCGTCGAATACAAGTTGTTTGGCTGACATGTTTTTCTTTCTTTAAATAATAGGGGTTAGCCGACGATTGCCAGAATGTCGTCCTGGTTCAGGATTTTGTATTCCTTGCCGTCGAGTTTGATTTCAGTTCCGCCGTACTTGTTGGTCAGAATGATGTCGCCTTTTTTCACTTCAAAGGGAACTTTCTTTCCGTTGTCGTCGGTCTTGCCAGTGCCCAGCGCGACGACTTTACTTTCCTGCGGTTTTTCTTTCGCGGAATCGGGGATAATGATTCCGCCCTTTTTCACTTCAGCCTCTTCAACCGGTTCCACGAGGATCCGATCGCCAAGGGGTTTAATCTTTAGTGCCATGGTATTTCTGTGTTGTTTTGTTTTTGGGTTGATGTGATTGAAACCCCCGCGACACCCGCCGCGGGAAATTTATGCTTTCTCTTCTGCCTTTTCTTCTTCAACGACCTCGGCGTCTACCACCGGGCCATCGTCCTTTTTCTCAGAATCTTCGCCGCCATCTGGCTGTCCAGCTTGTTCGGCTTGCTCCGCCTCGGTAGTGGCTTTGTACACCTCGCCGGCTGCGGCCTGAACGGCTTCCTGCAGTTTCTCGTTGGCAGACTTGATGGCGTCCTGATCGTCGCCGGTCAGTTTTTCTTTCAACGCTTCAGTCGCCTTTTTGAGATTGGCCTTGGTGTCGTCGGAAAGTTTTTCTTCGTTTTCTTTCAACATTTTTTCAGCGGCGTACACGCCGGTGTCCGCTTCATTGCGGATTTCCACCTGCTCTTGCCGTTGTTTATCGGCATCGGCGTTTTCTTCCGCCTCGCGTTTCATCCGATCAATTTCGTCATCCGACAAACCGCTGGAATCTTTGATGGTAATTTTCTGTTCCTTGCCGGTTTTCTTATCCTTGGCGCTCACGTGGAGGATGCCGTTGGCGTCGATGTCGAAACTCACTTCAATCTGCGGCATCCCGCGCGGGGCGGAGTCGATGCCGTCCAGTTTGAAGTTGCCGAGCTTTTTGTTGTCATTCGCCATCGGGCGTTCGCCCTGGAAAACCACCACATCCACTGCCGGTTGATTATCTGCGGCAGTCGAAAACACATTCGATTTCTTCGCGGGCACCGTGGTGTTACGCTCGATGAGCTTGGTGAAAATGCCGCCCTCGGTTTCGATGCCGAGCGAAAGTGGCGTTACGTCCAGCAACAACACACTGTCGAGCCCCTCTTCTTTATTCAGCACGCCGCCTTGGATCGCCGCGCCGATGGCCACGACTTCGTCGGGGTTCACGCCTTGATTAGGCTGCTTGCCGAGCAACGCCTTGGCGGTGTCCACCACGCGGGGCATACGGGTCATTCCGCCGACGAGCACGAGCTCATCAATTTCGCCGGAGCTAAGTTCCGCATCGCGCATACACGCCTTCACCGGTGCGGTGGTGCGCTCGAACAAATCGTCCGTGAGCTGTTCCAGCTTGGCGCGGGTTAGTTCCACCTTGATGTGCTTCGGGCCGGATTGATCAGCCGTGATGAAGGGCAAACTGATTTCGTAAGTCTGTGCGCTGGACAAAGCGATCTTCGCTTTTTCGGATTCTTCCTTGATGCGTTGCATCGCGTCCGGTTGGCCGGTGAGATCGATGCTGCTGTCGCTTTTGAATTCCGCCACCACCCAGTCGATGATCGTGTTATCCCAGTCATCGCCGCCGAGGTGCGTGTCGCCGTTGGTGGCTTTCACCTCAAACACTTTGTCGCCGATTTCTAAAATCGAAATATCAAACGTGCCGCCGCCTAAATCGTACACGGCAATTTTTTCATCATTCTTTTTATCAAGCCCGTACGCCAGCGAAGCGGCCGTCGGTTCATTGATGATTCGCAGCACCTCAAGGCCGGCGATCTTGCCCGCGTCTTTGGTGGCTTGCCGTTGGGTGTCATTGAAATACGCCGGCACGGTGATGACCGCTTGCGTGATGCTCTCGCCCAAACGCATCTCGGCATCCGCCTTCAATTTAGCGAGCACCATCGAGGCGAGTTCCTGCGGGCTGTAAGATTTCTTTTCGCCGTCGACATCCACTTCAATCGCGGCGTCGCCGTTGTTGCCGGAAACCACATTGTACGGCATCCGTTTGGATTCCTCTTTCACCTCATTGAACTTGCGCCCAATGAAACGCTTCGCGGAATAAATCGTGTTGGCGGGATTCGTCACCGCCTGTCGCTTGGCGGCATCGCCCACCAACCGCTCGCCGCCTTTGCCAAACGCCACCACTGAAGGCGTTGTGCGTTTGCCTTCGGAATTCTCCAGCACCATCGCCTCCCCGCCGTCCATCACGGACATACAGGAATTTGTCGTACCCAAATCAATGCCTAATATTTTCGCCATAAAATTTAATCTCCAAATCGCTTTCCACTGTGCCACTGCACGGAAAGCCAACTCCATAAAGCAAATCCAATGCCATTCATTTACCCCCTAAAAACAGGGCTAAAACACAAAACTGGCCCAGATAACAGCGCCGTTATGGCACAGTTGCGCCAAAGATAATATGGTTTGTGGCACACCTCGGGAGGGCGAAGCTCCTGCTGAGCCGTGGCGTGCGGAACGCGCGCCGAAATGGAGGGACGAGCTTGCGAGTCCACGAAGACTAATTTGAAAAACTCACTGGCATTTCGGTTTAGCAGGAGCTTCCCCCTCCCATTGGGTATTGGGCATCGGACATCCTTGCCTTGCGAGAAACGTGAGGTGGGCTTAACTTGTGGCGAGGGGTCACAAGTTATGAAACGAATTTTCCTTTTTCTGTTCACCGCCGCCTTCGCGCAAGCCGCCGAGAAGGCCAAGCCATTGCCGCCTGTGCCCACGGATGTCGCCGGGCAAAAGGCGATGGGCGTGGCGTTGGCGGAAAGTTTGCGCGGGATGCGGTTGGTGAACCAAGACGAAATCAAAGGCAACTTGCGCATCCGCAAGCCGCGCGGCAAACGCGAGAATGTGCCGGTAACCTTTCGTGCCAAGATCGATGGCGCGGCGCAGGTGGAAACATTCGCGACTGCCAAAGGCACGTTGCAAATCCGGAAGGCACCGAACAAACCCAACGAGTATCTTTTCAAATCACCGGGAGCAAAGGCTGGGAAAAAAATGGAAGGCGAACAACTGAATCAAATTTTTGCCGGATCGGATTTTACCTTGGGCGATTTGGGATTGGAATTTTTGCAATGGCCGAACCAACAAGTGATTGGTCGTGCGTCGCGCTTGCGCGAATCGTGCAATATCCTTTTGAGCACGCCCGAAAAAGTTTTGCCCGGCGGTTATAGTCACGTGAAGTGTTGGGTGGAAATTCACAACCGCGCCTTGCTTTGCGTGGAGGCATATCGCGGCACGAAACGGGTGAAATTGTTTCAGGCCAAGTCATTCAAAAAACTGGAGGGCGAATGGCAGTTGCGCGAGTTGGAGTTGCGCAATGATGTCACCGATGCGCGCACCCAAATCCAATTCGACCTCCGCGCGCCGCGTAAGTGATGGGCTGGATTTGTCTTTTATCCGTGGTGGGCGGCGTAGCGCTATTCGTGGGCGCGACTTTCCTGAATCACAATCGCCAGCAAAAAAATGAACACGATCCCGTGGGGCCGATGGTACTTAAGGTGGGCGCTTCGGTGTTGATGCTCATCATTTTTATCTCGTGCGTGAGCATGGGCAAAATCGGAATGCTATTGGCGATTGTTCCCGGTGTGCTGTTAGGGTTTATTTGGATTGGCAGTGTTTCCGACCTGTTTATAGGTGGCGTGATGAATTGGATGACCGGCGAAGGCGAGGAGGTCGAGCCCAAGCCATTTTATTCCGTAGCTGAAACCAAGCGACATCGCGGTGATCCGCAGGGGGCAATTGCGGAAATTGAGGATCAACTCACCCGTTTTCCTGGCGATTTCGAGGGGCAAATGTTGATGGCTGATATTCAAGTGGTGACCTTAAAAGATTTCCCGGCGGCGGCTGCCACGTTGCGCACGATCTTTGCGCAGGAACATCACGCCATTGGCCAACTCACCCGCGCGATGAATACACTGGCGGATTGGCAGCTAAAATACGCGGAAGACAAAGACGCCGCGCGCGCCACTTTGCTGGGGATCATGCAGCGCTTTCCGAATACCGGCGCGGAGCTGCTCACCGCCCAACGCCTCGCGCGGATGGATGCCTTCATCGAATACAATGACAAACGCGATGCGGGCCAAGTGGTGAGCGATTGCCTCAAGCAACTGGAAACTCATCCGCTGGATAACGACACGCGCGAGAAATTGGCGTGCGTTTATTTCGAGCGTTACGATCAGCCCAAGCAAGCGTGGACGGAATTGAACACCCTCATCCAGCGCCCCTTTCAACAATCGCGCGATGTGTGCCGTTGGCTAAATATGGCGGCGGACTGGCATTTGAAACTGGAACACATCGCGGGCGCGCGCGAGGCAATGCAGCAAATCATCGCACTTTTCCCGAACACCGCGCTCGCCGAAGCGGCGGGCACGCGGCTCACTCGCTGGAAAGACAAAGATGCCTAGTTGCTCGCGGCCGTGGCTGCGGGGCGGGTGTACGTGCCGAGCTGCGCGACGGTCATCGACATTAGCCGGTTGGCCAACGCGAGATCGGGGTTACGCCACTTGGTGCGCACTTGAAATGTGATGAGCGAAATGTCCGGCGACTCCGCATCGGTTTGCACCTTCACCCACACATAGCGTTCGTTCACGCGGGCGGTCACGGTGTTTTTCGTGGCTTCAACCGACGTGATGGTGCCTTCCAGCGCCAACACTTCCTGCACCGCTTGCATCGCCTGAGCCGGCGGCCAGTTGGGGCGGAGTTGGAATGCATCCGAGCGGCCGGGGATCATCGTGAAATTCGACGAGCCATCTTGGGTGGTGAAACAGCCGGTCAGAAATGTCATCGCAAGTGTCATCGCCAAACCAGCCACAATAATTGAGTTTTTCAGTGTCCTCATTGGACGGCCATTGAATGGGGGAGTGAAATGTTGAACAAGTGCGAATGATTCACAATCCAATCGCGTCTTGTCAGTAAGTGCCGCACCGCTTAGGGTGCGCCGCTTTCGTATCATCGAATCATGAACAGGATTTTTGCAGTCACTTTCACCGCGCTGTTGGCAGCGGGTTTTAGCGCAACCGCCCAAAAGGGCGATCGCAAAGGACAGGAACAACCCGAAGTTTGGCGCACAATGGACGTGCCACCCGCGCCCACGCTCACGCCCGCGCAGGCGCTCAAGACTTTCAAGCTCGCGCCGGGGTTTCGTATCGAAATCGCTGCAGCCGATCCGTTGGTGCACGACCCCGTGGCAATGGCCTTCGATGCGGACGGGCGGATGTGGGTGGTGGAGATGCGCGCTTTTATGCCGAACGTAGATGGCACAGGTGAGGATGCCCGCATCGGTCGCGTGGGGGTTTTGGAGGATACCAATGGCGACGGGCGAATGGACAAGCGCACAGATTTTCTCACGGGCCTGCAAATGCCGCGCGCCATTGCGCTGGTCAAAGGCGGGGTGCTCGTGGCCGAGCCGCCGACGCTTTGGTTTTGTGAAGACACCGATGGCGATCTCAAGGCCGACAAAAAAACTGCCGTGCTCAAAAACTACGGGAGCCAAGGGCCGGTGGAGCACACCGAGAACGGTCTGATGTTCGGCCTCGACAATTGGCTCTACAACGCGAAGTCCAGCAAACGCCTGCGCTTCGTGGATGGGAAATGGGTGGTGCATCACACTCGTGCCCGCGGCCAATGGGGCATCACGCAGGATAATTACGGGCGCATTTTTTATAACAACAACAGCAACCCGTTGTACGGCGATCTGATTGCGGGGCATTATTCTGTGCGCAATCCGCATCATTCTTCGCGGCACGGGGTGAATGTTCCGTTCTTTAGTGATCGCACGGTGTGGACGTCCCGCGTGAATCCGGGCATCAATCGTGGCTACCAAAAACCAATGCTGCGCGAGGGCCACCTAGCCGTTTGGACGGCTGCATGTGGGCCGGTGATTTATCGTGGCGATCAGTATCCCGCCGCAATGGTGGGCGATGCGTTCATCCCGGAGCCTTCGGGAAATATGATCCGCCATCAGCGCATCACGTGGAATGCGGATGGAATGCCCGATACCCAAAATGCCTACGACAAGGCCGAGTGGTTAACCTCAACCGACGAGCGCTTTCGCCCCGTGAATATGGTCAACGGCCCCGATGGTTGCCTTTACATCGTGGATATGTACCGAGGCATTTTGCAGCATAAAGTTTATGTGACCTCGTTCCTGCGCAAACAAATCATCGAACGCAAACTCGATGCGCCGATTGGGTTGGGCCGAATTTATCGCGTGGTGCACACCGGCAAAAAGCCAAAGCCATCGCCAAAAATTTCCAGCCACAATTCCAGCCAACTCATCGCGCACTTGGAATCGGGCAACGGCTGGCTGCGTTCCACCGCGCATCGATTGTTGGTGGAGCAAGCGAACGCCAAGGCCATCCCGCAATTGCGCGAGACGGCTACGCAGAGCGAAAGCCATTTGGCGCGGCAACACGCGCTTTGGATTTTGGAAGGCACCGCCGGGTTGGACGACGACACCATCACGACCGCGATGGGTGATGAGCATCCGCGCGTACGCATCGCGGCACTGCGCGTGGCGGAGGCATTCACGGCGGGCTTAGGCAATACCGAGGCAGACACCGAGGCGCGGATCGCGTTGCTGACTCCGCTGACCGAAATTGTTGCCGACGAAAACGTGGATGTGCGGCGGCAAGTGGCGTTAAGTTTGCCGGTGATTTCTGTGCCGGGAACGGAGCCGATGTTGCGGGCGTTTGTGGCGAAGCACGCGGGCGATGCGATGATTCGCGATGGGCTCGTCACGGGTTTGGCGGGGCGCGAGCTGGAATTTTTGCAACGCGTGCCGGGCGATGCGGCGTGGAACAAAGGAGATAAAAACATCCGGGCGATTCTCAAATCTCTGACCGGTTGCGTGGCGCGGCAGCGCGATGGCGCGCGGCTGGAGCGGTTGCTAAAATTGGCGGCGAAACAGAATCCATATTTCCAGCGCGTCGTGTTGGAAGGTTTGGCGGCGGCGGCATTCCCACGCGGACGTGTGTTGAAACCGGTGGCCTTCAAATCTCAACCGCTGGCGATGGCGAAGCTGGCGAAGAGTGAGGACAAAACCGTGCGCGGGCACGTGGAGCGTTTGGAAAAATTTTTGGTGTGGGGCGAGGCGGCGCGTCCGCCCAAACCGCCGCGTGCGCTGACGGAGGCGGAGCAACTCCAATATAATTTCGGGAAAATTTTGTACACGGCCACGTGCGGCGCGTGCCATCAAGCCAATGGATTGGGCGAGGAAGGCAAGGCCCCGCCGTTGTTGGATTCGCCATTTTTGGTGGGCCCGGCGGATCGCGCGATTGGCATTGTGCTGCACGGGGTAACGGGGCCGATCACGGTGCACGGGCGGCAATACAATATGAGCATGCCGGCGTTAGTGGGATTTCAGCCGGCCCAAGTGGCGGCAATTTTGACGTACACGCGCCGCGAATGGGAGCATCGGGCGGAGCCGATTACGGCAGCGCAAGTGAAGCGGATGATGGAGGCGAACGCGAAGCGCGAGGCGCCGTGGACGGAGGCGGAGTTGCTGAAGCTGAAGTAAGAGGAAGCTAAGGTGCGGCGATGATCTTGATGACTGTGCCGTTGCGATAGCGAAAAGTGATCTTGCTGAGGTAGCCGCCGCTGGTAATATTCTGAATGCTCATGCCGGTGTAAACCCAATCTGCGCCGAGGTCTTCATCGGGCCAGCCAAAGTCCTCATAAACTTTGGTGTATTGTTTGCCGAGGTAAATGAGGTCGATGCGGTTGCGAATGTTGCGGGTGGCGATGCGGCTATCCATACTGTACTTCCACGTTTTTTTTCGGCCATCACTCTCTGGATTTGGAATCATCGGATTTACCTCAGCCACGGTGTTGGTGGTGGGCGGGGTGACCACGGGCGGAACCGTGTTGGTGGGAATGACGGGCGGCGGGGTGACCGGTGTGGTGGTGCCGGGCTGAGTGGATCCGGGCCCGGTGTAGTTGGCCATATTGGCCGGCAACGGCGGGGGAATCATTGCGAGGAAATTGCCGTTGTGATCCCAAATGGTACGCTTGGAGATTTGGCCGCCTTCGTATTCGAGTTCTTCGTTGCGTGTGCCGGAGTGGTTGTAGTAGAGGGTGAGCTTGCCCCGGCCACTTTCGTAGGTGCCGGAGGGCACGCTGTTGAAGTTAAAACTGGCGGCGGTGATGAGGTGGCCGGATTGGTATGTTTCCTGTAGGGCAACGTTTCCGTTAATGTGCCACACAGTGCGTTCGCCTTCGCGGAGGCCTTCGTTGTAATTCACGGTTTCCCATAGGGTGCCATCATCAAAATATTTATAAACCACCCCGGTGTAGGGGACTAATTCTCCCTGCATATAAGTGAGGTTATCGGCGCGGCGTTCGATGTTTTCGATAAGCACTTTTTCATTGAGAAAAAACATCCAAACCACCAGTGCGGTGATGAGGGTGACGGCCATACCGGTCCACACGCCGATGCGCATCCAGTTGCGGGCGCTATTGGGCACGGGGCCGGGATCGAAGGTGTGGGCGTTGTCGTGGCCGGCGTTGGCAACGAATTGGGGATGAGGCTGGGCAGGGCCACCCTCGGCAGTGGCTTGGGCGGCGGCGATGGCTTCGGCGCGGCGTTGTTGGCGGAGGGCATCGGTTTTTTCCGACACGCCGGGAATTTGCTCAAGCGTAATCCAATCACGACTGCCATTTTGCCAGCACAAATCCCAAGTTTGGAGCTTGCCCTCAGCCAACATATGGCAGGCTTGATCGTGGGTAAAGGGCCCCATATGGTGCCCGTCCCGGTTAATCAAGATATGCATCGAGACACACTTCGTTCAACGGTCTAAAAAGATAGCCCAAAACAGCCATTTTTTCAATGAAATTGGCAAAAAATATTGCCTGAAAAAATAGGCGGGTTTATTTGGATTACTTTGAAAGGGCCACGATGTAGCCTTGAAGTCGCGAGGCGTGGTTTTTTTGGGCTTCGCGTTGGTAGATTTGGTGGAGGTTGCTGCACATCCGCAGGAGGACGCGGCGCGGACTGGCGGGCACGAGGAAGGCTTCGTGGAATTCGTAGCCGGCTTGCTTGAGGTATTTCATGCAGTCGGCTTTGGTGAGCACGCGGCCGCGGTTGAAGGCGTCGATGTAAATTTCCTGGCGCGGATCCTGAAAGCGGCACAGAAAATGGCCGGGCAATCCAATACCGGTGACGGGCAGCTTCAGCCGACGACACACGCCCAGATAAATCATACTCAACGAAATGGGATTGCCAAGGCGGCGATCGATGACGCGGTTGAGGTAGCTATTCTCCGGATCGTAATAATTTTCTTCATCGCCGGTGAACCCTTGTTCCTTAAAAAGAAACTGGTTGATGCCCGCGATGAGTCCTTCCGGCGTCGCGCCGAAATCCAGCTTGCCGCACAGGTCGTGCGCGTAGTCATCAAGGATGGCGCGATAGGCGGCCACGTTGATCTCCGGATATTGCGTGCGCGCCAGTTGCCACAAGCCTTCCTCGAGATCCAGCTCTTCGCCGTGGTTCAGGCAAAAGGCTGAGAAATCCGTGTCGGTTTCCTGCCGTTGAAAGTGGGCGATGATTTCCTGCGTGCGCCGCCGCAGCACCGGCTCCTCGCTCAACGCATACGGCTCAAGCCACGCCACCACGCCGGCGCCGTGCGAAATGATTTCGGACCGAATGGCGCGATACACGCCTTTGTCGTCATCGGCCAAAAGAGAAATGAGGGCTTCCCGCTGCTTTGCGGGCAGATCGCACACCACGGCCTTGGGGGGGGCTTCATGCATGGTTCGCGAGGAGTGTGGCACTGCCCTCACAGGAATGCAACCCGTGACCGCAAGAAATTTTCACAGCTTGTTCACCGGTAATTCACACCGAAAATCAAGCCTAAAAAAGATTTTGCGCAGGGCACCGTTCATCGCTATGGTGACCGGCCTTTTGCGCTGGTGAATGCGTACTAAGAATGAATTTTGATTAAGATGAGCAACAAACCACAATTTGGATTTCCCAAAAAGCAGGGACTTTACGATCCTGCCAATGAGAAGGATAGCTGCGGCGTGGGGTTTGTGGCCAATGTGAAGGGCGTGCCGAGTCACCAAAATGTGCTCGATGCCCTCGAGATGCTGGGCAATATGGAGCATCGCGGCGGCTGCGGGTGCGAGCCCAATACCGGCGATGGCGCGGGCATTCTCGTTGGTTTGCCTGAGACTTTTCTGCGCAACGCGGCCAAGGAGGATTTGGGCGTGGAGCTGCCGGCAAAAGGGCGCTTCGGGGCCGGGCTGGTGTTTCTGCCAAAAATCGAGAGCGAACGCCAACAGTGCATCGCTGCCGTGGAAGGGATCATCGCCGAGCAGGGGCAACGCTGCATCGGCTGGCGCGAGGTGCCATCGGAGACGGAGGCGGCTAATGTTGGCCCGGCGGCGCGCGCGGCGGAGCCGTACATTATGCAGCTGTTCATCTGCGCGGCGGACGGGCTGGAGGGGGACGATTTTGAGCGCCAGCTTTATGTCATCCGCAAACGCGCCAGCCATCAATTGCGGTTCGATGAGGGCCTCGCCGAGCGGTTGTTGTTTTACATTTGCAGCCTGTCGAGCAAGGTGATGATTTACAAGGGGATGCTCAACACTGAGCAGGTGATGAAATATTTCACCGACCTCGCCCGGCCCGATTTTCAAACGCACCTTGCGATGGTGCACTCACGGTTTTCCACCAACACCTTCCCGAGTTGGGATCGCGCGCAGCCGTTTCGGTTTATGAGCCACAACGGCGAAATCAACACGCTGCGCGGCAACATCAACGCCATGCGCGCCCGCGAAGGCACGTTGCAAAGCGAGCTGTTCAGCGACGACCTGCAAAAACTTTATCCCATCATGGAACCGGAATGTTCCGATTCCGGCAACTTCGACAACGCACTAGAATTTTTGCTGATGAGCGGTCGCTCGTTGCAGGAATCCGTTTTGCTGATGGTTCCCGAGGCGTGGCAAAAGCACCGCCAAATGCCCCAAGCCAAGCGCGATTTTTACGAGTACAATTCCTGTTTGATGGAGCCGTGGGATGGGCCGGCATCCATCGCGTTTACGGACGGCAAATACATCGGCGCCGTGCTCGA
>JAAZZB010000007.1 GCA_014239365.1 Verrucomicrobiia bacterium | reverse complement strand
GCTGAGGACAGCGAAACAGAGGCTCCAAACGCCAACTAAATTTCTCGGAAAGACCTGTTGACACGGGGGGGTGTTTCTGGTCTATTCCCCGTCCCTTTTCGCAGTTTTAGGACAATTTTTAAGCTTATGTATGCAGTATTTTAAACCGGCGGCAAACAGTACCGCGCCTCGGCTGGCGACCTCCTCAAAGTGGAGTTGCTCGGCAGCGACAATGGCGCGACCGTGACGTTTGACCGCGTGTTACTCGTGAACCACGACGGCAAAGTCACCATCGGCGCGCCCACCGTGGAGAACGCAACCGTCACCGGCGAGGTGGTGGAATCGGAGCGCAAGGACAAGAAGGTCGTCATTTTTAAAATGAAACGCCGCAAGCACAGCCGCACCAAGAACGGCCATCGCCAGCGCCATTCGATTGTGAAGATCACCGACATCAAAGTTTAACCCCGCAGAAAAATGGCACATAAAAAAGGACAGGGCTCCGTTAAGAACGGCCGCGACAGTAACCCCAAAAGCCTCGGGCTCAAAGTGGGCAACCAACAGCTCGTCAACGCCGGCACCATTCTCATCCGCCAACGCGGCACCAAATGGCACAAAGGCGCCAACGTGGGCATCGGCCGCGACCACACGCTGTTCGCGCTGGAAACCGGCCGCGTGATGTTCGACAAAACGCGGGGCAAAAGCCGCGTGAACATCGAGCCAGTGGCCACGGTGCAAAACTAGTCGCCAACAAAAACTATTTCACGGCGAGGCCCTGTGCCTCGCTTTTTTTTGCCCCGCCAATCATCCCGCAATGTTCATTGACCAAGTCAAAATCTACGCCCGCGCCGGGCACGGTGGGCGCGGTTGCGTCTCGTTTCGGCGCGAATCCTTCGAGCCCATGGGCGGCCCCGATGGCGGCGATGGCGGCCGTGGCGGCAGTGTGATCCTCGAGGCCAGCCACGATCTCAATAATCTCATCGCGCAATTTTATGTGCCGCGGCTCATCGCCAAAAACGGCAACCCCGGCGAAGGCGCAAAGAAGACCGGCAAATCCGGCAAAGATATTATCATCAAAGTCCCCTGCGGCACGGTGGTTTGGAAACTGGCCGACCCCACACCCGCTGAAGCGGAAACGGACGGCGAACGCGTGGGAAATTCCGCAGGCAAACAGGCGATGGAAATTGACCTCGAAGCTGACGACGCCACGCCCGCGCCGGAGCTGGCCATCGGCGAGGAAGCCGAACTCGTCGTGGACCTCACCGAGCACGGCGAGCAATTCATCCTCTGCACCGGCGGCCGCGGCGGGCAGGGTAATCATCACTTCGCCACGCCGCGCAACCAAGCGCCGCGCCACGCCCAACCCGGCGAACCCGGCGGCGAAGGCAATTATCATTTCGAGCTGCGATTGATGGCCGACATCGGCCTCGTCGGTTATCCGAATGCCGGCAAGAGCACCTTGCTCAACGCCATCTCCCACGCCAAGCCGAAGATCGCCGCGTATCCATTCACCACACTGCACCCGCAAATCGGCGTGGTGGAAATGGACGGCTGGGAACGTTACACGGTTTGCGACATCCCCGGCATCATCGAGGGCGCCCACAACAACGTCGGCCTCGGACACGCTTTCCTGCGGCACATTCGCCGTTGCCAAACGCTGTGCGTCATCCTCGATATGGCCGGCACGGACGACCGCAATCCGTGCGACGACTACGAAAAAATTCTGCGCGAGCTGGAGCTGTACGACAAAGCGATGCTCGCCGTGCCCCATCTCGTGGCGGCCAACAAAATGGACGAAGATGCGTCCACCGATTACCTCGCAGAATTTCGCAAACGCTTCCCCAAAATCGAAGTCCTCGAAATCATGGCCGCCATCGACGAAGGCGTGCCCGAGCTAATGGAACGCTTCCGCGAAGCGGCCCGTGCGTAAATCACTTTCACCCATCACTCATTTCCCCTAACCTCCGCGCCCCATGTTACGAGCTGGTATCGTCGGACTGCCCAATGTGGGTAAGTCCACCCTTTTCAACGCGCTGACCCGCACCCGCAATGCGGAGTCGGCCAACTATCCCTTTTGCACGATTGACCCCAACCTGGGCGTCGTCACCGTGCCCGACAAACGCCTTGCGCCGTTGGCCAAAATTGAAAACTCCGAGGAGATTATTCCCGCCGTGTTTGAGTTTGTGGACATCGCCGGATTGGTGGCCGGCGCGTCGCAGGGCGAGGGGATGGGAAACCAATTCCTCAGTCACATCCGCGAGGTGGATGCCGTGGTGCAAGTGATCCGGTGTTTTGAGGATGAGGATATCCATCATGTTGCCGGCAGTGTGGATCCGGTGCGCGATATTGAAACGATCACCACCGAGCTCATTCTGGCCGACCTCGATAGCCTGCGCCGCCAACTGCACAAGCTGGAGAAAGACGCTAAGCGCGGCGATGCGGACGCCGCGGCCAAGCTGGTTGTGGTGCAAAAACTTGAGCCCCATTTGGACGCCGGCAAACCCGCCATCACTTTTGAATTGGAACCCGAGGAGCAAATCGCCGCGCGCGGGTTGTTCCTGCTCAGCGCCAAGCCCACTATCCTCGCCGCCAATGTGAAGGATAGCGACCTCGCCGAGGCCGATGCCAATCCCTTCGTGCAACAAGTCCGCGACTACGGCCGCGAACATCACGGATGCGACACCGCAATCATCAGTGCCCAAATCGAAAGCGAATTGGCCGACCTCGATGAAGCCGAAGCCGCCGATTTTCTGGCCGACCTTGGCGTGGCCGAAAGTGGCGTGGGCCAACTCATCCGCGCCGCCTATCATTTGCTTGGCCTTCGCACCTACTTCACTTGCGGCCCCAAAGAAACGCGCGCGTGGACCATCCGCGTTGGCGACACTGCGCCCCAAGCGGCCGGCGTCATCCACACTGATTTCGAGCGCGGCTTCATCAAGGCCGAAACTGTGGGGTACGACGATCTCATTTCCCACGGCTCCATTTTGGCTGCCAAAGAAAAAGGGTTGTATCGGCAAGAAGGCAAAGAATACATCGTGCAAGACGGCGATGTAATTTTGTTTAAATTCAACGTGTGATCGGCGCGCGCACCTTCACTCATTAAAAATCTTGGGCCGCGTTGCCGATTCGCGACAAGCCTTTTCATCGGCGGAATAAGCAATGTGCTTGCCGGGAAGCGTATCCAGGAAAAATATAAATTCCAGTTGCGCTGTCGCGCCGCGTTCGTTCACGAACTTATCCATAATGCCGTTCGGCGTTACCACATTTTTGCCGAGCACGCTCTCCAGTTTGAACTCCAGCAGATCGCCAAAGGAATAATACAACAACTCGCTGCACACCAACTTACTTTCATCGGTGAAATCAAATCCAAAATCATAAGCGCGCCCGTGGTAGCCAAACGCTTTATGGATGACTTTACGAATGGCAGCAGTCCTGTCCTCGGGTTTAATAAATATCGGACGCAGCACGGCCACGTAATCCGCGTGCATCGAATGCTCGGCACTGGTGAACACGACGCCCTCGCTTATCGCCTCGATGATCACGCGCGGATGGCCGTGCTCGGGGCGTTGATGCGCTGCGCGCGCTTCGGCATCGAGCTCGGAATAGTTGATGCCAACCGCTTCCAGTTCCGCGGGCGTGCCCACGTACAGCGCGCAGTGCGGCCAAAAGCCGGGCAGAAATGCGTTGGATAAATACCAGTTGCGCCGTTCGAGTATGATATCGCCGGGCAGCAGTTTGGTCTTGGGATCGTTAAGCGTCATCTGAATGAGATGCTCCGAGATGAATGGATCGCGCCGGACGATGCGGGTGTCGCCCATGAAGGTGGCCATCATTTTTTGTGCTTCGTAAAACGGAACGTTTACGTCCTGCTCAAGCTGCCGCCCGATGCGCGAAAACCACGCGCGCACTGGACCGAGATCGGTCTCTTTCACCGCGTCCTGTCCGCGATGGATACGGCCCTCCAGCCAGGTCACATCCGTGCCGGGCAAGCCTTCGCGATCCCAACGCGCGATGTGTTTTTCGAAATGCGCGCCGTAGGTTGCAAATAATTTCAGGTGATGCCGGTCGGTCACGCTGTGGTACACGATTTCAAATTGGCCCGGCTTAAGCCAGCCGGATTCGCCTTCGTTGAGCTTGGCGCGCGCGTGATCGTTGTCGCGATACTTCGCCACAAACTCGCGGCCCGCCTCCAGTGCCACCGCCGCCGCGCCGTAGCCGGTGAGGAAGCAACGGGCGCGCAGCGTTTCCTCCCGCACTTTTTTGAAGCCGATGTACACCCGCGCCAGATGAATCAGTTCCTTGCGATAGCCAATGTAGCGGATGAACAAATGCCGAATTTGCCGGCTTTCCTCCGGTTGATAATCCTCCGTGCCTTCCCGCTTCATGCGATCGGCAATGCGTTGGTGTAGATCAGCCGAATCCTGCCGTAGATGATCCATCCCCTCGGCCAGTTTTTTGAGCCGCAACGAATCGCGGTTCAATTGTGTTTCCAATTCCGAGTCGGGAATGTCGGCCAGCATCGAGTGCGCGTTGTCAAACGGACTGGGCGGCGGCATCGTCAGGCGGCCAAAATAAAAACTTCCCGCGCAGAGCACGCTCAACCCCACCGTCATCAACGCTGGCCGCATCCAGCGCGGCAAGGGGCGAACGTTCTTGGGACGCTTCTTTAACCATCGGCCAATGATGACCAGCGACCCTCCCGTCGCGCCCAACGCCAGCACGGTGACCGCCCAATGCCACCAAGCGGGCAGCGTGGAAAATGGGCTAACCCGAAACGCCAACCCGACCAACAATGCCCCCAGCCCCGCCGTAAAGCCCAGCGTCGCGCGGCCGGATTTCCATTCCCACCGTGCGCCCGCGCGCCACAAAACTTGAAGCCAGCCCAAGCCCACCGCCGTCACCACCGTGCCCCACCACAGCCGCCAGCCGATCACCGAGGGTTGCACCCGCCAGCTTTCGCTCCACACGAGTAATTGGAAAAAAACTTCCGACGCCGCCACAAACCCCAGCGCCACCCAGCCGAGCCGCGTGAGCCGTCCGTCCAGCGGATGCGCCATGCGCGCGAACGCCGCACCCGTCAGCACGCCAAACGCGCAAAACGCCAGCTGCCCCATCGGCGTTTGAAATCGCCCCAACAAAAAACCGCCAAGCAGCAGCAGCAGCAAAACCAACACCGCGCTCCATTGGATCATCCGATACCAAGGCCGCCAAATCAGTGAGTTGTCCGGTTGGGACATCACCGGAGGGTAGAGGACAAAGCCCCAATGACCAATGACCAAATGGATGGTAGGGACGCGCTGCCGCGCGTCCGTGGACACGCACAGCGTGTCCCTACCTTGAAATATCCAGCCAATTCTTTACCATCTGTGCCGATGCAATTTTGCCTGAACACCAGCACCATCAAGCCGCAGCCGCTTCTAAAAAAAATCGAATTGGCGGGCACTGCCGGTTACGACGGCATCGAGCTTTGGCTTAATGATATTTACGATCACATCGGCCGCGGCGGCGAAGTGAGCGAGGTGGAAAAAGCGTTGGCCGATCACGGGCTCATCGTGCCCAGCGTCATCGCCATCCGCCAATGGGGCGATCAAGATGGCTGGGAATATCAATTAGTAAAAGACGAAGCCCGCCGCCGCTTTGCGTTGGGCGCTCGATTGGGCGCGCCGTACATCGTGGCCACGCCTC
Source organism: Verrucomicrobiia bacterium (assembly GCA_014239365.1). GTDB lineage: Bacteria > Verrucomicrobiota > Verrucomicrobiia > Limisphaerales > UBA1100 > JACNJL01. Next base: position 36,887 of record JAAZZB010000007.1, on the reverse strand, counting down.
CGCTGGAATTGACGCGGCAAGATCATCTGCCAGAACGCTACCGCGACCTATTGCAAATCGGCCGCGAGGAAGGCATCCAACCCACGTTCGAATACATCAGTTTTTTCAAAAGCGTTTACAATCTCGCCGACGCCTGGCGCATCGTGCAGGAAACCGATGACGAAGATGCCACGCTCATTCTTGATGCCTTTCACACGTGGAACAGCAACTCAGATTTGGAGTTGCTGCGCGATATCCCCGCGGAAAAAATCAGCCATTACCACATCGACGACGCGCATCCCGACAAAGCCGCGGGCACTCAAACTGATCCCGATCGGGCTATGCTCGGCGAAGGTCAAATCGATCTCGCGGCAGAAATTGCCGTCCTAAAGGAAATCGGCTACGACAAAACGATGAGCCTTGAATTGTTCAACGCAGAGTTGTGGGAGCAGGATCCGCTGGAGGTGATTACGCCGGGGTTGGAGCGCATGAAGCAATTGTGGAATGACGATTAACGAATGGAACCAATCGTCAATCATCAATCCAAAATCGTCATTTAAAGTAGTACATCATAAACACCGCACTCGCCGCCAGTAGTCCGGCCCAGAAGCGGTCTTCGCGCAGCAAACTGTACGCGCGCCCTTTGGCCGCAGCGGTGAGCACCACTTTGAAGAGCGAATCCATAAACATCAAAAACGTCCAGACCGCCGCCGCCATTCCTGCGGCCATTGGCGAAATGAGCCGACCGGTCATTAGCACGCCGAGCATAGCAAACACCAACAATGACCCCAGCAGCTTCATTCCAAAGTGTTGGAGATCCGCCGGTTTGATGAGGTTGAGCCCCGTCCAGGTCATACGCGCTTTATCTTCATTAACCGCATCGTTCCCGGCAAACATCCGATAAAATCCCGCCCCGCACAGCGCGCAAATGAGACAGAGCATAACGCCCGACATCATGAAATGATGCCCGCCCATCCAATCGGTCATTGCCGAGGAATACAGGAAAATGCAAAACGTGGACAATACCCCCGCCAAAATTAAGGTGCCCGCTTTGCGTTGAAATTTGCTGGCACGCGCTAAATTGCTGATGGCCCCATTGGCAAGCAACGCAAAGATGAACGCCACAAACACGCTGTGGAAAAAATTCAGTTCATAGCCAAAGAAGCGAACAATCTCCGGATTATCCGACCACACCGCCACGTATAACGGCGGCAGCCCGTAGGATACCACCACGCCGGTGACGATGGATGCAAGCCCGCCGGCCGCCGTAGCGCCGCGCCACAACATCCCCAGCAAAAACGCCGCCACCACGCCTGCCACCAATCGGCTTTGGTGCTTGGCCACGTAGGTAAAAAATGGCTCTTTAGAATTCGGATCAAACAACAGAATGGTGAGCAACGCCGCGCCCACCACCATCGCCACAATTAACCCGCGCCCCACACGCACCAATTCTTTATCAGTGGCTTTGGGGTTGATATGTTTTTTATATAAATCAAATGTAATTAAAGTGGATGCCGAGTTAAGCATTGAATCCACGCTGGAAAGAATGGCGCCAATGAGTCCGGCGGCCACCAGCCCCACCAAGCCCGGCACGGCCAGCGGCGCCACTACTTCGCGCAGTAGCATCGGGAAGGCCGTGTCGCCATCAAGCGTGACGCCCGGCATAGTTTGTTTAAATAAATAATACGCCGCAATGCCCGTGCCGATGGAAACAAACGGGATGAGTAGTTTGAAAAATCCCGCGGTGATAATGCCCGCGCGCGCGTCTTTGAGCGACCGCGCCGCCAGCGCGCGCTGCACGACGAATTGATTGGCGCCCCAATAATATAAGTGCAGCACTATCAAGCCAGAGAGCATCCCCGTCCACGGCCGATCCGGGTGATTGCTAGGCAAATATAAATGCAGCATGTCTTTGCCCGCCACCACTTTATCCAGCTCGCGGCCTTCGTCGAACTTCACCATCGTGGCCCAGCCGCCGATGAGATCGTGATTAAACGTGCACCACGCCACGATCAACATCCCCAGCAAAATGAACACCGACTGAATTGCATCGGTGATAATCACCGCGCGCAACCCGCCCACCACCGTGTACACACCGGCCACTACGGCCATAATCGCCACGCCCGCAATGTAGTAGCCTTGATTGATCTGGATGCTTTGCCCGGCTTGCACCGCCGCCTTCATTTGCTCGGGGTTAGCCAATAAAATATTCACCGCGCGCGAGCCCACATAAAATGCGGGGAGAATCATAATCAACACAATGATGACCAACATAATCAGCGAATACGCCATCCGGCTGCGGTCATCGAATCGCTTGGCGAGATAATCGGACAACGTGTACACGTGCAGCTTGCGGTACATCGGCAGGAAAAAATAACAGAGCATCAACAAGCCCGCGATGGCAGTGATCTCAAACTGGCTTTCCACAAAGCCCAGCGTAAAGCCGATAGCCATAAAGCCCACCATGTGGTTGGCCGAAACATTAGTGCCAAAGATCGAACCGGCCACGCCCCACCACGGAATATCTTTGTCGGCAAGAAAATAACTCTGCGCAGTTTTGCCCGACCCACGCCCGGCCCACAGCCCCACGGCCATCACCGCCAGCAGCGAGCCAAAGAACACCACAAAATCAGTTGTTGAGAGAATACCGTTCACAGCCGCAATTGCGCGCGAACTATGTCGCATTTAACGACAAAATCCAAGCCGCATATCCCGCCGCGAATGGACTGGCGCCTTTGGAGTGCACCGGCAGAGCGAAGCGGTATCGCCGCTTCGCTCTGCCAACGCGCTCCATATTGCCGGAATTGGATCCGGTCTTTTTTAGAAAACAACTTGCCCCGCTTGAATCACTGCCGCACTTTTCTCGTCCACACATTTTGCAAATGATGAAACGAATCCTTTCCATCCTATTTTTAATTTCCCCAATCGTAGTCACCGCGCAAACGCCGTTGTGGATTTGGCCGGACAAAGCGGAGCGCGTGGAGACGGTTTACTTTCGCAAAGCCATCGAGTTGCCCGCGGACAAAGTGAAGAGCGCGAAGCTGGAGGCGACTTGCGATAATGGGTTCACGCTGTTCGTGAACGGCCAGCAAGTACTCAAGGGCGGCAACTGGGGCCAGACGTATCGCGCGGATGTGGCCAAGCTGTTGCGTCCCGGCAAAAACGTGCTCGCCGCAGAAGGCCGCAATGCCGGCAGCCCCGCAGGATTCGTGGCGCGCTTGACGGTGGAAATTGACGGCAAGAAATCCGTCTTCGTCACCGACACTTCGTGGCAAACAACGCGCAAAAAAAGCAAAGGCTGGGAGACCGCGGGGTTCACGATCGAGGGCTGGGCGAAATCAGCTATGATCGCCCGAATGGGCAGCGGCCCGTGGGGCGATGTGTTTGCGGGCAAGTCGAAGGGCGGCGATGACACCAACGCGGCTTCCATCAAGCCCGCGGGTAACGAGATTGAAGTGGCGAAGGATTTCAAAGCGGAGCTTTTATACACCGTGCCGAAGGGCAAAGAAGGCTCGTGGGTGAGTTTGTGCGTGGACGACCAAGGCCGACTCATCGCCAGCGATCAAGGCGGCAAAGGGCTTTACCGCATCGATGTGTCTGGAAAGGAAGCGAAGGTTGAAAAATTGGACATCGCCATCACGTCCGCGCAAGGGCTGCTGCATGCGTTCGGCAGTTTGTGGGTGAACGTGAACGGCGGCGGCTCGGGTGTGTATCGGTTCACCGACACCAACGGTGATGGGAAGTACGACAAAAAAGAAACCATAAAATTACTCGCCGGCGGCGGCGAACACGGCCCACACGCGTTGGTGTTGAGTCCAGATAAAAAACACATTTACGTGCTCGGCGGCAACCACACAAAATTGCCAAAAACGGACAGCTCGTTGGTGCCGGAAGTGTGGGAAGAAGATTTGCTGCTCAAGCGCCTACCCGATGCTAACGGCCACGCCCGCAATATCCGCGCGCCGGGCGGCTGGATTGCGCGCTTCGGTCCCGACGGAAAAAACTGGGAGACCGTCGCCATCGGTTTCCGTAATTCGTACGACATGGCCTTCAACCTCGATGGCGAACTGTTCGCGTATGATTCCGATATGGAATGGGACGCCGGCGCGCCGTGGTACCGCCCCACCCGCCTCTACCACATCACCAGCGGCGCGGAATTCGGCTGGCGCACCGGCGACGGCAAATGGCCCGCGTGGTATCCGGACTGCCTTCCGCCGGTTTACGACATCGGCCCCGGCTCGCCCGTCGGCGTCACCTCCGGCCTCGGCGCAAAGTTTCCCGCCAAATATCAAAAGGCCATTTATTGCCTCGACTGGACCTACGGCACCATCTCCGCAATGCACCTCAAAGCCGAAGGCGCATCGTACAGCGGCACGCGCGAAGAGTTCGTGGCCAGCAGCCGATTTCGACTGACAGACGCCGTCATCAATCCCAAGGACGGCGCGATGTATTTCACCATCGGCGGCCGCGGCCAGCAAAGTGCACTCTATAAAGTAACTTACACTGGCAAGCAAAGCACCGCGCCTGCAAAAACCAAATCGCCCCACGCCGACGCCCGTGCCACTCGCCGTTTGCTCGAGGCGCTGCACACCCGCAAAGCCGGCGCAGTGGTAACCTCGTGGAAGCATCTCGGCAGCAAAGATCGCCACCTCCGCTGGGCCGCGCGCGTGGCCCTCGAGCATCAACCCGTCGCCGAATGGGCCGACGAAGCATTGGCGGAAAACGACCCGCAAGCCGCGCTCACCGCCCTCTGCGCCCTCGCCCGCCACGGCGATAAATCGTTGCAACCCAAACTGTTAGCCGCACTAAACAAGCTCGATTGGGAAACATTAAACATCGGCCAACGCGCCGAGTTGCTGCGCGTTTATCAGCTCGCATTCATCCGCATGGGCAAACCGGCGGCGAACGATGCCGCGGCGGTGGAGAAAAAACTCGATGCCGTTTTCCCCGCGCCGGTGAATTTGCTGAACTACGAGCTGGTCACGCTGCTCGTTTATCTAGAGTCACCCAACGTCATCGCCAAAACGCTGAAGCTTCTCGCGCAGTCGACTGACCAATCCAAGTTCGACTGGGCCGAGAGCTTGCTCGCGCGCAACGCCGGCTACGCGCGCGCCTTTGCCGCCGCCGCCGCCAGCCCGCCGCAGCGCGACCAAATCCATTACGCCAAAGAACTGCGCAACCTCAAGCCACACTGGACCGCCGAGCAACGCATGGAATATTTCCGGTGGTTCCGCAAGGCCGAGGGCTTCAAGGGCGGCAATAGTTTCGCGAAGTTTCTGAAAAATTTCCGCACCGAAGCCCTCGCCCTCACCCCACCCAAACTGCACGCCGCCATCAACGCGCTGCAACAGGAAGCGGTGGAAACCGGCCCGCCGTTTCCCATCGACGTCACCGTGAACATCGGCGTCACCAATCCGTTGAAATTCGACAAGGCGGAGTTCACCGTGAAGCCCGGCGCGGCCGTTGCGCTCACCTTTACGAACAACGACACCATGCCGATGATCCACAACCTCGTGCTCATCCAACCCGGCGCACGTTTCGAAATTGTCGCCGCCGCCGCCGCCATGGGCGCCACCGGTCTCGTCAAAGAATTCGTCCCCAAGAGCGACAAAGTCATCGCCCACACCCCGCTCGTCCTCCATCGCAATTCAGTCACACTCTATTTCAAAGCCCCCGCCAAACCCGGCAACTACGAATACCTCTGCACCTACCCCGGCCACGGCCTCACCATGTGGGGGACGATGCGGGTGAAGTAATATTCAGTTGCATCCCATCAAAAAAGGCGCATTATTTTTCCACGATGAAAATCCTGACAAAAACAGCAGCAATCGCCCTTTCAATTCTTGTGCTCGCCAGTAGCACCGGCTGCGTGTCGCTCCTTGCGCACGCCACGGAAAAGCCACCCAAAGCCTACTCCGGAGTCCAGCACAGTTTGTATTCAATCAATAATCCCACCGGCGGATACGAATACGTTGTGGTGACTCCAATGATCGTGATTGACCTTCCATTGACATTTGCGTTGGACACCCTGCTGCTGCCGTTCGACTTAATCGGTGCCGCCGCTGCAAAAAACAAACAAGAGGGCAAATCACAACCCGAAGAAACTCCACAGCCCCCACCGCTGCCGTAACGCCCCTCATCAGCTTTACTAAAACACAATGAAACCCATTCCTGTTATTCTTGCAGCCGCTATACTGGGCGGACTATTGGCCTCCACTGGTTGCATGTCTCTCGAAGCCCGCGGCAAGGGCACCCAATCCGGCCTGTACCCGGGCATCAAAGCCGGTTCGGAATACAACGAAGGCGCGGCTAATGCCACCGGCCTTGGCTCCGCGCTGGGCCCCGCCATCGTCACCCTCGACCGCCCCTTTAGCTTCGCTCTGGACACCGCGCTGTTGCCCCTCGACCTCCTCGGCTCCATCTTCGGCGGCAAAAAAGAAAAGGCCGCCAAACCTGAAACGCCACAGCCTGAACTCGCGCCGCAGCCAAACTAATAGCGCCTTTGGCGCTGAGAATGCCGCGTTTGTTTTACCCCTGTTTTCCAGTCTCGACTTTCCCTCCGTTTTCCGGTGACTTAACCGCTCACCGCTTAAACCTATTTCAACGAATTATGCCACTTACATCTGTTAAACAACTCAAGACCGTCAAAAAAAATGTGCGCAAACATGTGGACGCCGCGCTCGAAGCAACGGGCGGGCTGTTGCGGCTCGCGCCGACTTGGGTGCCGCGGTCGTTTTTGCAGCCGGGCTTGCGACTGAAACTGCATCCAGATGACACGTACGCTTACGGGCTCAATCGAGGCGGCATTGACGAGCGTTGGTTTGGCTCCACCACCGAGGCCGCCAACGAAGGTCGCGTACCGGACGAGGGCTTGAGCTACGTGGTGCACGGGCGCAATCGGTTTACGCTGCGCGATGCGGTGGCCGAGTGCGGCGCGGAAATCATCGGCAAACGCATTTGGAACAAGTACGGCAAGTGGCCGGTGTATTCGAAGTTTTTTGACAACATGGGGCCCATCCCGCATCACATGCACCAAAGCGCCAAACAGGCAAAACTGGTCGGGCAGGAAGGCAAGCCAGAGAGTTATTATTTCCCGCCGCAACACAACAACGTCGGCAACAATTTCCCGTACACCTTCATGGGCCTCGAGCCGGGCACGACGAAGGCGCAAGTGCGCAAGTGCATCGCGGACTGGAACAAAGGCGACAACGGCATCCTCGATCTCAGCCGCGCATACCGCCTCAAGCCCGGCACCGGTTGGCTCATCCCGCCCTGCATTTTGCACGCGCCCGGCAGCCTCTGCACCTACGAACCGCAATGGGGCAGCGACGTGTTCGGCATGTACCAAAACCTCGTCGAAGGCCGCGAGGTCCCGTGGAGTTTGCTTGTGAAAGATATGCCCAAGAGCAAACACAAAGACATCGATTTCATCGTCGATCAACTCGACTGGGCCGGCAACACGAACGAAAATTTCAAAGACAGCCACTACCTCGAACCCATCCCCGTGGCCGACACCCGCGCCGAAGGCTACGTCGACCGCTGGATCGTCTACGGCCGAATCAAGCGCGAGCAACTTTTCACCGCCAAAGAACTCACCGTCGACCCCGGCGCGAAATGCACCATCAAAGACAAAGGCGCCTGGAGCGGCATCTGTGTCCAAGGCAAAGGCACCATCAACGGCCAACCGCTGAACAGCCCCAAACTAATTCGCTTCCACGAACTCACCGAAGACGAATACTTCTGCACCGAGTCCGGCGCCAAAACCGGCATCACCTTCGAAAACACCAGCACCACCGAACCTCTAGTCCTACTCCGCTACTTCGGCCCCGAAGTAAACAAAGACGCCCCCGCAATCGGAGATTACCGCGGGCGGAAGTTTGATTAATTCTGTGACACGCGAATTGAGGGCTGACATTTTTTTGTTAGTGAGCTAGCTTTTCGATATGAGTTTCAACGAAGTTTTGGACGAGTTGCCCGCGCTTTCAGTTGCGGAACGGCAGATGTTGGTTCAGCGGGCGTTGGAGTTGGATGAGGCGGGATTGTCTGAGGCAGAGGCGGCGTTGGTGGAACAGCGGCTCGCGGAGCATCAAAAAGACTCCGATTCCGCCGTACCCTTGGAGGAAATGAAAACACGCCTGCGTGACCGCTTCTCAAAATGAATTGGCGGGTTGATTTCCGCCCGGAAGTGGAACAGGACGTGGCGGAGGCCGCCGCTTGGTATGAGGCGCGCCAGCCGGGATTGGGCGCGGAGTTTGTGGAGGAGGTCATTTGCGTTTGGGATGCGCTGGCGGTGAATCCATTGCTGAACAGCCGACGGGACAGCGCAAAGAATATCCGATGGCGATATCCGGCGCGTTTTCCATATCGAGTTGTGTATCAAGTGAACGAATCGGAACGGATCGTGATTGTTGCGGCTGTGCTTCACGCCGCTCGACATGATCGGCAGTGGCGTAAACGGGTTTAAGATAAAGCCAGTGACACTGCGCTCTGCCGACGCACTCCAATTTTCTGGCGGTTTTGCTTGTGTAGGCCCTCAATCGTAGGCATAGTCCTCGGCTCTCCGGAGGGGAAATCATGGAATTTATCCGAAATATTGCAATTATTGCGCACGTGGATCATGGGAAGACCACTTTGGTGGATTGTTTTCTCAAGCAATCGGGGACGTTTCGCGCGAATCAGGCGATCGCTCAGGAGGAGCGGATCATGGATTCGATGGATCTGGAGCGCGAAAAGGGCATCACGATTAAGGCGAAGAACGCGGCGTTTGAGTATCGCGGGCATCACGTGAATATCGTGGACACGCCGGGACACGCGGATTTTGGCGGCGAGGTGGAGCGGTCGCTGAGTATGATTGATGGCGTGTTGCTGCTGGTGGATGCGAAGGAAGGCCCGCAGGCGCAGACGCGGTTTGTGCTGCGCAAGGCGTTGGAAGCGGGGGCGCAACCGATTGTGGTGATCAACAAAATCGACCGCGATCACGCGCGGCCGGAATGGGTTTTGGATCAGGTGTTTGAGTTGTTCATTGCGTTGGGCGCCACGGATGCGCAGTTGGATTTTCCTTATATTTATGCGAGCGCGAAGGATGGCTACGCGACGACGGATCACACAAAGCTCGGCGGCGATATGACGCCGTTGTTTGATATGATTCTGGAGCGCGTGCCCGCGCCAACGAGTGACGAGGGCGAGGGCTATCGGATCGCGGTCGCCAATGTGAGCTACTCGGATTATCTCGGCCGGATTGGGTTTGGCAAAATCCGCACGGGCACCATTCGTGTGGGCGATCCGCTTTTTGGTTTGCGCGGCGATGCGGAACCGGTGTCCGGCAAGGTGACGGCGCTATTTCATTTTGAGGGGCTGAAGCAAATCCAAATCGAGGAAGCGCACGCGGGCGACATCGTAGGCGTGGCGGGTTTGCCGGATATTCTCATTGGCGAAACGCTCGTGGACAGCCTCGATCGTCCGGCGTTGCCCTTCAAGCCCATCGATCCGCCGACCATCAAGATGGCCTTCGCGGTGAATGACGGCCCGCTCGCGGGATTGGACGGCAAGAAGGTTACCGCCCGCAGCATTTGGGAACGCCTCGAACGCGAAGGCCGCGCAAATGTTTCGCTGCAAGTTTCGCAAACGGATAACAGCAAAATTTTCCACGTCACCGGTCGGGGCGGAATGCAGATCGCTGTGCTCATCGAGCAAATGCGGCGCGAAGGTTACGAGGTGCTCGTGAGTCGACCCGAAGTGTTGAAGCATCAGGACGAAAACGGCAAGTGGCTTGAGCCGATTGAAAAAGTTTTTCTCGAAGTACCGCAGGACTCCGTGGGCGACGTGATGGAAGCGCTCGCCACGCGCAAAGGCAACGTCACCGACATGGCCCCCGCCGGCGACCGCATGACGCTCGAGGCGCTCGTGCCCACGCGCGGGCTCATCGGCTTCGAGGTGGAGCTGCTGAACTTCACACGCGGCGAAGGCATCATGAGCCATCTCTTTCACGAGTACGCGCCCGACACCGGCGACATCCCTGCCCGCCGCACCGGCGCACTCGTGAGTATGGAAGACGGCACCGTGACCGCTTACGCGCTCGACACCCTCCAAGGCCGCGGCCGGATGCTCGTCGTCCCCGGCGACAAAGTTTACAAAGGAATGATCGTCGGCGAAAACGCCCGCGACAATGATCTCCCCGTGAACCCCATCCGCCCCAAGCACCTCAACAACTTCCGTTCCCAAGGCGACGGCAAAGGCATTATATTAAATGCCCCGATGACCCTCAGCCTCGAGCGCGCCCTCGAATACATCGCCCCCGACGAATACGTCGAAGCCACGCCGAACACCCTCCGCCTCCGCAAAAAAATCCTCAACGAACACGACCGCAAACGCTCCGAAAAACAACGCTCACTGCAAGTGGCGTAAGCGTGTGCTTCACAACCGCTCCTGCCAGTAACCCGGCTCGCGGTGCAAATGCATCACGGCGACAATTTCGATTTCGGATTCGCCCACGCGATACAAAAGCGCATACGGGAATCGAGTAATCCGGCACTTCCGAACGCTCCCCTCTACTACCCGATGTAATTCCGGTTGGACTTGAACACGCTTGAGGGCAAGAGCCACTTCGCCAGCGAACTCCCTTCGCAAGCCAGACTCTTCATTTTCGTACCAGTCACCAGCCGCCAACACCTCGGCGCGGGCTTCAGCGTGGAAACGAATTAGCTTCATCCCGCCTCGCCCCGCAGCTCGGCGAGGATTTGCTCGGCAGGATAAGTTTCCGCACCGGCGTCCAGTTCAGCGCAACGCCGCTGCACCTCCGTCCGCCATACATCCGAAAGCGGCGCATCTGCCGACAAAGTCTCGAGTAGTTTTTCTGTTAGAAATACCCGCGAAGCCTCCGGCAGAGCGAGGGCTTCCTCTGCAATGTCACTGATGTTGCGTGCCATAGCTCTAAACTAACCGCAAAACTAGGTGCTCGCAAGCGTTTTAGAGTTGAACGCTTTCGCTGGGTTGCTACCTTGGCCGCCGTTTCCACGTGTTTAATTAACTGAACTTATTATGAGCCAAGCCCCCAAATTGCATAATGCCATGTGGCCCGGACTCGTCGGCAAAGGCGACGACGAAGGCCAGGAACCGCCGATCAGCCTCGAGCATATGCTCGACCTCACCGCCGCCGCTGAGGTGGACGGACAGAAATTTGACGGCATCGATTATTTTTTGTTTCTGCCGCACACCAACCCCGAGGCCACCGATGATGAGTTGAAAGCCATCGCCGACCTCATCGTCAGCAAAGGCTTCGACATCGGCTCGCTCGTCGCACCCATTTGGCCGGGCACCGTGGGCGATTCCGCGATGGGCACGGCCGAGCAACGCGGCAAGTTTCTCGATGCGGTGAAGATGGCCTGTCGTATTGCGAAAATTTTCAACGAACACGGCGCGCGCAAGTACGGCGTCATCCGCATCGACTCCGCAGAATTCGGCGTCGAGAAATGGCGAGAAGATTCCGCCGCCAACACGGCGCAAATCGTCGAGACCTTCAAAGAAGCCGCGACCATCGCCGCCGGCCACGGCGAACGCCTTGCCGCCGAAGGCGAAATTTGCTGGGCTGGTATGCACAGTTGGAAAGATATGCTCGATGTCCTCGAAGGCGTGGGGATGCCCGAAGCGCTCGGCTTCCAAGCCGATCTCGCGCACACTTATCTTTACACGCTCGGCTACAACGCACCCGAGCACGCGCTCGTGCAGGAAGGCTACAGCGCCGAGGAATTCTGGCCCGCTTACGAGCAGATGACCGATAAGCTCCGCCCGTGGACAATCGACTTCCACGTTGCCCAAAACGATGGCGAAGTACACGGCGCGGGCGACCACGACAAGACCGGCAAACACTGCCCCGCCGACGATCCGAACGGCAAACTCGACATCACAAAATGCTCCGGCTACTGGCTCAAAGACGCCGCCGACCGAGGCATCAAACACATCTGCTGGGACGGCTGCATGTTCCCCAACGCCACGCTGGAAAACCCCGAAACGTGGAACACCATCCTCAAAGCCATGATCGACGTCCGCGACGCCCACGGCTGGGAATAATCTTTTGAAAAAATGAGCGAAAAAAAATCACTTAACATCGGGCTCGTCGGTTACGGCTTTATGGGCCGCACTCACACGAATGGCTATAAGCGCGTTAGCGACTTTTTTCCGGAACTCGGCCATCGGCCGGTGCTCAAGGCTGTTTGCGGCCGCACGGAAGATCGCACCAAAGCCTTCGCCGAACAGTGGGGCTACGAAAGTTTTGAAACCGATTGGCGCGAGTTGCTCAAGCGCGATGACATCGACGCCATCGATATTTGCACGCCCAACGATCAACACGCCGAGGTGGCCATCGCCGCCGCCGAAGCAGGCAAGATGGTGCTCTGCGAAAAGCCGCTCGCCCGCACCGCCGAGGAAAGTTTGCCGATGGTCGACGCCGTGGAGAAAGCCGGCGTGCCGAATACGGTTTGGTATAATTACCGCCGCGTGCCCGCCGTCACGCTCGCCAAGCAAATCATCGACAGCGGCAAGCTCGGTCAAATTTTTCATTACCGCGCCAACTTCCTGCAAGACTGGACCATCAGCGCCGATCTCCCCCAAGGCGGCGAAGGATTGTGGCGACTGGACGCAGCAGCAGCCGGCAGTGGTGTTACCGGAGACTTGCTTGCCCACTGCATCGACACCGCCATTTGGCTCAACGGCAGCATCGCCGACGTGTCCGCCGTCACCGAGACGTTCATCAAAGAACGCGTTCACACCGCCACCGGCGAGAAACAAAAAGTCACCATCGACGACGCCTGTCTTTTCCATTGCCACTTTAAGAATGGCTCGCTTGGCTTGTTTGAATCCACGCGATACGCCCGCGGCCACAAGGCATTGTACACCTTTGAAATCAACGGCGCCGATGCCTCCATCCGCTGGGATTTGCACGACCTCAACCGCCTCGAGTTCTTCGATCACAGCGACGACTCAAACACCCGCGGCTGGCGCAGCGTCCACATCACCGACGGCGATATGCCCTACATGGACAAGTGGTGGGTCCCCGGCCTTTGCATTGGTTACGAGCACACCTTCGTCCATCACGTCGCCGATTTCCTCGGCAGCCTCGACAGCGGCAAACCGTGCAACCCCACCTTCCGCGATGGATTGGAAACCGCCCACGTCTGCGACGCCGTCCTCGCCTCCGCGAATGACCGAGCGTGGAAAGACGTGTAAGCGAAACCCATTCAACAACCCGCGCCCGCAATACCGGCGCGGGTTTTTTGTGCCCTTGTGCAAACCCTAATTCAGTGATAACTTTCGCTTATGTCGCAAACGGTACAATTGGACGAAATGACGATGGATGAAAAACTCCAATTGCTGGAGGATTTGCAAATCGACCTTCATCGAAACAAAGCCGAGATCCCTTCGCCCGCGTGGCACGGCGAAGTACTTGCCGAGCGAAAAAAACTCATCGGAAACGGCGAAGCTATTTTCTTAGATTGGGACGAGGCTAAGCAACAGCTCAGAAAGCAAATCGATGAACATCGTCATTCTAAACAAAGCTAAGGAGGATCTCTTCGATGGTTACTTTTTCTATGAGGAACAAAGCGATGGCAGTGGCAATTATTTTATGGAAAGTCTGAGCGCGGATATTGAGTCACTTGCGAATCAAGCAGGTATTCATCCCGTGCACTTTGATTGTCATCGTATGCTGTCAAAAAAGTTCCCGTATGGAATTTTTTACACAGTTGATGGAGACACAGCCTATGTGGAAGCAATTCTGGATTTGCGACGCGAAACTAATTGGATTGAGAAACGACTCAAGTAAGGATTCATGATGCGATTAACAATTCTCATTTTGCTGCTGGCGCAAATCGCTCCTGCGGCTTCGAGCGCCGAGCTACACACCGATTTACCCAAAGCACTCGCCGAAGCCAAGGCGCATGACAAGCCGGTTTTCATTTACGTTTATGATTCCATCTGAGGACGCTTTTGCCGGGCCTTGGAAAAGGAACCGGAGGCGGACCGTGCGTTCGCGAAGCTGGCGCCCAAGTTTGTAATTCTGCATTTCGATACCCGCAACGGACGCGCACCGCACGTGGATCGGCTGAAGGTGAAGCGCAACCAAACTTACGGCATCGTGCTGAGGCCAGACGGCACGGAAATCGCCCGCACCGACAAGCCCGCCGATCTCAAACCGGTGGTGGTGCTGATGAAAAAAGCGTTGAAGGAAAAATGACCCTCGCTGCAAACCCCACCTGTTTATGACAAGAAAAGGTCGATAAACGCGCGGTTTTGAAAAAATTGAGTTGAATGTACCCCGCCCTTTATGGCGTCTTATCCCTCCCGCACTTAACTTAGGGAAACAAACTTAGACACAAATACGAAACCATGCTGAAACACGTTTTTACAAAAACACTGATAGTGGCCGCCTTTTTGATGGGCATCGCCGTGACCACCCAAGCCGCACCCGCACAAAAAATGTGCCCGCTGATGATCGAAGACGAAATCGATGAAGAAGAATTCGTCATCTACAAAGGCGTGAAAGTCTTCACCTGCTGCGGCACGTGCGTAAAACTTTGGAACCAAAATCCGGACTACTACGCCGTGGTCAGCGTCGAGCAAGCCCCGCAACTCAAGCCGGTGATCTCCAAAGACATCAAGCCGATGAAGCAACTCTTTTGCCCCGTATACAACGACACCCGCGTGCATCCCAAAAGCCCGTCGATGGAATACAAAGGCAAAACAATCTACTTCTGCAAAGAACGCGCCTTGACCCGATTCAAGTCCAACCCCGCGAAGTACGAAAAAAACCTCAAGTAGGATTTTCCCCAACCCATTTGCAAGCCCCCGCCCGCGGGGGCTTTTTTTATGCCTGCATCACGCGGGCAGGCCGAGTGAATATCAATTGACAAGTGATTGAGTTCTCCGGCAGCCCAGTGAGCCTCGCGAGCACGCGCCGATACAGAGCGAGCTGGGGTTGATGTTTTGTGACTGCGGCGGCGATTGTATCAGCATTCACTTTGTCGGTTTTGAAATCAATAATTTGTGCGGAGTCGGCAAATAGGACTACGCGGTCAAACACTCCGGAACAAAACTCGCCGTCGATAACCAGTTCAAACGCCCGCTCAAGCCACACCTTTGCTTGCGGGTTTGGCTTAAACATTTCGATTATTTCATCCACTTCCAAACAACGCTCAACTTCTGCCACCGCATCAGGGGTTTTTTCTCGATGCTCTTCAAGCACCGTTGCGGTGCTTTCATTTTGCCATTCGATTTCTTCAAATATGGCGTGAACCGCGCGCCCAAACGAGGCGGCATCTGAGCCGTGTGCTTCAAATAAATTTGCTCCGTCAAAAACCATCCCGCCGTGTTCCGAAGGACGTCGTCGCGAAAGCCGGGCGTGGCGGCGGCTCGCCGCCACTGATTCAAGCTCAATTTCGGGTGTAACCTCTTTTTTCTTTTTTGCTTTTACCCAATCGAAGCCGCCAGCTTCAAAAACAATCGTGGCGGGCTCGTGCAAATCACCGAATGGCAATCCTTCACCTTCAGCTAAAGTTTCGCTTAATAGTTGTGCATAATTTTGAGATCTCCCAGACGGGGCAGTGGTGATGACGTACAACCCAAAACGGGAACGCGTAAGGGCCACATAAAGTTTACATAAATTTTCATAACACGCCTCCGATCGCGCCGCCGCAAGAGCATTAGACAACGGTAAATCCATCGCGCAAATATCTTGCTTGGGTAAATCAAGAATCCAATCCGGTTCGCCATCATCGTTTGTGTGAGTATGCAGGGCATCCTTGCGAGCGGCATCGAGCCGGCTTCCCTCGAGGTCGGGAACCAGAGTGACATCGAACGTGAGGCCCTTGGATTTGTGGATGGTCATCACCTGCACAACATTTGCGCCGGAGGCATCAGTGATTTCCTGCGCCGGCATAAACCGCAGAAAGGAGTCGATGTCGCGACTCCCGCTCTCATCGAATTGCCTTGCTAATTCAAGAAACTGCCCGGCCCGCCAGTGGGCAAAATCATCCAAAGACGATCCCAGTTTTCGGATCCAATCGCGGGCAACCCATTCAAAACCGCGTTGGTGAATTTCACGCTGCAGCTCGCGCAAATAATTCTGAATGTCATCCCGATCCGTGGGCAGATGCTCCGCCAAAGGCGTGAGCTGAATATGGCCCGTACTAAAGCGATCCGACGGATGTGCCGCAGCACGGAAGAGCGACAGCAGCGCTGAACTGAGTGGATTATCCGCACCGGGGTTGGTGGCCGATTCGCCCACAACAGGCATGTGAGGTAGAGCCACACGCAGATAATTCACCAACTCTCGGACAGTCTTGTTGCTCTGCACAAGGATGGCGCACTCCAAGCCATTGTCAATGGGCTGCAATTGCTCGAGCAAATGCGCCACCATTGGCCAACGATCTGCGCCCGTCTCCACCGTGAGATAAAGCGAATGGCCCATTTCCTTTTCGAGCTTGGAAGCGGGCTTATGTTCGTTCCAAATTTTGCTCCAACGAATGGCAGCGGTTTGATTTTCATCAAACTGCCGCAGCACCGCCTCGTCACCAAAGACAGTATTGATTAGCTCCAACACATCGGGGCAGGAACGCCAAGATTCATCGAGTGACGCAGTATTGAACTCGTTGCCTGTTCCTTGCTCGTACAAGTTCGCCACACGTTCGAACAACCGTGGATCTCCGCCGCGCCATTGATAAAGAGATTGCTTTGGGTCACCCACGCAAAAAAAGCTCCGCTCTCCGCTTGGGTCCTGCACCACCTCGTCAATCAGATTGGCCATTGCCCGCCACTGAACGCCACTGGTGTCTTGAAATTCATCGAGCAACCAATGGTCGAACGCGCCGTCAAGACGATACTCGAGGTCAAGGGGATCCGGATAAGACCCCAACAACACCGGCAGATCAGCAAACGTCAATCGACCCTGTCGCCGGACTTGCACGTTATAGAGATTTTCAAATGCGGAAAGCAATCCGTGCACGCCCTTTGTCCGTTCCAGTTTCGCTTCCAGTTCCATGGCCACACAATGCGCAAGAACCAAGCCGAGCTTTCGGCTAAACTCTGCCGACGTCACATAGTTTTTTGCACGAAATTTGAACCCCCACTTTCCAAGTTTCATTTGATCCAAGTCCGCCACCGCCTGCTTGATTAAGGTGGGTGATTTTTTGAAGAGATCTTTTCCAACCGCCCATTGTTCAAGGTATTCCGCGATGGCATTCCAATTCCGGTGCAATTCTCCGGTGAAATCTTGATGCTCCTCAATATGCGAACTCCAATCGCCCACCATTTCCGCCAAGCCTCCCTGTTGCTTTTCCCAAGCGTTCTCACCCTGCCAAATGCGCGTGGGGTCTCCCCATAACTCAGGCGAAGGTGCTCGCATCAGTAACTCGTGGCAGTCCTTCAAATACTCTTCGAATGACCCAAGAAAATTTCTGCTTTCCATTCCTGCCGTGGCGAGTCGATACGATTCGATGAGGCTATCGCGATCTGTTTTTTTTGAGGCATTTTTTGCCATCAAATTTTCGAGCACGGCCATTCGAGTTTGATCTTTTTCAAACTCACTCATCATTTCGAATCCTCCCCCAAGCCCGAACTCTAATGAGAAAATTCCAAGGATGCGGTGGAAAAAACTGTCAATCGTTGCGAGAGACATTTGCCCCATACCTTCCACCAAAACACGCAGTGCCGCCTGAAAATCCGCCGGTTTTGTTTTTGGCAAACCAATATCACCAGCCAACTGTTTGGCAGCTTTAGTATTTTCTGAGGCTTCTGCTAACTTGGTAAGAATACCTTCAAAAAATTCGCCAGCGGCTTTGCGTGTGAAAGTAAGCGCAATGATTCTTTCAACCGACTGACCGCAAAGCAACAGATGAATGAACCGGTTGGTGAGTTGGTAGGTTTTGCCCGTGCCCGCCGAGGCGCGAATCATCAAGTTCGAAATCTGTTTCATCGCACCACCTCTCCGGGCTTGTCGGCTGTTATCATCGGTTGCTCAAACAGGATGTTCTCAAAATCATCGTATTGTAGCTTGCCGGCCGGCGGCCAAAAGCGAGTCGCCTTCACATCGGCCACTACACCGCTCGCGCATTCCATCGCAAGATCCTGCACTTCACTGTCGTGTGGATCCAATAACTCAATGCCGGTATTCACGCCCACGGCAGGAATGTTGAAATAGCCAAGGCACACTTCGTTCCCAAAAAACGGTTCTAATGCCCACGCGTACAAAGGCAATTGCAGGTCGGCCCAGCGCCGTTGCCCACTCCGGTTTTTAATTTTGATGTCAACCCTCGCGTACTCCGGCGTCACCTCCCCATCACGTTCCTCATCAAAGCTCGCCCAATGCATTTGAGCTGGCGTCTTCGCCGTGTTGGAAGTTTTGTAATCGAGTACTCGAATTGTGCCGGTTTTGGTGTTGCGTTCAATGCGGTCTATACGCCCCCGAATCAGCAACCCATCAAGCTCACGCTCAAACTCACGCTCACTATCGATGATCTCCCAACCTTCAGCACGTTCGCCTGCCTGCACAAGTGCGACTTGATACAGTCGCCGCTCAGCAATTTGTTGCTGCACTTGCAACGGCAACGATGGTGTCGCACCAAAATTCTGCGCCACTTGCCTATGGAGTTCCTTGCTGAAAAATTGATGAATCGCCTCCGCATCCAAAAGTTGCCGGGCTTTTTCGTCTTGCCCAAACACATCAAGAACATTGTGCACCAACGATCCAAACCCCAATGCGTTGAGTTCGTGCAGGTCGATATCTGGCGCATTCATTCCCAGCGCATACCGTAAATAAAAACGATACGGACAAGCCAAATAAGTTTTGATGCCCGTGGGGCTGAGTTTTTCCACCGGAACAAGAGCGCCTGTGCGCAGTAGCCAAGTTGCCTTCCACGCGGGCGGTTGCAGGCCGGAAGGCAGCTCGGCAAAAAGCCGTTCGACGCGCGTGGCCAGTTGCTCATCAGGGCAGCGAAACAACAGGCGCGAGGGCTTGAGCGGCTCGCCGCTTGCACGTTGCCGACCCACGAGAAAATCCACACGTCCAGCGTCTTTCCGAGAATTCAAAAGCAATTCCATCAACCAAGCATCACGCGCAAAGCGATCAGCATTTGTGCGAAGGCCCAGCCGTTGGCGCATTATGTCCGGCAAAAAAAGATCGCCGCGAATGGATTCCGGAAGATGCCCCTCATTCACTCCAGCCACAATAAGGTGCGGAGCATCTTCCCAGGCAAGCTCCAGCCAACCTTGAATATCCACCGCCTAGGCCGGCCGCTCAGGGAACACTGCCTCCCGTCCTACGGCATCGAGCAACAACTCAAGCGCCTCAGCAGCAGCAGCGCGTTCACCCTTCCCTAGGGCCGCCTCCCACTCACTCAACCGCAACATAAAAAGCCGGGCCGATTCCAAGTCAGCCGCGTCTTCTTCACGGCCTTCAGTAAATTTCCGTTTCCCAAAAGCAGATTGCAAAAAATTCACAAGCCCATCCGAAAGTGGATTCTTTTCAATTTGACTCAGCGTTTTTTCCAGTTGCTCCAAAACATCACGCGCGTGGATTCGATTGCTGATGTGTTCCCCTTCAAAATACAAACGCACCGCATCGCCCAGCTTCGAAGGCAAATGTTTTTCACGGATCTCATCCAGTCCTTTTTGCAAACGTGTGGCAGAAAAATTTTCCAGAACACTGTCGGCCCAGCCCCAGGCATCGGGCATCCGCAGCAAGGCATCCGCATTGGCAAAACTGGGTTGCTTTAACACTGCCTGCAACCCTTTCAAAAATGCGACCAACGGCGCGCAGCGAAGTGACCGGCCATCAGGATTGAAGCACGCCACTTCGCCTTCAGCCAAGATGCGTTCCAAACGCGGCGTCACACCAGGATCCGCCACACCCACAGCCACGTGGCGCGCACGATCTTTTGGGTACGCCTTTAAACGCACGGCTACTTCCATCGCTTGCGCAGCTTCGTCTAATCTGGGAATCAATTGCCCGTCAATCAACGGCAACTCACGTTGAGCCCATTGCTCCGGTTGCGGCCGACCCCATTCATCGAAGAGTCCTTCACTTTCATCCGGGCCAAAAGTCACCACCTCCACTCTCACGCCATCCTTCACCAATTTTTCTAAAGCGTGCTGAACAAGCAAAGGCAAATCCGGCACACCCATCAAAATTACCCGATTAATCCCCTCCCTCAATTTCGGTTCAATCGCAGCCTCACGCTTTGCGTTATGCAAATCCAATTGTTCACCCAGCGATTTACAATAAGCCGTCTCAAGTTTTTTTAAATCCCGCCACCGCGCTGCTTCGGGGCAATCCGGGGCCGCGGCCACTGCGGCGCAATCCAGCCCACTTTCGGTCAACGTCCCGCGCAAGTCGTGCAACGTCTTCGCCATTTGATGACGCCAGTAAAAATCCGCAGCTAAAGGCAGGTGCGGAAACAGTCTTTCAAATTGATTGAGATCAACCTCATTCAACACCCGATTCCAATGCCACCAACATTCAACCTCGGAAGCAGCTTCATTTGTAGGCCGGACAAGATGCCAAGGTGTGGCGGTCATTGGCGGAAACAACGCCCCATCGCGACGATCCATTTCTCCGGCCAACGCTTCACGCAATCGCCGCCCGGCTTGACGCGTGGGCAACAGCAACAGCCGATCCCGCAAATCCGGCACGTCTTCCCCGGCATCAGCCAACAACCAATCCACCGCTGAGGACAGCAGCGGCTTATCCCAAGGCAAAAATATATTGTTAGGTTGTTCAGCCACGGGCATCAGGAATACTAGAAAAACTTCATCGCGCCAAGTATACCCAATCGCTGAGACAAATGCAGTCCCAGTAAATTCCCTTGCCTTGCGGGCGGGGGGGTTGTTGGGTACGCGGGAATTTGCTGTGAGCGTTTCTGTGTTTTTTTTGGCTGATGACTCTGCGTGTCACCGCACGATTGCGGGGCTTTCGGTGTTGGACCGGCTGGTGGTTACTGCTCATCGCGCGGGGGCGGAATCCATCACTCTTGTTTGCGCCGGCGAACGGCCCAAGCTCGCGCGCGCTAAGGCGCTGGGGATTGCGGTGAACTGGGCGGTGGCGTTGCCGGCGCTGGAGGATCGTGCGCTCGTCGCTTCCGGCCAATTGGTGGTGCAGTTGCCGGACTTCAAAAAGGTGCTGACCGAAGGCGGCCGGTTATTTTCTGAAACGCGCGAGCCGCTGCCGTGCGGCTTTGTGGCGGATTGGAACAATTCGCTGGAGGATTCATTGCCGGATCGCCCGCGTGTCATCGCCCGTGGCGTGACGTGCGTGGTGAAGGATGGCCTCAGCGCCGCGCAGGCGGAGGACGCGCTGTGGGACACGATGGGCAACTCCACCGATGGAATCGTGGACACGCATTTCAATCGCCCGTTGGGTCGGCCGTTGTCGCGGTTGCTGATTCACACGCGCATTTCGCCAAATCAAGTTTCCATTTTCGGTATCTTGCTCGGAGTGTTCGCGGCGTATTGTTTTACGCTTGGTTTGGCGCAATGGATGATTCTTGGCGCGGTGTTGTTGCAACTCTCGGCGGTGATGGGCTGCATTGATGGCGACCTCGCGCGGATGGGTTTCAAGGAAACCGCCGTCGGCAAGTGGATTGAATTGGGCGGCAACCAAATGGTTCGGCTGTGCCTCTTCGCCGGCCTCGGCGCGGGCGTTTTCAAACTCAACGGCAACAGCGGCCCGGCGTTGTGGCTGGGGCTTTCGGCAGCGGTGGGCGCGGTGATTTTCTTTGTGGTGATGCTGCGTGCTCACGTTCGGCTCCAGCGGTTCATCCACAAAACCGCCAACCGCGATTTCACCGTGCTGTTGCTCGCGCTTGCGATCGCCCAGCGCGTGGATTGGTTTCTCTGGCTGGCGGCCATCGGCGCGCATTTGTTTTGGCTGGCGGCGTTGTGGATGCTTTGGGTGCAGCGGCGCAATGACGCGGAGGCGGTCGCGTGAAACAATGGTGGCGCATCATTTTGCTCGCCGTGGGCCTCGCGTTGTTTGCGTGGTTCATCCAACGCACGGGCTGGGCGGATATCCGCGATACCTTTGCCCAGCTCGGCCCGTGGATGTTGGTGGCGCTCATTCCGTACGCCATCGTGTTCACCATCGATTGCGTCGGCTGGCGATTCACTTTCGGCCCCACGGCGTTGAAAGGCATTCCGTTTCGCGTGATGTGGCGCATACGGCTCATTGGCGAAGCGATTAACAACGTGATTCCCAGTATGTACGTCGGCGGCGAGGCGGTGAAAGTGGGGCTGCTTAAACGCCAAGGCGTGCCGGTGGTCACCGCGGCTTCGGCGGCGGTGCGGTCCAAGACGGCGCAGTCGGTGGCGCAATCCACCTTCATCGCCATGGGCGCGGCGGTGGCGGTGGTGGCGTTGCCCACGGAACACACGGAAATCAAATGGGCATTTGCCGCCATCGCGCTGTTGGCGTTTACGTGTATGGCGCTGCTCTTTCGCATCCAACGCCACGGACTATGCGCCACGCTGATCGGCTGGATGCGGCGGCTGGGGTTTCGGCTAAAATCACTGGAGCCCAAGGAGAAAAAAATTCGCGAACTCGATGATGAAATTTATGTTTTTTATAATCGCGACAAAAAATATTTCCGCTGGTGCACGTTCACGTATTTGGCGGGGTGGATATTTGATACCGTGGAAATTATGGTGGTCGCGCATTTGCTCGGCGCGAACGTAACGTGGGCCGACGCCTTCGCCATCGAAGCCTTCATCAGCGTGGCGCGTGGGTTTAACACCGTGGTGCCCGGCGCGCTGGGCGTGCAGGAGTTTAGCGTGATGGGGCTCTTCACGCTGTTCGGCTACGGCCACGAACTGGGCGCGCAGTACGCGGTGGTGCGGCGCGGACGCGATGTCTTTTTTGCGGCACTCGGCTGGTTGCTGCTTTACGTGGGCGAAGCCACTTGGAAATCCCTGCGCAAAGAATCCCAAGCCGAAAAATAAAATCACGAAGAATAATCACGCAGCCGAAGCTTGCAATCTATGACACGCTCGGGCAATTATCCGCGCGTTCCGTGTCGTAATAGTTTGCTTATGCGTATTATTTTTCCATCCCTCGCCTTGCTGATTGTTTGCCTTGGCTTGCTCGGCACGGGATGCTCCGCGCCGAGTGCCTACTCGCTGCCCGATCCCTCACATCCCAGCGATGCCCTGCTAATGACGCCTTCGATGGCCGATCCCATCGAGCCGGTAAACCGCGCTTCTTTCGCGCTCAATGAATTTTTATTTGCCGTCGCAGTGGAGCCCGCCACCGGCATTTACAATACCCTCGTGCCCAAGCCCGCGCGCACGGGCGTCCGCAATTTTCGCAATAACCTGTTTTATCCGCTGCGGCTCGTTAGTAATTTATTGCAGGGCAAATGGAGCGGCGCAGGCACGGAGACCAAACGGTTTCTCATCAACACCACCCTCGGCGTGGCCGGCCTCGGCGATCCCGCCACGCACAAGTACAAGCTCGCCTCCACCGGCGAAGACCTCGGCCAAGTGTTCGGCCATTGGGGTTGGGAATCGAAAATGTATTTGTATGTGCCGCTGTTGGGCGCTTCCTCCGAGCGAGATGCACTCGGCAGCTTTACCGGATTGGGGCTCGATCCCGCTTCGCTCGTGCCCGCCGCACGAATCGGTATGGGCTTCAACCACGTTTCCTTCAACAGCCGCGTGCTCCGGCAAATGCTCAAAACTGAGTACGATCCGTATGAACTCGCCAAAATGAATTACACCCTCAAGCGCGATGCCCAAGTGCGCGACCTCCAACTCGGAGGCTCCAGCGAAGACACCGGCCAAACGCAAACACTGATGGCAATTTACTCGCGCCCAAAAAATCCGGACTTCGCCAAGCTCGCCGATGAACTCGAAGTGAAGCCCAAAGACTTCGCCCGTCCCCTCACCGTTTCCCTGTGGCTGCAAAAAAAAGCCGCCCCCATCGCGTGGATCCTCCCCGGCCTCGGCGGCCACCGCCTCAGCACCCGCGCCCTCGCCCTCGCCGAACAAGCCCACACCGAAGGCTACCACGTCGTTTGCATCAGCAATAATTTCAACTGGGAATTCATCCGCAGTGCCCCCGCCGATTATTTGCCCGGCTATATGCCGCACGACCTCGCCGCCATCCGCGCCATCCAAAAAACCGTCACCACCCACCTCACCGCCAAACACAGCGCCGAACACATCACCACCCAATCGCTGCTCGGGTTCTCAATGGGCGCTTGGTACACGCTCAACCTCGCCGCCGACAGCCCCCCCGAAACTTACGCGCACGCCGTCGCCATCAACCCACCGCTCGATCTCGTGCACGGACTCAAAGCGCTCGACCGCCTCTACCGCACCCCCGGCAAAGACACCGCCGCCCTCCGCCAAACCGCCCTGCTCAAAATCGCTTTTAACCAAAAGCAAACCCCCGAGCAAGGCGCCCACATGCCCTTCACCGACGCCGAGGCCTCGTACCTCATCGGCCTCAGCTACCGCATCACCCTCCGCCAAGCCATCCTCTCCGGCCACCTCGGCCTCGAAGGCCGCGACCTCCCCGCCCGCCGCCGCCTCTACCGCCGCGTCAACGCCCTCAGCTGGGAAGATTATTTCACAAAAATCCTCACCCCCCATCTCGCCCAACAAACCATCCCCGCCACCACCCTCACAAACGCCAGCGACCTCCGCCAACGCCAAACCGGCGCCACCGCCGCCAAAAGCCTCCACCTCGTCCTCACCAGCAACGACTTCCTCCTCAGCCAAGCACATTTAGATTGGTTCCAAAAAAACTTCCCCAACCAAATCACCTACAATAAAAAAGGCGGCCATATGGGCCAACTCTGGAAAAAAGAAGTCCACAACGCCATCAGCGAAGTCATCCGGCGGAAATAATTGGATCTTAAACTAAGCCAAACTGGAGCGGGTGATGGGAATCGAACCCACGTCTCGAGCTTGGGAAGCTCACGTACTACCATTGTACGACACCCGCGTTTGAAGGGGGTGAGTTTGGCAAAAGGGCCTGGGGGAGTCGAGGGTGTGGTAGGGCGGTTTCTCCGAAACCGCCGCGGCGCGCTCGGAGAGCGAGCCCTACCTTTAGCCAACTTCCAATTCAAAAATCCTACTCTCTATTCACTACTCTCTATTCCCTACTCACCACTTCACCATTTTTGAAAGTTCCCGCACGCGTTTGGTGATGTCGGCTTTTTTGATCTTCGTGGTTTTTTTGAGGCCGAAGGCTTCGCAACAATAACTGGCGGTGATGGTGCCGTGGATGAGGGCTGATCGTAGATTTTTTTCGATGGAGCCTTTTTGGCTGGTGAGGTGACCCATGAGGCCGCCGATGAAACTGTCGCCGGCGCCGGTGGGGTCCACTACTTTTTTGAGCGGATAAGCCGGTGCCACAAACAGACCGCGTGGGCCGGAAAGGATGGCGCCGTGTTCGCCCTTTTTTACGATTACGTATTTGGGGCCGAGCTTGTGGATGCGCGGGAGGGCGGCGATGGGGTTGTCTTCCTCGGCGAGTTGGGCGGCTTCGCTGTCGTTGAGCACAAGGCAATCGAGACGGGGGAGGAGCTTGAGCAACGGGGCGCGGGCGATGTTGAGCCAAAGGTCCATCGTATCGGCCACCACGAATTTTGGGCGGCGCATTTGGTCGAGCACGTTGGCCTGCAAATCGGGTGCGCAATTGGCGAGGAGGACGTACGGCAAACGCGTTTGGGCAGCGGTGAGGGTAGGTGAAAAATTTTCGATGACGCCGAGCACGGTGTCGAGCGTGCGGCGGTTGTTCATATTTTGCTCGTACTCGCCGGACCAATGAAAGGTTTGGCCACTGAGTTGTTGGAGGCCGTCGAGGTTTAGGCCGTGCTTTCGATAGAGGTTGATATATTTGCGCGGAAAATCATCGCCCACCGCACCGATGAGATGGGGCGTGGTGAAAAAGCTCGCGGCGACTGCGGCGTGGCTGGCGGATCCGCCAAGGAGGCGCGGGTTTTCCGCGTGCGGGGTTTTGATGGAATCAAGGGCGGTGGTGCCGAGGACTAATAAGCTCATTTGTTTTTTGTTGGTTGGCTTTAGGTTGGTTTAGCTTTTCTCCCTCTCCCTAGCCCTCTCCCGCTGGGAGAGGGAAAAGCAGCGGTCGCGTTTGGGTTGGGTGAAATTTTTTTCGAGGGCGGACGTATTGTCTCCCTCTCCTTGGGGAGAGGGTCGGGATGAGGGAGAGGGCGTCTCATTCAAATTAAACATCCTATTATTTATTGTGTCACTGGGTTTGTAGCCCGGCTCGGTGAGCCGGGGCCCGGGCCACCGGCCCGGGCTACATTTTTAGCGGCACGGAGGCTAGGCGTTTGTGGAATTGCTGGCAAGCGTGGGTGACATCGGGGGCATTCAAAATTGCGGACACCACGCATATGCGGCGCGCGCCGGCTTCCAAAACTGAATCGATATTTTCCAATGTGATGCCGCCGATGGCGAACCACGGGCGATCCATATTTGCGGCAGCCCAACGGACGTAATCGAGCGTAACGCCCGGCCGTCCGGGCTTGGTGGGCGTGGGGAAAACAGGGCCGACGGCGAGGTAAGCGGCGTTGGTTTTCATTGCGCGCGTGGCTTGCTCGGGGGCGGGGGTGCTTAAACCAAGGTGAGGGTTGAGGGTTGAGGGTTGAGGGGGGACGCTCGACTCGAAGTAGTCTTCTTGGCCGAGGTGACAGATTTCGGCTTCAAGGTCGGTGGCGAGTTGCCAGTGATCGTTGATGACTAAGGGCACTCCGGCGGCGCAGGTGATGGGGATTATTTCTTCGGCGGTTTGGCGGATGCGTTCTTCGGGCCAGTCTTTGGCGCGGAGTTGGATGAGGTCGGCACCGCCGTCGCAGAGTTGTTGGGCGAGATCGGCGGGGGTGCGGTCGTGTAGATAAGCGCTGTCGACGAAGGCGTAGAGGCGGCAGTCGGCGAGGGGTTTCACGGGTGCGCCAATTTATGCGTCGCGCTCGATCATCTCGCGGCGGTTGGCGAGAAGGTTTTCGATGAAATTGGTGGCGTACTTGCCACGCCGGAAATTGGGATCACGCATCACGGCTTGCTCGAAGGGGATGGTGGTCTTCACGCCGGTGATCATATATTCGCCGAGTGCGCGACTCATTCGAGCGATAGCTTCGCGGCGGTCTTTGCCGGTGGTGATGAGCTTGGCGATCATCGAATCGTACGTGGGCGGGATGGTGTAGCCGGCGTACACGTGGCTGTCGATGCGCACGCCGCGGCCGCCGGGTGCGTAGTACATTTTCACGCGCCCGGGCGAGGGCGCGAAATCGGCAAATGGATTTTCAGCGTTAATGCGGCACTCGATGGCGTGGCCGCTGATGGTCACCTCGTCCTGCGTGAGCCGCAGCGGCTCGCCCATCGCGATGAGGATTTGCTGCTTCACGAGGTCTACGCCGGTAACTTCCTCGGTGATGGGGTGCTCCACTTGAATGCGTTTGTTGACCTCCAGAAAATAATAGTTGCCCTTGTCATCGGTGACAAACTCCACCGTGCCGGCATTCACGTAGCGCGCCTCGCGGCAAATACGCAACGCGGCTTCGCCCATTTCTTTGCGCAACTCGGGCAAGTCAGCCATCAGCGGCGAGGGGGATTCTTCGATGAGCTTTTGGTTGCGGCGTTGGATGGAGCAATCGCGTTCGCCGAGGTGAATGATGTTCCCCTGCGTGTCGCCCAAGATTTGAAACTCAATGTGGCGCGGATTCTCGATGAATTTTTCGATGTAAACCCCGCTGTTGCCAAACGCCACTTCCGCCTCGGAGCGCGCGGTGTGGTAGCCTTTCAAGAGCGAAACTTCATTGTGCGCCACGCGCAAGCCGCGCCCGCCACCGCCGGCCACGGCCTTGATCATCACGGGATATCCAATCTCCTTCGCCACACGACGTGCCGTCGCCTCGTCGTCCACCATGCCGTCGCTGCCCGGCGGCACTGCCACACCGGCGCGTTCGGCGAGTTCGCGGCTGGTTTGTTTGTCGCCAAACGCATTCATCACCGTTGAGCCCGGGCCGATGAAGGCGATGTTGCAGCTCTCGCACACCTCCGCAAAGCGCGCGTCCTCAGACAAAAACCCATACCCCGGATGGATCGCATCCACATCGGCAATCTCCGCCGCGCCGATAATGCGATCGCGTTTGAGATAACTTTCGTTGCTCGGCGCGGGGCCAATGCAAATCGCCTCGTCGGCCATTTGCACGTGCATCGAATTGGCGTCCACTTCCGAGTACACCGCCACCGTGCGAATATCCAGCTCGCGACACGCGCGCATAATCCGCACGGCGATTTCACCGCGATTGGCTACGAGAATTTTTTCAAACATATTTCAACAAGATAAAAACAAGAAAAAGAAATGATGCGACGAACTTGCCTTAGCTCGGATCAATCCGAAACAGCCCCTGCCCGTACTCCACCGGTTTGCCTTCCTCCATTAGCACTTCGATGATGGTGCCCTTCACCTCGGCCTTGATTTCGTTCATCACCTTCATCGCCTCGATGATGCACACCACCGTGTCTGCATCCACCTTCGCGCCCACTTCCACGAACGCCTCGGCATCCGGCGAAGGCTTGCGATAAAACGTGCCGATCATCGGCGACTTCACTTCCGTGCCTTCCGGCTCGGGCGCGGCGGCGGCAGCCGGAGCAGCGGCCGGCGCGGGTGCGGCCGCCGGAGTGGCGGCGGGTATTGGCGCGGCGGCACGCAACACCATCGGTGCCTCCTGCATCACCACCGGTTCGCCTTTGCGCGGTTTGCCGACGGCATCGCGTTTGAGTTTAATTTTGAAGTCGCCCTCTTCCATCTCGAATTCCGAGAGGGCATTTTTCTTCATCAGATCAACAATGCTTTTGATGTCTTTGAGATCCATAATGGGAAAAGTCAGGCAAGCAATCCGGCACAAGCGGTGCGGGAAAGTTCACTTTTTTTTAATTGATTGAGGTTGGTCGCCATCACTTAAACAGCGGCGCCACCCTGCCAAAAATCGCCGAATCGTCAAGCCGAGAATATTGACCCCAATCGCTACCGCACGACATTCAAGCCGTTCTTGCCGCCTAATTGTCACTCTTTAAGGATAAAGCCGCCTCTAAACCCAGCACGTACGAAGTGGGGCCGAAGCCGCAAATTTGCCCTGCGCACACGGGGGCGATCAGCGAATTGTGCCGAAACTCCTCGCGGGCGTGGATGTTTGAAAGATGAATTTCGATCACCGGCAAATCGCTAGCGGCAATCGCATCGCGCAGCGCAACGCTGGTGTGCGTGTAACCGGCGGCGTTGATGACGGCGACATTCGCCGCGCTGGCGGCCTCTTGAATCCACGTCACCAATTCGCCTTCGTCGTTGGTTTGGCGAAACTCAATCTCAGCGCGCCCCTCCGCCTGCGTGCGCACGGCGGCCTCGATATCCGCCAGCGTGGTGGTGCCGTAGATTTCCGGTTGGCGTTGGCCGAGCAGATTAAGATTCGGGCCATTGAGAAAAAGAATCTTCACGGGGGAAAACTAGCGGCAGCGCGCGCGGCTCACAACTTCAATTTTAACAAACCTGTTTCCAGCGCCACCAGTTCCTGCACGTTCGTGTGCAGCGTGCGCTGGGTTTGCTCCATCAAACGCAAGTTGGCCGCCGCATCGGCGGATGATAATCGGCCACCCACCGCTTCCGCCGTGTAATCCAGATTTGGAAACAACGCCAAATCACCATTCACGCTGCTCACGCCCGCGCTGTGCAACCACACATCGCGCAGCCAACCCTGCAACGCGCCGAGATACCCCGCGCGCCGCAGCCGATACTCCGCGCTGGCGGCGGCTTTGCATTCGTTCTCCCATTGCTCGCGCAATTCCGGATCCACCTCATCGTGATCGTGCAACGGCGAGGCTTCTTCCACTTCGGTTTCGATGACCGATTTCATTTCCTCCAAACGCGCCATCAACGTGCCCAGCAAACGATACCGACCAAAATAATCCTTCTTGCCTTCCGCCGCCATTCGAGCGAATTCGCCGAGCCACGCCTGTTCATCCTCGCCAAAGCACGGCCGACCATCACCCGCAAAGGTCAGCCGGAGGCAACGCGAGTGGATCGTATCCAGCAAGCGCTCCGGCTCAGTGGAAAGCAAAATAAATACCGTGCGCTCCGGCGGTTCTTCCAGCGACTTAAGCAATGAATTAGCCGCGTTCGCATTCATCCGATCCGCCGCCACCAACAGCGCCACTTTATAAAGACCCTCGGTGGCTTTGTTGTTGACCAAATCGTGCAACACGCGCGGCGGGCTTCCAGTGCGCCGCACCATTTGTTCAATCCGGATTTGCCGCAGCTTGGATTCCGGCCGGATGAC
Source organism: Verrucomicrobiia bacterium (assembly GCA_014239365.1). Classification (GTDB taxonomy): domain Bacteria; phylum Verrucomicrobiota; class Verrucomicrobiia; order Limisphaerales; family UBA1100; genus JACNJL01. The sequence continues at coordinate 6,564 of JAAZZB010000007.1, read as the reverse complement.
CATTACGTCCGCGTGATTTGTATTAGCAATTTTGTGGCAACTCGCGCAACCACCGCACGCATCCAACGGCGTGCCATCGGGCGCGGCTTGCGGCGGCTCCTGGCAATTGAGCGTCTGCGCCAACGCCAACCCCACCGCCTCCAGCTCCGCCAAATCCGTGCCGGTGAACAGATACGCGTGCCCCAACCGCCCGCGCTCCAAGCTGCGCTGCAGCAAAGCCACCACGTTTTCCTGAGTTGAAAATTCCGCCAATGGCATCCGGCAGATTAACCGCAGTAGCGCGAGGCGTCCAGCCGCCATCGCGATTGTGGAGAACGTCTGAATAACGGCGAATAAGATCCTCTTTTGCTGGGGGATTTTGCGCGCATTATACGTCTAATTGAGACGCCCAAAGGCTGATTTTAAGCAGCCCATTGACTTTTCGGAGTTTTAGGCGTATAGGTGAAGAAGACCTCGGCCCACCCGTTGTCTGAATGTCTGAGTTTGAATGTCTGATGAAGTTGCTTGGGAACATGCTGGCGTGTGCGGTTCTTGTGATTCTGGTTGGTTGCAGCCAGGAATCGCTGGAGCTTGCTCAGCGGGACATCACCCCCTCACCCAAGCCGCCGCTGGCTTCGCAGCCTGAAGAAACTATTCTCCCCAACCCACCCGCCAAGGGCACCGAGCCAGCCGTGGTGGAGCCTCCCAAAATTCAGCCGCTGCCGGTCCCTGAGGAAAATCCAGAAGTTGAGCCGCCGAAAGTGGAACCCACGCCGCCAAAAACTGAACCTGCCAAACCGGAGTTAACGCCCGAGGAAATCAAAAACCGTAAACTCATCAGCGATGATCCGGAGGATAATTTGGAAGTGCTCAACCAAGCGCTCGACGCTTGGCTGGTGACGCACGAAGATTTGCCCGAGAAGATTGCCGACCTCGTGATGGGCGATCACCTTCCGATGCTGCCGATGGCTCCCGTGGGTCAGCGTTTCGAAATCGACCAAATCACCAAGCGCGTCGTGCTGGTGGCGAATAATTAATCGGCTTCTTTTTTATTTTCCGACTCCTCACTTGCCTTTCGCAAATGGCAACGTCTTGGGCGTGACCACCACGCCGGTGGTGAATTTGAAGGGCTTCACTTTGCCGGGAAAGGTCAGCTCGATGAACGACGCGGTCCAACCCTTGGGTGGACGCGCGGCGGGGGCGTGGTAGATGCCATTGGCTGGGCGGATGATCGTGCTGTTCCACTTGGGGCCGAGCTTGTCGATGCGGAAATCGCGCGCGTTCGGATTGGTGGCGCGCCACAGGCGCACTTCCTTCGGCTTGTCCTTGGTGCGCACAATAAGCGCGCCGGTTTTTTCCACGGCCCATTCGTAGCGCGGCAGCGGAGTTTTGTTTAGGATGGCGTGATAAAACGCCACGAGACTATCGATCGCATCGCTATCGCCAAGGCTGTGGCCGGTGTTGGGGACGTAGCGGAGATGCTTGGGGCCTTTCAATTCCTTCCAATAAAACTGCCAGGAATCCGGCAGAAAAAACTGGTCGCCGGCGGAGTTGAGGCAAAACTTCGGCATCGTGAGGCGGTCGCGATATTCGTAGGGATCCTCGATGCGTTTGAGCTTGGCGAATTCGGGCGTGCCCATCCATTTCATTAAGCCCATCTCCGTGTAATCGTGCACGGCCTCGGCATAGCCGCCGTAGGCGCCGCGGTGATGCTTGAAGCTCGCCTCGGTGTTCAGCATATCGATGACGATGGGGATGATGGCCACCACGCGTTTGTCGACCGCCGCCGTGCTCCAAGTCGTCCAGCCGCGTTTGGAAGCGCCGGTGACCACGAAGCGATCCACCTTCACGCCGCCGGCTTTTTTTGTGGCCATAAAATCCGTCACTGTGTCCAACGCGCGCACGGCAGCCTTGGTCATCGGCAAACGCAGCGGCCATTTTTCATCGCCGGTTTTCAAAAATTTATCCCACGAGTAAGCGATGATGGCGTCCTCGGAGCGTGTGCGTTTTTCGTCAGCAAACACCAGCGGTTGATTGGGCACCATACGAATCTCCGCCACCACCGATTGCGTGGCGCGCGCGATAGCCACAAGCTCCTTGCGCGCGCGAGGCATCTTGTCATCATTGCCACCGCTGCCGATGTATAGCAAACCGGTGGAGTGCTTCACGCGCGCGGGTTTCACGATGGTCACCCAATGGCGCCACTCGGGACGGTTCACTTCTTTTTTGGTGAGGTAACGCTGAGAAATCATATCGAGCACAAACACCGTGGCGTTGTCCGTGCGCTGCGTTTTTACTAAACGATATTGATAAGCCGCATCCGGCTTGGCCACGTAACGATCGAGTGCGGTTTTTTTGTCCGCCGCAGAAACGGTGACTCCCGCAGCCACCGTGTTGAGAAGAAAAATTGTGAGCAATCGATTCATAATGTGCCGCCAGACTAAAGCGTGCGCCCGAAGCTGCAAGCCGTTTTCAAAAGTAAATCAGATTGTTTTGCGCAGAATTTTCAGGTAGACAATCCGGCGGAGGACGTATGTCAGAAACAAACACACCCAACCCGAGCTTGCGCGAGCGCGTGCGGATTATCATCCACGAGGCGGACACGCCCGCGGGTAAGGCGTTTGATGTGGCGCTCATCATGTGCATTCTCGCAAGCGTGGCGGTGGTGATGATGCTTACCGTGCCGAGCTTGGAATCGTGGCGCGACACGCTGTACGCGATCGAATGGGGCTTCACGATTCTGTTCACCATCGAATACGCGTTGCGGTTGTGGTCGGTGAATGCGCCGGCCAAATACGCGCGCAGCTATTTGGGTGTAATCGATCTCATCGCGATTTTGCCGACGTACATTAGCGCGATTTTGCCAGGAGCAAACTATTTGCTCGTCGTACGCGCGCTGAGGGTACTGCGCATTTTTCGCATTTTGAAACTCATCGAATACGTGAGCGGGGCACGAACGATTATGCGCGCGCTACGGGCGAGCTTTGCCAAAATTATGGTTTTCCTTTTGGCGATTGTTATCCTCGCCACCATTATCGGTGCGGTGATGTATTTGGTGGAAGGCCAAGCGGGAACTAAATTTGAAAGCATTCCCAAAAGTATTTACTGGGCAATCGTCACCCTCACCACCGTGGGCTACGGCGATATCACACCCGCGACCGCGCTCGGTCAATTCCTTGCGGCGATGGTGATGATTATGGGCTACAGCATCATCGCCGTGCCCACCGGAATCGTCACCGCCGAGATGACCCGCGTCGATGGCCCCGATACCCCCAACACCCGCGCCTGCCCGGACTGCGGCGTCGAAGGCCACCGCACCGACGCCAATCACTGCCACGCGTGCGGGGAGACTTTGCGCGCGAGGGAAATTACCACGGATGGGGAGGATATTCAGGATAATGGATCCTGAGCTTCGATTACTTCGGGCGTTTCGCTTTGTAGCGGTTTTCGATTTTTAGGGTGTCGCCTTCTAGTGCGTGATGGTAACCGCCTTCGATGGTTACAGATGTTGGCGTTTTTTTGACGGTCTTTTTTGTCCAAACCACTTCCTTTCCGTTGCGAAGGATGCAGCGGCCGTCGGCTAGGAATTCGCGGGTGTAAGTGCCCTTATAATGCCACGTCCCTAAAAGCGCGTGGCCTTTTAGCGTTACGGCGGGGCGATTGGCGGGGTTTTCGATGATGGGCACTGGAATTTTTTTTATGTCTGCGGGCAACTTGGTTTTGTGTGGCGGTAATTTGCGCAGCCGAATGTTTTTGAATTCGATTGGGGCGCCTTCTGATTCAAGGCAAAGAAATCCAAACGCAGGGGAGATGGCATTGCCGCCGGAGACTTCAACGCCATTCACCCATAAACGAACTTCGCCATCGATGGCGCGAACGTAATAGTGGTTCCATTGGTTGATCCCCAGCGTGGTTTTTTTGGATGGAAAACTGCGCCGACCATTCGGGGCCACGGGCGGGAAGGGTTTCATTTTGATTGGCCCAACGGGGAAGACGTCGCCGTGGCTGGTGAACCAGTTGCCCGGTTTCTTGAAACGCGCCTCATAAATTTCACGATAGCCAAGATCGAGCACCTGCACTTCGATCCCTTGCGGCAGGCGGCCCCTGCCTTGAGCCAGGTTTAGGATGGACCGTGGCTTGGCCCACACGAAGACGCCGGAGTTGCCGCCTTTTTTCTTGTGCATCCACTCGCACGAAAATTCAAAATTGGTGAGCGGCTCACGATATCGAATCACTCCCGTGGGATTTCCAGTGCACCACACGTGGCCGCCTTCCCAGCGCCAAGTATCGGTCCAGCAGTTTACGTTGAGAAAGTCTTTGCCGGTCAACTGCACCCAGCCCGGCCCGATGCCCTTGCTGAAAGTCGGCACAATTTTTGGGCGGGGCGGCGCAGGCTTGCACTCCTCCCAACAAACTTGGATGTTCCGCCGCAAAGCGTGCACGCACTCGCCTGCCTTGAACTCCGGCATCGGCCAAGCCCAAAGCCCCACGCCAAGATCCACCGCCAGCCCGGGATGATTGTATTTGATGCGTTCCAAGTCAGCCCCTTGTGAACTGACCGCCACAAAAACCAACATCGCTAAAATGCGTTTCAAAAAATGCATAGGCGGAGTGTGGCGCGCGGAAATATTTTTTCAACCATTATGATTAGGTAGGGCGCGCTGTCCCAGCGCGCCGCGGCGGGGTGGGACAGCGCGCCCTACCTTGCGATTGTGTTAACCGGCCCAATCCGCAGTAGAAATTTTGACCATTATAAAATTACCCAGTTTTTACAGTATGCAAACTTTTTTGGAACATGCTATTATCTCGGCTTGTTAGAGAGATCAGTTATGGCTATTCAAAATAAATATAAGAATGTTGCGCGAATTTGCGGCGGAGCAATCACCGTGGCCTTTTTCCTGCCTTGGATCGATATCATGCTTTTCAGTTTTAGCGGGATGGAATTGAACGGCATGTTCAATAAAATGCAAGGACTGCAATCAGGATTACAGTCATTTGCAAACGCCATCTCCGAAGGAGCGGGAGAGGGTTCAATCGAAGCGGAGGAATTATCAAAACCTCTGTGGCTTTATGGAACCATGCTCTTCCCGATTCTTGGGGTTAGTTCGGCTATTTTTAACAAGAAGCTGCTTCATATTTTTTCAGCTATTTTCATCTTGGGCATCGTAATCTGGGCCTTTGTAGACTTACGCAGCACTTTGAGTGGGGAGCTGGAAGATGGCGAATTTTCCATGCTTCAAATTATGTCAATCGGTCTTTGGGTTACTGTTTTAGCCCCTTTTGGGCAACTCTTTGGAGCAATTGTGTATATGGATAATGCCGAAGAATCTGGCTCAATATAACCCCGCAAGATTGACAAAAGTAATTAACCCCAACGCTAAACATAAAAACCAGATGGCTTCCTGCTAGGACATGGTTGCCAACATAACAAAAGGAAAATAATGCAACAAATACCGCGTGTGTGCGCAGCTCTCATTCTCACAGGCTTTTTTCTGCCTTGGATAACAATGGACTTAGGGGGACTAGGGGCTCTCTTGGGAAGTGAAGGTGGTCTCAATGTGTCAGGATACCAGTTTGCCACTGCCAAGGGAGCCATGGGCGAGCCACAATATGCCCTTTTGTTCGCTCCAATTGTCGCCATCGCCGCTGCAGCGGTTCACTCCAGGAAAGGATACGCCACTTGTTCAATTCTAGCCGCCGTCGTGATTTTGTTCGTCGGACCTGTTTTTTTAAAAGCCGGTGCCGCAGCAATGGGCGTAGAAAGGGGTTATGGCTTGTACATGTGCTTCGCGGGTTGTGTTGGTATGTTAATATTCGGGTCGATCGTAACAAACCCAGTGCCGTCCAGTGGTTCAATGGATGCGCCTAGCGAAGATTCAGCGTAACTAATCTCTACAACCAAAGGAAAATAATGCAAAATATACCGCGTGTTTTCGGTATTATTATAGCCATCGGATTCTTTTTGAATTGGTATTCGGTTGATATTCTTGGAACCAAGATGGGCTTCACTGGGTTCACGCTGGCCAAAACTGGCGGAGAAAGATACCTGATGTTCATCATCCCTTTGGCAGCCATTTTTTCAGCGGCTCAGCCCGGGCGAGGAAACCACGCAGGAAGCGCATTGCTCACGGTTTTTTTCCTCTGGGTTTTCAGCCCCGAGGGAATTGGTGGAGACGCTTTGACTAAAGATGTGGGTTGGTGGCTCTGTGCCGTAGCGGCCGTGGCTCAATTTGTCACATGCTTCTTGGCACCCAAAGAGGACATCCAAAGTCCATTAGTGAAAAGTATGATGGGTGAAGCTAACAATGAACTGGATGGTGGTAAAAGACAGAATCCTAATGCTGAAGATGTGAGTCGAGATTGAGGGGCCACGTGGAGAGACGAACTTTCAGATGTGATTGTTTCCCTCTAAATTCTCCGTGGTAAAATCAAACCGGCCCATTCCGCTGCTCTTCGAAGCGCGAGCCCAAGTTGCCGTAGCGGTGGTAGTCGTTGGAGAGGCTTTGTTCTTCGACGTACCACAATAATTCCACATCAACCGATAGGTTAGGGAGTACGCGTACTTGCACACCCCTCAACCCGCTG
>JAAZZB010000069.1 GCA_014239365.1 Verrucomicrobiia bacterium | reverse complement strand
TCGTGCAGTCATCAAAAAAATATTATATATTTGGCTCAGTGAGGGGAGTTGTTCCCCAATTAATTGGAGTGATCGTTATTACGCTGGTGATGGTCAGTGTGGCAAATCAGTCAGAAATCAGCGCAGGGTTTACAATAGCCTATATCTATCTAGTAATGAGGTTCTTCCAGGCGATAGCAGATGCCTCCAGGGTGACAGCAAGCATAAATGGCAATTGGCCGAGAATGAGGGAATTACGCGATTGGTACGAATCTGAATCGTTGCAATCTAGCGCAGAGGAAAAAATAATCACACGACCTGAGCGCTATAGCATAAGGGAACCGGTTGGATTCCGCTTGAGTAATGTTTCATTCAAATGGGACATTGAGCCAATAATATCTGGAATAAGTTTGAAAATAAATGCGGGGGAAATGGTTATTTTGACAGGCCCTTCGGGATGCGGCAAAACCACTTTGTTAATGATAATGTGCAACATTTTAAAGGCGACATCGGGGTCAATAGACATTATTCACAATGGAAGTGAGCACAATATCGATGAACTGGGCGACAGTTTGACAGAAGGGATGGCTTATGTTGGGCCTGACCCGTTCATAATAGAAGGGACAGTTAGAGCATATTTAAATTACGGTAGTGCAACGAGCTATAATCAAGAAGAAATTTTCACAACACTGAAAAAATGCAATTGTGGTTTCATTTTTGCTTTGGCCAAAGGGTTGGATCATTATATAACTGAACAGGGAGGGGGGCTTTCTGCTGGGCAGATGCAACGCCTGTCACTTGCCCGCGCAATGCTGAAGCAGCCAAAATTGTTATTATTAGATGAAGCAACGTCCAATCTCGACAATGTTTCTGAGCAAAAGATAGTTGATGCATTGGAATCCTTAAAAGGGACCATGACAATACTATTCGCAACACACCGAATCGCAATTTCAAAAATAGCTGACACTACGATTGACTTAGGTTTGCCATCTGAAAATATGACAAAAAATGATGCCTGAAAATAAGTTGAACATTTTAATAAATTTTCAAAGGAAAATTTTGGGTGCACCTGAGATCAAAAATAAAGATATATCAAATGAATTGAATGAAAATAATGTAGTGAAGCTAGATTATTATGAAGAATATTTAAGTGTGGCCTAGCTTGGTTGTATAAAACTGTTAAATAATCAAAGAGCAATTAAATATGAATACTAGAATGACTGCAATGGAAGTTATGCATGGGGGGAAGTGTTTTTCAGAAAATAATACCGTTGTTCTAAAAATTAGAAATTGAAACCCAATCATGCCATTGAAGCATATTCGGGGAATTGTGATCGCTGAGAAATGGTCACCATCCCCGTTCATCCGAGGTTGGCTATTTGCCGTAAACGAAATTCGCAATTGAAATGGAAAGAGCCTCGGCCCATAAATTGATTCACATTCATTTAACAGTATCTTCGAACTCTGTTGCTTACGCCAAATATGTAATAAATAATTACATCGGGTTGGCCAGCAGAAAGCAAGATTTAAGTTTCCACGCATATTGTCTGGATGGGCGGTCTGCCAAAAAGATGCTCGCAGACCCCCAAGTGGAGAGAGTCGTCACAATTGAAAAAGACGGCGGGTCCATGGGGCACGCCAAGGCAATCGAGGCGGCAATAGGAAACTTTCATTTTGGATGTGTAAATGTGATATCTGATACGGATGTTTGCATATTGAGGCAGTCTTGGGATAGCGTGTTGCTTGAAGAGCTATGTGGGGCTAATGGAGTGGGGGTCTTTGCCACGCAGTACGAAGGAATTGGGGGGTTTAGTTCCGGGAACGTTCAGCGTCAGCAATATAAGAACAAGCCCTCGGCAACCTGGATGGCTGTTTCGCCAAATTGCGATCTTTCCAAATTGTCGGTATTGCCTGACAAGGGAACTAATATATATATTGGAAACCCTGATTTGTCGGAATTATATCAATTGCCAATGGGATATTATTTGGAAAAAGACGTCGGCTGGCAAGTGCCCGCATACCTAGAAGAGAACGGCGTATCTTACCGGGTGCTCGATTTAGTTAAACCCAGCGAAGAAAATGCAATAGCCTTGCGGGGTTGCGGAGACTATCATGATGAATTCCAATGGGGGGGGGAGCCTTTTTTGGCGCACCAAAGGGGCTCTATGAAGCATCGATTTAAAATAGATCGATTATCGGCGGGTTTTTACAATGCCTGTGAGCGGCATATGGGGGATTGCGAGTGGTTTATTGAGCCGGACAGGTCGGATCGCCTTGCTGCTTGTTTCCAAGATGTATTTCGAAACTTGATTTGGCCGCTGAAGTGGGTGAAGAGGCAGATTCTTCGCAAATGAAAATTGCTATTGGATTTCGTTTGAGATCAGGTCCATGGGGTGGGGGGAATCGATTTGCGCATTCTCTTTCAAAATATCTGTTATCAATAGGGCATGAAGTAGTATACGCATTGGGGGATCCAGATATAGATATCATACTGTTGACTGATCCAAGGAATCTCAGTCCTGGCGTTGCATTTGGTGCTGGCCAAGTATATCGCCATATGGCATTCAAAAATTCTAATGTGCTGGTCGTTCATAGGGTGAATGAGTGCGATGAAAGGAAGGGTACCTGGGGAATGAACGCCATCTTGAGGATAGCGAATAAGTGTGCGGATCATACGGTCTTTGTTGGCAATTGGCTGGCGACAATACCAGCATGGCGACGTCACCGAAGGAAGTCGCATTCTGTAATTCTAAATGGCGCGGATGAAGCTGTTTTCAATTCAAATGGAAAGTCGAATTGGGATGGTAAATCACCTCTCCGAATCGTTACTCATCACTGGAGTAATCATTGGAACAAGGGATTTGAAGTTTATAAAAGACTTGATGATATTCTTGATGATCCCTCGTGGCGTAAGCTGATTGCTTTCACCTACATTGGTAATCTGCCTGCGGGTTTTAAATTCCGAAATACCCAAGTTTTAGATCCGATGGACGGATTTTTGTTAGCTGCTGAGATAAAACGGAATCATGCTTATATTACGGGGTCAATAAACGAGCCGGGCGGGAACCATCAGGTGGAAGCCGGTTCTTGTGGGCTGCCTATTTTATACCGGGAGAGTGGCTGTATGCCTGAATATTGCGAGGGGTTTGGGTTTGGGTTTGAGGGCGCCGCATTCGAGGGGGCATTAAACAAATTATTCGTCCAATACCAGGAAATTTCGAGCCGCATGGCATCTTGGAACAATAAATCAAGTGTTATGTGTGAGGCTTACCATGCTTTATTTAAGAATCTATTAGAAAACAAGGAGGATCTGATTTTCAAAAGAAGGCATTGGGCTCGCCCTTGGTTTGCGTTGCTCAATCAGATTCCGCTTCGATGAGAAAAGATTTCATTGAATTACAGGGATCGTTGCTTGATGAGGCGGTCTTCGTTGAGGATCACTGAACTAAGGTTTGGGAAAGGGAGGGCGGGCCGAAGGGGCACGTTGACAAGGTGGGGCGGCAGGATGAGTTTCGGGTGATGCGGGATTATTTGGGTGAATTTCCGGAGGGGCGTTTGTTAGATGCGGGGTGCGGGTTGGGGGATTGGGTTTTGTTTTTTGAGCGTGAAGGGTTTGAGATTACGGGGCTGGATATCAGCCGCAAGACGGTGGGGCAATTGCGGGAGCGGTTTCCTGATAGTGATTTTCAGGCGGGTGATATTCGTGATACCGGAATGGAGGAGAATACTTTTGAAGTCTGTTTTTCGTGGGGGGTGTTTGAGCATTTTGAAGATGGGCCGGGCGATTGTTTGCGGGAGGCGTTCCGCATTTTGAAGCCGGGCGGCGTGTTGTTTGCTTCGGTGCCGTTTGAAAATTGGCGGATGAGCACGAAGGGCACATTCGAAAAACCTGCTAATCCCAACTTAAGGGAACGATTCTATCAATACCGTTTCACCCGAGCGGAATGGGCGCACGAATTGGCGAAAGCGGGCTTTGAGGTGGAGGCCTTAAACCCCATCCATAAACGGCAGGGTGTGTTGCGTTGTTTGCATCACGAGTTTTTTCTGCCGTATGAATGGCTGCTCACGCGTGGATTGAGTGCGGTGTTGGCCCCGTTCATCCCCGGCGCGTGGATCGCTCATATGCTGCTGGGCGTGGCTCGGAAACCGATGGCCAAAGTGTGATGCGGAGTGTATTGCGATCTTTTAGGATGGGTTTGCAATCGCTGCCGTTTCGGGTGTCGGGTGCCTTGGGCGGTCGTGGGAGTGGTGCTCCAATTCAATTTGTAGTGGAAGATGCAGATTGGGCGATCCGTTGGGTGGGTGAAGGGATTCGGGATGGGTTGCCTGAGGAAGAACGCGGCAAAGTCGCCACTACGCTGGCTCCGCATCGGTTGATAAATCGCGTGGCGCATTTTGGTTCACAATATATGTGGGTGGATTGGGCACCGCATTTCTCCCGCACGAATCGGCCGGTGGTTTCTTTTTTTCACGGCAAACCGGAGGACGGGCCGACAGTGGAAAAGCACATCGAGCGTTTTTTGAAAACTGAATCTCAACTGCGCCGCATCGTAGCTTCGGCCGGTGTTGTTCGCCGGCGTTTGATGGATTGGGGCGTGGCTGCAGATAAAATCGTACATATTCCCATTGGCACTGATGTCGCGATGTTCACTCTGCCAACGTCGGAGGAACGCGCGGCCGCCCGTGCGCGATTTGGCTTTTCTGACGAAGCGATTGTGATCGGTTCGTTTCAAAAAGATGGGGTTGGCTGGGGCGATGGTTTGGAGCCTAAACCGATCAAGGGGCCGGATATTTTTTTGGATGTACTGGAGCAACTGGCCAAGGAGTTGCCGGTGGAGGTTTTGCTTTCCGGCCCCGCACGCGGGTTTGTGAAAGCTGGATTGCGGGCGCGCGGCATTCCGTTTCAGCACCATTATCCTCCCGAGCGCGCCGGCTTGCTGGAGTTGTATCACGCGCTGGATTTGTACTTGATGACCTCCCGCGAGGAGGGCGGGCCGATGGCACTGATGGAGAGTATGGCGGCTCGGGTGCCGGTGGTTTCTACGGCGGTGGGGATGGCACCGGATTTGATTGTGGATGAGGTGACTGGTGGCTTGGCGGCTTCGGAGGATGTCGATGGGCTGGTGGATCGCGCGCAAATGATTCTTGCTTTGGATGAAGTCGCCCGCGAGCAACTGACCGCCAAGGCGCACGAGGCGGTGTTGCCGTGCGATTGGAAGGTCGTGGCGCGGCGGCATTGGGAGGAGGTCTATCAACCGCTGTTGGATGAAGCAGTCTGATGCATCATTGGCAAAGCGGATGGCGCGACGAATTTATGGTGGCCTGTGTGGCACGCGGGTGTGGGCGAATGGCTTGGCCTCGGGTTCGCGCGAAATCGCTGTGCATTACGGTGGAGCGCGCGCGGATGGCGCGGGCGGGCCGCGGGTGAAGGTGCGCCGGTTGCGCGAACATTTCCCCGAGGCGGGTTGGCGCTTCAATTTGGTTTACTCGCTGAGCAGCGCGCCGCATCTTTCCGGCGCTGCCTTGGCGCGGTTGCGGCGGCGCGGCACGCCGATTGTTCATAATCAAAACGGCACGTTTTATCCCGCTTGGTTTGGCGGCGACTGGCGTGCAGAAAATCGCCGAATGGCGCGCGCCTTTCACGCGGCCAATCACGTTTTTTTTCAAAGCGAATATTGTCGGCGCGCCGCGCACGAACATTTAGGCGAACGCGATGGGGCCGGGGAAGTATTGCACAACGCGGTGGATACAACCCGATTCGTGCCGACCGAATTCCTCCGCACCGATGGGCCGGTTCGGTTTCTGGTCACCGGCCGTTTCGGGCATCATCATCGGTATCGGCTGGAGGTGGCGGTGGCAGGATTGCGCGCCGTGCGGGATGCAGGGATTGATGCGAGCCTTACGATTGCCGGTCAATTTGATTCCAAAACACTTTTGGAAATCCGGCAGCAAATCGATGAAATGGATTTGCGAAAATCCGTGAAAATCGCTGGCCCCTATTCGCAGGTGGAGGCACCGGACGTGTTTCGCTCGGCGGATGTATTCCTGCTCACTACCCATCAGGACGCGTGCCCAAACGCTGTGTTGGAAGCGATGGCGTGTGGATTGCCGGTTTTGTTTTCCGCAAACGGTGGCGTGCCTGAACTCGTGGGCACGGAGGCTGGCGTGGGATTGGAGTGTCCCGAGGATTGGGAAACGCCGCGCCCGCCCACGGCGGAAGCGATGGGCGAAGGGATGTTCAAAATTGCTGAACAGCGCAAAGCGATGGGCCAAGCCGCCCGCGCGCGTGCGGTGGAACGGTTCGATATTCAGCCGTGGATTCAACGCCACCGCGAAGTGTTTGAGCAATTATTGAAATGAACGCTTCCCGCAAAAGCTGTTTGTTGGCAGTGGCCAATGTGTTGTCGTGGCCTTGGCGGTTGTTGCCTGCGCGTTGGCGTGAAGGGGTTTTTACGGGATTGTTCATTCTGGATTCGCGCGGGGAACCGCAGGGCGGCCTGGCGCAAATGCTACAGCTTCAAGACCGTCTCGATTGGGTGACCAACGAACGCGCCGTGGCATTTGGCGAGGGCGTGCATCCGAAACATCGCCTCACGCGCTATCACGATTTTTTTGTGGAACACATTCCCGAAGGCGCGCGCGTGTTAGACATTGGCTGCGGTGTGGGCGCGGTGGCGCGCAGCATCGCCACGCGTGTGAAGGGCTGCGAAGTGGTGGGTGTGGATCGCGATGACGGACGCCTCGCCGAGGCCCGAGCGGCGGATAATCCGGATAATTTATCCTTTGTGAAAACCGACGTGTGCGATTCGCTGCCCGATGGCCCGTGGCAAGCGGTGGTGTTGTCCAACGTGCTGGAACACATTGAGGATCGTGTTGGTTTTTTGAAAGCCATTTTGGAAAATGCCCAACCCAAACGTGTGCTCATTCGCGTGCCGCATTTTGAGCGCGATTGGAAAATGCCGATGCGCAAGGAATTGGGTCTCAATTATTTTTCCGATGCGGAACATTTTATTGAGCATAGGCTTGACGAACTGAATGCTGAACTGGCCGCCGCGGGTTTGCGGTCGACGGTGACGCATACGTTATGGGGCGAAATTTGGATGTGTTGCGAGCGCATCGAAAGCGATCGCCAATGAGCGCGCCGCTCGTCAGCATCATCCTCCCCTGCTACAACGCTCACGCGCATCTCGCCCAAGCCCTCGACAGCGCGCGCGCGCAGACGCATCCCAACCTCGAAATCCTCATCGTCAATGACGGCTCCACCGAGCCGGAGACGACGGAATTGCTCGATGCCCTCGACGGTGACATTCGCGTGGTGCATCAGGAAAACGGCGGCTTGCCCGCCGCCCGCAACCGAGGTTTTCGTGAGGCGCGTGGCGAATTTGTTCTTCCGCTCGACTGCGACGACTGGCTTGAACCCAACGCCGTAGCCCTACTTCTCGAGGCACAACAAGCCGCCCCTTCCCCGGCATTTGCCTTCCCCCAAATGATTCTCGAGGGCGAAGCGGAAGGCTTGCTCAAAAAAAACTACAATCACTTTGAACAACTATTCCTTAATCAATTGCCGTACTGTTTGCTCTTGCCCAAAATCGCGTGGACGGAAGCGGGCGGTTACGACGAATCGATGCGGCAAGGCTACGAAGATTGGGAATTCAACATCCGTCTCGGCCGCGGCGGTTGGCGCGGAGTGACCGTGAAGCAACCGCTCTTCCATTATCGCGTGGCGCAGGGCGGGATGTTGCTCAGCCTTTCCGGCAAACGCCATTGCACATTATGGAGTGGCATCCGCAAAAAACACACGGCGGCATTTCGGCTGGGAGCACTCTGGCGCGCGTGGCGGGAATGGCGGCGGCAACCATCCACTTACCCGCTCGGATTATTTTTTGGATGGCTTTTTGTGGCAAAAATTCTGCCCGACGCGTGGGCTTCGGCAATGTTTAATCGATTGCGGCGCCATTCTCACAGCCAACGCATCACGCGCGCCGAACGCGTGGCGCGCAAAAGAGATTCCTAAAATGTGCGGTATCCTTGGCCAATTTAACGTTTCGAAAGTTGAGGAACCGCATTGGGCAGCGGCGATGAACCGGCTGGAACACCGCGGGCCGGATGAGGCCAAGGATTTTGCCGCGAGCGGGGTGCGGTTGGGTATTCGGCGGTTGTCGATTGTTGATTTGACGGTGGGGGTGCAGCCGGTGCGGGATGAATCGGGTGCGGTGGTGGCGGTGATGAATGGGGAAATTTATAATCACGTGGAGTTGGCCGAGGGGTTGCGGGCGCGGGGGCATTCGTTGCGGTCGCGGACGGATGCGGAGGTGTTGCCGCATTTGTATGAGGAATATGGTGACGGGTTTGTGGAGCACTTGCGTGGGATGTTCGCGATTGCGTTGTGGGACGGCCGAAAGCAGCGATTGGTTTTGGCGCGGGATCGGTTTGGGAAAAAGCCGTTGTATTTTCGGCAGCCGGGTGGCGATTCGTTGGCGTTTGCTTCGGAGTTGAAGGCGCTGAGGGCGTTGTTGCCTAATGCAAAATGGGCGGTGCGGGAACAGGGGGTCTATGATTTTTTGTCGCTTGGGTGTGTGCCGCAGCCGGAAACGGTTTTCGAAAATGTGCAGCAAGTGCCGCCAGCCACGGTGTTGACGTTCGATGGCGGCGAAATAAAAACGCGAAAATTTTGGAGCTATCAAAAATCCAGTGCATCGGGAACTGTGCGCGAGCACATTCGGGAATCGGTGCGGTTGCGGTTGCGTAGCGATGTTCCGGTTGGCGTATTTTTGTCGGGCGGCGTGGATTCGACGATCGTGGCCATCGAGGCGGCGAAGGAGGTGGGGGAGTCGTTGCGGACGTTCACGGTGAAAATGGATGACCCCGCGCTGGATGAATCGGCGGTGGCGGCGGACACGGCGCGCGCGTTGGGCGTGCGGCACGAAGTGTTGCCGCTGGAGATTTCGCCTCGCGAGGATTTGCTTTCGGTGGTGCGGCATTACGATCAGCCCTTTGCTGATTCGAGCGCGCTGCCGTGTTGGGCAGTGGCGCGGGCGGCGGCGCGCCACGTGAAGGTGGTGCTCAACGGCGATGGTGGCGATGAACTGTTTGCCGGCTATCGGCGGCATCTTGCGGCGTTTCAATTGGGCCGCGTGGGAGTTGTGCCGCGTTTTTTGTGGAAGGCCTTGGCGGCGCTTCCCGCTGGCGGACGGCGTTCGCGCATTTGGTTTTTGCGACGCTTCGCGCGCGGGGCTGGCTCGACTGGGGGTCGCCGTTATTTGGAATGGTCGAATGATTTGCTTTTGGAAACGGATAAGCAAAGCCACTGGCAGGGCGGCGTAATGCGATCCACGGAGGATTGGGTGGAGGGTCAAATGGAAACGGGCCTTTCACCGTTGCGTCAGCAAATGCATTTGGATCAGCGCATCAATTTGCTCAGCGATTTGCTGGTGAAAATGGATATGGCGACGATGGCGCATTCGCTGGAGGCGCGGTCGCCGTTTTTGGATCACGAGTTGGCGGAGTTTGCGGCGGGCATTTCGGATGGGGATTTGTTGCGCGGTGGACAAACTAAATCATTTTTGCGCAAAGCATACGCTGACGAATTGTCGCCCGCCGTATTGAACGCTCCCAAGCGCGGTTTCGAGGCCCCGGTGGCGCGTTGGCTGGCGGAGGATTGGCGGGAGCTGCTGCACGATTCGCTTGCGTCCGGCGCGCGAGCGGAGCAGTTTGTGAGCCGCCGGTTTTTGCAGGACTTGCTGGCCGATCGCCTGACGGGTGATCGTAATTTGCCGATGTTGAAGTACACGCTGCTGGTGCTGGAGTTGTGGCTGAGGGAACAGGAAAACTAAATCCGCGCATTTTATTTGTGTCGGCAGCAGATTGGGCCTTTCGGGCCCATCGCTTGTCTTTGGCCAAATGGCTGGTGGCACAGGGCGCGACGGTGGGGGTGATTTGTCCGCCCGGCGAGGCAGTGGCGGAATTGGAAGCGGCGGGATTACAAGTGTTTCCAATGATGCTATCGCGCGATAAAATTTCCCCAACCGAAACCTTGGCCGCTGCAAAGGCCGTGCGCAAAGCCATCGACGGTTTTAAAGCCGATGTGCTGCATTGCATTTCGTTGCGGTGCGTGTTGTTCGGGTGGCTGGCGATGCGTGGGGTGCGCGAGCGGCCGATGGTGGTGAATCACGTCATTGGGATGGGTAGTTTGTATTCGGACGAAGCGCGCTCGATGAAATTGCGTTTGCTGCGCGGCGGGGTGGATTGGTGTTTGCGTCGTGCGTTTCGCGCGCCGGGCGCGATGACGGTGTTTCAAAATCACGATGACCTTAATTGGTGGCGCGATCACGCGGGGCTTTCGGGAAATCAACTTGCATGCTTGCCCGGCAGCATCGACGGCGCGCTTTCCAATCCCACGCCCGAACCCGATGGCCCGCCGTGGCGGATGATTTTCGTGGGCCGTTTATTAAAGGACAAAGGCATGGCGGAACTCATTGAAGCACACGCGGCATTGCGCGCGGCGGGCGTGCCGGTAGAGTTGGCGTTGTGCGGTGATGTGGATGCGGGGAATCCGAAAAGTTTTACGCGCGGCGAGGCGGAAGCGTTTGGAAATGTTGAGGGCTGTGAATGGCTTGGCCGACGGGATGATGTGCTCGCGCAAATTGCGACGAGTCATTTGTTGGTGTTGCCGACGTATCGCGAGGGCTTGCCGCGGGTGTTGCTGGAGGCGGGCTTGATGAGGCGGGCGGTGGTGGCGACGGATGTGCCGGGCTGCCGCGAGGTGGTGGTGGACGGCGAGTCGGGTTTGCTCTGCAAGGCACGCGATGCGGTCGCGTTGACGGATGCGATTCAAAAAGTTTTGGAGGATGGCGATTTGCGCGAGCGTTTGGCCGAAGGGTTGCACCAACGCGTGAATGAAAAATTTGCCGACGCGGTGGTGAATCCCGGTTGGTGGAAACTTTACACGGAGGGCCGACTGTGACGTGGGCGATATTTTTTGTGGGCGCGGCGATTTTGGGCTGGGCGTTGTGCCATCCGGTGAGCGCGTTGTTGCGGCGTTGGAAGTGTTGGGATCGGCCGAATTATCGGTCGAGTCATACGGAGCCAACGCTGCGAGGGGGCGGCTTTGCGACGGTGTTGTTGGTGGCGGGTGCGGTGGCGGCTTGGGTGTGGCCGGTGGATCGGCTGCTTGCGCAAGCGTGGCTGGGTGGGTTGGCTTTGCTTGGGTTTATTTCGTGGCGCGATGATCGGCACGGGGTGCCGGCGGGGGTGCGGATGTGCATCCAAACGTTGGTGGCGGTGGGCGTGGTGTTGGCGATCACGGGGCGCGCGGCGCCGGTGGGGTTGATTTTGTTTTCGGTGTTTGCGCTGGTTGCGTTTATGAATTTCGTCAATTTTATGGACGGCATCAACGGGCTGGTTTCCGGCCAGTTGATTTTGCTGCCTTTGGGCGCGGCGTTGCTGTTTGGCGTGGCGGGTGATGTCACGCCGCTATTGATTGCGCTGGTGATGGCGGGCGCGTTGGCGGGGTTTTTGCCGTTCAACTTTCCCCGCGCGCGGATGTTTCTCGGTGACGTGGGCAGTGTGCCGTTGGGGTTTTCGTGTGGTGTGTTGTTGCTGTGGATGGCGGTGACGGCGGTTGATTCGGTTTTGTATAAGACCTTGGCGGTGTTGCCGTTTTATTTTTTTCTCGAAGGCTCGTTGACGGTTATTCGGCGCTTGAAGCGTGGTGAAAATTTATCGCACGCGCATCGCGAACATTTTTATCAACGGCTGGTGCGCAGCGGCTGGAGTCATTCGCGGACGAGCGGCTGGGTTTGGGCGTTGCAAATTGCGGTGACTGCGTTGGCGTGTTGGCAATGGCGTGCGGGGTGGCGGGTGGAATTTTTGTGGGCGGCGGCAGGGCTGGTGTGGGGCGGGTTTTTTGCCTACGCTGAAACGGTCTTCCGACACAGTCGCGAGGAGGGCGAAAAATAATGTTTATGTTGCAACCTCCCAATCTTTCGCGCGGCCAGCGCTGTGCGGTGTTGCTGGTGCTGTACCTCGCGGTGCTGATGGCGGCTACGGGGTTGGCATATGGGCTGCGCTTTGATTTCGATGTGCCGAGGGAACACCAACGCCACATCAAGGATATTTGGATTTGGGTTTGGGCAGTGAAACTGCTGGCACTTGCGGTGGCGGGACAGTTTTACAGTTTGCTCAGTTTTTTTAGTTTGCCGGATTTAAAACGCCTCGGGTTGGCGTTGGGTGTGGTGACGCTTGGGCTGTTTGGCCAATGGTACGCGGTGGATGTGGTGGGCGAAATGTCGCGCGGGGTGATTGTGCTCGATGGCATTTTGAGTTTTCTTGGGTTGGCGGCGTGTCGGTTGGGATTTCGGTTGGTGCGGCAGGGCACGGGAAGCAATGGCGCACGGCAAACGGGCACGCGCGTGGCGATCGTGGGCGCGGGCGAGGTGGGCGCGGCGTTGGCGCGGGAATTGCAAACCAAAGCCACGCTGCGTCCGGTGGTTTTTTTCGATGACGCAAAACGCATACACGGCACGCAAATTCACGGCGTGCCGGTGGCGGGCGCGGTGGAAAAACTGCGCGAAGGAAACGCGGGGGATTCACATTCAGTGGACGAAGTAATTATTGCAATGCCGTCCGCACCGGGCGCGCGGGTGCGCGAGGTGTTGGCGTTGCTCGATGAATTGGGTTTGCGTTGCCGCACTGTGCCTTCGATGAGCCAGTTGGCGGTGGGCGATATGGTGACGGCGCTGCGACCGGTGGAGATTGCCGATGTGCTTGGGCGCGAGTCGGTGGATCTCGGCACAGAAACAGTGCGGGAATTTTTGGCGGGCAAAACCGTACTCGTCACCGGCGCGGGCGGCAGTATTGGTTCAGAGTTGTGCCGCCAACTCGCGCAGCTTGGGCCGGCCAAATTAATTTTGGTGGAGCGATCGGAGTTCCAGCTATTTGAAATCCACTCGGAAATTGAAGGCGCCATCACGGCTGTCCCGGAATTGATCGATGTGCAGGACACGCCCGCAATGGAAGCGGCTTTCGAGCAGCATTCCCCGGATGTAATTTTTCACGCTGCGGCGTTCAAGCACGTATCGATGATGGAACGCCAACCCGCCGTTGCCATTCGCAACAATGTGTTGGCCACCGATCGGCTCGCTGCTGCTGCGGCGAAGCACGGTGTGGGGCGGTTCATTTTGATTTCCACCGACAAAGCCGTGGATCCATCCAGCGTGATGGGCGCCACCAAAGCGCTGGCCGAGCGGGTGCTGCAGGGGCACGCACTGGAGGGACGGGCGAGCGACGGCACGCGTTTTATCACGGTGCGTTTTGGAAATGTGCTGGGTTCCTCCGGCAGTGTGGTGCCGATTTTCCAAAAGCAAATCGAACTGGGCGGGCCGGTGACAGTGACCGATGCAGCGGTGACGCGGTTTTTTATGAGCATCCCTGAGGCGGCCGGTTTGGTGCTGCGCAGCGCGGCGATGGGCGAAGGAGGCGACCGGTTTATTTTGGATATGGGCGAGCCGGTGCGCATTGCGGAACTGGCGGAAGATATGATCCGCCTTACCGGCCGCGAACCGGGCACGGACATCGCCATCGAATTCATTGGCTTGCGTTCGGGCGAAAAGATGCACGAAGCACTTCACTCCGCCGCCGAGCAATTGGCCGAAACGGAACACACAAAAATCCAACGCATCACCGGCGCGGCCTTGACAGCTGCGGATTGGGAGGTGCTGACAACCGCTCTGCAACGGGGCGGTGAATTAGATGATGCGGCTGCTCGCGCTTGGCTGCGTGAGTTGTTGCCGGAATACGAGCCGACTTCGTCCGAATAGGGCGCTTCAAAAAAACCCAACGAATTTACCGCGCCGGAGGTTTGCCTACGCGCAAAAGGCGCTGACGGAATGGGCAACCTCGGCGATTTGGGTTTCGGTCATTTCGGGGTAGACGGGGAGGCTGAGAACTTGGGCGGTGAGTTGCTCGGCGACGGGGCAGTTTGCGGATGGGAGGTGGGCGAAGCAAGGTTGTTCGTGAAGCGCTTCGGGATAATAAATTTCGTTGCCGATTTCGCCGGCGCGCAAATGCGCGGCGAGAGCGTCGCGGCGTTCGCGGTTGGGGAGGCGCACGGTGAATTGATTCCACGAATGACCGGGCGCGGCGGCGGGCAGGATGAGGTCCGGCGTGCCGGCGAGGAGGGATTGGTATTGCGCGGCGTTGCCGGTGCGCAGGGCGATCCATTCGTCGAGTTGAGTTTGCTTTACGCGTAGCAGAGCGGCTTGGAGTTCATCGAGCCGGAAATTGCCGCCGATGGCTTCGTGATGATATTTTGGTTTTGCACCGTGACCACGCAGGAGACGGGCGCGTTCGGCAAGGGCGTCGTTGCTGGTGGTGAGCAAACCGGCGTCGCCCAATGCCCCGAGGTTTTTGGTGGGATAAAAACTGAACGCGCCGAAGTCGCCCATCCCGCCGACGGGGATGCCTTCCCACGTGGCGCCCTGCGCTTGCGCGGCGTCCTCGATGAGGTGCAGTGAATGTGCCTTGGCGAGTTGGCCGATGGCGGTCATATCGGCGGCTTGTCCAAACAGATGGACGGGGATGATCGCTTTGGTTTGGGGGGTGACTTTGGCGTCAGCGTCCTCGGCGTTGAGGTTGAAGGTGTCCGCGTGGGAATCGACAAACACCGGCGTGGCGCCGGTGCGCGCGATGCTGCCGGCGGTGGCAAAAAAAGTAAACGACGGGCAAAGCACTTCATCGCCCGGTCCAATGCCGAGGCTCATTAGCGCAAGCAACAGCGCGTCCGTGCCCGAAGAAGTGCCAATGCCGTGGGCGGCGCCACAGCGGGCGGCGGTTTCAGTTTCGAAAGACGCAACCTCATCGCCCAAAATATACCGCCCCGAGTGAAGCACGCGCGCGAAGGCATCCTGAAGCTCGGCCTCTAAGGCGAGGTTTTGGGCGGCAACATCAAGCAGCGGAACGGCCATTAGGGCTGTGCTTCGATTGCAGTGGATAGAGTGGTTTGACCGGCAGCAGTTGTCAGCCTAAAGGCGCGGTTGGTTGCTGCTGAGTCGGGGGTAAACCAATTCAATCCTTTGCTGGTGATTGTGGCGCCGGTAATTGTGATGGTGAGGCCATCTGCGCTGACTGTCCAATCACCTTCCTTCAATTGTGTTGTGCCCGCGACCACTCCGGGAGTTGCCGTTTCCCAGAAATCAATTAACGTGACACCGTTCATATCCCGGCCCGCCGCAGTGATGCTGATATTGCCCGTACCTGTGCTTCGATCATAAGTGCCAGACGCTGCGTTTCCATCACCCGCGCCTGCGTACACCGTTGCTGCTGCCGCGGACACCACCGGTGTGGATGAAACCGTGAAGGGCGTATTCGGTGATGAAATGATGGCGGACGAAGCTGTGATGATCTTCACCCTTCGCGCTGCTGTGGCGTTTGTATCAGTTTCGTTGCCATCGGTGTCAAAGGCATCGGCGGTAACGGTGACTGAGGTGGCCGTCACCGTTAGGCTTCCTCCTGAAATGGGTGTGATGCCCGAGATCACCGATCCATTGACGTCAACTAAAGTCACTGAGGTGACGCCGGATAAATTAGCGCCATTGATTACAAAGGTGCCACTGCGTTGGAAGTTGCTGCTGGCTAACCCAGTGCCGCTTAGGCTGGTAATGATGGGCCCGGCAGTTCCGGTGCTAGTGGTTTTGATGTTGGGTGTGGTGGTTGATTGATCGGCAGCGGTGGTGAGTTTAATCCGCATTGCTTCCACGCTTGAGGAATTTGCCCAAGACGCATTGTTGTCGTTGATGAATGTCGTGGTGATTGTGATTTGAGTTCCCGTGCTGTTGAAAGTAATTCCCGCCGGAGGTGCCGAAGGATCGACGGCGGTAGTGATGTAAGCATTGGAGGAATTATCCTCGAACTGGATTGTCTTTACGCCGAGGAAGTTGCTGCCGTTGATGACAAGATTTCCGTTACTGAGATCATAGGTATTGCTGCCGCCATTGTAGCCGCCGCCGGCGAAGGTGGCGGCGGCGTTGCCGAGGTAGGCGGGCGTGGCGCTGACGCTGAAGGTGCCGCTGGAGTTGTTGTCACTAACGATGATGCCAAAGGGCGTGGTGATTTTCATTCGGCGGGTGCTGTTGCTGGCGGCGTCCACCAGATTTGCATTGGGGAAGGAATTGGCGGCGATGGTGAACTGAGCATTGCTTACGGAAGTGACGCCAGTGGAGGTGTTGACGCTGGTATTGGCGGCGATGGTGTTGCCGTTGATGTCCACGATTTCCACAGAGGAAATAACGCCGAGGCCGGAGCCGTTGACGGTGAAGGTGTTGTTGTCACGTCGGTAGTTGACAGCGCTGGAGGTGGTGGTGCTGGTGAGCCCGCTGTAGCTGGTGTACTTGGGCGGCACGCCGACGTAGAAGCGTTGATCTTGTGCGGTGTAAATGGTGGTGCGCGGGCCGGTGAGCGCGAAGCGGCGGTAGAGCGATGTGGCGTTGGAATCGCCGGAGCTGCCGTTGAGGAATTGTGCGGTTTGGGTATCGATGACAATGGAGTTATCCGCGATCGTTACGCCCGGATTGGGGAGCGTGATGGTGGGGGTGTTGACTATTGCAGTTCCATTTTCATCGACCATTACGATTGCGTTTACATTTTTGAGATTGGTTCCGGTGAGGGTCACATCATCGCCGGTGGTGGCATCGCGATTGAAGGTGTTGGGCGTCGTGAAGCCGGCCACAAACAGCACGGTGGGCTGGGCATTCACATTGAAGGCCAGCGTGGAGTTGAGGTCGGTGTTGCCCACTACGTTGAATACTTTGAATTGTTTCTTGGTGGCGTTGCCATCGGCTTGAGTGGTGTAAAACACGTCGCGCGAAAGTTGGATGCGCGAGCCGTTGTCATCCACGGTGACGCCTGCGGCGGGGAGGTTTACGATCATCGCCGGCGAAAGCGAGCTGCCGTCGGTGTTGACCATTTCAATGCGGTAAGCGGTGTTGAGCGCGGTGCCGTTGATGTCGATGGCTTCGTCGCGCCGGAAGTTGCTGCTGCTGTCCCAGCCGAGCGTGGCGATGACGGGCTTGGTGGTGATGTTGTAAATGAGCGCCACATTGTTGGTGACGGTGAGATCGGAGGTGCTGCCGCTGCGGGCTACGCGCAACCGGCGGTTTGAGCCATCGGCAATGTTGTTGGCAATGGCGCTGAGTGGCAGCACGGCTTCGGTGTCGGACCGAATTTCAAAGGCGATTTCCGTGCTATTTCCGCTGGCGGGGTAAACCATCGTGCCGTCGGATTTTTCCATTCGGAAATATGTAAGCGTGGAGTTGCCATCATTGGCTCCGGAGATTTGTGAACTCTTGAAGCCGTAGCCGTATACCGTCAGCGTTTGGGTGCGGTCAAATGTGAGGTTGTCGCGGCTAGTGCCGGTGAGAACAGGTAGGCCGGTGTAAATGCCAATCGTGTCGGTGGAGGCAGTGCTGGGGCCGAGGGTATTCCACACCCGCACCGTGCGCGTGCCGGAAGCGCCTTCGGCGAGTTCATTGATTACGCCGGCGGGGATGACGATTTGTTGGTGCGACTTGATAAATGTTTGCACCTGCGAACCGCTGATTGTTTGCACCACCAAATTGCCATTCATAATTTGGATGTGCTCCACCGAATTAAGTAACTGCCCCGCAATGGTGAGGCTCTCCTGCGTGCGTGTGAGGACGTTGTCCTGCCCGGAATCATAAATCCGCGTGATGGTCGGCACGGCGGTGGCGGGCGTGAGCACGTTTTCGAGGATGTGCATTTGCGCGTCATTCGGGAAGGTCACCACATCGTTCGGCCCCGGCCCCTTGATGTGGCCCCAAAGCGAATAGGAATTAGTATTGCCCACCACACTGGCTTCACCGCTCCAAATGACTTCAAAGCCGACCCCGAGTTTGGTGAACGTGTATTGGTTGCGGCCCGCGATCAGCCCCGGCCCGACATTGGTGGTGAGGATCTGTACGGGGCCGAGGTTGTTGGTGTAGTTATCAATCCACGCCGTGCTGTCCGTGCGGTTGAAGGCGATGGGGACGCCATCGGGCGAGACGCCCAGTTCATCGGCCACAAAAATAATGTCCGGCTGAAAGATACCGCGGCCGACTGTCTGCTCGAACCACGCCAATTCAGGGATGCCGATATAAGCGGATGCGCCCGGCGTGGTGTTGTTCAGGCCACCCACATTTTGGCCGTTGGTGCTTACAAACCGATCCGTCCAAATATGGTTGGTGGCGGTAAAGGTAATGCCCAAAAAGGAATCAAAGGGCTGTTCGATGAACATCATCTTGTCCATCCCCCCGCGCAGCGCCACATCCACCAAGGCCGGCGGAGCTTGCGCGGGCAGGGAAGAAGTGATGGGCAATCCAGGAATAACGCCCGTGTTGCGGCGGGGAATGAATGCGCCGGAAACGCCCGAAGGATCCGGATACACTCGCGGGCTGCCATTCGGGAAAACGGCGATGGCATAGGTGGGCAGAAAATTCGCCGGAACGACCAGCGCCACATTGGGGTCGAGATTTTCGTAAACAATGTTTCCTTTGCGATAAAGATAATGCAGTCCGCCCGCGTCATCATAAGTGAGCGCGTGGCGGGGTTTGTACTGGCCGCCCATCGCGTATTTGCCGCTATAAAAAATACCAAACCCAAACAGCGTCGGCTGGTCCGTCCAGTAAATCGCTGTGTTGCCATAGAACGCATCCACGATGCCCGCCACGGAAGTCCACGCATTGCCGCTGGTGTCGGTGGTAAATTCCTCCATATCCGCGAAGGTCGGAGCCGTTGTAACACCCGCCGAAGGCGGTGCGTCGTGGATCAGCCGGTAGCTGTAAGTCACGCCGTTGATCACCGATGTGGCCTTGAAAGTGATCGGATCAAAATTGCGCAACCGCACATTAAAATTCAACTGCGTGCCCGTTGAATTGGTGGTAACCGAGCGCGCCCCAAACGCGTACCGGTGCGGATTGCCCAGCCCCAATTGGTTAATCACCATCCCCAGCACGAGGCTTTTGATGTCGATGATGCCCGCCTCCTTCGCGGTGCGATTTTCCCACGTCGTATTGTAATTACTGCGAAACCCGTGCTTCGTGTAATCCAGCGCGCTCACGCCCGAGTAGTCGTCATTCTCGAAAAAATCATTCACTATCGTGAACGCTTCCTTCACCGCCTCGCGCCCTTCAAGCCCGAAGTATTGCATAAAACTCGCGTCAAACGCATACGTCAGCATCGGAGTATTCAGCCGAAAAAACGTCTTGAGATCCTTCGGCCCGCCAAGGTCGTCCGTGTAGTTGAAGTCGATGCCGCCTGCAGATACCTCCGAGGCATCCATCGGTCCGATCATTACGAAGGCCCGCGCGTTGGGTGCCCACAGCAGCCCCGCCACGCAGCAAAGTGCAAACACGAGTTTTTTCATACTTGTCCGCGGATCATTGGAAAAGGAATGCCCTCGCCCGTCTTGGACGCCCCATCATTGGCATGGCAAAAACTCACGTGCGGTTTTGTGAAAAACAAACCAACACCTCCTCCTCCTCCCCCTGAGTATGGGGCAAAACGCGTTTCAACCAACCTCACATTGCTCACACGCGGCGAACAAAATGTGAACAACCTGTTCGCGGAAATTTTACTCAAGCCCCGGCATCGACCGC
Source organism: Verrucomicrobiia bacterium (assembly GCA_014239365.1). GTDB lineage: Bacteria > Verrucomicrobiota > Verrucomicrobiia > Limisphaerales > UBA1100 > JACNJL01. Next base: position 23,423 of record JAAZZB010000069.1, on the reverse strand, counting down.
AACGCAGCCACATTCGCGCGCATTACCGTCAGCCAATTATTCGTCGAATGGTTGGCGCACGGCGCGAAGATCACGGTGCGAATGCCCCGCGCTTTCAGCTTGGCCGCGATCGCTTGATCCGGCGCATCCTCCCATAGCATTACTTTTGCTGGATGCGTTTTGCGCAGTGCTGCTAATTCCGTCCAGCCTGTTTCATCCGGCATCGCGTCCGGTTCCCAATGCACGCTGCGAATGTTCAAACCATAACCGCGCGCCAAGTATTGATAAACCGGATGCGATCCCAGTAGCGGCGTATTACCCAAGTCGGCGGCGATGCCTCGCAAGTCCGCATCCAGCGAAGCCAAGTCGCGTTGGAGCGCAGCGAAATTATTCGCAAGCGTTTCACTGTGCGTTGGCAATACATTGATCAGCGCCCGATGCGCTGCGGCGGCTTGTTGCTGCGCTTGTTTGAAATCCAGCCAAGTGGTAAAGGCCGTGCCCGCGTGGCTGTGCTCGCCGCCTTTGCCGTGCTGATGCGTCGCATCGGCGTTCACCTCGATCAACTTGTCCGCGAACGCCGAGCCGGTGTTTACCATTTTGGAATCGGGCAGCGAGGCATGCGCCATCCATTTTGCGTACGATGCCCCATTGCGCAGGATGAGGTCGGCCGATTGAAACGCGCGGATGTCCCCCGCCGTTGGTTTCCAAAACGCAGGGTCGCCTTCCATCTTTGGAAAATGCACTTCCACCAAATCGCCCGCAATCCGTTCCACAAAAAACGCCAAGGGATAATTCACCACCGCCACGCGCGGCTTGCCCGCTCGCGGTGCGGGCTCGGTCACCGTCGGTTTGCAGCCCAGTAGAAAAATGAATGTTAAAAAAATTAAATGGTTCATCCGGCGAGTGTGTTCAAATAATCCCGCGCCCATCCCACCGTGGCCCATGCGGCGGCGAGGGCGAGCACGATTGCGGCGGCAAAAATAATGAGCAACTCCGCCGCTTGCAAGGTGAACTGCGTGCGGCGGCTGCAGCCCAGCAAAAAGAGCGTCTCCATTTCCCGCGCGCGGAGGCGGCGCGACAGCGTGACAATCAGCGCCAGTAACAAGCCCATCGCGCCTGCCACCAAAGCATAATTCGCGTCGAGAAATTGCCGCACCCGCATCACCATCCCCATCATTTCATCGACGACCACTGGCGGCTTGAGAGCCTGCAGTTGGCCGCTGTTTTGAAAACGGTCCATCACCATCGCCGTTTCCTTGGCGTCTACCGGTTCTACCAAAATCGCTGTGAGCGGCAGCGCGGTGGTGTCGCCGTGGAAATGAAACGTGCCCATATTTTCCGGCGTGATTTCCAAATGTGTTTTCACCAGCTTGGCGCTTGTGGCGTTAGACTCGGCTTCGTCATGGCCGTGGCCAAGCCCCGCGATGATCCACGCGGTTTTCACATCCACAAACACCCCCTCATCATCCGCCGTGCCGGTGGCCGCGAGCACGCCGGTCACATTGAGCTGCAGCGGATAATCGCCCGCGAGGTCGAATAAATTTTTGCGATCGGTTTTTAATTTGTCGCCCGGGCTGAGGGTTAGTTTTTGCGCCGCATTCGCGCCCAACACGCAATCGCCCAAGAGCGCCATCGATGCGCCGCGCGCCAGTTGCAGTTTGCGAAACTCAAAATAATCCAGCGACGTCCCCACCACCGGTTGCCCGCCCGCGGTGAACTGCGCGTGCAACGGAATCACGCGGCCGTGCCCTGCGTCGCGCAGCGCGGTGAATTCGCCGTGCGCCACGGTGCCCTCGCTGCGCGCGCGGAAGTATAGCCCGTGCAGCACGAGATCAAACCGACTGCCGCGCGCGCCGACGATCATTGGGGTGGTTGCCGCGCGCGCGCCCAGTGCTTCGTCGAAGGCATCCGCCGCCCAGTGCGTCGCCAGCGGGAGGTACAGCGCCAGAGCAACGCCCGCCACCATCACGCTTGCGGCCACGCGCCGCCGCCGGAGGTACAGCCAAGCGAGCCAGAGACTATTCATCGGCGGCCTCCGGCTTGTGAAATTTTGTGAAATCAATGACGCGATCGAAGCGGTCGAGCAGCGCGTGATCGTGCGTCACCATCACCAGCGTGGCCTCGGCGCTTTCGGCTTGTTGGAAAAGTTGATCGAGAATGCGATCTTTGTTTTTTGGATCTAGATTGCCGGTGGGTTCATCGGCCAGCAACAGTTCGGGGCGCGGCAGCAGCGCGCGGCAAATGGCGACGCGCTGTTGTTCGCCTTGCGACAACTCGTCTACTGGCGAATCTAATTTGTCCGCGAGATCCAGTCGTTCCGCCTGTTGTTTCACTTGCGACTCGATGGAATCATAAACCGGCAGTGCCTCGTTGAGGCGATAAGGCAGTAAAATATTTTCGCGCACATCGAGGTGATCCACCAAGCGGAAATCTTGAAACACAAAACCAATGTGCCGAATGCGAAACGCGCGCCGACCGGTATCAGTCAATTCATTCACCGGCACTTCGCCGACGGTTACCGTGCCGGTTTGCGGCGTGACGATGCCGGCGAGCAGTCGCAGCAGCGTCGTTTTGCCTGAGCCGCTCGGGCCCACAAACGCCACGCGCGCGCCGCCCTCGATTTGCAAATCAGGAATGCAAAGCCGAAAGCGCCCCGGCCCATATTCGAATTCCAGATGATCAATCGCAATCTGCATAAGGCATCATCATTCTTCAAACTGCCGCACGCCGGTTTCGAATCGCACGCGTTGTTCATCGGTCACTTCAAACGCCACAATCCGCCCGCGGTCTTCCGGCGAGGTGCTGAGGTGAATGCGCGCGGTGTATTCATTTTCGCGTGTGTGAATGTGCCCCCAATGCTCCACCGTGCCCGTGACGCGCCACGTGCAATCGACTGGTAAGCGATCGTTTTTAGCATTTTTTCCAGACGTGATTTGCATGATGCGCACGCGCTTGACGCGGGCTACCGCGCCGCCTTGCTCCTGCATGCGCAGGCCGGATTGGATTTTCAAAAACAATTCTTCCAAAAGATCGCCCGTCACGCTGTGTTCCAACGCGTCGTAAACATCGCTTTCTTCATTGTAGTCAAACGCGCGATAAATATTTTGCAGCAACGTGGTGGCGTGAGTGTTCACGGCTTTGGCGTTGGGGGGCGCGACGGCGGCGGGCGAATGCCAAAAACAAATTCCGGCCAACACGCACGCGCCGCCGGCAATCGTGCTGCCCATGCGGCGCATTGGATGATTGCGCAACAGCCCCGCGTACAGCGCGAGCGCGAGTAATGGAGCCGCGATCAAAAAGTTCAGGGATTTTTTTGAGACGGCTTTTTCGGGCGCAGTCACGAGCGAGGTTTTGAAATCATGCGCGGCGGGCGGGTTGCCTTCGCGCGCCCAATCCCAGCGCGGTTGATCCTTGACGAGGTACTCCACGGTGGGATCCTGATCGTGCACGAATACGAAGGACTTTAAAAAAGGCGCGGATTCATGGAAGGAATCCCATGTGAGGCGCACGCGATTGGGCGGTGCCTTAACGGGATAGGCGAGAATGATGCCAAGGCGAGCCTGAAAGGCACTGACGCGGCGGGGCTCGGAGTTCTGTGCGAAGTCGCGGATGTCTAGGCCAAAGAACTGCAACCGTTGCAGCACCGGCTGCACGGGCACGCCGTCGATCTCCACGGGATTGCGGTCGCGGATCCATTCGGCGATTTTTTCGCGCGCGGCGTTTTGTTCCTCGATCTCAAGGAATTCCGGATTGGCGCGCTTGAGTGGCAGCCATTTCTCGAAGGTCAACAACGGCACCAAAATCTCGTGGCGCACCTCGCGGTCGGTCAGGTAAATGTACGAATATATCCCGCTATAGCTGGTGATGCCGAGGCGTTGCTGGAATTCCTCGGCACGTTTCTTGCGTAGCTCGCGCCAGTTTTGCGGGACATTGCCGGGTGGATTGTCCCAGTCCAGCGCCACAGTGTGCGGTTGGCCGGGCGAAAGCTGCACGGGTTTCTCGATCCACACGCCCGACTGCAGCGGCATGAATTGCATGATCGAAGGCACGACGGAATTGGTGCCGCCGAAGGTTTGGGTGAAGGTGAGAAAAGTGGGCTCCGGTTCGGCGGGTGTAAACTTGAGATGATAAAAGACGTTGCGTTTCATCAATTCATCCTGCCGCGCGCCTTCGTCGGGGATGGCCTCGGCGTTTTGTTTTTCCATCTCACCGGCAAGCCGCCGTCCTTGCGCGTCGCGAATGGCAAAGTGTTTGAGCAAAAATGCCTCGTGCTTTTTGGCCGCGGCGCGCAGGTCGTTGGCGCTGTAAACTGTTTCGCTGTTCGCTTTGAGTCCGTGAAAGAGCACGAGATCCTCGAGCATCACGCGCAGCTCCACGAGCACCTCGTCCTCGCGGCAATTGGCCACGGTATTGCTCATCGAAATGGGGTGCGCCACGACACAGGTCGCCGCGCAAAACCACGCCAAGGCAATGACTCGAAGAGGATTCACTGGCGCGGTTTATAGAATAAACAACCGTTTTTCGGAAGCCTCAACGCGATTCGGTAGGGACGCGCGAAGCGCGTCCCTACCATTACTTCACCTCAACCACTGCCTCCACCCAATCGCGAAAGTGCATGCCTTTGGAATCCACATCGGCGGTGATCACGTACACGCCGGGTTTTTTGGGCGCGCGAATGTTCACCTTCACTGCGCCTTCACCGCGCGCGTTGAGCGTGATGGATTTTGTGTCGCTTAATAATTGCAACCCTCGATGGGCGCGCGGGGTGATCGTAAATTTCCGCCTCACCGGCGAATGGTTGACGAGCCGCACTTCCACCTCGCGCGTTGCGCCCGGGCGCAGTGTGGTTCCGTACGGATAAAACGTGGCCCAGCGTTCGTCGATGCCGTAGTTCGGGTCATCCCATGGAAAAAGCTCACGCAAAATCCGCGTGCGCTCGGCATAGCGCGTCTCAAGAAACGTCAGTTCCTTTTCCGAAAACCGGAACACGAACGGCACGTGTTGGTTGATGAGCCAAGTATCCTTCGGCAATGCGCGGATGATTTTGAAACAACGGTTGTAGCCGGCATCCGGATGGACGAGGTTGCGATTGAGCAGGCAATAGTCATCAATACCCGAAGGCGCAAACGAGTCGCCAATAAAAAACACCGGCTTTGCTTTCGGCCGCTGCACCAACAGCGCGCCGTGATAAAACATTTGGCCCGGGAAAAAACGAAATGTGAATTCGTACTCGTGCCATTTCATTTTCGCGCCGTCCCGCATTGCTTTCACATTCGGCACCGCGTGCTCCGTGAGGCCGGGCATCAGATAGTGGCCGGGGTTTTCCACCACATCGGCGTACTCCGTGGTGGCGTACACGGGGCATTTGAAAAACTCGGCCGCCGTCTTCACCATTTGCGAATGATCATCGTGCGTGTGCGTGAGAAAAATGCCGTCGATTTTTTTTACGACGCCCCGCGCCACCACATCTTTTACAAAATCCAATTGCCGTTGCCCCCCGCAATCGAGCAGAAACCCGTGGCCATTATCCGCCACGATGATGCGGCTCGTGGAAAATTCAATAATCCACGGCGGCGTTTTCACGTGTAGGCAATAGGGCATCAGCTCAATCTTCGCGCCCTTGCCCAACACGCGCTCGCCACAAATGCGCATCCGCTCCTCCTTGAAATACCAGTGCAACGCGTTGGTCGAAAGATAGTTGCGATACAGCGCGCGCACCCGCGCGATGAGTTGATCGATGGCCGCGTTGGGTTTGCGGATCACCGGTCCGCGCGCAGGGTAAATCACATCCAACTTAGCCGCGCGCAATGTTTGTAAGCTGGAAATTAAATCCGCCAGACGCCCACCGTACCCGTGATACCCGCCCACCTTCGCCGCCGGAATGGCATCCTGAAAACTATACAAATCAAAAACCTTCCCATCGCCCATAATCAAATCCCCCGTAAACGCCACGCGCTTGCCGTCCACCGTACCCACGTACGACACCGCCCCCCGCGTAAACCCCGGCGTGGCCAGCACCTGCAACCGCACCTCGCCCACCACGATCGCATCGCCATCCTTCACCCAGCGTTGCACCGCAATGGGTTCCACCGGCACCTTTGTCGATTGCTGCGCGTAATAATGAAACCGCTTCTTCGCAAACCCCGTCCAAAACACCCGCACCTTTTCAAAGTGCGCCCGCTCCGCCTCCGGCGCAACGATCGCCCCACCCAGTTCCCCCAACGCATCCCGCCGATGATGCGTCAGCAACACCGTGCCCGCCCCCTTCGCCGCGCCATAAACCGCCACCGAGTTACCGCCGGAACTAACCGTGAACTGATTCACGTGCCGCACCCCAAAATGCTGCTGCACCTCCGCGTGTGCCGCCAAAGCCGTGATCAGAAAAACAAGTGAAACGCGCATCCCCACAGCCTAGTTTGCCTCACGCGAAATGCAACCTCGCATAGGAATTGACTTGAAAAATCAACGCAAAAACTCCACCAATCCGCCAAGGAGTGACGACCCAACCCCCAACCCATCCGTGGCAAACCCGTGGCGAACGCCTCGGCGAAATCAGCCTTGTCCTGATTGGCTTCACCATCCCGCTTTCCAACGTACTGTGCACGAGCGTGTTCCCGGCGCTGGCGGTGTTGGCGTGGTTGATGATGCGCGGCTGGCGCGATGTGCCAAAACTACTGCGCGAAAATTGCGTGGCGCTATTGTGCGTGGCGCTGTTCGCGTGGCTCGGCGTGGCGGCCATCTACGGCGGCGGCAGCGAAGCCTTCGGCATTTGGAAAAAATATCGCGAGCTGGCGTTGGTGGTTATTTATATGGGCCTCGCCGCCACCCTCCCCAACCGCCAACGCGCCGTGACGGCTTTGGCCGTCGGGTTGATGGTCGCGCTGCAAATCAGCTTTATGCAAGCGGCCGGAATGTTGCCGATGAAACACGGCAACCCCGTCCTCTCCAGCAGCCTCACCCAAGGCGCGCTGATGGCGTGGCTGGCATTTTGGCTGCTGCACTATCATCGCAAAACCGGCCTCAATGGCATCCTCGCGCTGCTGGCGCTGGTGCTGGCGAATTTATTTTTCCTCGTGGATTCCTCCACCGGCGTCGTGCTCGTGCTGGCATTGGGATTACTCTTCGGTCTGCAAACGATGCAACGCGCCAAGCTCGCTGTGATGACCGGCGGTCTCATTGCTATGGTGGCAATTGCGTTTGCGGTTTCGCCGATGTTTCGCGCCGCCACAAAAGGGGATGTGAAAGCCGTGCGGGATATGTTAAACGGGGAAACTACGTTCACGCCGACGGGAGAACGATTGCAATTTTATCGCAACAGCTTCGCGCTATTTACCGAGGCACCGGTGTTGGGCCATGGGACGGGTCGGTTCCACGAAAAATATGCCGAGCACGTGGCGGGTACGAAACAGGTGGTTACTTCTAACGCGCACAACGAATATCTGATGGTGGGCGTGCAATCGGGCTTGATAGGCATGGGGATTTTGGTGGCTCTCTTTTGGGCCATGTGGCGGGCCGCCGCACGCTGGGAGGGAATGGACCGTTGGCTGGCGCAGGGCATGGTGGTTTGGCTGACCGTGGGCTGCTGCTTCAATTCCTTTATTTTAGACTCCCGAGAAGGTATGCTCTTCGCATTGCTCGCTGCGCTGTACGCAAAGCCGCCCATCGCCCAAACCCACAATGACCCATCCTAACGTTTCACTGATCATCAGCACGTACGACCGGCCTGGCGCATTGGCCAAAGTGTTGACGGGCGTTGCAGGTCAAGTGGTTCAGCCGATGGAAGTGCTGCTGGCCGATGATGGTTCGGGCGAGTTGACCCGGGCCATTGTGAGCAAACTAGCCAAGGAATTGCCATTACGCCTGCGGCACTTGTGGCATGAGAACCAGGGCTTTCGAAAGACCATCATTCTCAATGAGGCAATCCAACAAGCGCGTGGAGACTACATTGTACTGCTCGATGGCGATTGTGTGCCGCATCGAATGTTTGTTCGCGACCATCAGGATTTGGCTGAATCCGGCTGGTGGGTGCAGGGGCGGCGCAGTTTTTTGACCGAGCAATATTCTCCCAGTTTTCAACCGGGCCGAAGCAGGTTTTTGAGCTGTTGGCTGCGTGCTCGCGCCAGTGGCTTATTCAAGGGCATTCGCTGGCCTTGGCCCATTGTGTTTCACAACCAAACCCAGCGCGGTATTGTGGGTTGCAACATGGGAGTGTGGCGTGAAGACTTGATCCTAATCAACGGGTTCGATGAGGAGTACGAGGGCTGGGGATTAGAAGATTCGGACTTGGGCAATCGTCTCTACCATCTGGGTCGTCATCGAAAATTCATTTACGGACGGGCAATTGTTCATCACCTGAACCACCGGGAAACCTCGCGCACCGAGCTCTCCGCCAATTACGACCGCTTGCAAGCCACCCTCGCTACCGATCGAGTACGTTGCCGCCGCGGGCTTGACGCGCATCAGCCCGTCTCCTGATCTATGCGAATCATACAAATTGTTCGGCGTTTTGGGCCCGTTGGCGGACTGGAGGGGTATGCTTGGCAACTGACCCGCGCCCTCGCCGCGCGCGGCATCGACGTGGCGGTAGTGTGCGAGACGGATGAATCCGAACCCATCGATGGCGTCCCCGTGACGGCTCTTGGGAAAATGCGCCCCAAACCGCGTTGGCTGCATTACCTTCGCTTTGCCCGACGCGTGGCAGGGGAGCGCCAGAAGCAAAGCGTTCAAAATGAAATGTGGCACAGTCACGAAATGGTAACTTGCGCGGAAGTGGCTACTTTTCATTCCACTGCCCACGGCGCGGGCGAGCGCGCGCTGCACAAGCGGCTGGATCCTACTTGGCACGTCAACCATTGGCTCGAGCGTCGCACTATGGGGGGTGCGGCGTTGCGGGCAATGGTGCCCGTTTCCGCGCCGGTTCGGGCTCAATTGGCTGCCGCGCATCCACATTGGGCGAGTCGGCTGGCGGACCCCATCCGCCCGGGCGTGGATTTTTCAGAACCCATTGCGGCGCGTGAGACAGGACCGATCATAGGATTTATCGGCAGGGAATGGAAACGCAAAGGGCTACCGCGAGTGTTGGAAATGCTCCGAGCTATGCCAAACGTCCGCTTGGTAATTGCCGGAGTGCCTCGCGCAGAAATCGCCCGCCTGCTCGTGGGAATAGAAGATCGAGTGGAGCTGCTCGGGTGGGTTAAGGATCCCAATGAATTTTATAGCCGCATCCGTCTGTTGGTGCACCCCGCCAAACTCGAAGCCTATGGGATGGTCGTGGCCGAAGCCTTGGCTCGGGGCATTCCGGTATTGGTTTCCGAAGCTACAGGCGCATCCGCCGATATGGGTGCGGCGGGTTGTGCTCTGCCCCACACCGCGCCAGTGCAGCCTTGGGTGGATGCCGCGCGCGAATTGTTGGCTCATCCTCCGAAAGAATTCCCGCCCATCCGATCGTGGGCCGAGGTGGCGGAGGAGTACAATTTGTTGTACCAAGGATTAAGCCTTTGACTCCACGCTATGCCATCTGATTTGCTGGTCGCCGAATGAGAACACTCGTGACAGGTGGCGCGGGCTATGTGGGCAGCGTGTGCGTGGAGCGCTTGCTGGCCGAGGGCCATACAGTGACGGTGGTGGATGACCTTTCCGAGGGGCATCGAGCCGCCGTGGCGCCGGGCGTTGATTTTTGTGAGGGCAACTTTGGCGACCTTGCGCTGCTGGACGCAGTGATGGCCAAAGCACGCCCGGAAGCGGTGCTGCATTTTGCCGGCAGTACGCTGGTGGGGGAGTCGATGGAAAACCCGCTCAAGTATTTTCAAAATAACACCGCCAACGGCATCGCCCTGTTAAAAGCCGCGGCATCTGCGGGAGTGGGCAAATTTATTTTCAGCTCCACCTGTGCCGTGTACGGCGAGCCTGCAACCGTGCCCATTGCCGAAACAGCCCCCCGCCAGCCGGTGAATCCCTACGGCGCATCCAAGCTAATGATGGAGCAGGCAATGGAATGGCAGACCCAAGCTACCGGTATGGAATGCGTGGCGCTGCGTTACTTCAACGCCGCCGGTGCCAGCGAAAACTTTGGCGAACATCACCGGCACGAAACCCATCTCATCCCCTGCCTGCTGCAAACCGCCCTCGGCCAGCGCGAAACCTTTTCCCTATTTGGCACCGATCACCCCACGCCCGACGGCACCTGCATCCGCGATTACATTCACGTAAGCGACCTCGCCGCCGCCCACGCCCAAGCTTTGCGCTCGGGCATCAGCGGCCCCTTCAACCTCGGCCGCGGCCGCGGCGACTCCGTGCGCGAAGTCATCGCCGCGTGTTGTGAAGTCACCGGCCAAAAAATATCAATCGCAGAAAAGCCCGCCCGCGAAGGCGACCCCCCTGAATTAGTCGCCACCGTGGCCAAAGCAGCAGAGCAATTAAATTGGCACGCCGAAATCACCAACCTCCACGAAATAGTGGAAACAGCTTGGCGTTGGCATCAAGATTACCCCGATGGGTATTATGCCTGACCCTGTTCGCTTGACTGGCATTGGGTGACCCTCTACGGTCGCGCGGATTTTTTGCTGCAAATAAAGCTATTATGTTCAATCTGCACAACGCTCAGTTTGATTACGAACCATATCCGATTTGTGTCATCCCGGAAGTTTTAGATCCTTTGCTTTATCAGGAAATGGCAGAGTCTTATCCCAGCAAAAACCTGTTCAACTTTAGCCGGAATATTGGGGTTAAGTATTCTTTGTCGGAAATCAATAATCAGGAAAAGTACAATCAGTTCCTTCGTCAAAATCCGTGTTGGCATCGGTTCTATGAAACCGTTAAGAGCCGGAAGTTTGTGGAGCAGATTGCTGGTTTCCTGAAGGAAAATCACATTGATCTTAAATTGGATGGGTTTAAGTATGCGCCCAGTTTAAAATATCGCCGCCGGGGGCCGATCCGCCGGGCCTTGAACACTCAAGTGATTCGTAGTCGATTTGAGTTTTCGGCTATGCCAGCCGAGGGTGGAGGCATCCGGCCGCACACCGATGCTCCAACCAAGCTTGCTACGCTGGTAATGTCTTTTGTGAGGGAAGGGGAATGGGACGAGGGGGCGTGGGGCGGAGGAACAAGTGTGGTAGCGCCAAAGGATAGGAGCCGGATTTACAATTATCACAATCGCTTTATGGAGTTTGATGAAACTGAGGTTTTGAAAACGTATCCGTTTACCCCGAATCAGTGCCTTCTGTTCATCAAAACCTATAATTCTTGGCACTCGGTTTTACCGATGACCGGGCCGGCAACGGCCTTGCGCAAGACTCTTACGATTAACATCGAAAATATCATTTAATGAAAATCACACTGCGCGGCAAGGCAGACAGTTATTTCTGGAAAAAGTGGCTCCGTTTTTGGGGCCATGTGGCGCGGTGGTGCTCGTTAACCGTTAAGGTAAAGGACGGGGAAACGCGGTACACCTTTCGACCCAAATCGCGTAATGATATTTTCAGGTACACTACTTACTTCACCAAGGAAGAGGGAACCTTGGCGTGGATCCGAAATCACGCAAAAGAGGGCACCGTTTTTTTCGATATTGGCGCGAACGTGGGGTTGTATTCGCTGTATGCCGCGAACGCTGCGAAGGGTGTGTCGGTGTATTCGTTCGAGCCCCACAAATTTAATTTTGCCACGTTACTTGAGAATATATTTTTGAATCATCTTGAGAATTCAATTCATCCGGTGTCCCTGCCATTGGGCGATGAAAGCGGATTGATGGATTTGAATTACAATTCAATGGACAGCGGCACATCCATGACTCAACTCGGCCATCGCCAGTTGCCTGGCAATCGCGAATTTCGACCCAAGCTCAGTGAACTCGTGCACTCGGTGACCTTGGATGAACTGGTTGCCTCCGGTCGAGTGCCCTCGCCGGATATGGTGAAGATCGATGTGGATGGTAATGAGATGCTTATCCTGCGTGGGATGCAGCGGGTGTTGCAATCGCCCGACGGGCCATCCTCACTTCAAGTGGAGATTAATCAGGGCCAACGGGATGAGGTTCTGGGCCTTATGGAACAATGCCAATGGAAATTGGATCACTGTCACTTTACTAAAAGCGGGAAGATTGAGTTTGAGAAAACGAAATCCTACGATCAAGTTCCCCACAATGCGGTTTTTGTGAGGGCGTAGCACTCTCTCAAGTATGGATTGAGATCGGCCGGATTAGACGTTCCACTGCTTCCATCACCTGTTCGGGTGTTAGTTTTTCCATCACTTCAGATGCCGGCCGTTGGCCTTCCCCTCGGGGTGGCAGTTGGTGGCCTAAGTGGAGTAATTCATGAGGCACTTTCCATGGGCGCCAGTGATCCACCACGGAATAGGCAAAGATGGCGACCGTGGGGCATTGACAGGCAGCAGCCAAATGCATAGCAGCGGTATCCACGCCCACAAATGCGCGTGCGCGGTAAAGCAGGCCCGCCAGTCCAGCCCAGTTCAGCTGGCCATCGGTGCTGGTTGCCCGCGCGGCACCCCACTTTTCAGTTAATTCACGGGCAAAGGCGCGTTCCTTTGGGTCAGGGCCGCTGCTGATGATGATGTGCGGGGTTCGTTTCAGCAGGCGTACTCCCAAGTCCAACCAATAGGCCTTTAACCAGCGTTTCTTCATCCAGCGTGTGCCGGGATGAATCACGACATAATCTGATAGTTCATCCGTAAAACTCGGTGTGCTTGGTTGCGGGCGCTCGAAGCTGAGAGGGGGGATGTCTCCCCCCAACGGGAGGAACTTAGTGACTAGATTGAAATCTTTTTCTACTCGGTGTCTTGCTTCACTAGGAATGTCTGCCATTCGGTTGAAGCGCCCACGCCACCAACCGTTCAAGCTTGGATGGTTGGAATTGGCGCAGCGGTGACGGGCCCGACTTAGGCCAGCAAACCAGCGACTGCGGTCGCCATCGGAAAGTTCGAAGGCATAGTCAAAGCATTTGCGTCTGAGCGATAGCAGGGTGCACAGGTCGCGCCACAGGCTGCCGAGGCCGCGTTGGTCATTTTCGTTTGGGGCCACGGAAATCAAATGATCGATGGCGGAGCAACCGGCGAGGATTCCCTCGGTGCCTTTTCGCACGACCACCCAGATTTCGGCGTTGGGATATTGCGCGCGCGCGGCGACGAGGGTGGGGGTGAGGATTAAGGCATCGCCGATGTGCTGGAGCTTGACGAAAAGCAGCCGGAGGGGCTCGGGGTTGGGCTGGGCGGAGGGGGTCATGGCCCGGGGTTAAAAAATTTGTGCACGGGAGAGGTCTTGTACGTCCACTAAGCCCACGACTTTTTGGCCGGCATCGATGACGACGATTTCGTCGATGCGATTTTTCTCCAGCACATGCACGGCTTCGGCGGCGAGTTTGTCGCCTTGGATGGTGATGGGGTTGGGCGTCATGTGATCCCGAATGAGGTGGTCGGCGATGTCGCGGTCTTCCTGATAGGCGCGGACAAAATCGCCGTGGGTGAAGATGCCCTGCAACAGGCCCTGCTCATCGGTGGCCACCACGGCACCGGCCTTGCATTGTTTCATGGCATCGAGGGCGGTGGCGATGGTGTCGGTGGGTTGGATTCGGGCGAGTTGGTCACCTTGGCGCATGATGTCGGTGACGCGGGTGAGGAGTTGGCGACCGAGGCTACCGTTGGGGTGCAGCTGGGCAAAGTCCTCGGCCTGAAAACCGCGGGCTTGCAGCAGCACCATGGCGAGCGCATCGCCAAGGGCGAGCATGTTGGTGGTGCTGGAGGTGGGGGCGAGGTTTAGGGGGCAGGCTTCGGTTTCCACGCTGACGTCGAGCACCACGTCGCTGTTGGTGGCGAGGGCGGAATTGGGTTTTCCGGTGAAGGCGATTATGGCAGCGGCCCGGCCCTTGAGGTGGGGTAATAGGTTTAGCAGTTCGGTGGTTTCACCACTGTAGCTTAACGCCAGCACGATGTCGCCCTGGGCCAAGATGCCGAGGTCGCCATGGAGCGCGTTTTGGCAGTTAAGCACAACGGTGGGCGCGCCGGTGCTGTTGAGGGTGGCGGCAATTTTGGTGGCGATATTTTCGGATTTGCCCACGCCGATGACGATGATTTTTCCGCGTTGGGCAAGCCCTTCGCGTAGAGTTTTCACGGCGCAGGAAAACTCCGGGCCGAGCCTTGCAGCAAGGCTAGCCAGTTCATCGATCTCTGTTTGGAGTACCGACTTTGCTTGGGTAATGAATTCGTCGTCCATGCGGGTTATGGCAGTGGTGGGGTGAGCATACCTTGATATTCGCGCCGCCAGATGTCGGAGTAGCCGCAGTTTTTGTAATCCTCGAAATATGGGCCGCCCTCGGTGTAATGTAGAATGCCCAAATCGCTCTCGGGCACCTCGGCGTCATAATCCACGAGGTGATTCCATTTGTGCGGAATCTTTCCGATGAGGCCTTCGTTTTCGAGCCAGTGGAAGCGGTGCAGCTCGAGGCCGGACTTGGTGTTCACATATTCTGGCGTGAGGGCGGTGCACTTGGCGGTGTTCATCAGCATCACGCTGGACCAGTTTTTTTTCTCATATTGAGTTTGCGGCTCGCCAAGAAACTTGGTTTCGCCCTGCGGTTTATGGTCGTGCTGCACACACATCACCGCGTATTGGTCATCACGTAGTGCCCAAAGATTAGCGATGTCATCGAGGCAAATGATGTCCGAGTCGGCAAACAAGGCCCATCCCTCATAGCCACAAAGGTGAGGCACTAGAAAACGGCTGAATGAAAAGTCGGTGGACTGCAGGTTGTTGCGTTCGCGCGTGAAGGTGCCCTCCAATTGAGAGAGCATCACCGGCGCAACCTCCACCGGCTGCGAGCTGCGGACATGAATGCTGTGGCAGGCCACATGGTAAGCCACAATTTCGCGGTGGTCGTACCCAATAAAAATTCGAATCATAGACCGGTGGATGAAAACAAACTCGGCCCTCAAGTCAAGGCATTCCGTTTATTCAAGTTAAACTGCCCCGTATTATGGGTTGGCATATTGTTTTTCAAAAAGGCGTGACAAAGAGGGGCGAGGATGCGAAAGGTCGGGCAAGGATTGAGTTGAAAGGTAGTTAGGAATCCAATGTTGAAAACTTTTTTTACAAAACTGTACCGCCGCCTGCCAGTCATCCGAGAATGCAGCGAGATTCACAAGATGTTAAAGCGCCTAGAGAAAGACCAAAGAGCCCGCCATGCCATCCAGTTGTGTGATTTTGGCCTGGATGATCACCCACGTTATGGTGACCCTCGCAGGCTCCTGATTCACCAAGCTCAAATCTGCTCTCAGAATGGGGAGGATGGAATCATCCGGGAAATATTTCGGCGTATCGGAAGTACCGACAAGGTGTTTGCAGAGATAGGTGTGGGCAATGGCTGTGAAAATAACACTTCATTTCTGTTGTCCCAAGGCTGGACTGGGTTTTGGATTGATGGGAAGCGCAGTTTTGTGCGTGCCTTGAAAGATCGGGAAGACCTTCGAGGTGACTGCGTAAAACACAGCGTTAGCTTTGTCACTCGAGAGAATATCAAGGAGTTATTTCGTGAACTCGATGTGCCTCTGGAATTTGACCTGCTATCTTTGGATATTGATCAAAATACATTTTTCGCATGGGAAGGGCTGCGCGATTTTCAGCCGAGGGTTGTCGTTGTGGAATACAATTCTGCCCTTCCATCTGACTTGGATTGGAAAGTTCGTTACGTACCAAATCGAACGTGGAATAACACTCAAAACTTTGGCGCAAGTCTGAAGGCATTTGAAAATTTGGGCCGAGATATGGGATACAGCTTGGTGGGATGCGACCTATTGGGCATCAATGCATTTTTCGTCAGGAATGACCTTTTGGGCGATCACTTTTTATCCCCATTCTCATCGGAAAACCATCATGAGCCTCCTAGGTTTGAATTCCGCCATCGTAGAGGGCACCTGTCGGCCATTCTAGATCGTGCCGATTGATACTGCGGTGTTTTCCTCCGATTTTTCAACAGCATGGGTAGCAATCGTATTAGTCAAGTATGGGTCAGATGGTATCGTCGATACGTAGCAGACGCATGGACAAACTTCCGGAGACATATTCGCCGTGGTTTAATCCATCCAAGGTTGGCATGGGGATACTTCGTTTTCCGAAAAGTAATAAAGCGCCGGGATTGGCAGGAAGCCAATCATTGCCTGCCCTCTCTTGCTCTTTGGGCGGAGAAGGCAAGAGATTCCCGACTATTGGCGGAAATGTCCCATGCTGCTGGGCGATTGGGTGAGTATGAGTATTCCACTCAATGGGCTCATACCAATGCGCGACTGCGAGGTGATATACTCAAAAGCGATTGGATTGGAGACGATCTAAAAGAATCCACTCTGGTGATTCGTTTTATGGAAAGTGAAAAGCAGGGCTTAGGCATTGGCCTGAATATGGCCGGCTATGTGGCCGCGGCGGCAGCTCAGGCGAGGCATTGTATTTTGGTGGTGGAGCATCGGCTTGTTCCAATCTATGCGCGCACTTTGCCCTCGGTTGAGGTTCGAGCTTTCCCCGCAGATGTCTCGGCAGAAACGGGCACTCGGCTGGTGACGGCCAATGCCTTGACCTTGATGGCGATGATGGGCACTTCTACGGTGGAGATTGAGAGTCGCTTCCTGCCATTGCAGGCTGATGCGGCGGAGTCGGCGAAACTTCGCCGTGGCTATCAAGCGGGCCGGGAGCTGCCTTTGGTGGGGGTCTCCTGGTGGAGTTCGCATTTCGGGAAAGACCTGCCGTCCATCGAGACTTGGGCCGACTTGGCGCGGGGCATCGACGCGATATTCGTGAACATCCAATACGGCGATGTGGCAGCCGACTGGGCGGTGCTGGAGCAGGCGGCTCCAGGGCGAGCGGTGCAGGACGAGTCGGTGGATCAGTTGGTGGATATGGATCGGTTTGCGGCGCAGCTTGGGGCGCTTGATGCCGTTGTGACTATCAGCAACACCGGCGCACATTTGGCCGGCGGGATGGGCCTGCCGGTTTGTTTGATTCGCGATGATTGGTTTCGGCGCGGTTGGCCGGTGCTTACAGATCGAACTCCGTGGTATCCGGGCGCAAAGGTATTTGGAAAGGAAGGCCGGTTATGGCCGGATGTTTTTGATGGAGTGAAAAGACAATTGGAGAATCACCCCTCCCGGGAGAATTAATTCCAAGCTTCCACCCGCGTGAGTTTCAAGCGGCTGCCGCCCAATCGGCGGATGATGGACGTCCAAAGGCGCGGACGTTTTTCAGTGATGTCGAAGACGTACGCTTGGCCCTTCCAATTTCGGGCGGCGGCCTTGATGCGTTCGCGCCACCAGCCCGGAGGCCGAATCGTTACGTGTGCGTTCCAGCCATTGGGCAGGATTTTTTTGGCCGGGTAGGAGGCGATATTCATATAGAGGAATCGCTGGGCAAATCCAAAGCACTCCGCCAAGACCCAGTCGATATCTTCCTCCGGAATGTGCTCCAAGACGTCTGTAGAAATTACGCCGTCAAAACTTGAGGATGGCCGAGCGGCGAACTCCTCCACTCCGGGATCATATAGCTGAATTGATTCCATTCCCCAGAATTCCTTCACGCTAGGAATGACCGTGCCGTCTGGCAGTTGCAGGTTTGTTTCTCCGTAAAGAAGCCCCTTGCCCGAGCCGTAGTCCAAAACAGATTTTGCGTCCGCGTGCCGAGCCAGTTTTTTTACGATGGAAATATGCTGGAGCAGGCTACCTCCGCCAAAAACCTGAGATGCATCAGCACCCTTTTCCAAACCGGATTCGTGTACCTGTTGATAGAGTTTCCCCAAAAGCCTGAAACGGGGACTGGGATTCTCAAAACTGTACTCGCTCATTTTTTATTTCCAATACCTCTGGTGGCACGCTGTGCTGACCAGACAATTCTAGCGCCGCTGAACCCAGCATTCAAGGGAAAGGAAAGCTTCGGGTTGATTTCTGCATTTCCGACCGTTAGTTTCTCGCCCGCATGCAGGATTCATCCAAGCAGGCCCTATTAAACCATCTGCGTGATTGGTCTTTTCAGACTGTGCTAGACGTCCCTTCCGGCGGCGGTTGGCTGCCCGAGGCGCTCGGGGACAGTGTGGCCGTGGACGGCATCGACCTTTATATCGACAACGCACCCGGCTACCGGAAATTCTGGAAGCACGACCTCGACGAGGGATTGCCCGAAAATTGCAGGGGCTACGACCTCATCTGCTGCTGCGAGGGCCTCGAGCACGTCGGCAGCCCGTTGCTATTGTTGCGGCATTTCCACCGCGCCCTGGCCGAAGGCGGCACCCTCATCATCACCACTCCCAACGTGTGGTACCCTCAGGCGCGGCTCCAATATCTCCTGCGCGGCTTCTTCCCCTCCTTCCCCGCACTGGCCGGTAAGGTCAACCCCGGCACCCATATGCACATCACTCCGTGGTCTTTTCCTCAGCTCTATATTTTTTCGAAACTGGCCGGCTTCCGCCCGCCCACCATAATTCCCGAGCCCCTTTCCCGACCCAAACATTTCCACGAACGCATCATCGGCCTTCCCGCAAAACTCTATTGTCGCAGCCGGTTGAATAAAGCCCGAACCGATGATGAGCGGGAGTACTGGAAACAGGCCGGTACGCAGGAGAGCCTGCTGGGCCGTCATTTGATCGCCGTGACCTCCAAGGAAACATCCTGATTATGGGACGTTCTACTATGACCACTTTGGATCCGGAAATGACTGGGGAGGAATTGTCGGGGTTGAGGGAATGGATTCAGACCGGTGAGTTGAAAGGCCAACACTTGGAAATTGGCACCGCGGCCGGCGGGACACTATGTTTCCTTATGCAGCAATATCCATCTCCCAAGGTACGCCCAAAATTTGTGGTGGTGGATACGATGATGTATTTTGCCAATCAGCTCGAGGTGGTGAAACAAAATCTGGCCAACCACAACCTGCCAGTCGATGCGGTTGACTTTCGGGTTACGCCCAGTGCAGAGGCGCTAGTTAATGCATCGGCGGCTGGGGAGCGGTTTGATTTTATCTTGGTGGATGCGTCTCACAAGATTCGGCATGTGATGGCTGACCTACGCTGGTTGCGCTTGCTCAATGTTGGCGGGTTGGCATGCTTTCATGATTACTCCTCCAATTTCAAGGGCGTGCAATGGCCGCTAGATCGGTTCCTGAAACGCAATGGGCAATTCAGCCATCAAGGTCAGGCCGGAAGCTTGCTGTGTATTCGGCGGGAGGCGGCGTCCTCACGGGCCGAAGTGAATGGCGGGGACCGCATCTGGGCATATTGGTGGGCCTTGTTTTTCCAGTTGGGAGCAAGCATACGCAAACGGACAAATCGTCTGAAGCGCGCGAAGCTCAACTAAGCCAACTGTAGCTGGACCATTTGGATTTGAAGTTCCCCCCAGTCCTTTTGGAATCGATTGACGGGCTCCAATATTTCAGTCCGATATTGGGCGGGGTCGAGTGAGCTTACCAGCTCCTGGCAGCCCTTACCCTCGATGGCCGGATGCGCGTTTGGGTAATAATCATCAAATACAACCACGGTTTTTTCCGTGAGGCAGGGTTGTAGATTTTCCCAATCATGAGCTACCGTCTCCGCAGAATGCCCTCCGTCGATGAAAATCAAGGTGTTCAATCGGTTGTCTAATGCTCCGGCGGCGGCAAACTCCTTTAAGGTGTCCAGCGTGTTGCCCTGATACAGGTTGATGTTGGCTCCGGTTCGGCGCAGAAGCGATTGGACCGCCGTCCGAGTGGGAGGGCGTTTGGACAGTTCCGATTCGAGTTCAGCATCGGTCAACTGCTCAAACAAGTCGAAGCCGTGATAGACAATCTCAGCCGGTCGATGCGAGATGCTGGCGGTTTGGATCATCTTCCTTGCGGTTCGGCCATTATAAACGCCGACCTCGACAATCTGTTGGCATTGGTGGGCACGAATGGTGCGCAGGAGATTTTGGTAACGGGAGCTTCGCAGCTTGAAGCACCGGTGAAGGTATTGGAGATATCGATACATACAGTCGCCTTCGGCTATGCTAAAGCACCCCAGAGCGGGTTTCCAGTTTTTTTCGGAGCCGGATTTCAGTTTTAGGCCGCGCCGATCAAACTGGCTAATTTCCGGGCAGTGACGTCCCAGTTCAACTCACGCTCAATACGCTCACGCCCTAGCCGGCCCAAACGGGCCGCCAGTTCCGGGTCCCGCAACAGGCACAAAGTTTTCCCGGCAATCTCATCGGGGGATTCCGGATTCACCAAGAACCCTGTTTCGCCATCGAGCACCGCATCAGCCACGCCGCCGGACCGGCCACCAATGGTGGGTCGCCCGCAGGCATTTGCCTCAAGGTAAGTAATGCCGAAGCCCTCGAAATCTCCCTGATTGCCGATGGTCCGCGAGGGCATAAGGTAAATCGAACATTCTTGGTACAGGCGCAGCCGCTCCTCGGCAGAAACAAAACCTACAAAACGGACATTATTTTCAAGGCCCAGCTGAGTGACAAGTGCTTTCAGAGATTCTAGATGGGCTCCCCGACCAGCCACCCAGTACTGGACGTCAGGAAATTCTTCAAGGATTTTTGGGAGTGCCCGAATCACCATATCCTGACCTTTTCGGGCAACGACCCTGCCCAGCGTCAGCAACACCGGCGGTTGCTGGGGGGTTGTGTCCGTGATAAACTCATCCGGATCTACGGCCGGCAAAAGCGCGTAGGTTTTGGTTTCCAGTCTGGGAATGGTCTCCAGCAGAATCCGTTTGCTTTCATTGCTGCAGCATACCACGCGATCGGCTTGATGAAATGCCCTGTGCATCCTCCGTTTCCAAAAAGGGCGTTGCCAGCGGTTTTCTAGAAAATCATTTCCATTGGCCATTACCGTTAGAGTCGCACCTCGGCAATAGCGGCGGGCGGCATTGGCAAAGGGATGCCAGGTGAGGCAAATAATGTGGTCAAACTTTTCTCTTTTCAGTAGGCGGCGCAGTTTCCAGTGGGCGTAATAATATTTGAGATAGCGATCCTTCACATTTTTCCAGCGGAGGATCCGGTGAGATTGTTGGGCATCAAATGCCCCGTCTTCTGCCATCTGGAGTGGCGTGGCAACTGTGACCGAATGTCCGTGGCGGCCGAAGAATGATGCGAATTTTTCAGCCAAGGCGCTCACCCCGCCATCCCACATTGGATAGTCCGGAGTCAAAAACAAAACCTGTTTGGCTGGGGTAGATTTTTCCATAAGCTGGACGCCTCCCAAGGTTTCGAGATTGCCTTGGGAGGAGTTTTGACGTTTCTTCGGGGAGTGGATGCGCCGGGGGCACTCGTAACACGAGACTGGAAAGATTGGCAAAGCCAAAACGAGCGCTATCCCATTCGTGAATGAGCTTGTGTCAACTAAGGCGGATTGTGCACTCGGAGGCTTCCTTGGGCTGGGGCGGGCAGGAGCATCGCGTGCTGGCGGAACTGGAGGGCTTTCGGCAACGCGGGGCGTGGGTTGTATTGCTGGCACCGGAAAATAGTGAAATTTTCCAGCGTGCGCGAGAGGCCGACATTGAGGCGCGGCCGCTCAACATCCGCAAGTCTCGTTACCCCTTCACCGCGTTGCGCCTGAAACGCTGGCTGTGCGCGAATGAGGTTCAAGTGGTCAACACCCACAGCTCTCGCGATGGTTATTTGGTGGGGGCCGCCGCTCGATTGGCGAGAGTGCCGTTGTTGATTCGTTCGCGGCACATTGATGTGGACTACCCAAATCCGTGGATTAGTCGCCACGCATTCACGACCTTTGCCGATCACGTTTTAACGACTAGTGGGAAAATTACTGACCATTTGAAATCTACATTTAACCTTGCTGATGACCGCGTCTCAACCGTCCCCACCGGGATCGATTTGACTCGGTTTGCTCCGGATGGTCCGAAGGCGGATTTATTCGATTTAGACAATTCGGGTCGCCCCCCTCTCGTGGGGATGGTCTCGGTGTTGCGTTCGTGGAAGGGGCATTCGGTTTTTCTCGAGGCGGTCAATTTGCTCAAGGCTCGGGGTGTCACGGCCCGTTATGTCATTGTTGGTGAAGGCCCAGTTCGGGAACCCATTCTACGGAAAATTTCCGAAGGTAATTTGAGTGCGGAAATCTCCCTTACGGGTTATCGGCAAGATATCCCAGAAGTACTGCGTGCGCTGGATGTGTTGGCCATTCCCTCCACAGGGCACGAGGGCATTCCACAAATTGGGTTGCAGGCGTTGGCTTGTGAAACGTCTGTGGTGGGGAGCGATGCAGGGGGCATTCCAGAAATCATCCTCCCGGGCGAAACGGGGCGGGTTGTTTCGGCAGGAAATGCCAAGCAACTGGCCAACGCCATTGAGGCCGCTCTGGCTGAACCGGAGGCTACTCGGCAGATGGTGGAAAACGGGCGGCAGTTGGTGGAGCAACGCCACGGGCTGAATCATATGTTGGATCGGTTGGAGGAAATTTATCGGCGGTATCTCGAGCCTGCCGAGGAGGTCACGCGTTTATGAACATCGCCTTGGCACGCAGGGAGTTTGGCGCGGTGGGGGGGGCGGAGTTATATTTGCAGCGTCTCATCGGCGCCTTGCGCGAGGTGGGTCATGGGGTGATGCTGGTGACCTCGGATGCGGAGGCACGTCCGGATGGTGTGGAGGTTCGGCGAGTGGCTTTGTCGGGCAGCCGTGCTGCGCGGGTGGCGCAGTTTGATGAAGGGGTGCGCGCGGCGTTGGCGGGGGTGAAGGTGGACTGTCTGTTCAGCCTGGAGCGGCTCAGCGGGCAGGATGTGTTGCGGGCGGGCGATGGGGTGCATGCTTCTTGGCTGGAGCAGCGGCGGCGGTTTTCGTCGGCTTGGAAACGGTGGTTGGTGGGGCGCGGGGCGTTCCATCGGGCGATGATGGCACTGGAGGCAAGCGCGTACTCGCCCGCCAACACGCGGCATTTGATTATTAATTCCGAAATGGTGGGGCGCGATGTGCGGGTGCGGTTTGGGTTTCCGGAGGAGCGAATGCATTTGGTGCGCAACGGGGTTGAAGTGGAGCGCTGGCGTGGGGGCGACCGTGATGCCCAACGTGCGGAGTGGGGGGTGGCAGCAGATGAGTTTTTGTTGTTATTTGCGGGCTCGGGTTGGGAGCGAAAGGGGCTTCCTTTTTTGCTCTCGGCGCTGCAACAAATGGCTGACTCTCGCCTTAAACTTGTGGTGGCCGGTAAGGGGCGGCCATTGCGAAACGCGCCGAAGGGGGTTAGATTTGTCGGAGCGATGGCGGATTTGGAAAACGCGTATGCGGCGGCGGACCTGTTTGTGTTCCCGCCGATTTATGAACCCTCGGCGAATGTAGTATTCGAGGCGTTGGCAGCGGGTTTGCCGGTGGTGACGAGTGGTTGCAACGGTGCGGCGGAGGTGATTGAGGAGGGGATAAACGGAACGGTGTTAGAGGATCCTTCGGACATCGGGGCCATCCTTGATGCGATTCGATTTTGGCGCGCTCGGCCCAATGCGCGG
>JAAZZB010000008.1 GCA_014239365.1 Verrucomicrobiia bacterium | reverse complement strand
GCTCAAAGACAAGCTCGGCGACGTGCTCACTTCATTGACCGAGCGTGAACGCAAAGTGCTCGAGCTTCGCTTCGGCCTCACCGATGGCTACAGCCGCACGCTCGAAGAAGTCGGCAAACAATTCAAAGTCACCCGCGAACGCATCCGCCAAATCGAGGCCAAAGCGTTAAGAAAAATGCGTCACCCCACACGCCTCCGCCAACTCCAAGGATTCCTGGACGGAGAAGGCGAGCCAGTCTTGAACTAGAAAGTGCTGCCGGCATCTTGCCGGCAGGTCTGTGGTATTCAAACGTGCAAGGTTCTGCCAGCAAGATGCTGGCAGCACTTTACTCCTCCAAAAACGCTTCCATCCCCGCGCAGCTACAAACCAAATTCCGGTCGCCCCACACATTGTCGATGCGGGCGGTGGCGGGCCAGTGTTTGGATTCGCGGAGCCATTCGGCGGGGAAGGCGGCTTGCTCGCGGCCGTAGGCATGGGGCCATTCGTTGGCGGCCACCATGTCGGGGGTGTGCGGGGATTGCTTGAGAAGATTGTCAACCGCATCGGCGTCGCCGGATTCGATAGCTTCGATCTCGGCGTGGATGGCGATCATCGCGTCGCAGAAGCGGTCGAGTTCTTCTTTGGATTCGCTCTCGGTGGGTTCGACCATCATCGTGCCGGCGACCGGCCACGAGATGGTGGGCGCGTGAAAGCCGTAATCCATCAATCGTTTGGCGACGTCTTCCACAGTGACTTTTTTGAACTGCCGTAAATCCAAAATACACTCGTGCGCCACGCGGCCGTTCGTGCCTTTGAAGAGCACGGGGTAATGCGGATCCAATCGATGGGCGATGTAGTTGGCATTGAGGATGGCGTGCTCGGTGGCGGCGCGCAGTCCGTCGGGGCCCATCATCGCGATGTACATCCACGAGATGGGGAGGATGCTGGCGCTGCCCCACGGCGCGGCGCTGACCGCGCCAATCGGATTTTCGCCGCCGAGATTGACGACCGAATGATCCGGCAAAAAATCAGTCAAATGGTCCGCCACGCCGATGGGCCCCATCCCGGGGCCGCCGCCGCCGTGCGGGATGCAAAAGGTTTTGTGGAGGTTGATGTGGCAGACGTCCGCGCCCAGTTCGCCGGGGCGCGATAGGCCGACCATCGCGTTGAGGTTCGCGCCATCGAGATAAATCTGGCCGCCCGCGTCGTGGACGATTTCGCAAATCTCGCGGATGGTTTCCTCGAACACGCCGTGCGTTGAGGGATACGTAATCATCATCGCCGCAAGATCGGCGGTGTGCGCTTCGGCTTGGGCGCGGAGGTCGTCGAGGTCGATGTCGCCTTCGTCGCTGCATTTCACCGGCACCACCGTGAGGCCGGCCATCACCGCGCTGGCGGGGTTGGTGCCGTGCGCGCTGGTGGGGATGAGGCAAATGTTGCGCTGCGGTTCGCGGCGGCTTTGGTGATACGCTTTGATGACCAACAGCCCCGCGTACTCGCCCTGCGATCCGGCGTTGGGCTGCAGCGATACGCCGGCGAAGCCGGTGATTTCCGCTAGCCAATCTTCGAGGTCGGCAAACATTTCCTGATAACCGCGCGTTTGGGCCACGGGCACGAAGGGATGGATGCTGTTAAATTCCCGCCACGAAACCGGCTGCATCTCGGCCACGGCATTGAGCTTCATCGTGCACGAGCCAAGCGGAATCATACTTTGCGCCAGCGACAAATCGCGGCTCTCGAGGCGTTTCAAATAACGCATCAACTCCGTTTCGGAGCGATGTTTGTGAAACACTTCGTGCCTGAGAAAATCGCTCGTCCGCCCAAGCCCTTCCGGCGTGGCCTCGGCGGGGGAAAGCTCTTTCAGTTTGAAAGGCACATCGCGGCCGCCATTGAAGACCGCCAGTAAATCGAGCACATCGGATTCGGTGGTCGTTTCGTCCAACGCGATGCCGAGCGTTTGCGCATCGAGCACGCGCAAATTGATGCCAAACTTTTCCGCCTCACGAACCACCTCGCGCGCATTCAGATTGTTATGCGTGACCGTGATCGTATCAAAAAAAGTTTCGTGCCCCAGCTTGTGCCCGAGCCGTTTGAGGCCCGCGGCGAGGCAACGTGTGAGCCCGTGCACGTGCGCGGCAATCGCGCGCAATCCGTCCGGCCCGTGGTAGCACGCGTACATCGCGGACATATTTGCGAGCAACGCCTGCGCGGTGCAGATGTTGCTCGTCGCTTTGTCGCGGCGAATGTGTTGCTCGCGCGTTTGCAGCGACAGCCGAAACGCCGGGCGCCCGCGTGCATCTTTGGAAACCCCCACGATGCGGCCGGGAATCTGTCGCTTATAAATATCGCGCGTGGCAAAAAACGCCGCGTGCGGTCCGCCGTAGCCCAGCGGCACGCCGAAGCGTTGGGCGTTGCCCACGGCGATGTCCGCGCCCAATTCGCCCGGGGCTTTCAATTGCGTGAGCGCCAGTAAATCCGTCGCCATCACCACCATCGCGCCCGCTTCGTGCGCGCGTGCGATGAGGCTCGTGTAATCTTCCACCGCGCCGTCCGTGGCCGGATATTGCAGCAGCACGCCAAACACATTTTCGTCCAACGCCAGATCATCAGTCGCTCCCGTGCGCACCTCGATGCCCAACGGCGCGGCGCGCGTTTTCAGCACCTCGATATTTTGCGGATGACAATTCGCCGCCGCCACAAACACATTGCGGCTGCCTTTGCCCTTCACCGCGTAGCACATCATCATCGCCTCCGCACACGCCGTGGCCTCGTCGAGCAACGACGCGTTGGCGATTTCCAACCCTGTGAGATCGGCCACCATTGTTTGGAAATTCAGCAGACTCTCCAGCCGCCCCTGCGAAATCTCCGCCTGATACGGCGTGTACTGCGTGTACCAACCGGGGTTCTCCAATAGATTTCGCTGAATCGCCGGTGGCACGAGGCAATTGTGAAAGCCCATCCCAAGATAACTCCGGAACGGTTTGTTGGCAGAAATAATCCGCTTCAACGCCCTCAACGCCTCGTGCTCCGAAAGAGCCGCCGGAAGATTGAGCGACCGCGTGCTGCGAATCGCCTCGGGCACCACGGAGTCAATAAACCCCTCCAGCGAATCGGCCCCGAGCGCCTCGAGCATTGCCCGCGCCTCGGCGGCGTCCGGCCCAATATGGCGCGCGGCAAAGTGATCGGGATGCCCGGTCAAGGTCACAGGTGTAATTTCAGTTTCAGACACAGCCCCGGCAGTGTCGGCAATCGGTAGGTCACGCACAAGCATTTGCCGGAAGCTAGACAAGAGGAGGGGAGGGGACAAGCGGGAATTGTTGGAATGACGGAAATAAGAAAATGACCAAGGGCTGAACTCTAATGATCAAGGCCCAATGACCAAATCCCAAGGAATGCCCAAGCCCCAAAAATGGGCCTTGAATTGGGCATTGGGTTTTGGTCATTGGCCATTTTTAGTTTTCATCAAAAAAATCAAATTTCCCCTTGCGCGTTTTCCGTTTTCGGTTTATTCTGTCTTGACAGAAATGAGTGAAACAACCATCCAACTCTCGCCGGTGCAGCAGAAGTTCATCCTTCATTGGGGCGAAATGGGCACGCGCTGGGGCATTAACCGCACCGTCGCCCAAATCCACGCGCTCCTTTATATTTGGCCTAAACCGCTGAATGCGGAGCAAATTACGCTCACGCTTGAGGTGGCGCGCTCCAATGTGAGCACCAGTTTGCGCGAGTTGACGGGGTGGGGCATTGTCAAAAATGTGCAAATGATGGGCGATCGGCGCGATCATTTTGAGACGCTCGATGACGCGTGGGAAATGTTTCGCATCATCATTGACGAACGCAAGCGCCGCGAGATGGATCCCACGCTGGAGCTGCTGCGCGATTGCCTCGACGAGCAAAAGAAAGCCCGCACCAAAGACGCCCACACCGAGGAGCGCCTCGAAGGACTGCACGAATTTTTGGAGAGCGCCTCTAACTGCTACGCCCGAATGGCCAAGCTGCCGACCAGCACGCTGCGCAAACTCTCGCGGATGGGCGATAAGGTGCTGAAGCTGCTCCCGATTTAACCCAAAACCAAAAACCCCTAAAACGGAGAACACAAATGAGCTACCACAAGATTTCAGTCTTTTTTGAAATGACAGAAAGAAATGGAACCGTCGTGTGCTTCGATGGCGCGTGTCCGATGTGTCTCAAGGCGGTGTCGCTGATGCGGCCGGTTTGGGAACCGCGCGGCGTGGAGTTTGTGCCGCTGCAGGCGGAGTGGGTGCGGCGGCGGCTCAATCTGCCGGAAGAAAAATTATTGGGCGAGATGCGCGTGCTCACGCCTCGCGGCAAAGTGTTCGGCGGTGCGGATGCTCACGCCCACTTATGGGGCCAAGTGTGGTGGCTCTGGCCGCTGTGGTTGGCGGCGAAGTTGCCCGGCATTCATTGGCTGATCGATGTGTGCTACCGCTGGGTGGCCGCGAATCGATATAAACTGATGCCCGCCGAGGAGGCGTGCGATGATCGCTGCGCAATTACAAATTCAAATTCAATTTCAGTTAACCCCAAAACCAAAAATGAAAGGACATAGAAGAAAATGACAACCGCCGTATACATCTACATCGTTTACACCGTGCTCAGCATATTGATGATCGCTTGGGTGGCGCACACGCTCTACAAAAACGGGCGCGTGTTTTTGCTCGAAGCCTTCAAGGGCAAAGAGGAGATGGCCGACTCGGTGAACCATTTGCTGGTGGTCGGGTTTTATCTTGTGAACCTCGGCTTCATCCTGCTGTATCTGCGCTACGGAACGAAGCCCACGGATATCGAAAACGGCGTGGAATACGGCGCCACCAAACTCGGCGTGGTGCTGCTCGTGCTCGGCGCGATGCACTTTTTTAATATGTACAACTTCGATCGGATGCGGAAGAAAGGCAACGTGCCTCCAATGCTGACAAAGTAGTTGATTAGGTAGGGCGCGCCAATGTAGCCCGGACCGGTGGTCCGGGTCCCGGGCCACCGGCCCGGGCTACAATGCGCCGCGGCGGTTTCGGAGAAACCGCCCTACCACCAAACTAAAATAAAATGACAACGGAAACCAAAACCCTAACCACCAAAGTCGGCAAAGTCGTCATCGCCGGCGGCACGGGCTTCATCGGCACCAACCTTGCGCGGCACTTGTGCGATCTCGGCTGCGAGGTGGTGCTGCTCTCTCGGCACATTCCTGAAAAGCGCGGCTCATGGGAACACGCCGTTTGGGATGGCCGCACGGTCGGCGATTGGGCGCATCATCTTGAGGGCGCTGCGGCGGTGGTGAATCTCGCCGGTCGCACGGTGGACTGCATCAAGACGCCCGATCACTGCGACGAAATTCTCCGCTCGCGGGTGGAAGCCACGCTCGTGTTGGGCGAAGCGGTGCGCGGTTTGAAAACGCCGCCACCGGTTTGGGTGCAAATGGCCACGGCGCATATTTATGGCGATCCACCGGAGGCGGTTTGCGATGAGGACTCGCCCTTCGGCTTTGGCCTCGCGCCCATTGTGGGCAAGGCGTGGGAGGCGGCCTTCGCCGAGGCGGTGTTGCCCGAAATGCGGCAGGTGATTTTGCGAACCAGTTTTGTGCTCGGCGCCAATGGCGGCGCGTTTCCCAAAATGCGAATGCTCGCGCGTTGCGGTTTGGGCGGGCCCGTGGGACACGGACGGCAAGGCATTAGTTGGCTGCACATCGACGATATGACGCGCCTCATCGTCCGCGCCATTGTCAACGATTCGATGCGCGGCGCGTACATTGCCACCGCGCCCAAGCCGGTTTCGCAGGCCGAGTTTATGCACGAACTGCGGCGCGGCATTGGGATGCCCTTCGGTTTTCCAGCCACGGAATTGATGGTCCGCTTCGGCGCCCATTGGCTGTTGCGCACGGATCCGGAGTTGGTGCTGTACGGGAGATATTGTGTTTCGCGGCGGTTGGAGGAGGAAGGGTATGAGTTTGCGTTTGAAAACATCAAAGACGCGATGTCGGATTTATGTGGATAATGTGCTGCCGACATCTTGCCGGCAGAATCCTGCGTGTCCGGTCATCATTGATCTGCCGGCAAGATGCCGGCAGCACGCAAAGCTTGGCGAATGCTCATCGTTCCGTTAAATCAACAGCGGCGTGGCGGACAAACCAAAAGCAAATCAGGGCATTGATTATATCAAGCTGGCGGTTTGTTTTTTGGTGGGCTTAAACCTGTGGTGGTTCGGGCCGCCAGCGGGGTTGTCGCTCGAAGGTTGGCGGGTGTTCGCGGTTTTCTTTGCCACGATTTTGAGCTTCATTCTGCGGCCGATTCCAATGGGGCCGGCGGTGCTCATTGCGGTTGTCACGCTCGCGGCCACGCAAACGCTTGGCGAATCCTCGAAAGAATCGTTTGCTGCTGCGCTTAGTGGTTATGGCAACACCACGGTGTGGCTGGTGGTGGCGGCATTTTTTATTGCGGGCGCGATGATTCGCACGGGGCTCGGGCGGCGGATTGCGTTGGGGTGCGTGGTCAAATTCGGCAAAACCACGCTGGGGCTTGGCTATGCGACGGCGTTGGCGGAGTTGATTTTGGGGCCGGCGATTCCATCGAACACCGCGCGCGGTGGCGGCGTGATGGCGCCGATTGTAAATTCCCTGTCCCGCGCGTTGGGCTCCACGCCGGAAAAACAGCCGCGGCTCGCGGGCGAATATCTGATGCTCAACGGCGCGCACGTGAATCTCATCACGGCGGCGATGTTCCTTACGGGAATGGCGGCGAACGGTTTGGTGAGCGCAGCGGCCTCGGATGCGGGGTTTGAGTTTGGCTGGATGACGTGGCTCAAGGGCAGCATTGTGCCGGGGCTTGCGTGTCTGCTTTTGATGCCGTGGTTTTTGCATAAACTGCTCGCGCCAAAAATGCAGGACGCCAGCGCGGCGCGCGACAGTGCCCGCGAACAGTTGCGCGCGATGGGCGCGTGGTCGCGCAATGAGAAAATTATGCTCGGCGTATTTGTGCTGTTGCTGGTGTTGTGGGCCACGAGCAAGTGGTTGCACGGAATGCACACGGGCGTGGTGGCGTTGATGGGCGTTTTGATTTTGCTGCTAAGCGGCGCGGAGAAGTGGGAGGACATCACAGGCAATCGCGAGGCGTGGGATGCTTTCGTGTGGCTGGGCGGAATGGTCTCGATGGCGGGCGCGCTGAAGGCGACGGGCTTCATCGCGTGGTTTGCCGCCGCGATGCAGGGCAACATCGAAGTGGCGGGGATGGGAATGCTGGCGACGGCGGTGGTGTTGGCGTTGGTTTACTTTTACTCGATGTACGGCTTCTCGATGTTGACCGGCCACATCACGGCGATGGTGGCGGCGTTCCTCGCCGTGGCGTTGGCGCTGGGCGTGCCGGGGATGTTGATGATCGCGTTGCTCGCGTATTTCTCAAATCTATGCGGTTGCCTCACCAATTATTCCACGGGGCCGGTGGTGATTTATTCCGGCTTCGGCTACGTGCCGGTGGGGCGATGGTTTAAGGTGGGGCTGATGGTGTCGATTTTCCACCTCGCGGTGTGGCTGGGCGTGGGGTTGCCGTATTGGAAGTGGTTGGGGTGGTGGTAGGGGGAATGACCAATTTACAATGACCAAGTTCCAAGGAATTACCAATGACCAAATCCCAATGAAACCGTGATTTGGTTTTTGGGGCTTGGGGTTTCCTTGGTCATTGGGTTTTGGACATGGGTCATTTCCCTGTTAGGAACTGAC
This sequence comes from Verrucomicrobiia bacterium, assembly GCA_014239365.1. Classification (GTDB taxonomy): domain Bacteria; phylum Verrucomicrobiota; class Verrucomicrobiia; order Limisphaerales; family UBA1100; genus JACNJL01. The sequence goes on along the minus strand of JAAZZB010000008.1, from coordinate 64,467 downwards.
ACTAATGACCGTGTAATTCCGCTTCCCTTTTCTCAGTAACAAATGTTTCCCAAAAAGCAGGGCGTCCGTGGTGACTTTGTGTTGGGGGTCGGTCTGGCGTTCGTTATTTAAATTCAAGCCGCCGCCTTGGAGGTCTTTGCGGGCTTGCCCGTTGGAGGGGCAGAGGCCGGCGGTGACGAAGAGTTCGAGGATGGGGATGCCTTCGCCTTCGAGTTTTGCTTGTTCGATTTCTACGGTGGGGACTTCGCCGACGATTTCGTTGAAGGTGTTTTCGGTGATGCCTTCAAGGCCGCCGCCAAATAAAATTTTACTGGCTTGCTGGGCTTCGGCAGTAGCGGCTTCGCCGTGGATGAGATTGGTCATCGCAATGGCGAGCGCAGTGTGGGCGGCGCGGGCGCTTGGGTTTTCTTCGTGCTGTTTTTCGAGCGCTTCGATTTCTTCTTTGGGGAGGAAGGTGAAATATTTTAAGTAGCGGACCGCATCGCGGTCGTCGGTGCGGATCCAGAATTGGTAGAACTTGTAAACACTGGTGCGGGCGGGATCGAGCCACACGGCCCCGGCTTCGGACTTGCCGAACTTGGAGCCGTCGGCGTTGGTGATGAGCGGGAGTGTGAGGCCGAAAACGGTTTCGGAAAGTTTGCGGCGGGTGAGGTCGATGCCGGCGGTGATGTTGCCCCATTGATCGCTGCCGCCGATTTGGAGGTCGCAGTTGTGCGCTTTTTTTAGATGATAAAAATCGAATGCCTGCAAAAGCATATACGAAAATTCGGTGTAACTGATGCCGACCTCGCGGTCTTCCATTCGGGCGCGGACGCTTTCTTTGGCGACCATTGTGTTGACGGTGAAGTGCTTGCCGATGTCTCGCAGGAAATCGAGCAGCGTGACGGCGCGCGTCCAGTCGGCGTTGTCGAGCAGTTGAGCAGGGTTTTGGGTGGACTCAAAATTGAGGAGCTTGGTGAGTTGCGTTTTTACTGCGGCGATGTTGGCGTCGAGCAATTCGGGTGTGAGCAAATTGCGCTCGGCGGATTTGCCGCTGGGATCGCCAATGGCACCGGTGGCACCGCCGGCAAGGGCGATGGGGATGTGACCGAGGTTTTGAAAACGGCGCAGTGCGATGAGCGGCACGAGATTGCCGACGTGAAGGCTATCGGCAGTGGGATCGAATCCGCAATAGAGCACGGTGGGCCCTTTGCCGAGGCGCTCGGTCAAGGCCTCCGTGTCGGTGCAGTCGTTAATTAACCCGCGCCACTGCAGTTCATCGAGAATGCTCATGCGGGCGGCATTAACGCCGAGCGGCGTGGCGGGGACAAGAGAATTCAGCAGCGGACGAGTTGGTCGTAGTCCGCATGCGAACCAATCCAGACCCAGCGGATGCCGTAGTCGGTAGTTTCGCCGATGGCGCGGTAGTGAAGTCCGATGCGGACAGATTTTCGGGTTTTGCTGTCGGCGAGTTTTTTGAAGTGCAGGGAAGGGTGGCGGGGATTGTCGCGCCAAATCAAATAGGTTTGGCGGGCTTGGTTTTGCACGTGTTCGGGGAGCGCCTCAAGCAAGCGCCAAAACCGTTTGGAAGCCCGCGAAGTTATGGGCGCTTCGGCCATTCGCGCAGTTCGCCTTTGGCTTCCTCGGCTTCTGCTTCCTCAAAGAGAAAATCCAGTTTGCCGGATTCGGAATCGGAATCGATTTGCTTGTCCCACAGGTCGGCTTGTTTGGCAGCGACGCGGTCGGCCAAGGCCATAAATTCCCCCTGCGGGAGTTTGTCCATCGCGGATTCAATTTCCTGAGCGGTGCTCATCGTGTTACTCTAACACAAAATGGACTTCCCAGCAACGGGGTTTATCCGGGCCTAAAATTCCGCGTACTCCATCTCTTCTTCGTGCTCGGTTTCTTCTTCGCCTTCGTAGAGGAACTCCAGTGAGTCGGCGTTGTCGGTGTCGGTGTCATCGTCTTCTTCCCAGAGCGTGGCTTGGTGGGCGGCGATGATGTTGGCGAGGGCCATGAATTCCTCGCGCGGGAGGTCTTTGATGGCTGCTTCGATTTCTTTTACGGTTTTCATTTCTTTTTCGGTTGTATCAAATTCAAGAGGTGCTGCATGGAGACGGTGTTTTTGAAGACCATTTGCAGGTTGTCTTTCACTCCGTTTTTCACGCTGTAATAAGTGCTTTGGGTGTTGTTCACGCTGCCGATGACGGCGCCGTATTCGTTGAACACGGGCGCGCCGCTGGAGCCTTTGGCAAAGTCGGCGGTGATGGAAAGCATGTGGCGGCTGCCGCCGTTGCGGGTGTTATCCAGAAATTTACGCGAGATGATGCCTTCGCTGAGCACGTAAAATTTGCGGTCGGGATGGCTGAACACGCGCACCTTACCGCCGAGCGGGGCCTCGGTGGAGACGGGCAGGGCGGTGAAGCCTTTGCCTTTGGCGCGGAGGATTGCGATGTCGGCGGTCTTGTCGGCGGCGAGCACTTCGACAACGGGGGCGATGCGCCCGTCGCCGGTCATGATGACGACGATGTCGTTGTCCTTATTATCAACCACGTGGTAGCTGGTGCAAAACACGCCGTCTTCAGTGAGCATAAAACCGCTGGCGGCGCCGCTGTGCCAGTTGGGGCAGCGTTTGCATTTGTAGAGGCCGGAGACGACGAGCACGCCTTTGCGTGCGCGTGCGGCGGTTTCGGCGGCGGTGAGGCGTTGCTTGCCGGGAGTGGCGAGTTGGATGTCGCATTTTTTGCGATCCAACTGTTTGAGTTGCTTGAGCAATTCGGCGGACTTGACGGCGCCGTCTTTGACTTCGCGCAGCTCGATTGTCTTGAGGTTGATTTCGGAGAGCAACTTGCGGTCGTCAATGATGCCGCCGGGCAGCAAGCCGCCTTTCACGCGAAGGTCGGCGGCGTTCAGATTGCCGGCGATCATTAACAGGGCGGTGCCCAGGATTAGGTTTGTTTTCATCGGTTTGTTTTTTGGAGTGTGATTGTTTGCAACAAAAAAGGCGGGCTTTGCGGCCCGCCATTTTTGATTGATGACGGGTGATTTACTCGGCTGCCTTTTCTTCTGGCTCGGCTTCGGGCTCTGCTTCAGCCTCCGCGGCGGCCTCCTTTTCGGGGGCTTCTGCTTTTGCCTCAGCTTCGGGAGCTTCATCATCAGCGGGCGAGAGTTCGGCGGCGTCGAAGGCGTGTTCGAGGGCCACGAGATCTTCGCCGGGCTTGAGTTGGTCCAGCTGTTCGGCTTCGCGCTTGATTTGTTCTTCGTCGTACTCGGCGGCTTTGATGGAAAGGCCGATGCGACGGTCGCTCTTGTCAATTTTAATGACGCGCGCGGTGACTTCCTGGCCGACGTCGAGGGCGTTTTTAATTTTTTCCACGCGCTCTTCGCTGATTTGCGAAATGTGCACGAGACCGTCCATTTCATTTTCCAGCCCCACAAACGCACCGAAGCTGGCGAGCTTGGAGACTTTGCCGGTGACGAGATCGCCCACTTTGTAAACCGAATCGATCTGATCCCACGGATCGTCGCCGAGCTGTTTGATGCCGATGGAGATGCGTTGGTTTTCGCGATCCACTTCGAGCACGCGGGCTTCGATGTCGTCGCCCTTCTTGAGCAGCTCGGAGGGGTGATTAATTTTGCGGGTCCACGAGAGGTCGCTCACGTGGATCATTCCGTCGAGGCCTTCCTCGAGTTCCACGAACGCACCGTAGCTGGTGAGGTTGCGCACTTTGCCTTTCACGGTAGTGCCGGGGGCGTACTTGTCGCCGGCGGCATCCCACGGATTGTCGTCGAGTTGGCGAACGCCGAGGCTGATTTTCTGCTCGTCTTTGTTGACGCCCAGCACCATCGCCTCGATCTCCTGGCCCTTTTCCAACACCTCGGAAGGTTTGGTGTGTTTTTTGGTCCACGAAAGTTCGGTGACGTGCACGAGGCCTTCCACGCCCGGCTCGAGTTCCACGAAGGCACCGTAAGAAACGAGGTTCACAACCTTGCCCTTGATGGTGCTCTTCACCGGATACTTGCTCTCGATGAGTTCCCATGGGTTTTGGGATTTCTGCTTGAGGCCGAGGGAGACGCGCTCCTTGTCTTTGTTAATATCCAGAACAACCACGTCGAGTTCTTCGCCGACGGTCACCATTTCGCTTGGGTGATTGATGCGGCCCCAGCTCATATCGGTGATGTGCAGCAAACCGTCGAGGCCATCGAGGTCGATGAACGCGCCGAAGTCGGTGATGTTTTTCACCACGCCTTTGCGGACGTCGCCGGGGGTCATGTGGTCGAGCATCTCCGCGCGTTTGGCGGAGCGTTCTTCTTCGATCAACTCGCGGCGGCTGAGCACGATGTTCTGCCGCTCCATATTGAGCTTCACGATTTTGAATTCGTGTTTTTGGCCGACCAATACTTTCAAATCCTTGGGCGGCACGATGTCCACCTGCGAGCTGGGCAGGAACGCTTCCACGCCGATGTTGACGATCAAGCCACCCTTCACAATCTCCTTGATGCGGCCGGTGATCACGCCGCCTTCTTCGCAAATGGAATTGATCTTGTCCCAGTTCTTTTTGAACTGCGCGCGCTCGTGGCTGAGTTCCACCATCCCGTCGCGGTTTTCGAGCACCTCAATGAGCACCTCGATCTTGTCGCCCACCGCGGGCTGGTTGTCCTCGTCAAATTCATTCAACGACACCGATCCCTCGCTCTTAAAATTGATATTTACGAGCACTTCCTTGGATCGAATCTCGATGACTTCACCCTCAATAATTTCGCCTTCCACAAAGCTAATCGTGCTTTGCTTCATCGCTTCTTCCATCGTCAGCATTGGCTGTTTCCTCTTTGGATAACCCACCCCGAAAAGGGGTCGGCTTTTGAATACCTGCGTTTTTACGGGCTAAAATGAGCCTTTTCCCGCAGGAATTTGGTTAATAACGTGTTAACATCTCGTGGCCGCCCTTGCGACTTTTGCACTCACAAAAGTCAGGCGGACGGGGAAGATACGCCTCCAGCAAAGCATTGCAAGCGAAAATGTGAAGAAAATTGCTGCCCGCCAAATCCTGCTTTTAACCCACTAAATCCAGCAAAGTCCCCGCCACCTCGTCATCCATCCGCTCCATCATCCGCGCCAACTGCGCTTCGTGCCGTGCCGTGAGCCGCTGCATTTGCGAGTCGACGCCCGATAACTGCGTGGAAAAATCCAGCCGCGCCAAAGCATTCCCGCGCAATTGCTGCGCCGAATGCTGTACCGATTGCGATACCGAAGTTATCCCCGGGAATTCCATCATCCATGATACCGGCCCGCCACGATCCATCGCGGTGGTGAACACTTACTAATACTATCGGCAAATTGCGCCCAAACTTAAGTTAAACCGTGCGCCCAAATTTTTTCTCCAATTCCGGATAGCTCATCTCGATCAAAGTCGGTCGACCGTGAGGGCAAGTGTAGGGCATCGTGCAGTGGCGCAAATCTTCGAGCAATTTTTCCAGTTCCGGCCCGGCGAGGGCGTCGTTGGCTTTGATGGCTTGGCGGCAGACGGTCATAATCACCATCGCCTCGCCCAGCCGCATCGAGTTCACCCCGGCCCCGGCGGCCTTGAGTTCGTCGATCAACGTCAGCACAAAATTTTTCGTGTCCTTCACTTTCACAAAAGGCGGCAGCGCATCGAGCAGAAACGTGCGCTCGCCAAACGCGCTGATGCCCACGCCAAGGCGGCTGAGGGTTTCCACTTGCTCCGCGACAAACTGCGCATCCGTCGCCGCCAATTCCACCGTCTCTGGCAACAGCAATTTTTGCGAAGCCGTTTCCTCGCGCTGCATTTGCTCCAGCAATTGCTCGTACAAAACCCGCTCGTGCGCCGCGTGTTGATCCATCAACACCAGCCCGCGATCGGACTCGAGCACGACGTAAAGTTTGCCAACGACGCCGAGGATTTTGAGAGGAACTTTTAGCAACGGCTGCGCCGGTTGCGGTTGTTGGTTGATGGTTGATGGTTGATGGGGAGAGGGCGGTTGAGGGACGAGTGGCGCGGCGTCTTCCTTGTGAACAGGGGAGGGTGGCGTGGCGAAGCCCATATCCAGCGGCTTCTGTTCCACCACGGTCTCCGTCGAAACATCCGTCGCCTCCAACCCAAAATTCCCCGCAACGGCAGATTCTATCTCCTGACTTCTGTCTCCTAACTCCTGCGAGTGAAAACTCGCAAGCCCTTCACTCACCGCCTCCGCCACAAACCGCCGCACCTCTCGCTCGCGGTGAAATTTTACTTCGCGCTTGGCTGGATGAATATTGACGTCCACTTCCGCCGGTTCGATTTCGAGGAACAAACAGCACGCCGGATATTTCCCCTTCATCAACGCCGTGTGATACCCCTCGCGCAGCGCCATCCCGAGGCCGACGTTGTCGATGGGGCGTTGATTTACAAACACGTGCTGATGCTCGCGATTGCTGCGGCTCACGCCCGGCGCGCCGATGAAGCCCCACACGCGGCACGCCTTCGGCGGCGCATCGTCCTCATCAAACGGTCGGCGCGCCAGCTCGCCCGCGCAGTCGATTTCAATCAATCGCAGCCCCTCCCCCCACAACGCGCGCAGCCGCCGTTCCAACGCCGCCGCGCCCGTGCCACTCTCGCTGAGCAGCCGCCACACCTCGCGATCATTATGCCGCAGCGTGAAGGCCACCTCCGGATGCGCCAACGCCATCAGCGTGAGCGTGCGCTGCACGTGCGCGCGTTCGGTTTCCTCCGTGCGCAAAAATTTCCGTCGCGCCGGCAGATTATAAAACAACGATCGCACCTCCACCGCTGTGCCCACCGCCGCGCCGGTTTCTTTCACCGCCAACATCTTGCCGCCATTAACGGCAATCTCCGTGCCGCCCTCCGCCTCCGCCAGCCGCGAGGTCAATGTGAACCGGCTCACGCTCGCAATACTCGGCACCGCCTCCCCGCGAAAACCCATCGTAGCAATCGTGGCCAAATCCTCCGCGCGCGAAATCTTGCTCGTCGCGTGCCGCTCCAAACACATCAACGCATCATCCCGACTCATCCCGTGCCCATCATCCGTCACGCGAATGAGACTGCGCCCCCCCGCCTTCACCTCCACTAAAATCTTCCGCGCCGCCGCATCCAGCGCATTCTCCACCAACTCCTTCACCACACTCGCCGGCCGCTCCACCACCTCACCCGCTGCGATCTGATTCGCCACCTGTTCCGAAAGTAATTTAACGCGGTTCACGCGGTCATCATTAAGAGTGACCGCCCAAGTGTCCACGCGGAATTGTAAACAGCGTGCAATATGGAGTGCGCCGGCAGAGCGAAGCGGCGACGGCGCTTTCCGTGTGCCCAGAAAGCGGTGTCGCGCTACGCTTGCCACCGCACTCCAAACAATCACCCGCCACTTCCTTGATCATTGACCTTTGAAAATTGAAAATTGACCGGTCTTCCAAAGGCCGGTAAGGTCTCCCTTCCAACGGTGGTCGTAGCTCAGTTGGTAGAGTCCCAGATTGTGATTCTGGTTGTCGCCGGTTCGAGTCCGGTCGGTCACCCCATTCAATTTCTCTGTGCCCTCTGCGTCTCTGTGGTGAAAATTAAAACGCCGCACTTCTCGGTGTCCTCGGAAATGGAATCACATCTCTCACATTCGCCATGCCGGTGGCGTAGATGAGGGTGCGTTCGAAGCCGAGGCCGAAGCCGGCGTGGGGGACGGTGCCGTACTTTCGCAAATCGCGGTACCACCAATAGTCGGCTTTGTCCAAATTCATTTCATCGAGGCGGGCGTCGAGGACGTCGAGGCGTTCTTCGCGTTGGGAGCCGCCGATGATTTCGCCGATGCCCGGCGCAAGCACGTCCATCGCGGCGACGGTTTTTCCATCGTCGTTCATGCGCATATAGAATGCCTTGATTTCTTTGGGGTAATTCATCAGCACCACGGGGCGGCCGATGTGTTCCTCGGTGAGCCAGCGTTCGTGTTCGCTTTGGAGGTCGATGCCCCATTTCACGGGGAACTCAAATTTCTGGCCATCGGCGACGGCTTTTTCTAGGCGCGTGATGGCGTCGGTGTAATCCATTCGCTCGAAGCTGGCGTCGACGAATTTTTCCAGCCGTTCGATGCAGGTTTTGTCGATGCGTTTTTGGAAAAATTCCATATCATCCGCGCGCTCATTGAGCAGCGTGCGGAAAATAGATTTTAGAAAATCCTCAGCAAGATCCGCATCGTCGGCAAGATCCGCAAAGGCGATCTCCGGCTCAATCATCCAAAACTCCGCGAGATGCCGCGAGGTGTTAGAATTCTCCGCGCGGAACGTCGGCCCGAACGTGTATACTTTACTTAATGCCAAACAGTAACTCTCCACATTCAACTGGCCGGACACGGTGAGGTTCGTTTCCTTGCCAAAAAAATCCTGCGAGTAATCGATGTTGCCCGCTTCCGTGCGCGGCAGGTTTTCCAAATCCAACGCGCTGACGCGGAACATCTCGCCCGCGCCTTCGCAATCGCTGCCGGTGATGATCGGCGTGTGCACCCAATAAAATCCATTCTCGTGAAAATACCGATGCACCGCATTCGCCAAACAATGCCGCACCCGCGCCATCGCGGAAAAGGAATTCGTCCGCACCCGCAAATGCGCCTGCTCGCGCAGATACTCAAACGTATGCCGCTTGGCCGGCATCGGATACGTCTCAGGATTATCCACCATCCCCACCGTCTCAATGCGCGAGGCCAGCACCTCGACGCTTTGTCCCTTACCCTCCGAAGCCACTACCGTGCCCTCGGCAATCATCGAGCACCCCGTCGTCAAATGCACCACCGCATCCGCATAATTTTCCAACTCCCCCGGAGCCACCACCTGCGCGGGATCAAAGCACGACCCATCATGCACCTGCACAAACGACAAGCCAGCCTTCGAGTCTCGCCGAGTCCGCACCCACCCCTGCAGCCGCACGCGATCGCCCACCGCCACGCCATCCAGCGCCAACAAATCTGCCGCCGAAACCAATCGAAAATCCTCGCTCATGCGAAGAGGGTACGCTTTGGGCGAGTGATTGTCAGTTGAAATTGATCACTGGATTGCGCCTGCTAGGTAAAGTGCAGCGTGCGCATTTTTGGGCTTCGAATGTTTAGTAAATTAAATCCAGTATCGGCCATGACACAAACGGGGGATCTGCGTCAAGCAAGACGCCTCCAAGCGGCCTAAGCGATTTGCGTGCCAACTCGAGGGTTTGGCGCGATAAATGCTATCAATTATTTTTTGGAAATGCATAAAAATTTTTTATACATGAACAATCCACTCGACGCACGGCAGTTGAGGGCGTTTCTGATGTTGGCGGAGCATGGTAGTTTCACGCTTGCGGCGAGGGAGATGCATCAAAGTCAACCGGCGGTGAGCCAAGCGGTGAAGTTGCTGGAGGCCGAAGTGGGCTGTCGCCTTTTAGACAGGGTGGGGAAAAAGGTGCTGCTGACGCAGGCGGGTGAGCAGTTTGTGGGGCGCGCGAAAAAAATATTTTCCGAGATGGCGGATGCGCGCGCGGAGATGGAGGAGCTCAGCGAGTGGGGGCGCGGACGGTTGCGGATTGGTGCGAGCGCGGCGGCGTGCCAATACATCCTGCCGCCGGTGCTGCGGGAATTTCAAAAACAATTTTCCAAGTGCCGCCTCAGCATTGAGCCGGGCGACACGGCGGAAATTGTGGAGGCACTGCGGGAAAACCAAATCGACATCGCCGTGACGTTAGAGCCGAAACACGATCCTGATTTTGAATTCAAACCGCTCTTCACCGACGAACTGGTTTTTCTTGTGAACCCTAAACATCCTTGGGCCGAGGCCGGGCGTGCGCTGCGGAAGGATATCGCGCGGCAACAGTACATTCTTTATTTCCGCAACAGCCGCACGTTTGAATTCATTGAGGATTATTTGCGCGCGGAAGATATGAGCATCAAGTCGGTGATCGAAACGGGCAGCATGTCGGCCATCAAAGAATTGGTGAAGCTCGGCCTCGGCATCACCATTCTTGCGCCGTGGATTGCGCGTGAGGAGTTGGCGAAGAAAAAACTTATCGCGTTGCCGCTCGGCCGCCGCAAGCTCAAGCGCCAATGGGGGTTGCTGTATTGGAAAGGCCGTCCGATGGGTTGGGCGGAGGAGACGTTTGTGAAACTGTGCCGTTCAGGCGCGGCGCAGTTTGCGGCTCGCAATGGGCTGCGTTCGCATGTGTGAGAATTGGTCATTGGAAATTTTTCCTTTGGGGCCTATAACTAGCGCCTCCCATGAAATCTTATCGACTGAATCGGCTGTTTAACGCGAAGTCCAAGCGCTGTTTTGATGTGGCGGTGGACCACGGGTTTTTTAATGAGGGTGGTTTTCTCAAGGGCATTGAGGATATTGAGGCGTCGGTGGCCACGTTAGTGGAGGCTGATCCGGATGCGATTCAGTTGACGATTGGACAAGCGCCGATTTTGCAAAGTATTCCAGGTAAGGCGAAGCCGGCGTTGGTGCTGCGCTCGGATGTGGCGAATGTTTATGGGACGGATTTGCCGGAGCATCTTTTCAGCCGCGTCATTGAGGATGCCGCGGAACAGGCGGTGCGGTTGGACGCGGCGTGTTTGGTGGTGAATTTATTTAACATCCCCGGCGAACCGGAGGTGACGGATGATTGCATCCAAAATATTCTGGACCTCAAGCCGCAGTGCGATGCGTTGGCGATGCCGTTGATGATCGAGCCGTTGGTTTTCAAACCGAACGCCGAGGCGGGTGGGTATCAAGTGGATGGCGATCTCAATAAAATTTTACCGTTGGTGCGCCAAGCCGTTGAGTTGGGCGCGGATGTCATCAAGGCGGATCCCACGGATGACCCGGCGGATTACCATCAAGTCATCCAAATCGCCGGGCGCATTCCGGTGCTCGTGCGTGGCGGCGGGCGGGTGAGTGATGAGGAAATTCTCCAGCGCACCCACGTTTTGATTGGGCAAGGCGCGGCGGGCATCGTGTATGGTCGCAACATCATTCAGCACGCCAATCCGGCGGGGATGACGCGCGCGCTGATGGCATTGGTGCACGAGGGGGCCACGCCGGAAACGGCGGCCCGGCTTCTGTCATGATTTCAGTCGGGTTCGGATTGCTTTGACCTCGGCCCGCAATTCCCCTAGCTTCCCTGTTTCGCAATGATTTCAAGGGTATGATTGGACTAATAAAGAGAATTTTTGGCACGAAAAACGAGCGTGCAATACGCCGTATCGAGGAGACGCTGGTTCCGGCGGTCAATTCATTTAAACAAGAGCTGAGGGGGTTGAGCGATGATTCACTGCGCCGAAAAACGCTGGAGTGGAAAGAGCAACTGAGCGCCATCGATGACGACAAAGAGTTGGCGGCGCGGCTGGAGAAACTGATGCCCGAGGCGTTCGCGGTGGTGAAGGATGCCTGCCGTCGGCTGTGCGGGAGCAACGTCCAAGTGCGCGGGCACGATCTGTTGTGGGAGATGGTTCCCTTCGACGTACAGCTCATCGGCGGTTACGCGTTGCACACTCGCCGCATCGCGGAAATGGCCACGGGCGAAGGCAAAACGCTGGTGGCCACGCTGCCGGTTTATTTGAATGCGCTCACCGGGCGCGGCGTGCACGTGGTCACGGTGAATGATTACCTTGCCGCGCGTGACTCGGAATGGATGGGCGCGGTTTACAAATTTCTCGGGCTCACCGTGGGCGTCATTCAACACGACCAATCGCCGCCCCAGCGCCGCGAAATGTACGCGTGCGATGTCACCTACGGCACCAACTCCGAATTTGGTTTTGATTATCTGCGCGACAACGGCATGGCGCAAACCGCCGAGGAACAAGTGCAGCGCGGGCATTACTTTGCGATTGTGGATGAGGTGGATTCCATCCTCATCGACGAAGCCCGCACGCCGCTCATCATCAGCGGCCCCACGATGCAGAAACAGGATCAGCGCTTGTACAGCGAGCTGAAGCCCAAGATTCAAGCCATCGTGCGCAAACAACGTGAGCTGTGTGATGGCTACCTGCGCGACGCGGTAAAGCTCTGCGCCAAAGCAAAAGAAAATGGCAACGATGGAGATCTTGATTATGAAATCGGAATCTTAATGTACCGCGCCCAACTCGGCCAACCCAAGCATCCCGGTTTGTTGAAGCTGAAAACCGATCCCGACAATCTGCGCCGCCTCACCGACTCCGAAATGGAGTTGCACAAAGACCAAACCAAAAAAGAACTCTATGCGCAAAAGGAGCATCTCTTTTTTGCGATGGACGAGAAAAGCCACGATGCCGATCTCTCCGAAAAGGGTCGCGAATTTCTCAATCCACAAGATGCCGAGGCGTTTATGATGCCCGACGTCATCACGGCGCATCACGAAATTGACGTCAACAATGACCTCACACCGCAACAACGCCTTGCCGAAAAACAGCGTGTGCAGGCCGAGAGCGAAGAACGCGGCGAACGCATCCACGTCACCTCGCAGCTCCTCAAGGCCTATTGTCTTTACGAGCGCGATCAGCAATACATCGTGCAGGAAAACAAAGTGATCATCGTGGACGAACACACCGGCCGCGCCATGGAAGGCCGCCGCTGGAGCGATGGGCTGCACCAAGCTGTGGAAGCCAAAGAAGGCGTCCGCATCGAGGCTGAGACGCAAACGTACGCCACCATTACGATTCAGAATTATTTCCGCCTTTATCTGAAACTCGCCGGCATGACCGGCACCGCCGAGACCGAGGCCAACGAGTTTCTTGATATTTACAGCATGGGCGTGCTCGTCATTCCCACCAATCAAGTTTGCGTGCGCGAAGATCGAAACGATTCCATTTATCTCAGCACCAAAGAAAAATATCAGGCGGTGATTGATGAGGTGAAACAAGTTCATGGCGAAGGCCGGCCCATTCTTGTGGGCACCGTGGCGGTGGAAACCAGCGAGCACATGGCGAGCTTGTTAAAGAAAGAGCGCATTCCGCACAGCGTGCTCAACGCCAAGTACCACGAACAAGAAGCAGAAATTGTAGCGCGCGCCGGACAGCGCGGCACCGTCACCATCGCCACCAACATGGCCGGGCGCGGCACGGACATCAAACTTGCTGACGGCATTCCCGACATCGGCGGCTTGCACGTGCTCGGCACCGAGCGCCACTAATCGCGCCGGATCGATCGCCAGCTCCGCGGCCGTTGCGCGCGCCAAGGCGACCCCGGAAGCTCCCACTTTTTCCTCAGCCTCGAGGATGATCTCATGCGGTTGTACGGCGCCAGCGATAAGATGGGTGGCTGGCTCGAGAAACTCGGCATGGAAGAGGGCGAGGAAATTTCGCATCCAATGCTCAATCGCTCCATCGAGACCGCCCAAAAACGAGTGGAGCAGCATCACTACCAAACCCGCCGCCGCACGCTTGAGTACGATGACGTGATGAACAAGCAGCGCGAAGAGCTGTACGGCTTCCGCAATCGCGTGCTGCACGGCGATGACACGCGCGACATTATTTTTGACATCATCGAGGAGGTCACCGTCGACCGCGTGGGCGGCCATCTCGCGATGCTCGATGACACGGAGGACACCGACGGCGGCTTCCGGCAGTTGGATGAATGGGTCAACATGACCTACCCCGTGGGCCTCGATCAAGCCGAGCTGGAAAAGGCGCACGCCGAAGGTGCCGAGGAACCTTCCAGCGGCTCAATTTACGACGGCCTCACCGCGGGGCAATTCGCCGTGTGCCGTCACATCATCGACGCGGTGCATTCGGTGTATGAAATAAAAATTGCCGCCGAAGAAGCGGACACGCTCGCGCAAGGCGAACGCTACACCGTGCTCACCGCGGTGGATCGCCTCTGGCGCGATCACTTGTACGCGATGGATGGCTTGCGGCAGTCGGTGCACCTCCGCGCTTACGGTCAGAAAGATCCGTTGGTGGAATACAAAACCGAAGCGCGCGATATGTTTGAGGAATTGATGGTTCACATCAAAGAAGAGGTTTGCAAAAATGTGTTCCTCACCGCCTCAAGTTTGGAAAGCGTGCAGCATTTCCTCCGCAGTTTGCCCACGCAGGCGAGCCATCAAATGGCCAGCGCCTTTGGCCTCGACGCCTCGATGGTCAACGCAAGCAGCGATATGGTCAGCGAAGTAAACAGCGAAGTGAGCGAGGAGCAAAAAGCGCGCCCCGTCCGCTCTGGCCCGCGTGTGGGGCGCAACGATCCGTGCCCGTGCGGCAGCGGCAAAAAATTCAAAAAATGCTGTGGATGATCGCTCATTCGATCCGGTTTCTTTGATTCGCCCCCGCCGCGCCATTCGCGGCATTTCTGCCGTTCTGTTGCCGTTTCAATCCAACGGCGATGTGGATTGGGCGGGCTTCACCGCCCACGTCCAACGCACCGTAACCGCCGGCCTTGCGCCCGCGGTGAATATGGACACCGGCTACGCCCACCTCATCGACGACGCCACGCGCATCCGCGTGCTGGAACTCACACGGGCGGTGACCGATGATTTTGTGGCGGGCGCCTTCGTGGGTGATGCGCCCGGCGCGGCGTTCAATGCCGATGAATATTCCCGCCAAATGGAAATGATCCAAACCCACGGCGGCGTGCCGGTGATTTTTCAATCCTTCGGCCTCACCACGGGTGGCGATGCTACGATTGTGGCGAACTACACAACACTTGCTGAAGGCGCGGATGCAATCATTGGCTTTGAGTTGAACGACATGATCGCGCCGTTTGGGAAAATTTATTCGCTCGAAGTGTTTCGTGGTTTGCTGGGCATCAAGCGATTGATCGGCTCGAAGCATTCCTCATTCAAACGCGAACCGGAATGGCAGCGGTTGCTGTTGCGCGATGAAGTGCGGCCGGAGTTTCGCGTGTTCACCGGCAACGATCTCGCCATCGATATGGTGATGTACGGCAGCGATTACCTGCTCGGCCTCAGCACCTTCGCGCCGGATGTGTTTGCCCAACGCGACGCTGCGTGGGCAGCGGGCGATCCGGCCTTTTATGAATTGAACGACTGGCTGCAGTATCTTGGCTTTTTCGCTTTTCGCCCGCCCGTGCCCGCGTACAAACATTCGGCCGCGATGTTCCTCAAACGACGCGGCTGGCTTGACTGCGGCGACACCCATCCCGATTCGCCAATACGCCCCGAAAGCGATCACGAAATTTTGCAGCAAATTGTGGAACAGTTAAAATGAAAACATTGTGGCGTTTATGTGCTGCCGGCATCTTGCCGGCAGAAGGAAGCGTAAGGCCTGCCGGCAAGATGCCGGCAGCACATTGAGCGCAATGACCTCGCCTTTCAAACTCACGCGCATTCCTACGTTGAAAACGCCGGAGGCCTTTCGGGCGCACGTGGATTCGTTGGGGGTGGAGATTCCGTGCGACGATGCGATCGCCACGGAGGCCTCGCCGATTGGGGAGGTTTTGAGTGATCTGAAAATCAATGGAAAAACCATCGGCAACCGCATTGCGTTGCAGCCGATGGAGGGTTGGGATGGGACGATTGATGGTCGGGTCACCGATGCGGTGCGGCGGCGTTGGCGGCGGTTTGGTGAGAGTGGCGCGAAGCTGATTTGTGGCGCGGAGGCGATGGCGGTGCGGCCGGATGGACGGGCGAATCCGAATCAATTACTGATCAACAGCGAAACGCAAGGTGACCTCGCGGCGTTGCGGGAAATTTTGCTGGCGGCGCATCGCGAGAAATTTGGAAACACAAATGATTTAGCGATTGGGTTTCAGTTGACGCATTCGGGACGATTTTGTCGGCCGAACGAAAAATTTACTTACGAGCCGCGTGTCGCCTATCGGCATCCAATTTTGGATGCAAAATTCAAGGTGACGAGCGATGCGCAAGTGTGGACGGATGACGAGCTGGCCGGGTTGATTGGCGATTACGTGAAGGCGGCGCGGTTTGCGCGCGAAGTGGGAGCAGATTTCGTGGACCTCAAATGTTGTCACGGCTATTTGTTGCACGAATTTCTGGGTGCGCACACACGCGCGGGGCGCTACGGCGGCAGCTTTGAAAATCGCACGCGGTTGCTGCGCGAGATCATCGCGGGCATTCGCGCGGACGGCAACGATCTCGACCTCGCGGTGCGGTTGAGTTTGTTCGACATCGTGCCGCACCGGCCCGATCCGGCGCGTGCGCAATCGGGCAAGTTGGGCCCGGGCATTCCTGAAAATTTTGACACACCGTTCCCATATCAGTTTGGGTTGAATCAAAATGATCCCACGCAACCGGATCTCACCGAGACGTTTGCCTTCGTAAAACTCTGCGGCGAGTTGGGCATCAAACTGCTGAACACTTCCGCCGGCTCGCCGTATTACAATCCGCACATCCAACGTCCGGCGGCGTATCCGCCCAGCGATGGCTATCAACCGGCGTACGATCCGCTCGTGGATGTGGCGCGGCAAATCGATGCGGTGCGGCAAGTGAAAGCGCAGTTGCCCGCGGGCATGGCGGTGGTGTCTTCGGCGCTGAGTTATTTGCAGGAGTTTCTGCCGCACGTGAGCCAGGCGTTTCTGCGCGAGGGCTGGACGGATTTTGTGGGTTTGGGGCGGGTGGTGCTGAGCTATCCGGACATCCTCGCCGCCGCGATGGGGCAGGGGACGTTAGAAAAGAAATTGATTTGCCGCACCTTCAGCGATTGCACCACCGCACCGCGCAACGGTTTGCCGAGCGGTTGTTTTCCGCTGGATGATTTTTATTCAAAGAGCCCGGAAGCGGCGGAGTTGAAGGCCAAAAAAAAGGCGGGCTGAGGCCAGTGGCCCGCCCGCGGGAAAATTGTTGAGGCTAACGTTTACCACCATTTGAAGTTTGGATCGGGCGTTCTGGTAAACATGTTGGTGAATTCGTCAGTGGGCGGAAAGGTGTATCGATCCACGTGCATATCCCCGTAAAGCATTAGGTGTGTGGCCAAGCCTTTGGTGCTGTGCCAGGCGTCATCGCGGTCGTAGGGCCAGTTCCAGTCGCCTTGGATTATTTTTTTGTCCACCGAGGCGTATGCGGTCAGTTCGGATTCGTCCATTGAGGTGGCTTCGTAGCTGCCGGACTTTTCATTGCGTTCGCCGAGCACGCGCTTCACCCCAAAGAGGTCGTCAGCCACTTGAGGTTGATAGCTGCTCCCGAGGGAATCCCAGCAGCTGCGCAGTGAGTAAACGGTGTTGCCCAACTTGAATGAGGCGCCGCCGCGGTCGGCGGGATCGTGAAAAACTTTGGGGTCGCCCACATACTCATTAAGCGGGCGTTCTTTCTCAGGAACTTTTGCCCCGAAGAGCATAGTGGGGACGGGCGGCAAAACATTGCCATTGCCATCGAGGCCGCTGCCTTGTTTGCCGCCCACGCCGGCCGCGCCGTACACGGTGGGGAACCATCCGTCGTGATCGCCGAGGTAGCCGGTGTAGCCGGCACCGATTTGTTTTTGATTGTGGATGCTCTTGACGGTGCGCGCTTTTTTCTTGGCGCTGGCCAGCACCGGAAGTAGCAGCGCGGCCAACACGCCGATGATGGCGATAACGACCAGCAATTCAATCAATGTGAATGCGGATGTGTGCTTGTTTGTTTTCATAGGGCCGTCCTCCTTGTCTTTGGAATGTAGCTGAATTTTGCGCTTTCGTAAAGTCGTAAAGTGATTGCCCGGCTCACCACCAAGTGAAGGCGGGATCGGGGGGAGGTCGCAGCATCCATTTGAGTAATGTGCTGGTGGGCGGGAACACAAATTGTTCCACGTGCATATCGCCGTAAAGCATCACGTGCCGGCCGTAACCCTTCACGCCGTGCCAAGCGTCTTCGCGGTCGTAGGGCCAGTTCCAGTCGCCTTGGATTATTTTTTTATCAACGGCATTGTGCGTGGTGAGTTCAAATTCGTGCATTGATTTGCCTTCGTAGGAGTCTGCGGGTTCGGTGCTAACTCCCAGCACGCGCTTCACGCGAAACATATCGTCGGCTACTTGAGGTTGATAACTGTTCCCCAATGATTCCCAGCAACTGTACAGGTTGTACTTGCCTCCGCCGATGTCCAACGGGTCATGGAAAATTTTGGGGTCGCCCACATACTCGTTAAGGGGCCGCTCATTGGCGGGCGTTTTGGCCCCGTAAAGCCGGGCCACCAGCGCCGGCAATGGCTTGCCTGTGCTGGCCATGCCATCGCCTTGTTTACCGCCCACACTGGCCGGGCCGGTGACGATTGGAAACCACCCGTCGTGATCGCCGAGGTAGCCGGTGTAGCCGGCGCCGATCTGTTTTTGATTGGCCACGCTCTTCATCGTGCGCGCCTTTTTCTTGGCGCCCGCCAACACGGGCAACAGCAATCCGGCAAGGATGCCGATGATGGCTATCACCACCAGCAGTTCGATGAGAGTGAATGCTCGGTTAAGTTGGGAAGTTTTCATTGCTTCAAAGGACGTGCCTAATGTTCAAAGGCGATCTTTCTCCTCCCCGAAAGCTACACCATTATTACGCATACGTAAAGTCAGACGGCAAATCCCACCAAATAGTTTCGTTTTTGTTGTTACCTTTGGGGTTTGACAGCATCCCTTCCCGTGCCTATAACGCGCCCGCAACCCGAACCCAAACCCAAACACAATAAAATTATGGCTATAGAAGTAGGCTCCAAAGCACCCGATTTCACTCTCAAATCCAGCAACGGCCTCGGCGAGAAAAATGATTTTGGTCTCACCGACATTTCGCTCAGCGCCAATTTTGGTGCGAAAAACACTGTGGTGCTTTTCGTGCCGCTCGCTTTCACCGGCGTGTGCACAGGCGAACTGTGCGACATCACTGCCGGTCTCGGTGCGTACGGCGAGATGAATGCCGACGTGATCGCGATCAGCGTCGATAGCCCCTTCGCGCAGGGCCAATGGGCCGAGAAAGAAAATATCGGCGTCACCCTTTGCAGCGATTTAAATAAGCAAACCGCTAAGGACTACGGCGTGTTGCTTGATGATCTCATCGGCGTGGGCAGCGTCAGTGCCCGTGCGGCATTCGTGGTGGATAAAGAAGGCACGGTGCAGTACGCCGAACAAACTGACACCCCGTTGGAATTACCAAACTTTGAGGCCATCAAAGAAACTTTGGCCAAGCTCAACTAAGCACTGGAAAAAACATTTCGCGCGGGAGGCTTTCGGGCCTCCCGTTTTTTTGCCGACTTGAAATGGGCACCGTTTTGCAGTAGGTTAATCAGTGAGGACGGTGAGACGCATTACACCAATTTTGGCCATCGCCTGGGTGTGCCTCGGTATGGCCACCGCGCAGGACGCGCTGCAACGGCGTGCTGATGGCCTTTGGTATTTGGCCACAGCCACGGCGCCCTACACCGGCCAAGCTGAGCGCAAACATTTCGATGGCACGCGCATTTCTGAAATCAATTATCGCGCCGGCAAACAGCACGGCCCCTCCAAATTCTGGTACAACAACGGCAAACCGCGTTCGGTGTTCAATTATGCCGATGGTAAGTTGGATGGGAACTCCACGTACTATTATAAAGACGGCGGAATCCAAAACCTCACCACCTATCGCGTCGGCATCTTGCACGGGCCAACAGTTGACTGGTGGCCGAATGGCAAAAAAAGTTTTGAAGAAAATTATGCCAACGGAATCCCCAACGGCATTTGGCGCGGTTGGTGGCCGGACGGAAAATTGGCCAGTGAAAAAACCTATCGCAATCGCAGCCTCGTCGCGCGGCGCGAATGGGCGCGCGACGGAATGCCCAAGCAATTGGCCGGATGGAATCTCAACGGCACGCCCATCAACGCCGCCACGCAACGCGCGCGCCAACAAACCGTCGGTCGCCGCATCGCGTGGAATCGCGTGAGCGGCCCCAATCGCATTGATTTGATTTACCGCGACAAACCCCTGAGCACCATTCGCAAAGTGTTCGGCGATCCCGATGCCACCAACGACCAACGTTGGACCTACAAAGGCCTCCGCATTCAAGATCCAACGGACAATCGAATGTACGACACGGTGGTTTTCAGTTTCAAAAAAGGCAAGGTCGCCGAGATCTACATCCAGTAGTCGCCTTGACACCGCCCGTGCTCTCCGCCAAACTGTGCTTACCGGATGAGCACCCACAATAGTTTCGATTCATTAAAAACCTTCGACCTCGGCAACAACAGCGAAGGCCAATTTTATTCACTCCCCGCGCTGGAAGCCGCCGGCCTCGGTAACATTTCCCGCCTCCCCGCGTGCTTGCGCATCGTGCTCGAAGCCGTGCTCCGAAATGTCGATGGCAAAAAAGTCACGGAGGAAAACGTGCGCGAACTCGCCGCGTGGCAGCCCAACGCCGATCGCACCGCGGAGGTGCCGTTCCTCGTGTCGCGCATCGTGCTGCAGGATTTTACCGGCGTGCCATTGCTCGTGGACCTCGCCGCCATGCGCAGCGCCGTCGCGCGCCTCGGCAAAGAGCCCAAGCTTATCGAGCCACTCGTTCCGGTGGATTTGGTGGTCGACCATTCCGTGCAAGTCGATTTCTCCGGCAGCGATGATGCGATGGACAAAAACCTCGACCTCGAATTCACCCGCAACCGCGAGCGTTACCAATTCCTAAAATGGGGCATGCAAGCCTTTGACACTTTCAAAGTCGTCCCGCCCGGCATCGGCATCGTCCACCAAGTTAATCTCGAATACCTCGCGCAGGGCATTCTCTCAAAACGTGCTGCCGGCATCTTGCCGGCAGAATCCGAAACCACTGCCGGCAAGATGCCGGCAGCACTTTATTTTCCCGACACATTGGTCGGCACCGATTCCCACACCACGATGATCAACGGCCTCGGCGTGGTCGGTTGGGGCGTGGGCGGCATCGAGGCGGAGGCGGGGATGCTCGGGCAACCGGTTTACTTTCTCACGCCGGATGTCGTTGGCGTGCAGCTCACCGGTGAATTGGCCGAAGGCGTCACCGCCACTGACCTTGCGCTCACCGTCACCGAAATGCTGCGCGCGGCGAAAGTGGTTGGAAAGTTTGTGGAATTTTACGGCCCCGGCGCAGAGAAGCTGCCGCTTACCGATCGCGCCACGATTGCAAATATGGCACCCGAGTACGGCGCGACGATGGGCTACTTTCCCATCGACGATGAGACGGTTAATTACCTCCGCGCCACCGGCCGCACGGACGAGCATTGCACCGCGTTTGAAAATTATTATCGCGCGCAGGGCTTGTTCGGTTTGCCGAAAGCGGGCGAGGTGGATTACACTACGGATCTCGCGCTCGACCTCGGAACCGTCACCGCAAGCGTCGCCGGCCCGAAGCGCCCGCAAGACCGCATCGAGTTGCCGCGAATGAAGGATGCGTTTGGCGAGATGTACACACGCCCTGTTGCCGACGGCGGATTTGGACGTGAATCCGGCACGCTCGAAGCGGCCGACACCGCCGTATCGCTCAACGGCAATGGCGAAACAAACCTCGGCCACGGCAGCGTTGTCATCGCCGCCATTACCAGTTGCACCAACACCTCCAATCCCGGCGTGATGCTTGCTGCTGCGTTGCTTGCCAAAAAAGCCGTCGCGCGCGGCCTCACCATCAATCCCGCCGTGAAGACCTCGCTCGGGCCCGGCTCGCGCGTGGTCACCGATTATCTTGAGGCCACCGATTTACAGCAGTATTTTGATGCGCTCGGCTTCCATCTCGTTGGCTACGGCTGCACCACGTGCATTGGCAACAGCGGTCCACTCGCCGCGCCCATCGAGGCGGCCATTGTGGAAAACAACCTTGTCACCGCCAGCGTGCTCAGCGGCAATCGCAACTTCGAGGCGCGCATTCACCAGAACATTAAGGCCAACTTTTTGATGAGCCCGCCATTGGTCGTCGCCTTCGCGCTGGCCGGTCGAGTGGACATCAATCTCTCCGCCGAAGCCCTCGGTACAGACACCGACGGCAACGAAGTTTTCCTGCGCGATCTTTGGCCTTCGCTCGATGAGGTAAACACAGTGATGCAAGCCGCACTCAAGCCGGAAATTTTCCGCAAACTCTACAGCGACTTCGCCAATCAAAACCCTAAGTGGAACGAGATCCCCGCCAACACCGGCGACCTTTATGAATGGGACGCCGACAGCACGTACATCCAAGAGCCGCCGTTCTTTGAAAACTTCAGCCTCGAGCCCGGCACCATCACCGGCATCGAAGGCGCGCGCGTGCTTGGCCTCTTTGGCGACAGCGTCACCACCGACCACATCTCACCCGCCGGTGCGATCAAAGCCGATTCCCCCGCCGGAAAATTTTTGCAAGACAACGAAGTTGATCAAAAGGATTTCAACAGCTTCGGCAGCCGCCGAGGCAACGACCGCATAATGACCCGCGGCACCTTCGGCAATGTCCGCATCAAAAACCAAATGGTCCCCGGCACCGAAGGCGGCATCACCACCTTCAATGGCGAAACCGTGAGCATCCACGAAGCCGCCCAACGCCATCGCGAAAACGGCACCCCGCTCATCGTCCTCGCCGGCACCGAATACGGCACCGGCTCCAGCCGCGATTGGGCCGCCAAAGGCACGCTGCTCCTTGGCGTCCGCGCCGTGGTTGCCGCCAGCTTCGAGCGCATCCACCGCAGCAACCTCGTGGGGATGGGCGTGCTTCCGCTCCAATTCAAAGACGGCGCCAGCCCGCAAAGCCTCGGCCTCGACGGCAGCGAAACGTTTGATGTGGTTGGCTTAAGCGATGATCTTCAACCCCAAAGCGAACTCATCCTGCGCGTCACCAAAAACGGCGACACCCAAGACATCCCCGTGGATTGCCGAATCGATACGCCGATTGAAGTGGATTATTACCGCCACGGCGGAATCTTGCCGTATGTGTTAAGGCAACTCGCAGGGTAAGGGGAGAGAAGGGAATGGGGAATAGGGAGTAGAGATTAGGGGCTAGGAGGAACTTGTCCCTCCCAACATTAGGCGTGTTTCGCCTTTCGAACCAAAGGTTTTGTCCCTCCAACCTAAGGTTTTGTTCCTCCAACCTAAGGTTTTGCCCCTCCAACCTAAGGTTTTGCCCCTCCAACCTAAGGTTTTGCTCCTCCAACCTAAGGTTTTGCCCCTCCAACCTAAGGTTTTGCTCCTCCAACCTAAGGTTTTGTCTCTCCAACCTAAGGTTTTGCCTCTCCAACCTAGGGTTTTGCCTCTCCAACCTAGGGTTTCGCGGGCCAGAAAAAGGGCATTTTGGGGCTTTGGCCTACCTTTGTAGCCCGGGCCGGTGGCCCGGGGCCCGGCCCAGCGGGCCGGGCTACAATTAACTCCGTCGTCCCGGCAGGGAAAACAGCGCTCGCAATGCTTCCACCATCACATACGAAAACAGAAAATAGAAAAACAAATACACAGGAATCTTGATGGCCATTTTTAGGACGGAGGCTTTGTCCACGTATTTGCTGGCGACGGTGAGGGGGGATTCTTTGAAATAGGTGACGGCGTCGCCAAGGGTTTCTTTGGCGAGATTGATGAGGCCGGTGGTCACACTTTCATCGGGCGCGGCGGCGGTGGGCAGAGCTGCAATGGCTTCGCCGGGAGGTGCGGCGACTTCGCCTTCGTCGGACAAGATTTGCATGCCGGTGAACATCAAACAAAAGATCAGCGCGAGGCCGTAAATAATCGGCGCGGTCTTGAGCATCGTTTTGGAGAACATCGCCATAATGCCGAGCGCCTCGTCACCGGCGGAATTGCCGGGGCCGACTTTGATGTTCAACTGCGCGGGCTTCAGCCACAATCGCGCGAGCGATGCGCCGAATAGATACAGCACAATGCCGCCGCCCACTTTGGCGAGCACCTTGAGCCAGTTATCGCTGAACCCCTGTGTGGCATCGATAATGCCATAGATGATGCCCGCCGCGCCCGCGGCAAAGCCCGCGAGCAAAACCACCAACGCCATCGCCTTCATGAAGCCGCTGCTGGAGAGGCGGCTGGGCGTGGATTTGATGAGTGAATCGCCGGCGTTAAACAGCACGCCGGTGAGGTAATGCAGGATCAGCACAAACGCAATCGGCAGCACGCCCATAAAGATTAGCCCCGCAATGCGGATGAGCGCTTTGCCATCCACGCCCGGTTCGGGCTGCGGCGCACCGGCGTCGATCCATTTCGCCAGCGCATCGGCTTGTTCGGTGCTGAACATTTCGCCTTTGCCATCGGGCGGCATGGGGTCGTCGGTGCTCTTGATGCGCGTGACAATTTCGCTGTTGCCCGCGTTGTCGCCGATCACGCTCATCAGGCCCGCGATGCCCGTTTCGGTATTATCCTCAAACGTGCTGAGATCGAGCTTGGCATTGGCGTCCTTGCCTTTGTGGCAATCGTAGCAGCGTTCCTTCAACAGCGGCTGAATGGTCTTGGTAAAAATGGCGGCGTTTTCGGCGGCTTTTGATTTTGCTTCATCATCCTCCTTGGCCTTCTCCATGTTTTCCACAGCATCGCCTTCCCCGGCCTCGGCGTCGTCGGCCTTGAACTCCGCGTGGAGTCCCATCCCCAACCAAGCAACGGCGACGATGAGCAGCGCGATGTCACCGGCCAGTTTGAACACCTGCGAACTGGTGCCGAGAAAAAAACTGTTGGTCGTGCCCCGTAGCGTGGCCATTTTGGAATCAATCGCCGTGGCCAGAAACCCCGAGGAGTAACTACCGTGTTGCGGGCTTTCATCCTGAACGTCATCAAAGTCTTCCTGCGGTGCGGCACTCGGCTCGGCACTTGGAGTCGAAGGCGGTGGGGGCGAGGCAGAGCTTTGTCCACCGGAAGGCGGAGGTGGTGGGGAACTTGCCCCGGCGGGTTTACTGGGAGGCGGCGGACTGGCTGCGCCGGCTGGCTTGCTCGGAGGCGGCGGGCCAGCGGTTGATTGCGTCGGTTGGCTGACGGGCACGGTGACCTTGGCACTGCACGACGGGCACGCAAAGGACTGCCCGGCCGCGGCGTCGTCCACGGTCAGTTCAGTGCGGCAGGTTGGGCATGCAAATTTTAGATCCATTTTGGGGCTAACGCACCAGCGGAGGTTGCGGAGAGAGTAATGGGGTTATGACGCAAATTCAACCACCAACCGCACGGGGGCTGTTGGGCTGACTAATAGCCGTTGGAGTTATCCGCGCCGCTGACGATCGCCACCCCGCCGGAGGTGCCCAATCGCGTGGCGCCGGCCTCGATCATCGCGCGCGCATCGGCGGCGTTGCGGATGCCACCGGCGGCTTTGACGCCGGCGAATTGGCCGACGGTTTCGCGCATCAGCTTCACGTGCTCCAGCGTCGCACCCGCGCTGCCAAAGCCGGTGGAAGTTTTCACAAAATGCGCCTGCGCTTGGACGGCCAGTTTGCACGCCTGCACAATTTCGTCATCAGAGAGCAGGCACGTTTCTAAAATCACTTTCACCACGCGGTCATCCGCCGCTTCCACCACATCGCGAATCTCGCGCACGATAAAATCGTGATCGCCATCCTTGAAGCGACCCACGTTCATCACCATATCAATCTCACTCGCGCCCGCGTCAATCGCCGCCTCGGTTTCGTAGCGCTTCACATCCGCCTCCATCGCCCCCAGCGGAAACCCCACCACCGCGGCCACCTGCACATCGCAATCTTCAAGCAATGAATACGCCAGTTCCACCCGACTGCCATTCACGCAGACGGTTGCAAAATTATGCTCGGCGGCTTCGGCGCACAAAGTTTCAATCTGCGCTCGCGTGGCGTCAGGCTTCAGCAGCGTGTGGTCAATAAATTGGGCGAGGTCGGACATTGATTGTTAAAATGGATTGAACACAGATGTTTAGGATGTTCAGGATTTTTTTTTGAAATGAATCCTGTATATCGTGCTCATCAGTGTTAATTCAAAAGATTGGCCACCATCGTTTTCTCTTCTTTCAGTTCATTCACTGAAGCATCGATTTTGGCGCGGCTGAAATCGTCGATGGCGACATCCTGTACAATCCCAAATGCGCCGTCGCGATGGGCGCAGGGGAAAGATGAAATCAATCCGGCTTCCACATCGTAGCTGCCATCGGAGCAAACACACACGCTGTGGAAATCGCCCTCGGCAGTAGGCTCGGTGATGGAGCGGACGCTGCCCACAATCGCATTGGCCGCGCTGGCGGCGCTGGAAAGGCCGCGGGCTTTGATGATGGCGGCGCCGCGTTTTTGGACGGTACTGATGAATTCGCATTCGAGCCAATCGCGATCGCTGATGGCGTCGGTGGCGGGTGCGCCATTGATTTGGGCGTTGGTGAAGTCGGGGTATTGCGTGGCCGAGTGGTTGCCCCAAATGCACATATTGGAAATCGCCGTGACGGGCACGTTTGCCTTTTGTGCGAGCTGCGTTTTGGCGCGGTTTTCGTCAAGGCGCGTCATGGCAAAGAAACGATCATTCGGAACGTCCTGCGCGTTGTTCATCGCGATGAGGCAATTGGTGTTGCACGGATTGCCGACCACCAAAACGCGCGTGTCGCTGGCCGCGTTGTTTTGAATGGCTTGGCCTTGGCCGGTGAAAATTTTGCCGTTGATGCCCAGCAAATCAGCGCGCTCCATGCCGTCCTTGCGCGGCACACTGCCGACGAGGAGCGACCAGTTGACATCAGTGAAACCGGTGTTCAAATCCGCGGTGGCCACGATGTCGGTGAGCAACGGAAAGGCGCAATCGTCCAGCTCCATACACACGCCGTCCAACGCGGGCAGGGCGGGTTCGATCTCAATGAGGTTCAGCGCCACCGGTTGATCCGGCCCAAACATTTGGCCCGAGGCAATCCGGAATAAAAGTGCATAACCAATTTGACCGGCCGCACCGGTCACCGCAATTCGAATAGGAGTTTTGCTCATTTCAGTCATTAAAGGCGCGGAGTATGCCCGTCGGCTGCACCGCGTGCAAGCGTTAGCCACGGCCCAGCCCAAACAATGACAGATAAGCGTCCATCACATTATTGGCGATGCCGAAGGGATTGTATTCGTAAGGCGCATTCCACAGAATCATAAACACGATAAAGAGCATCCAAGTGGGATTGCCTAACGAGTCGAGCCAGCGCTTGTACGCGGGCACAAAATTTCCCAGCACCGTCGAGCCATCCAGCGGCGGCACGGGCAGCAGATTAAAAATGCCAAGGGCAATGTTGGTGATGCCGAAAATTTGCAGGAAGTATTGACCGTTTCGCGCCGTGCCTTCAATTGCGCCGCCTGCAGTTTTTATCCAAATCGCAAGCGCGGTGAGGGCGATGAATGCTAATAGAAAATTCATCGCCGGACCCGCCGCTGAAACCAGCGCATCGCCGTAGCGACTGCGGAAGTTACGCGGGTTCACCGGCATCAACCCAAACGCCATCCCCACCAGCACGAGCATCAGGATTGAAAACCCGCCCATATGCACCATCGGATCCGCCGTCATATGGCCCTGAATGCGCGGGGTATCGTCGCCCTGCCAGATGGCCGCCCAGCCGTGCGCCAGCTCGTGGAGCACGATGGAGATGATGACCGTGACCACCACGCAACCGAAAAACAGTTGCTTCTCGGGCTCGAATAGATTTTGGATGAAGAACGCCAGCACGCGCGGCGAAGGGTATGGACGATCCACTAAAAAACCAAACAGAAAACCGACGGGCCATTATCGACATCGGCAGCAACTCGGTGAAGCTGCTCATCGCCGAAGTGGTCGAGGGCGCTGTGATGCCTCTCGTGCATGAAGGCGAGCAAACGCGATTGGGGCGGGGCGTGTTTGAATCCGGCCAACTCGCGCCCGAGGCCATCACCGATACCGCGCGGGTGGTGGCGGCTTTCGGCGAGAAGGCGAAGGCGGCGGGCGTAGCGAGCGTGCGGGTGCTCGCCACCAGCGCGGCGCGCGAAGCTGCCAATGCCGATGAACTGTCGGCGGCTATTTCCGAGGTCGGATTGGATTTGGAAATCATCGATGGCCTAACCGAGGCGGAACTGGTGTTGCGCGGGGTGCGGAGTTTGCCGGACTTGGCTGAAGGCCCGCTGGCCATCATCGATGTGGGCGGCGGCAGCACGGAATTGCTGGTGGCGGATGACTCCGCTTTGCGGCTGCAACACAGCTTCGCGCTGGGCACGGTGCGTTGGTTGGAATTGTTTCCCGTGAGTGACGCGCCCACCGATGCGGAGCGCGGCAAGCTCGCGCAGGCGCTCGATGATTTTCTGGATGAACAAGTGACGCCGAAGCTGGGTGGATTGCCGTTGCCAAATACATTGGTCGGCGCGGGCGGTACGCCGGTTTTTCTCGCGCGGATTTTTTTGGAGCGCGATGATTTGTCCGCCGATGAAGTTGAGGCCGTGCGGTTGTCGTTGCCGGAGGTTCAGTCGCTTTGTGATCGCCTTTGGAAAATGTCTTTGGCCGAACGGCGTGCGTTGCCCGGACTGCCCGCTAATCGCGCGGATGTGATTCTTTTCGGCGCGGCGATTTATGAAGCGGTGATGATGCGTTGCGGGTTTGGGGAGCTTCGGCCGACATTGCGTGGTGTGCGGTATGGAGCGCTTTTGGGTTAACCACAGAGGCACAGAGAACACAGAGGGAAATGGTAGGGCGGTTTCTCCGAAACCGCCACGGCGCGCTCGGAGAGCACGCCCTACCTCATGGCGTTTACTTAAAGCCCCAACCGCTCGTGCTCGATGACGACGTAGCGATCGGTCATCCCCGCGAGGTAATCGCAGATGGCGCGGTGTTGTCCTTCGGTTTCGATGCGGGCGCGGGATTGGCTTCCGATTTCATTGGGGTGTTCCAGGAAATATCCGAAAAGTTCCTCCAACAATTTCACGCCGCGTTTGTTGGGCTCGTGCACTTCGGGGTTGAAGTACAGATTTTCGTAAAGGTACTCGCGCAGTTCGAGATTGGTTTCGCGGCGTTGAGCGCTGTATTGGATGAGTGGGTTTTCCTGCAGTCGCACTTCGTCGACGCTCAACACGCCGGCTTCTTGGATGAGTGCGCCGCTGGTTTCCACGACGTCGTGCACTTGGCTGTCGATGAGGCAGCGGATGATGAAGTAACGGCGGCATTCGTCGGTGAGTTCGCCGTGCTCGGCGCGGATGGCGTCGTCGGCGTCGTGCCAGAGTTTGACGTTCTTTTTGAGTTCCGCTTCGGAAAGCAAATTTGCATCGAGGCCGTCGTCGAGGTCGTGGCTGTAATAGGTGATCTCATCGGCGAGGTTGGCGACTTGCGCTTCGAGTGAACTGGACTTGGCGTCGAAGCCTTCGCGTTTGCTGGGGTGATCGTACGCGGTGTAATGTTTGGCAAGTCCTTCGCGCGTTTCCCACGTGAGATTGAGGCCGTTGATGCGCGGATATTTTTGCTCCAACTCTTCGACGATGCGGAGGCTTTGGCGGTTATGCTCGAAGCCGCCGTGATCGGTCATCAACGCGTTGAGCGCGCTCTCGCCTTTGTGGCCGAAGGGCGAATGGCCGAGGTCGTGCGCAAGCGCGATGGCCTCGGCGAGGTCTTCATTGAGGCCGAGCGCGCGCGTGATGTTGCGCGAAACGGCGGCGACTTCCATCGTGTGCGTGAGCCGCGTGCGCAAGTGATCGCCGGTTCCATTTAGAAAAACCTGCGTTTTATATTCCAACCGCCGAAATGCGCGCGAGTGAATGACGCGATCGCGGTCGCGCTGATAATGCGTGCGCCACTGGTGCGGCTCCTCCGCGTGCGCCCGCCCGCGGGAATCGGCGCTGAACTGCGCGAACGGCGAAAGCGTTTTGCGCTCGTTGTCTTCGAGTTGAGTGCGGGTGAACATTTTTTTAGGAGGGAGAAGTTAGGAGTTAGAATTTGGAAGTTAGAAGCTAGAAGGGGATGCTTGGTTTCATTCTATCTTCTAACTACTAACTTCAAGCTCCTTACCCAAAAACTCATCCGCCGACGAGCCACGCAATTCGAGCAACCGGCAAATTACATCTTCGATAAGATTGTTCGGGCACGATGCGCCGGCGGTGACGCCGATGGTCAACGTGCCGTCCGGCAGCCAGTCGCGGGTTTCGTCCACTTGATTGGTGTGCTGATTCCAATGCCGAATCAACGAGGCCTCGGCCATCTCGGCGGCGTTCTTAATAAAATAAGTCGGCAGCACGCCTTCGCCCATCTCGGCGAGGTGCGCGGTGTTGGAGGAATTGTAGCCACCGATGACGAGCAAAAGGTCCATCGGTTTTTGCAGAAGCACATCCAGCGCGTCCTGTCGTTCCTGCGTGGCGCCGCAGATGGTATCGAAAAACCGAAAGTGCGAATCGACTTTTTCCTCGCCAAACTTCCGCTTGATGGCGGCCTTGATGCGGCGCTGCACTTCCTCGGTTTCGTTTCGCATCATCGTGGTTTGGTTGGCGACGCCGACGGCTTTCAAATGTTGATCGGGATCGAAGCCTTCCGAAAATGCGCCCTCAAATTTTTTCAGAAACTCCGCCTTGTCACCGCCGTTTTCGATATAATCACAAACGTAATCCGTTTCATCCAACGTGAGCACCACAAGATAATGGCCGTTCTTCGAGGTCGCCTGACTGCTCGTCGCTTTGGTTTCCTCGTGATACGCCTTGCCGTGGATGATGCTCGTGACCTCTTCCTTGGCGTAATTGCGCACGCGTTTCCAAACGCTCATCACATCGCCGCACGTCGTATCCACAAACTGGCAACCCTTCGCCTTGAGCTTCTCCAGCGTGGCCACCTCCGTGCCGAACGCCGGAATAATCACCACGTCATCCACGCCGAGGTCATCAATATCCGCCACCTTGTTCGGCCCCGAAAGAAAGCGAATGCCCATATCACGAATCTGATCGTTCACCTCCGGGTTATGAATAATTTCCCCAAGAATATAAAGCGGCTTGTCCGGGAAAACCTTCAACGCCGCATACGCCAAATCAATGCAACGCTCCACCCCGTAACAAAACCCAAACTCCTTCGCCAACTTGATTGTCATCCGCGCGTCAACGCTCGTCACCTCCCCCGTGGCTCGCAGCCGATCCACCAGATCACTCCTGTAATGCGTCAACACCTGCGCCTTCACCTGTTCCATCACATCCGGCCGCCGCAAGTTAACACGCTTGGGCTTGGGCGATTTGGATTGACTGGGTGAGTCAGTGGACATCAAAGGGAGCCTTGCACGTGAGTAATCGATGGTCGAGCCGATTCCCTAATTCACCAGCCAATTCAAAATCGCCTTTTGCGTGTGGAGGCGGTTTTCGGCTTGGGTGAAGATGGTGTTGGCGTGGGTTTCGAGGGTGGGTTCGTCGATTTCTTTGCCTCGGTAGGCGGGGAGGCAGTGCATTACGAGGGCGTCGGCGTTGGCGCGGTCGATGAGGGGTTGGTTGATTTGGTATCCGTCAAAATCTTGTTCGCGTTGGGCGGTTTCGGATTCTTTGCCCATTGAGACCCAAACGTCGGTGTATAATAAATCTGCGCCTTCGGCGGCGGCGTGGCAGTCTTCGGTCACCACGATGTTGCCGCCGGCTTTTGCGATGAGGTCGGGGCAGGGTTGGTGTGCTTTGGGTGCGGCAATGCGGAGTTCAAATCCAAGTTTACCAGCGGCCCAAATCCAGCTGATGGGGACGTTGCACGCGCCGTCGCCGATGTAGGTGACGACTTTGCCGGCGATGGGGCCGCGCAGTTCTTGGTACGTGAAAATGTCGGTCAATATTTGGCAGGGATGCTCGGCATCGGTCAGCGCGTTGATGGTGGGGATGGCGGAGTGCTCGGCGAAATCTTCGACGTCGCTTTGCGTGTAGGTGCGGATGACGGCGCCGTGGACCATCCGGCCAAGCACGCGGGCGGTGTCGGCGATGGGTTCGCCGCGGCCGAGCTGCATATCGTTTGCGTTGAGAAACATCACGCTGCCGCCGAGCTCGCGGATGCCCACCTCGAAGGAGACGCGGGTGCGCGTGGAGGATTTGGTAAAAATCATCGCCCACGTTTGGCCGGCGAGCGGTTGGTGCTGGCTGTCGCCGTGCTGAGCTTTGATGACAGTGGCATTTTCCAGAATGGTCTCGATGGACGCGGTGTCCATCGCTTCGATGCTTAATAGGTGTTTCATACTTGTAGCCCGGGCCGGTGGCCCGGGTGGTTTGCTGTTGAGATAATTATTAAAATTTTTCGACCCGGGCCAGCGGCCCGGGCTACATTTATGAGTCGAGTTCTTTAACGACGTTTTCGATGAGGGCAAGGCCTTCGTCGGCGTCGGTTTTGGAAATGTTCAGTGGCGGCAATAGTCGGAAGACGCGCGCGCCGGCGGGGATGGTGAGCAATCCGGCGGAGTGCAGACGCTCGACGATTTGCACCGAGGCGGGCCGTTTACTTTCGGCAAAGGCAGCGATGTTTTCGGCGAGTTCCACGCCAATCATTAGGCCGAGCCCGCGGACTTCGCGTAGCACGTTGGGATGCGCGGCGATGAGTTTGCCGATTTGTTCTGCCAAATAATTTCCGATGTCGGTGGTGTTTTGGGCGAGGTTGTCGCGCTCGATAATCTCAATGGCTTTCAACGCGTGCGCGCTGACGAGCGGTGTGCCGCCGAAGGTGGTGCCGTGCGTGCCGGGGCCGAGCAAATCCTGCAACGGCGTGCTGGCCCAGATGGCGCCCATCGGCAAACCGGCGGCGAGGCTTTTGCCCATTGAGCACGCGTCGGGCGCGAAATTCGCGTGCGCGGCCATAATGGTTTGCCAGCCGAAAAAGTTTCCCGTGCGGAAATGGCCGCACTGCACTTCATCGAACAACAACAGCAAATTGCGTTCGTTGCACAGCGCGCGTAGGCCGAGCAGATATTCGGGCGTGGCGCAGTTGACGCCGCTTTCGCCTTGGATGGGCTCGACGAGCATCGCGCCCGTGGCGGGCGAGATGGCCTCGCGCATTGCGTCGAGATCGCCGTAGGGCACGTGGCGGAAACCTTCGACTGCGGGCGCGAAGCCTTCCTTCACTTTGGCTTGGCCCGTGGCGGCGATGCCCGCAAGCGTGCGGCCGTGGAACGAGCCGAGCGTGGTGAGGATTTCGAATTGGCCGTCGTCTGCGCCGTTGAGTCGCGCGAGTTTGTAAAGTGCCTCATTGGCTTCCGCGCCGCTGTTGCAGAAAAATATTTTACCGCTGCCGCCCGCAAGCGCGACGAGTTTTTCGGCCAATAAACTTTGTGGCTCGGTGTAATATAAATTGGAAACGTGCGTGAGTTTGCCCGCTTGTTCGGCGAGCGCGGCGGCGAGTTCCGGATGCCCGTGACCGAGGGCCGCGGTGGCAATGCCTGCGCCGAGGTCGAGGTAGCGTTTGCCGCCTGCATCAAAAACGTGACAGCCCTCGCCGTGGGTGAGGGCGATGGGGAAGCGGGAGTACGTCGGGATGACGTGGGCGTCGATTCGGGATTGGATGGGTGAGTCGTTCATTTTTTATTTACCACAGAGACACAGAGAGCACAGAGAAATTCAATTTCAAACCCTCTGTGCTCTCTGTGTCTCTGTGGTGAGAAATGGTTTTCATTTTACAATCTCCGTTCCCACGCCTTTGTCGGTGAAAATTTCCAGCAACACGGCGTGTTGGATTCTTCCGTCGACGAGGGCGACTTTGTCGACGCCGGCGTTGATGGCGGTGACGGCGCTGTCGACTTTGGGGATCATTCCGCTGGCGATGATTCCGGCTTGTTTCAGGGCATCGACCTCGGCGATGTCGAGATGCGAAATGAGCGTGGCCTCGTCGGCGGGATCGCGCAACAGCCCGCGCACATCGCTCATGAACACCAGCCGCTTGGCGGCCAGCGCAATGGCGGCTTGGGCGGCGGCGACATCGGCGTTGCAGTTGTAAATCTGTCCGTTCGCATCGCGCGCGGTGGGGGAGATCACCGGCGTGATGCCCTGGGTGATGCATTCCTCCAACGGTACAGTGTTCACGGCAGTGACCTCGCCGACAAAGCCGTAATCCTGATCCTCTGGGGCATGCCGGGTGCAGGTGAAAATATCCGTGCCGGCAAAGCCCTTGGCCACGCCGCCGAGCGAATTGATCATCTCCACGATCTCGGCATTGATCTCCTGCGACAACACCTGATCAACCACCGCCACGGAATCGGCATCCGTGTAGCGTAAACCGTTGACGAAGCGCGTCTCCACGCCGGACGCTTCCAGCGCGCGGCTGATGCGTTTACCCCCGCCGTGCACGACCACTGGATTGATCTCGACCGCCTCCAAAAAAACCACATCGCGCGCCACGCCCGTGCGCACCGCTTCGTCCGGGCTGTCCATAAAACTGCCGCCATACTTCACCACAAACGTCGCGCCCGCAAACCGCTGAATATACGGCAGCGCCTCAAGGAGCGTTTCGGCTTTGGTGATGAGTTCTTTCACGGTTTGTTGTTCTTAGTTCGCGGTTCCCGGTTTAGAATTTTTTGCTCGAAAATATTTCACCTTGGCGTGTGAATATTTTTTGAGCAGTCGGTCAGTTGTCAGCAGAGTTAAATCGTGGATTCGGGCCGTGGCGGTGATGAGTTCATCGGCGGGGTCATTATTTGGAAAATCCGGCAAACTCATGGCGTCAGTGATAATGGCATGGCTCAGCGGCAGCACAGTAATGTTTGCGGAAACGGCATGATCCAGCCAGCGATCTAATGACATAGGCAGATCAAGTTTTCCAATCTGAACCTTTTTCCCGATTTCCCACAGGCTGAAAATACTCAATCCAAATTGGGTATTTTTTCGTTGAATCAATCGCCGAATATCTGCGGGCAAACTCTTATCGTGCGAGACAGACCGATACCACGCACTGGTGTCCAGCAGATAGGTCATTTCTTAGCGGCCTCCCATTCGACATCAACAGGGTCGTCAATATCATCGGGGATGGGAAACGGGCTGGGACACGCACCCAGAAAGGTTTTTTGTTGCGGTTCCGGCGTCAGGCGCGCGACGGGTTTTCCACGTTTGAGGATTTGCACGGTCTCGCCGTCCTCCAGCCATTTGGAGACTTTGCTGAACTGGTTTCGTAACTCACGGACGGATGCGGTTTTCATGGTGAGACTTTAGTATCACGAAGGGGATTTGTCAAATCATCCTCCGAGTGATGCGGGGTTGGTGATGTCGCCTTT
Source organism: Verrucomicrobiia bacterium (assembly GCA_014239365.1). Classification (GTDB taxonomy): domain Bacteria; phylum Verrucomicrobiota; class Verrucomicrobiia; order Limisphaerales; family UBA1100; genus JACNJL01. The sequence goes on along the minus strand of JAAZZB010000008.1, from coordinate 29,586 downwards.
GTTATAGTCGACGTATTCCTCGGTGAGGTCGGCGGCGTAAAGTACTGCGGTGCCTTTGCCGAGGTTGAGGTTGATGTGCAGGTCAAACTCGGCGGGGGCGACGGCGTTGCAAAGGGTCTTGAAAGTGGCTTTGGTGGGGCGGCCTTTTTTCAGGGAATGGATGAGTGCCTTCGTGCCGGTTGCGCCGGGGGCGCTGTAGGCGATGTCTACTTTTTCTTCGATGACTTTTGCGGGCGAGTAGCCGAGGGCGTCGATGATGCGGCCCCAGTTGGGGTCGCCGCCGTTCCAACTGGTTTTGACGAGGGCGCTGTTGCCCACGGCGCGGGCGGCGGCATCGGCGTCCTTTTGGGTCTTCGCGCCTTTCACTCGGACGGTGACCATCCGCGTGATGCCTTCGCCATCGCGCACCATCATTTTGGCGAGCGCGAGGCAAACGTAATTGAGCGCGGCTTGGAAAATTTTCAGATCCCGTGCGTCGCGGGCGCTGAGTTTTTTGTTTCCGGCGAGGCCGTTGGCGAGGAGCAGCACGGTGTCGTTGGTGCTCATATCGCCATCGACGGTGATGCAGTTGAAACTAGTCGCGACCGCCTCGCGCAAACAACGCCGCAAAACGCTGGCGGATATTTTTGCATCGGTGGTGAGATAAGCGAGCATCGTGGCGTGGAGGGGAACGCTGGCGGGGCGCGCGCCGGTGGGGCTCATTCCGGGCTGGATCATTCCCGCGCCTTTGCCAATGCCGCCGAGGCGGACTGTTTTTCCACCGAGTTTGAATTCCACGGCGATTTCTTTCGCGCGCGTGTCGCTGGTCATAATGGCCTCGGCGGCGTGATGGGCGGCGGAGGGTGCGTCGTCCAGTTCGCGAACAATCTCGCGAATGCCCGCGCGGATATTGGGCATCGGCAGCGGCAAACCAATCCGCCCCGTGGAGCCTACGAGGACGTCTTCAGGTTTTAGCAAAAGTTCATCAGCGAGCAGCGTCGCCATTTCGTGCGCGTCCTTGAGCCCGCGCGGGCCGGTGCAGGCGTTGGCGTTGCCGGAGTTGATGACCACCGCTTGCGCTTTTCCATCGGCGATGTGGTCCACGCAAAGTTTCACCGGCGCGGCGCAGATTTGATTGGTGGTAAACATCCCCGCCGCTGTGGCCGGCACTTCGGAGACGATCACGGCGAGGTCGCGTTTTTGTCCTTTGTCGCTGCCCTTGCCGGTGCCGAGGCGTTTGACATCACAGAACAATCCCGCCGCGAGAAACCCTCGCGGGGCAACAATTGAACCATCAATGGAATGAAAAGATTTCATCTCTTTGGGAGGGGGAGCATTGGGAAAAGAATAGGAGAACCCAACGCGACCTTAACGGCGGCGTCGACGCGAAGACTTGGATTGAGTCTGCAGGTTCATTCGGCGGGAAATATAGGCGGGAAGGCGGGGGGTGTCAATTTGGAATTTGGAATTTTCAACGATCATTGAGACTGGGTCAAAACCACCATCCCGACTACGCCGCCCACTGCGATCACCCCGCCAATCAACGCGCGCCAGCTTGGTTTTTCTTCTTTCATAAAAATGGCGAAGGGGATGACGACGAGCGGCGTGGCGGCGATGATGGGGAGCACCACGCCTGTGGGGTTATCGAGCAGTGCCCATTGATAACAGGTGACGCCCAGCGCGGGGCCGGCGAGGCCGGTGGCGAGCAGCCACGGGAGGGCGGGGCGCCATTGGTTGTCGCGGCGGGTGAGGTTGCCGAGGTTGGTTGCGTTGGGTCGGCGTCGCAGCCACGCGCGGAAGGCGAGCAGGCAAAGGCCGGAGAACACCATTCCGCCGAGCATCCGTTGCACGGCCACGGTGATGCCCGCGTGAAAGCCATCGAGGGGGAGGAGTGGAGAGGTGTCCATTTCTTTTGCCAGTTTATAAATGTAACGACTGAGCACGCCCGCGCCGAAGCCCTGGCCAAGGGCGGCGATGAGTCCCCAGCCGATGCCTTTGAAAAGGTCATTGCGTTTGATGTGTAAATTTTCGCGCGGGGCAAGCGCCACGGCTACACCGGCGAGGATGACGACGGCGCACGCGATTTGCCCGGCGGTCATTGTGGTGCCGAGCCAAAAATATTCGATGGTGGCCGCCACGGGGACGGACACGCAATGGACGATGAGCGTGGTGAGTCGCGAGCCAATCAATGGGAAGGCTTGGAACAACGCGATGTCGCCCACGCCAAAGCCGATGGCGCCGCTGAGGAACAGCAGCCCGAACAGTGTGGGGTGCCAATAACCCGCCAACGCGGGGCCGAAGCTTAGCGCGATGAGCAGCATCAGCACCGGCGCGAAAATGAGCCGCGTGAAGTTGGCTTCGGTGCCGCCAATGTGCTCGGTGGTTTTCCGCGCCGAAACGGCGGAGGCGGAAAACAAAATCGTGCACAATAAAGCCGCTAACATCGCGCGAAGGGGTACGCGGTTGAGCGGGGTTTGTCACGGGGTTTAACATTGATGGGCAGGATGTTCAGGATTGGGGGAAGGGTTTTGAGTTGCGGAAGGCGGGCGAGTGGTTAGGATTCGGCGGATGAAAACTTGGATTTTTTTGGCGTTGATGATGAGCTTGAATATTGATTGGGCGCAAGCGGATGAAAAAGACGGGCCGGCACTGAAGTTTGTGGAGGCAGCGGCGAAGGCGTTTCGCGAAGGGAAAACGGATGAGGCACTGAAGCTGGCGGCGAAGGCCGTGGAGGCGGAGCCGAAGAATGCGAATCTGTATTATTTCAAAGGGCAACTGCACAGCAAGCTCCGCCAGCACGCCAAGGCGGCAGCGGCGTACACAAAGGTGCTGGCGTTGAAGCCGGAAAAAGATCGCGTCGCCGACACGCATCAGGAACGCGGCGAGGCGTATTTCAAGTTGGGAAAAATCAAGGAATCGATTGCGGATTTCGATGTGTTTATTAAAGCGTATCCGCGACAAGATCCGCATCATTGGCAGCGCGGTATTTCGTATTATTACGCGAACGAATTCAAGAAAGGCTACGAGCAATTTGAGCGACACCAAACGGTGAACCGCAATGATGTGGAAAATGCGGTGTGGCATTTCCTGTGCCTTGCGCGCGCGAAGGGAATTAATGAGGCGAAGAAAAAACTCATCCCCATCGTGGGCGATGGACGTGTGCCGATGATGGAAGTGCTGGCGCTCTTCGGCGGCAAGAGCACGCCGAAAAAAGTTTTGGCCAGAGCACGCGCGGGCGGAGTGAAGGGCGCGCGATTGGAGCGGCAATTATTTTACGCGCATCTTTATCTTGGGCTGTGGTACGAGGCCACGGGGGAAAAGAAACTGCGCGACCAATACATCGGCCTCTCCGCAGCGGTGGCGGATAACCACGGTTATATGGGCGACGTGGCGCGGGTGCACGCGGAGTTGAATAAAATAAAGATTCCGGCAAAGCCGAAAAAGTAATCGGACGTATTCACCGATGTGATCATTTGTATACACCATTGTGAATAGCTTGGTCTTGGCGGGGTGGGGTTATCTGCCTAGATTCGCAGCGGTGAGAGGAGGTTATTCCAAAATAATTTGTGCGGTCGGGCTGTGCTTTGCGGCGGGCTTGGCGGCGCAGCAATTTCAAACGCGGCAAAATGGTCAGCGCGATCAAAAGCCGGTGGCGTTTCCAAAAGTGGAGCAGGAGGAATTTTTTCTGCAAGCCATCGACGCCCTCCAAGCCCGCAACACCAACGCGGTGCTCGAGCTGGTGGATCGCGCGGTGGGCGTGGATGTCACCAATCGGTTTGCCTACATCAAGCGCGCGCAATTGCTCGACATCTTCAGCCTCGATGAACGCGCGGTGAAAGATTACACCATCGCCATTTCGTACGACCCCACATTCGCAGATGTGTATCAACTGCGCGGCTGCAGCCATTTCAAGGCCGGCCGGCTGGATGACGCCGTGGCGGACTGGAATACCTTCCTCAAACTCAAGCCCGACAAAGAATCGTTGCATTGGCAAATCTGCGTGGCCTACGCGTTGCAAGGCCAATACAATGAAGGGCGCAATCAATTCGAATGGCACTGGACGGCGAACACCAAAGACGTCGAAGTGGCGTTGTGGCATTTTATGTGCACGGCGCGTTTGGATGGATTGGAAAAAGCCCGCGGCGCAATGATGGAAGTGGAGTTGAGCGAGGACAAACGCGTGCCGATGGAGACGCTTTATAATTTTTATGCGGGCAAACTCACCGAGGCCGATGTGTGGCTGGCGGTGGAGCAGGGCGCGCCCGATGCGGAGGAGCGGGCCAAGCGCGAATTTTTTACCAACTATTATATAGGCGTCCATCGACAGGCCGAAGGCAAACTGGCCGAAGCGCGTGAGTTTGTGGAAAAAGCGCTGGGCATCGCCTATCGCAATGAAGGCTTCATCGGCAACAGCCCCGGGGGCCAACTCCGCGCGGGCGATATGGCGCGGGTGCATCTCGGCGTGTTGGATCAACTGATTAAGGACACCGAGGCACTGGCAGCCGCGCAATCGCCCGAGGCCCTTGCGGCACGGCGGCGAATGATGTTGCTGGGCTTTGGCGGCTTGGCGGGGCTCATTGGGTTCGGCGTTTTTCTACAGCGCCGCCGGCCAAAGATTGTCGCTGAGCCTGAGCTGGACGACGCCGAATTGGCTGAGAAAAGCTCGACTTAATCGACCAACCGGTTTTCATCCTTCGCGTCCACGCGATCTTATGAGCTTACCTACAGACATTCGTGCTATAGGCGCGGCACTTTATTTTCTACCCGTCCACACTCGGATGCCGTTGAAATTTGGCGGCGAGACGGTGACGTATGTCACGTGCGCCCGCGCGCGGGTGACGGTTCGCGATGCCGCCGGATGCACCGCGGAAGGTTGGGGCGAGACACCGCTGAGCGTCACGTGGGTATGGCCGAGCGCGCTGGGTTACGAGGAACGCCATGAGGCGATGAAAGCCTTTTGCGAAACACTGGCCGCAGCGTGGGCGGGCTTTACCGCGAGCGGGCATCCGATGGAAGTGGGGCAGGATTTTATTGAAGACGTTTTGCCGGAGCTGCTTGAGCAGCACAATGAAGGCGTGGCGGAACCGATGCCGTGGCTCGGGGCGCTCGTGTGCAATTCACTTTTTGATATTGCGTTGCACGATGCGTTTGGAAATTTGCACGGGCGGGACGTTTACGAAACCTACAATGGCGAATGGATGAATCGTTCGCTGGAGGAATTTTTGGAACCGACGGCAGAGTCAGTTTCCTTCACAGGAAAATATCCGGAAGATTTTTTTGTGGCTGAATCGCCCGCGCAATTGCCCGCGTGGCATTTGGTCGGCGGAGTAGATCCGCTGGACGAAAGCGAATTGACCGGCAATGAGCCGGACGACGGCTATCCGGTGTTGCTCGCGGATTGGATCAAAACCGACGGCCTCAAGTGCCTCAAAATAAAATTACGTGGCACGGATGCGGCGTGGGATTACGCGCGCATTGTCAAAGTGGGCAACATCGCGATGGCCGCCGGCGCGGAATGGTTGACCACCGATTTCAACTGCACCGTCACCAAGCCGGATTATGTGAACACCATTTTGGATGACCTGCGCGCTGAGCATCCAAAATTGTTTGAGATGCTCTTGTACGTCGAGCAGCCCTTTCCGTACGACCTCGAAAAGCACGCCATCGACACCCATAGTTGCAGCGAGCGCAAGCCGTTGTTTCTCGATGAAAGCGCGCACGATTGGCAGCACGTGCGGCTCGGTCGCAAACTCGGCTGGACCGGCGTGGCACTCAAAACCTGCAAAACCCAAACCGGCGCGCTGCTTTCCGCGTGTTGGGCGAAAGCGCACGGGATGGGGCTGATGGTGCAGGATTTGACTAACCCAATGCTCGCGCAAATCCCGCATTGTCGGCTGACCGCGCACGTGGGCACGATTATGGGCGTGGAAACCAACGCGATGCAGTTTTATCCGGCGGCTTCCGCAGCGGAGGCAACGGTGCATCCGGGGCTGTACCAACGGCGCGGCGGCGAGGTGGATTTGGCTACGCTGAGCGGCAGCGGGTTTGGCTATGGCGAGGCGATTGGCGTGCGCGAATTGCCGGAGGCCGCCGTGGTGTGCGGCGAATGTGAATAACCTTCCAACATTTTTCCGGTGCGTTCTGGGCTGGAAACCGCTTCGATGCGCCGGTCTGCTGTCGGTTCCATTGAAAGGAATTGATGGGATTCACCGTCCGTTGCGTCGAATTTTCCGGCTGTCCTGCGTTGGTACCTACCCGCGGGAACGCAAATTTTTTGACAAAACGGTTGCCTAAAAAACAAACTGGAACGACCTTATAATATGCAGACCATTGCACCTCGCCAAACCTCCCTCTGCGGATTGGGCTGGCACGCGCTCGCGTTGCCATTTGCATTGCTATTTCTCGCCACTGCCGCGCCCGTTTTCGCGCAAAGCGGGGGCGATGCGAATCTGGGAATCTTCCTGAAGGCCAGAGATTTTTATGATAAGGGAAACTTCCCGCTGGCGGTGCGGGAGCACAAAAAATTTCTTAAGGCCGCGCCCAAACATCCGCGGGTTCCCGATTCCAAATGGGAATTGGGTCTTGCCTTCGTTCAGCTAAAACAATGGGAAAACGCGGCGGCGTTGATGCGTGAATTGGCAGCGGACAAGGCCGCGCCGGATTTGTCCGGGGCATTTTATTATTGGGGCCAAAGTTTGTTGATGTTGCGGAAACCGGCCAACGCGGAGGCGGCATTCCTCGCGGGCCTCAAGCTGAAACCAAAGCTGCGGCTGGATGGGTTTCGGATGGGTTTGTTGGAAGCTTATTTCCAACAAAAAAAATGGAAAACTGTGAAAGCCTCAGTGGCCGCGTTGCCAGCGGAACAACAGGCGGAAGAGCGGGTGTTGTTTCAAACCGGTTATGCGAGCTTTATGCTGCGCGATTTCGAATCGGCCGCGAAGGAATTGGGCGTGTTGAAGCGGCGGTTGGGCGCGGCGCCGTTTGCGCATCAAACACGATTTTTTCTGGCAGAATCATTGCGCGAGTTGGGGCAAATCAAAGAGGCCATTTCCGAATACGCGGCGGCACGCAAACTGCCGGGCGAATACGCTGCCGACGCGCTTTACCGTGAAGGGTTCTTGAATTTCAAAATCAAAAATTACCGGCAGGCCGTGGGGTTGTTCGCCCAATTCCGTAACCAATACAAACAACACCGGCTTCGTGGCGCGGCGGGCTTGAGCCTCGGGCAGGCGTATCTCGAGGATCGGAATTACAAAGAGGCGGATTCCGTTTTCACCGCTTTGGGCAATGAACCGGGGGCGACCGCCGCCATCGCGTTGTGGCACAGTCGGGTGTTCAAACGGCAAAAAAAATATGCGGCGGCCGCGGCGATTTTGGAGCCGGCGGCAAAACAATTTCGCGGCAACGCGATGATGGACAAATTGCTTTTTGATTTGGCGGAAAATTATTTTGGGGCCGGACAGTTTGGAGAATCCGCCACGGTGTTTGAGCGGTTACTGAAAGACTATCCAAAACACAGCCAGCGGGAAATGATTCTGCGCCTCAGCACCCAAGCCCGATTCCGCACCGGCCGCTATGCTGCCGCGCTGGCGTTGTGTGCGGATTATCTGACGGCTTACCCGAAGCATCCCGAAGCGGCGGCAGTGGTTTTTCTGCAAGGTGAGAGCCAGTTTTTCTTAGAAAAATATGCCGCCGCCACGGGCACCTTTGAGCAGTTCCTCAAAGCGCATCCCAATCACGCCCAAGCCCGCGCGGCGCAAATGCACATTGGCGAATGTTATTTTTTCAATGACCAATGGAAAGACGCGCTCGGCGCGTTTGAAAAATTGGCGGACGAAAAACGCACGGGAGCCGTGTTTCAACAATACGATTTTCTGATGGGTAGCTGCCATTATCAATTGGAAGATTGGGAAAAGGCAGTGGGTTCGTTCCAAATTTTCACCGCGCGTTTTCCCAAGGCCAAGAATGCGGATGTGGCACTCATCAATACTGCGCGCGCGCTGGAAGCTCAGGAACAAACCGACAACGCGTTGTCGGTTTATGAACAGTTGGCGGAGGATTACCCGAAAAGCGCCCATCACTCTCACGCCGCAGTGATGGCGGGTCGGATTCATTTTGAAGCCAAACAATACGCCAAGGCGCGGAGCGTGTTAAAATCCACGGCGCAAAAGAAAGGCGACCCCAATCAATCGCTGGCGATTTATTATCTGGGCTATTCCGAAGCAGCGGCGGGGCAATCGGACGAGGCGATCGTGTTGCTCGAACAACTCGCCAATGATTTCCCCAAAGACACGAATGCCGCCGATGCGCGATTGAAGGCGGGCGAGCTGCAACTCAGCGGTGAGAAATTTGAAGCCGCGCAAAAATCTTATGAGAAATTTTTCACTGCATTCCCAAATCACAAACGGGCGGATGACGCGCATTTTTTCCTCGCCCAAGCGCAGGCGGGGCAGGAGCAATGGGATGCCGCCATCAAGAGCTACCTTGCTGTGGGCAAACAATCCGAGTGGAAGGATGAGTCGCTTTATCAATCCGCGTGGTGCGAGCGCAAAGCGGGGCGCGCGGCGGATGCCCACAAGAAATATGAGACGTTGATTTCCGATCATCCCGAAAGCGCTAAAGCGCTGGATGCCAAACTGGAATTGGCCGAGCTGGAATACGAGACCGGAAAATATAAAGAGGCCATCGGCCGATTAGAAAAAATTATTGAGGAGGACACCGATCCCCGCCGATTGGCGTTGGCTCAGTTTCGCCTCGGTCATTGTCACAGTCAGTTGAAAGATTGGGAAAAAGCTGACGAAGCATTTCAAAAGTTTCTGACCAAAAATGCGCGCCACGAACTCACCCGCAAAGTTCGGCTCGGATTGGGTCGCGTGCAAATTGAGCAGGGCGAAGACGATGACGCGCTTCGTTCGCTGTCGGCCGCAGTGCGGGGCGCGGAAGGCGATGAGGTTGGCGCGGAAGCGCAATTTCTTCGGGGCGAAATATATCGTGTGCAGGAAAAATTTGACGAGGCCATCGCCGAGTACGCGAAGGTAGACGCCTTCAAACTCCACGAGCCTTGGCGGGCGGATGCACTTTTGGGACAAGCCTTGGCGCTCGAAGGCAAAGGCGATGCGGCGGAAGCCACCGATAAATTAAAAGAACTGCTCACCGAATTTCCAAACTCCACCGCCGCTGAAAAGGCGAAGGAAAAATTGAACCCCTAATACTAAAACGAAATGAAAACCCCCTCAACGAACTCTCACACAACGCTTCACTGGATCAGTGGAGTGCTTCTGGCACTGATGGTGCTTTTGCCTTCATCCACAATCGCCGCCCAAAACAAGGCCGCCGAAGCCGCTTATGAGGGGGCCGCGGGATTGGTGGGATTGGGCCTGTGGGAGCAGGCGGCCAAGGGGTATCGCGAATATTTCCAAAAATTTCCCAAGCACGAGATGGCGGGCCACGCGCATCACGGGCTGGGGCTTTGCCATTTTAATTTGAAAGACTACGCGGCGGCCGCGCGGGAATTAAAAGCGGCGGCCAACAGTCGCGGGCGAAGTTTGCCCAATCCGGTGGAGGTGAATTTATTGTTGGGACAGGCGTTGATGAAAAAAGTGCCTGCCGATTTTGGAGATGCAGAAGATGCATTTGAAACCAGCCTGAATTCGCTGGGCTTCTCCAAGTCAGGAATCCTTAGCCGGTCTTGGGATGAGGGGAATGTTAAAAAATGGCTGAGCAAAAACAAGGAAGCGGCGCGGAAACAAATTGCGGCGGATGTGTTTCTGGGGTTAATGGAGGCAACCTATTTTCAGAGCGACTGGAAATCAGTTCTCAAAAAAGCAGCCGCATTCGAGGCGTTGATTCAAAAAACCGGCGCGGAACAACGCGTGCGGGTGTTCACGGGTGAGGCGTTTGAGCGGACAGGAAATTTCAAGGCCGCCGCCGAGGCATTTGAATTGGGCGCGAAGCTGGAAGGCAATGACGCTTCGAGCGCGTTGTTTAGTCTCGGGATGGTTCGCTTGAATCAACTCAAGGATTATATGGGCGCGGCGAAGGATTTTAAATCCTTTACGGTCAAATTTAGAAACAATGAAAAGCAACCGGACGCCGCCTACAATGAGGCACTCTGCTATTTCCACAGTTATTACACAGGAAAAGAAGATCACTTAATCGAGGCGGTGGATCGCTTCAATGCGTTTGCCAAGGCCAATGCCCGGCACAAGCTGGCCGATACGGCGCGGTTTTACGCGGGCAAGCTGCAGCATTCGCAAAAGCAATGGAAATCCGCGCTGGCCTCGTTGGAGCCGATCCTTGGCAACAAGGAACCGGCGCTGAGCCAGTTGGTTTTTCTGGTGGCCGACAGCCATCATCGCCTTCAACATTGGGACAAATCAGCAAAGTTTTACATGCAGTTTGCCAAGGGAAACGAAACGGCTTTAAACGCTGATGTGGCGCTGCACAACGCGGGGATGGCGTTCTCGGTTCTTGACCGGCCGGATTTTGACCAAGCGATCGCGGCGTATGAATTGCTGGAACAGAAATGTCCGCGCAGTCCGACGCTGCCCAGCGCGCGCTTGAAGCTGGGCATCATTCATTTTAACGCCGGGCGATTTGAAAAAGCTCAGGGGCCGCTCAATAAAATTCCAGCGCGTCATTCGCTTCGTGCTGATGCGGATTACTTTTTGGCGTGGACGGATTTGGACAATCGAAATCCTGCCGGTGCGGCAAAACGATTTGGCCAGTTGAGTGACGGCTTGAAAAAATCATCACCGGGGCATCGGCTCATTCCGCTCGCCAAATTGTATCAAGGCATCGCCGAATATGAGCAAGGCCATTTTGGTGCTGCAGAGAAAATTCTGGCCGGATTCGTCGCTGACTTTTCAGAGCACAAAATGTTTTACGAAGCCGCCTTCAATCTGGGGCAGGCGCAAATGGAACTGAAAAAGTGGGGCGACGCCATCAGGAGTTATAAAAAGGTGTCAGAAGATTCGCCGCTGCATCATCGGGCATTATATCAATCCGGCCGAAGCAAGCGCTTTGGCGGCAAGGACGCCGAGGCGATTCCGTTCTACAAGGAATTTTTGGAGCAATACGCGAACCACCCAATGGCAAATGATGTGGCCTTTGAACTTGCGGAATTGGAATTCGAAAAGGGCGGCCAGGACGGTGGGGTCACTGCGGTGAACCGGCTCACGGCGTTGTTGGACAAAAAACCCAACGCGGTGTTGCGCCAGAAGACTTTGTTCAAGCTGGGCATCGTGCAGTTTTCTCAGAAAAATCACAAAGATTCCGCTGAGGCATTTGAGGAAATGCTAAAGGGCCCGGCGGTGGGCTTGGCCATTGATGCCGCGTGGCAGGCGGGCGAGGCGCGCCGGTTGGTGGCGCTTTCGCAAAAGGGAGACGCCAGAGACAAAGAGAACAAGGCCGCGCTTAAGAATTATAAAACGGCGTTGAACGCCAAAGCACCGGCGAAAGCTGGGCCGGCACGGATACAAGAACTGGCGCGATTCCAGCAACAAGCGCTGCTTCGGATTGGGGAAACCGAGGCTCGGCTCGAACAGTGGCCGGCGTCCCAAAAATCGTACGAGCAATTTATTAAGGGCAACCCGAAACATATTTTGATTCGCACGGCTTACCAAGGGCTGGGTTGGGCGATGCAAAATCAGGAAAAATATCCGGGCGCAATTGACTCCTTGGAGAAAGCCGTGGCTGACGGCACCCGGGATGATGTGGCCGCGCGCGCGCAGTTTCTGCTCGGCGAATGTTATCTGGAGATGAAAGAGTTTGATAAGGCGATCATTGAGTTTTCCAAGGTGGAAGCGCTCTACGCATTTCCCGCCTGGCAATCCAAAGCGGCCTACGAAATGGCGCAGTCCTTTTTGCGCAAGGGGGACCGGGTTGGCGCGCGCCGGCAATTCCAGCGCTTAGTGAAAAGCTACCCCAACACTCCGGCCGCCACTGCGGCTCAATCCCAACTGAAGCGCCTTAATTAGTTTTGCAAATCATTCCAATGGAAACTTTTAAATCGTCCCTACTCATCGGCGCGTGCGCCGCGGCTTTCCTGTTCGTGCTGCCCGGACTTTCGGCCCAACCCAGCAACAACCCGGCAGGCGCGGGCGGAGGGACGGTGAATTCCACTCTCGTCGAAGAGCAACCCGGGCAGGTTTCGATGGAAAAGAAAACTCTGTGGGAGTTGATCAAAAACGGCGGGCTAATGATGTGGCCGCTGGCGTTTTTGGCTTTGTACGGTTTCTTCAAGGCAGGCGTGCAGGTGTACGTCATTATTTTATCAAATAATGAAAAACGCGATGAGACGCTAATGGCGCATTTGAATCCGCACGTGATGCCCTTCGATGATTTGAAAAGTGAGGTGGAATCGGACATCACCCAGCGCCCGCAAGGGGCTTTTCCAAAAATGTGCGAGGCAGCGCTGGCGCGGCTTTATGAAGGCAAAGAGGCGATGGAAGAGGCCTTGACCCGCGAAGGCGCAATGCAGATGGGTCGACTCAAGCGCGGCCTGAAGCCCCTGCAAAGCGTGGTGACCGTGGCACCGTTGTTGGGCTTGATGGGCACGGTGTACGGAATGATCGCCTCCTTCCAAAGCCTCGGCGCGACAGGCGATAAAGTGGAGATTCTCTCCAAGGGTATTTACGAGGCGCTCGTCACCACTGCCGCGGGGCTGACGATCGCCATTCCGTTCCTGTTTATTTACCAATGGCTCAACCATCGGGTGGACGAAATTGGCGAAAATTTGAATCGACAAGCGGAGGCTTTCTTGGGAAAATTTCATCCCTCTGGGGGAGGAGTTTCCGAAGCAGAACAAGAGGCCCAAGCGGATTCGCAGACGGACTCTGGCCTTGATAATGAAACTGAGGCAACTACGGAAACGGAACCCTTGGTAACGTAAAAGCGAAATGAAAATAATCGCGCCACAGGAAGAATCAGAATCGCGGATCGATGTCGCTCCGTTGATCGACATTCTGTTCACGCTGATTATTTTCTTTTTGGTCACCTCCACTTTTGAGAAAGAGGAGAAGGAAGAAAAAGTCCAACTGCCGCGCCACGGCGGATCGTCCTTAACAAGCAAGGAACGCCCTCTTTACATCAACGTCCTTCAGGACGGAACCTATCGCGTGCAGGGAGAGACTGTGGATTTGGATCACCTTCGCGTGAAGCTCATCGATCGCTTCAAGGAAAAGCCCGAGCAGCGGGTAGTCATTCGCGGTGATGCCAAAGCCTTTCACGGGCAAACCACCGCCGCCCTTGCCGCCGCCAGTCAGGCGGGATTCCCATCCGCAAACATCGCCTGGGATACCAGCTCCATCGAGTAACAGAAACGCACCGACCTAAAACCGCTTATGAAAATTCGATTCAGAGGAATTTTGGAACTCATCGAATGGGGTTTTGAATCCTTGGCCGATCGGCTCGGCATCAGGCGGCGGCACATAATGTTCGGGCTGCTTGTCCTGCTCATTTCCGCGCTGTTCACCGGTTGGTATATTTACGAAAAAAACTGGTTCATCGAAGGCAAGCGCAAAGCCGGCCGCAGCGAACAGCAGCTGACCATTTCCCTCAATGGCGAAGATTCCGCCGTGCAGGAAATGAGCGAGGAAATCCGCGACTCCATTCTCGATACGCCGATGGCCTCCGCCTCCGCCTCGCAAGCCGCTGCGCAATCCTCCGCCAATATGAATGCCGCGCGGAGTAACCCCGATAGCGCGTCCTCGCAATCCTCCTCCGCCAGCGGTGCCCAATCCTCCTCCGCCGCCAGCGCGGCCGGTTCGAGCAGTTCCTTTTCGCCTTCCGTTAGCACGCCCAATTCCTCGGTGCAAAGCGGCCAAGCCCGCGCGGAAAACAGTCAAACAATGACCCAAGCTTCCGGGCAATCCTCGGCTCCATCCGCGGCCACGATGAGCGCCGCCCGCAGCAACCCGCAAAGTTCCGCCGCGCAATCCGCTGCCGCCCAAAGCGCGGCTGCGCCCAGTTCGCCCGCCGCTTCGGGCGCGAGCAGTGCATTGGCGCCCTCCGTTTCTCAAGCGGCAACTTCCACGGTGCAGTCCGGCCAGGCGAGGGCGGAGTCCAGCCAAACGATGAGCGCGGCTTCCGCGCAATCGATGGCGCAGATGGCGCAATCCGCAACCGGAATGAGCGCCGCCCGCAGCGCGCCTTCATCCGCGACCGCGCAATCCGCCTCCGCCAATAGCGCGGCTTCGCCCACTTCAGTAAGTGCCTCGGGCGCGAGCAGCGCTTTATCGCCCTCCAGCCCGCGCGCGGCCACCTCTACCGTGATGACCCAAAGAAGCGCCCAAGCCACGCCCGGCCAATCGATGGCCCAAGCCTCCTCGCAATCGATGGCCCAAGCCGCCACCGGCAGCAGCAGCTCGGCCCGCAGCGCCCCGAGTGCATCCTCAGCCGCCAACGCTTCCAGTGCATCGGCAAGCAGCGCGAATACTTCCGGCACCGTGGCCGCTGCGAATTCCGGTAGTTCATTTTCGCCGCAAGTTTCCTCCAGCAGCGCCTCATCCTCGAGCGTGCGCAGCAGCCAAGCCCGCGCGGAATCCGGCTGGGATATGTCCAGCGCCTCCGCGCAATCATTAGCCCAAGCGGCCACCGGCTCGCGCGGCACCTCGCGAAACAGCCCGAGCCAAGCTTCCAGTCAGAGTACCGGTTCGGCGCAGGCATCTAATTCCGCTTCATCAGTTTCCGGCTCCGGCACAAGCGCTTCATTTTCCCCATCAGTTTCCGGGGCCAACGCCTCCACTTCCAGCGTGGCAAGCAACGGCGCGCGTTCGGAGGCGGGCCGAAGTATGTCCGGCGCATCCGGGCAATCGATGGCCCAAGCAGCAACTGGCTCGAGCGGCACTTCGCGAAACAGCCCGAGCCAAGCCTCCGGCCAAGGGACTGGTTCGGCGCAGGCATCCAATTCTAGATCATCGGTTTCCGGCTCTGGCACAAGCGCTTCATTTTCGCCATCGGTATCCGGCACCGGCGCATCCACTTCGGGCGTGGCCAGCAGCGGCGCGCGTTCGGAGGCGGGCCGAAGTATGTCCGGCGTGTCCGGGCAATCGATGGCCCAAGCGGCGACTGGTTCGCGCGGCACATCGCGGAACAGCCCGAGCCAAGCCTCCGGCCAAGGGACCGGTTCGGCGCAGGCGTCCAATTCTAATTCATCGGTTTCCGGCTCGGGGACAAGTGCTTCATTTTCGCCATCGGCATCGGGAGCATCGGGAGTGTCGGGGATCGGCGGCGTCAATAATGGTAGCGCGCGCGCGGAAGTGGGCCGTGGCATGGCCGGAGTCTCCGGTCGATCGATGGCCGGTGCTGCAAATGGTGCGCGCGGTTCCTCAAGGAGCGGGCCATCGGGCACTTATGGCATGGGAGCCTCCGCTGGTTCGGCGCGTGGGATGCATCAAGTGGCTGGCATTTCCGGCACGGGAAGCAGCCGAGCCTTTGCTCCATCACTTTCAGGTTCACGGGGGAGTTCGCGAGTGGTGATGAACAGCCCCGCGTCTTCCGGGGTTGAAGGCCACACTTCGGGCACGGCACCGGCGGCCGCATCCGGCGGTGGATTGACTTTGGGTGGAGGCCCGACCAACACGGATCAAGTGATGGCGCAAGCCCGGATCAATTCGGTGTCGCAACCGGTTCATTTTGCTGGCGCGCGGCGTCATCCATTGCGGGCTTATGCGAGCCGACCCAATGAATCTCAACCCTCCGCCGCGCCGGTGCGCGTGGCGATGACCGGCAACCCGGGCAGCCGCGGTTCATTTTCGCCCACCGTCACGCGGACGCCGCAAACGATTCCCACGTTTCAAAATGTGAAGCCCGATCCTCAGCCGTCTATGGTGGCGAGCAATCCCGGCGCTGAATTGGCCGAACTGCCGCCACTGGCCAATCCGTATGAACTACGCCTCAGCCCCAAGCTGCGTGCCGACTTTGTGAAACGCCAAGGCGGTGGCCCCGAAACCGAAGCCGCCGTTGCGCTCGCACTGGAATGGCTCAAGCGCAATCAAAGCAAAGACGGCCGTTGGAATCATCGCTCCGGCCACACCACCGCTGCCACGGGCGCGGCGATGTTGGCTTTTTTGGGATGGGGCACCAAACACAATGAGCCCGGCCCCTATCAACAAACACTTTCACGCGCCATCGACTGGATGTTGAGCGTTGAGAAAAATGGCGACCTTCGCTTTCGCGGAAATATGTACGACCACGGCATCGCCGCGATCGCCCTGATGGAAGCGTATAACCTCACCAAAGACGAACGCCTGCGCGCACCGGCCGAGCGCATTCTTGCGTTTACCCTCAAGGCGCAAAACCCCACGTCCGGCGGTTGGCGCTACAAACCGCATCGCGAAGATCCCAGTGAAAAGGGCGATCTCTCCGTCAGCGGCTGGCAAAT
Organism: Verrucomicrobiia bacterium; assembly: GCA_014239365.1. Classification (GTDB taxonomy): domain Bacteria; phylum Verrucomicrobiota; class Verrucomicrobiia; order Limisphaerales; family UBA1100; genus JACNJL01. Next base: position 13,223 of record JAAZZB010000008.1, on the reverse strand, counting down.
GATGATCCTGAAAAGCGCCCGATTGGGCGGAATGAAAGTGCCTGAAGAAGCCTTCACCAAAGCGCGGAAATTTCTCGCTGGCGTCGGCGTTGATGGAAAAGGGTTTCAATATCGCCCCGGTTGGACGCCTTCCTCAGCGATGATTGCGGAAGGATTATTTTGCGAGCAAATGCTGAGCGCCGGCGTTAAGAACGCGAAAATGGAACAGTGCCTCAACCTCATTCAGAAGCAATTGCCCAGTAACAATCGGGTGGACTATTATTATTGGTACTACGGCAGTCTGGCGATGCGTCAGGCCCAAGGTCAGGATTGGCAAAGCTGGAACAATAAACTGAAACCCATTTTGTTAGGCAAACAAATTAAGCGTGGCAACAACCGCGGCGCTTGGGAGCCCGAAGGCAAAAATGCCAAAGCCGCCGGTCGAGTCGTCACCACCGCTTTGGCGGCGCTTTCGTTGGAAGTGTATTACCGCTACTTGCCGTTGTACTCGCCGGAGTTGTCCAAAGCGGACAAATAGTGAACCTCCACAAATTTTTATGAAATCCCGTTTCTTATTTTTAATAGGGGCCTTGGCGTGTGCCGGTGCCGTAACCGCTGCTGAAAAATTCAAGCCGCTCTTCAACGGCAAAAATTTTGATGGCTGGCACAATGTCAATTGCGGGCCCAAAACGTGGACGGTCAAAGAGGGGATGATTCATTGCACGGGCAAACCCATCGGCGAACTACGCACCACGCGCATGTACGAGAATTTCATTCTCGAGCTCGAATGGCGCCACCTCAAGCCGCGCGGCAACGCCGGCATCTTTGTCTGGGCCGATGCATACCCCGCCAAAGGCCAACCTTTCCATCGCGGCGTGGAAGTGCAAGTGCTTGAGAACGAATACGGCAACACGCGTGGCTACACTACGCACGGTGACATCTTCCCCATCCACGGCGCGCGGATGACGCCCGTCAACGGCCGCGGCGGCCAACGCGCCTTTCCCACCGAGAACCGCAGCAAACCTTCACCGCAATGGAATCATTACCGCATCATCTGCAACAACGGGGACATCAGCCTTGCCGTGAACGGCAAAGTCGTCACCCAAGGGAAAGCCGCCAGCCCGCGCAAAGGCTACATTTGTTTGGAATCCGAAGGATCGCCGGTTCAATTTCGCAACCTGAAAATCGCGGAACTCCCGAGCACAAAACCCAAGCACAATGAAATCGCGAATGCGTTCACTGGGTTCAAAAGCCTTTACACCGGCGTGGATCTCAGCGGTTGGAAAGGCAAAGGCTGGAAGTCCAGCGACTGGCGTCTCACCAGCGAAGGGGCCAAAGCCACGAAAAGCAATTTGGTTTCCACCGAAAAATTCTCAAGCTACACCTTCTTCGCCGATTGGCGCGGCGGCGACAAGGCCGCTCCTTTCAAACTTCCCAACGTGGGCGAACTTGGCGAATTACCCATTGCCGCCGGCAAATGGAATCGCGTGCAAGTCACCCGCCAAAACGGATTGCTGCGCATTGAGGTCAACGGCAAAGCCGCAGTTGCGTTGGATATTGATGAGGGCAAGGCGCTCAAGGCCGGGTCGATTGAGCTATTGCCCGGGGCTCAGTTTGCAAATATTTTTATCAAAGCGAACTAGTCACTTCACCACGCTCACCTTCTCTGCAGTAGGAAAACTCTTCGGAATTTTCGTCGTCACTTTCCCCGTGGCGAGCCATTCGCACGCTCGATTCATCGTGGTGATGAAGCCCACGCACTGAAGCGCTTTGCCATTTTGATGCCCCATCGGGGTGTGGAAAATTTTGCCTTTACCGTAATCCAGCACCATCATCATCGGCTCGTGGCGTTTGCTTTTGGTGCTCCACGCGGTGGCCAGCACCTGCATGTTTTCAGCGGGGCCACGCAGTGAATCGTAGAGTTCATCCTGCGCGTGCTTCCATTGCGCGGGCATTCCATTTGTGACGGGATGCTTGGCGTCGCGGATTTTGATGGTGAATTCGTGCTGCGCACCGTGGCTGCCGCCGCGGCCTTTTTGGGTGTCGCGTACTAACTTTTCCTGTTCGTTGTAGTAAACATACGGCCCGTGTTTTTCTGTGCGCCCGCCCCAGCCGCCGAGGCCGATCATCTTGTTGTACTCCAGCCATTTGGGGAATGAGTTGTTTGCCGCGTGCACGCAAATAAACCGGCCGCCCTCGCGCATATATTTCTCGAACGCCATCTTCACGGGCTTCGGCCATTCTTGCCCGTTGTAATTGCTGATCACCACATCGTACTTCGCAAACGCGGGCAGCCATTCATTCCACGCTTTGGCGTTCAATTCATTGGCCGCCTTTTGTGCTTTGGCGCGCTGTTCCTTAGTGAGATTGCGCGGTGGATTAACGCGTTGCGGCGAGGTGGAAACGGCCACGGTGTACATGCCGGTGAGCTCGAGCTGCGCCTTCATAAAAGGCGTCATCGCTTTCCAGTTGTGATTGTTTTGACCATCGACGATGAGGATGGAAATGGATTTGGCGTGAAGGCCAAACGCGCAAACCGCTAACGCGGCTACAAAGAGGAATCGGGAAATAAGTTTCATGCGTGCGCCAAGTGTAGGCGTATGCGGTCAGGAGCAAAGAACTTTTTGGCCCTAATTTTTTGCCGGTTGCGCCAGTAAACGCTTGGCTTCTTCGAGCAGGAATTTTGGAGCCATAAAGGGTTCGTAGCTGATTTCCTGCCAGCGCACTTTGCCTTGGGCGTCGATGAGGAAGGTGCCGTGCAGAGGCGTCTCCTCAAAATCATCGTAGGCGCGGTATTTTTTGAAAGTCTTCAATGTGGGATCGCTGAGCAGCGGGAAATTATAATGCCGGTCTTTGGCGTCGTAGCCGATGAAGGTGTCTCGCAAACCGGCCGAGGTGTCGGTGCTGATTGCAAGCAGGGTGATGCCTTGTTTTTCAAATTCAGCCGCCACGGGATCGAAGGCATTGAGTTGGTCCATACAATGCACGCAGCCTTTGCCGAGGTAAAAAATCAGCACCACCGGTTTGCCTTGCAGCGCGCCGAGGGAAAATTTTTGCTGATTGCGATCGCCGAGCGACCACTGCGGCGCGGCGGAAGGTTGCCAGCGGAAGGGGCCGAGGTCGTCAAGGTTGGGCCGCAAGCCGACGTCTTTGGAGGTGGGTTGCGCCTTGCGCCAATCGGCGGCGTGACCGAGGGATTTGGCCAAGGGCGCGAGGCGGGCAAAGCATTCCACATCAAGATCAAGTTGGGGAGCAATGCGGCGCAGATGCTCGAAGGCGGTTTTGGCCTCGGCGGGTTTGTTGGCGGTGTGGAGGAGGTAGGCTTGCACGGCCAGCGGGCGGGCTTGTTCCGCGCCGGACTTGACTGCGGCGGCGGCAGATTTCAGCGCGGCTTCGGTGTCGCCTGTGCGAAATTGCAGCAGCGCTTTGCGGTCGCCACGGATGTCGGTTGCTTTTGCCAGAAAACTTTTGGCGGCGGCTTTGTCGCCCTTGGCCAGTGCGCGGTACATTTTGGCTTCGGCAATGCCGCGGGTGAGCGTGCTGATGGCGGTGTTGTATGGGCGCTCGGCATTGCTTTTGGCTTTGCGAATTTCACTGGCTTTTTTCTTGGCGGCTTTGGCTTTGGCTTCGGCGGCGGTGCCGGCTTTGGTTTTGCCGGTCTGCTGCGTGGCGAGTAGTTTTTCCATTTGGGCCAATAGCGCATCGGCTTCGGCGGATTTGCCGGTGTTGATATGGGCGGAGGCAAGGAGCCGCCAGTATTTGGCTTTGTTGGCGGCGGTTTTTCCGGGGCGCAGGTAATGGGTGTCTTTGAGCGTGAGGATTTCATCCCAAAGTTCGTAGTTGATGAGGAGCCCGTTGAGGTGGCGATTGCCGTAGGTGTAGCTGCCCCGGGTGGAAACGGTCCAAGTGCCATTGGTTTTAACAGAAGGCAGGCGCGGCAGCTCGATCATATTCTTGGCCATCGTGAGGCCGTGGCGCACGCGGCCGGCGTGGCCGAGGTTGCGGGTGAGCCATTCGTTGTTGTGGGCGAAGTTGTGGATGCGGTCGGGCATCACGCGGTCGCGTATCATATGGGCGTGATCCACGCGAGCACTGGCCTCCATCTGCCACGCGGCGTCGTTATAGCGTTTGAGGCGCGAGAGAATGTGGCCGGGCATATGCCACATATGGGCGATGCCGGGCGCGGCTTGGCCGCAGAGACCGATGGAGGGCACGGCGCGCTTGGCGTCTTTGTAGTCCCAAAGATGAATCCGATAATGATGGCAGGGGTGGTTGGGGTTTTTGGCGAGGACTTTGGCGATTTGTTTTTCCACTGCCTCGGAATTTTTTTTGGAACGCGAATCGTTATACATTCGTAAGGCGAGAAATGCCTGAGCTTCGAGGTCATCGGGAAATTTGGCGGCGAGTGCTTGAGCGGATTTCAGTATAGCGGCTTTGCGTTTTTTGGAATCGGATTCGTTTTGATACGCGGCCATCGCGTCGATCCACATTTGTTCGCGCTCGCTCACGCGGCTTTTGCCGGCGACGGCTTTGGCGATGAGCGGCTTGGAGCGGCCGCGATTGCCGGAGTTGGCCATCGTGATGCCCCAGTAGGCCATCGGATGGCCGGGATCGAGCTTGAGTACTTGGCGGAAAGAACGCTCGGCTTCGAGATACCAAAAGCCGTGGATTTGACCCACGCCTTGGTTGAAAAATTTCTGTGCTTCCGCAGAATCCGTGGTGATGGGAAATGAAACGTTGCTGGTGGTGCCCATCAAATACGCGGCTTGGCGCGGCCCTTTGTTGAGCTCCGCGCCGTGGCTGGAATGTCCCGCGGGCGGGCCCGAAGGGTCGAAGGTGTACTCGGCTTGTTCCAGAACCGGCGGCTCGGGCGGCGTGGGTTGATTCGTGGTTTCCGAAGTTGTGGTGCAACCCACAGCAATAAGCACCGCGAGCGGGAAAATATGTTTTATGTTTCGCATCTTTATCAAGTTAACGCAGTGGATTTAATTTGCAGAGCAAGTTGTAGTTTTGGACGGGTGTGTTTCAAGTTCATTCATCATCGATGCGGCGGAGCAATTCAATGTCTGTCATATCTTGCGACCGTCCCACGGCGAGTTTGTTTTGGATTAAATGTTCTCGGCTGATGAAGGTTGTTTCAATTCCATCGAGTTGGCCGGTCTTGCGATCATTCCAAGCGGCAGAAAAAGTAACTCCGGAAATGCTGGTGAGCAGATCCACTCGATTGGGCGCGACGCCGAGTTGTACGATTTGATCGAGTTCAGTCAAATTACTTACCTTCAGTCCGATGTTACCAAAACCAAATTTATCGAGAGTTTTTAAAACTCGCGCTGCGTTATCGGGAGTGGCATCGAGAAAAATGTCGAGGTCGCCCGTGTAGCGGGGCCGTGCGTGAAAGGCAACCGACCACGCCCCAACGATGAGGTACTCAACTTTCGCCGAGTTTAACAATTCGATAAACTTTTTTAAGTCGTCGCTCAGATGCATCAGTGCCGTCGGGGTATATGAGTTTCCACAGAATTTCCAATCGCTGCGAGCCGGTGAGCGAGGCGTAGTAGGCATCGTCTGCCGCTTCCGCTTCGGCGTGGCTGGAAAATATTTGGACGGTTTTTTCCATTGCCGAATTGTCGCAGGAAAGAGGGCGGAGGTCAATTCAACCCTGCGGTTTCATCAAATCCGCAGAGCAAATTGAGGCTTTGGACGGCTTGGCCGCTGGCGCCCTTCACTAGATTGTCGAGGGCGCTTGTCATAATGAGGCGTCCGGTACGGCGATCGAGGCGGCAGGCGAGGTCGAGGTAGTTGGTGTGGGCCACGTTTTTGGTGTCGGGCAAAGTGTCGGGCGGCAGGAGGCGGACGAAGGGTTCGTCGGCGTAGGCGGTGGCGAGGCAATCGGTGATTTGTTTTGCCAGCGTGGCTTCTTCGGCTTCGGTTTCAAATTTCGTGGTGGGTGCCAAGTACAGCGTGGTGAGAATGCCGCGGTTGATGGGGATGAGGTGCGGTGAAAATTGAACGGTGACTTGTGCGTCGGCGGCGAGTGAAAGTTCCTGTTCGATTTCTGAAAGGTGCCGGTGTTTGGGGATTCCGTAGGGCCGCGCGCTTTCGTTGCACTCGGTGTACATAAAATCGGCGCTCACATTGCGGCCCGCGCCGCTGACGCCGCTAAGGCTGTCGGCGATGATGCCGGTGGGTTTGATGAGCCCCGCGCGCAACAAGGGCACGGTGGGCAGCAAAATGCTGGTGGGATAACAGCCGGGCGAGGCAATGAGTTGAGCGTCGCGAATGGCGTCGCGGTGCAGCTCGGGCAAGCCGTAAACCGATTGCTCCAAAAGCTTCGGCGCGGGATGAGGGTTGCCGTAAAATTCCTCGTACACGGCGGCATCACTCAAGCGAAAATCAGCGGATAGATCGATGACCTTCGCGCCCGCCGCGAGCAGTGGCTCGGCAAACTCCGCCGCCACGCCATGGGGCAGGGCGAGGAACACCACTTCGGCAGCCTCCGCCACCGCTTCCACATTGGGCTCGGTGAATTGCAGCGAGTCGGCCACGGCATTGCCGGCGAAGCGTGGGAATATCGCGGCCAAAGTTTGGCCGGCATATTGGCGCGAGGTGACGGCGGTGAGTTCCGCGTGTGGATGGGTGAGGAGCAGCCGCACGAGTTCTTCGCCGGAATAGCCGGAGGCACCTACGATGGCGGTTTTCACTTTCTGTCCTGCGCTCATATGGATTGTGTTGTGCGTTGTTTTGGTGGCAATTGAAATCAAAAATTAAAAACAATAAATCCCGCCGCCGAACAAGCGGAAAAAAAGAACCCCCGCTGTTGAAGCAGCGGGGGTTGCGAAAGCGTGTTTGAGTTTAGCGTTTGCTGAACTGGAAGTGCTTGCGCGCACCGGGCTGGCCGGGTTTCTTGCGCTCGCGCACGCGGGAGTCGCGATGCAGCAATCCCTCGGCTTTGAGGGTGGGGCGAAGCTCGGCGTCGTATTCCAGCAATGCGCGGGAAATGCCCAGGCGCACGGCATCGGCTTGGCCGGCTTGGCCGCCGCCTTGGACGTTTACGCGTACGTCAAATTTTTCAACATTCTCCGTGGCGATGAACGGTTCGCCCACGATGAGGCGGTGCGATTCGACGGGGAAGTAATTGTCAAACGCGCGACGGTTGACAGTGATTTGTCCGGTGCCGGGTTTGATTCGCACGCGGGCGGTCGCTGCTTTGCGACGGCCGGTGCCAAGGAATTCTCCAGTGATTGCGTCAGGCATCTTAATTTAAAGTCATCGGTTCAGGGTTTTGTGCGGCGTGCGGATGTTCGCTGCCTTTAAACACTTTCAACTTGGTCAGCATCTTTGAGCCGAGGCGATTGCGGGGCAGCATCCCTTTTACGGCGGCCATAATAATGCGCTCGGGGTGCTTGGTGCGCATTTCGGCAAAGGGGATGCGCTTGAGACCGCCGCGCCAGCCGCTATAGCGCTGGTATTCTTTGGTTTCTTCTTTGTTACCGGTCACCTTGATTTTCTCGGCATTGATGACAACCACAAAATCGCCGGCATCGAGATGGGGCGTGTAAATGGGTTTATCACGACCGCGCAGAACGTTGGCGATCTTCTCGGCGAGGCGCCCAAGCACCAGCCCGTCGGCATCCACCACGTGCCAGCCACGCGTTTGCATATCTATTTTTGGTAAAAAAGTCTTCATTTCTATGATCGAAGGGGCGAGGAAAATACCAGAAAACACTGGTGGGTCAATAGGTTTCTGGTGGTTTTATGCGTTTTTTTCTGCAGCTAATTCAGCGGCAGCAGCGTTTTTGGCTGCTTTTGCCGCTTTTGCCGCCTCTGCTTTGGCTTTGGATTCGGCTAATTCCTCGGGTGTCATGATGCGCGGTTTGGCAAATTTTTCGAATCGATTGTAGCGGCGCAGCAAATCCGGCAGTTTTTGCAGGGCTAATAGCTGGCGTTTCATTTGTTTATCCGGCTGGGCAGGTGTGCCCCACCATTTGCCGCCATCATTGATATCGCGCATCACGCCGCTCTGCGCAGCAATCGTCACGTGATTGCCAATCCGCAAATGCCCTGCGATCCCCACTTGCCCCGCGATCGTGCAGTAATCGCCGAGCTTGGTGCTGCCCGCGATGCCGGCCTGCGCAACGACGAGGCAGTTTTCGCCGGTGGAAACGTTGTGGGCGATTTGCACGAGGTTATCAATTTTGGTGCCCTTGCCTATGTGAGTGGGGCCGAGCGCACCGCGGTCGATGGTGACATTTGCGCCGATCTCCACATCGTCGTCGATCACCACGTTACCGATTTGCGGCACCTTCAAATGCTTGCCGCCTTCCTGCACGTAGCCAAAGCCGTCACTGCCGACGATGGTGCCGGCGTGAATCCGCACGCGATCGCCCAGCTCGGTGCGTGGGTAGAGCGAGACGTTATGAAAAATCGCGCAGTCCTCGCCGATCACGCAGTTTTCATCCACATAATTATTGCCATGCAAAACGGTGCGCGCGCCGATCTTCGCGCCGTCGCCGATGATGACGTGCGCGCCCACGCAAGCCTCGGGGTGAACCTCGGCTTTTTCGGAAATGATAGCGGAAGGATGGATGCCGGTGGGCGGGCCGGGTTCGGGATAAAAGAGCGGCACGACTTTCGCAAAGGCAATGCGTGCGCTGGTTACGTGGATGAGCACCTTGCGCTCAGAGGTAAAATTTTTGTCGACGATGATCGCACTGGCGGCGCTTTGCTCGGCGCGCTCAAAGAAGGTGCGGTTCTCGGCGAAGGTGAGGTCGCCGGCGCGTGCGCGGTCGGCGGCTTGAAATCCGGTGAGTGGCATTGTGTGGTCACCCAGCACGTTGCCGCCCAGTTTTGCAGCGATATCTCCCGCTGTGAAGAGCATGGCGAAAGCCTTTCTGTTTGGTTAATGTTGTGGCGCTAAAACGCCTAACGGGTGGTGATGATACCGTTATTTTCGCCGAGTACAATCACATTCGGTTTCCAGTCCGCCGCTTCGGTGTTATCGACGGCGGCGAAGGTCATAATCGTAAGGCGATCGCCAACTTTGCCGAGATGCGCCGTGGCGCCGTTGAGAATGATCGCACCGCTGCCCGCCTCGCCCGCGATGGCGTAGGTCTCAAAGCGTTCGCCGTTGGCGAGGTTGCCGCATAGCACGCGCTCGTATTCGCGTAGTCCCACCGTGTCCATCAGTGCGCGGTCGATGGTGAGGCTGCCCTCGTAATTCACGTTGGCATCGGTCACCGCTGCGCGGTGGATTTTCGATTTAAGCAGTTGGATTTGCATAGTCACACAAGGTCAAACACCGTTGACTTGGCGAAGGGCGGTCAATATAAAGGCCGCGCAACCGGTTTCAATCTCTTTTCGTGTAATCACCCAAAAAATTATGAGCAGAAAAATTCGTTACGGAATGGTCGGCGGCGGTCGCGGCGCGTTTATTGGCGCGGTGCACCGTATCGCCGCAAATATGGACGGCCAAATCGAACTCGTCTGCGGCGCGTTCTCCAGCAGCCCAAGCAAATCCAAAGCCAGCGGCAAAGATTTTTTCCTCCCCGCCAAGCGCTGCTACGGCACCTTTGAGGAGATGATCGCCAAAGAGGCCGCGCTGCCCGCTGATGAACGGATGGATTTTGTGTCCATCGTCACGCCAAATCACATGCATTTTCCCCCTGCGAAAATGGCTTTGGAAAATGGCTTCCACGTGCTGAGCGACAAACCCGCTACCTTCAATCTCAAAGAAGCCAAAGCGCTTGAGAAGCTTGTTAAAAAAACCAAATGCCTCTACGGCCTCACGCACAACTACACCGGTTATCCGCTTGTGAAAGAAGCGCGGGATATGGTCGCCAACGGCAAGCTCGGTAAGATTCGCAAAGTCGTCGTCGAGTACCCTCAAGGCTGGCTCGCCACGCGTCTGGAATTGACCGGCCAAAAACAAGCCGGCTGGCGCACCGACCCCAAACGCAGCGGCGCCGCCGGTTGCATTGGCGACATCGGCACGCACGCGGAGAACCTCGCCGAATACATCACCGGTCTGAAAATCAAAGAACTCGCCGCCGACCTCACCGCCTTCGTCAGTGGCCGCAAACTCGATGACGACGGCAACGTGCTGCTGCGGTTCACCGGCGGCGCAAAAGGTGTGCTGCACAGTTCGCAAATTGCCGTCGGCGAAGAAAATAATCTTTGCATCCGCGTCTACGGCGAACGCGGCGGCCTCGAGTGGCACCAAAACGACCCCAACAGTATGCTCCTAAAATGGCCCGACCAGCCGATGCAAGTTTACCGCACCGCCAACGGCTACCTCAGCTCCGCCGCTGCAGGAGCCTCCCGCACCCCGCCCTCCCACCCCGAAGGGTACCTCGAAGCCTTCGCGAATATTTATGTCAACTTCGCCAACCACATCCGCGCCAAGCACGCCCGCCGCAGACTCGCCAAGGACGATCCCGCTCTCGACTACCCAAAAATCAAAGACGGCATCCGAGGAATGGCCTTCATCGAAGCCGTCGTAAAATCCTCCAAAAACAACGCCCGCTGGACGAAGCTGGCGAAGTAGTGAATTGTGGAATATGAATTGGTCATCATCGAGAGTGCCTTGGCTGAATTACGGGAATTGCCCAAAGATGACCGCCGAAACATCGGCCTTAAAATTGATCAGTTGCAACACGGCTTCGCCGGTGATGTAAAAAAACTAAAAGGCTTTCGCACCAAATACCGGCTGCGAGTTGGCGGATTTCGTGTCCTCTTCGAACTTGAAGGAAACACCCTTGTGGTGTATGCTGTGGGCAGAAGGAAAGATATTTATGGCTGATCAAACAGGCACGATTGAAAACTGGGAAAAACTGGATCATCAAGTTTCCCAAGCTCGAGAGCTTTTGGTAAATCTGTCCTCCACCATCGAGGATATTGAAGACGCCAAAGCCATCGAACAAGCTAAAGCCGCCAACGGCGACAAGCCCACAGTGCCGTGGGCCAAAGCTTGCGAGGAATTGGGTTTGGATAAGTGATTTTTAAAAATGAGTGCCAAGGAAATTGCAATCGAAGTTATCGGACGGATGGGCGAGGATTCATCTCTGCACGAGATCGCGCGTGAGATTGAGTTTATGGCGGGTGTTCAAGAGGGGCTGGCGGAACTGGATCGAGGGGAAGGCGTGCCGTTGGAACAAGTGGAGAAAGACCTTCCCTCATGGGTTATCAAGTAACCTTTGCTCCAAGAGCCATCGAAGACCTTCGAGCCATTGTCGAGTTCATTGCATTGGATGACCCAGTCAAAGCCGTAGAATTCGGTCGGCTGCTTACCCAAAAAACTCGCGTACTAAAATCCCACCCCGAAATTGGGAGAGTGGTTCCTGAGTTTGGAGATGACGACATTCGTGAAGTCATTTACCGACAATATCGAATTGTATATCGTCTGAAACGGTCGGAGCAGTTGGTAGAAATTTCGCGATTCTGGCACGGTGCCCGGGGTGCAATGGAACTGCCGAGCTAGTTAGGAATAACTTCCCCTTCCAAAACTCTAACTAATCGGCACTAATCCGCAGAGAGAATTCGTATGAACAACCCAAAATCTTCAGAAGAAAATCGCGGGCAATGGGGATCTAAGCTCGGGTTCATCATGGCCGCCGCCGGCTCGGCAGTGGGCCTCGGCAACATCTGGCGCTTCCCGTACGTGACCGGTGAAAATGGCGGCGCGGCGTTTGTGCTCATTTATCTTGCGTGCGTTTTCTTCATCGGCGTGCCGTTGCTCCTTGTGGAGCTATCGCTTGGGCGATCTAGTGGCCGCAATCCGGTTGGCGCTTTTCAGAAAACCGGTGGCGGCTTGCCGTTCGTGCTAACCGGTGGGCTGTGCCTGATGGCCTGTTTTTTTGTGCTCACTTATTACGGCGTGATCGCCGGTTGGACCATCAGTTATGCGTGGAGCGAAGTGACGCAAAGCGCACTTGTGTTTGAAGACTACACCGCCAACACCGCGTCCGTGCTGCCGGTGTTCGCGGTGTTCATTGGGTTGACGATTTGGATCGTCAGCGCGGGCGTGGAAAAGGGCATTGAAAAATGGTCCAAGATTTTGATGCCACTGTTGTTTGTGATGATGGTGATCATCATCATTCGCAGCCTCACCTTGGAAGGCGCAGAGAAAGGGATCAAATATTATCTGTCTCCGGACTTTAGTAAGATTAACGGCAAGGTGGTTTTGATGGCGCTGGGCCAGGCGTTTTTCTCGTTGAGTGTGGGCTGGGGTTTGATGATCACGTACGGCTCGTATATGCCTAAGTCTCAAAACATTGTGAGCAACGGTTTATGGGTGGCATCCGCCGACACGATGGTGGCCATCATTGCGGGCTTAATGGTGTTCCCCGCGGTGTTTGCCTTCGGAATGGATCCCGGCGCAGGACCGGGTTTGACCTTTGTAACCTTGCCCAAAGTCTTCGCGCAAATGCCGGCGGGCTGGATTTTTGGCACCATCTTTTTCTGTCTACTTTCCGTCGCGGCACTCACCTCATCCATTTCAATGTTGGAAGTGCCGGTGTCTTATTTCGTGGATAAAAAATCTTCCGCCCGGAAAAAATCCGCCATCATTGTAGGCATCGTGGCCTTTCTCATTGGCATCCCTTCCGCGATGTCCAATGGCGGCAGTGAATTTTTCAGCAACTTAGAGTTCTTTGGCAAAACCGGCTTCCTCGACATTATGGATCAAGTGTTCGGCACTTTGGCACTCATTGTCATTTCGTTGATGCTTAGCATTTATGTCGGATGGGTTTGGAAGCCCGCATCGGCAATCAAAGAAATTGAAGAAGGTTGCCCGTGGTTTTCAAAGCCACTAGTCGGCGGCATCGCACCATCTCAAGTGTGGGCGTTTTTCATCAAATACATTTGCCCCATCGTGATCAGTTTGGTGTTGCTCAACACGCTGGGAATATTTAGCAAAAAAGATCCGGCACCCGCCGCCGATCCTACGCCGCAGGAGCAAACGTCTCCTGAAGGTAACGCAGACTCTGAGTCGCAATAGCTTCGGGGCCTTCCTCGAATTTGAAGACTTCCACTGACACCACGCCGGTGTAGTTTACTTCTTTGAGCGCGGTGGCGATGGGTTGGTAATCCACTTCGCCGAAGCCGGGGCCTTTTAGGTTTTCGTCGTTGGCGTGGAAGTAGCCGAATTCGCCAGCGCTTTCGCGGATGATTTCTGGAATGGGTTTGCCCATCGAACACATTGCTTTGACGTCGAGGATGATTTTGAAATTTGGGCTGTCGAATTGCTT
>JAAZZB010000059.1 GCA_014239365.1 Verrucomicrobiia bacterium | reverse complement strand
TGATAGGCCGTGCAAGGCTGCCCACAGAAGCCTGTGCATAAGTTTTTGGGATGTCCCATAAAAATGGCACTCCCGGCTGGACTCGAACCAGCGACCAGCGGTTTAGAAAACCGCTGCTCTATCCAACTGAGCTACGGGAGCCCGCTCCAATTTACGGTTCCATTCGCGACGCGGCAAGCCAATCCGGTTGCCCCCGAGGACACCGCGTGCTACCAACGCACGTGAGTTGGTTGCGCGTATTGTTGATGGTTGGTTTTCCGTTCCTAACGGGATGCAGCACGATTTCGTATTACGCCCAAGCGGTGCGCGGGCAGGGGGAATTGGTATGCAAACGCCAACGCATCGAGGCGGTGCTGGCGGATCCCGCGCAACCGGAAACATTGAAGACTCGCTTGCGGTTGGTGAATGAGCTGCGCCAGTTCGCGGCGACCGATTTGGATTTGCCGCCGGGCGACAGTTACTCGCATTACGTGGCGCTGGATCGGCCGATGGCGTTGTGGGTGGTGAATGCCGCGCCGGAATTTTCATTGGAACTCAAGTCGTGGTGGTATCCTTTTGTGGGGCGATTTGAAGGGCGCGGGTTTTTTAACAAACAACAAGCAGAGGACTTGGCGGATAAATTAGGTAGACAAGGCTACGATGTCGCAGTGTCCGGCGCGCCCGCGTATTCCACGTTGGGTTGGTTTGCGGATCCGGTGCTGAGCACGTTTATAAAATTTAATGATGCGGATTTGGCCGAACTTATTTTTCACGAACTCACTCACCAACGATTGTATATTTCCGGTGACACCACATTCAATGAGAGCTTCGCCACCGCCACAGCTCAAGCGGCGACTCTAAAATGGTTGACCGCTCGCGGGAATCAAGTTGCAAGCAAAGAGTATGCTGCTTCGGTGAGGCGATTGGATCGCATCATTCAAAAATTCCGCAACACACGCGACAAGTTGGACATCTTGTTTTCGCAACGGCACGAAAGTGTTGCTTCACAGCGCAGGTGCAAGGCGGACATTTACCAAACCCTGCACACCGAATTAAAACTTTTACAGAATGAACCCGGCTTTTCCGTCGTCAAAAACCGACGGCGGGCACCGATGAATAACGCCACGCTGGGTTCAATCGCGGTGTACCACAAACATGTGCCCGCATTCCGTAAATTATTTGAAAACTCCAATCAAAAATTTCCCGACTATTTCAAAGCCGTGGAGCGGTTGGGGAAGCTTCCACGCGTTGAGCGCCAGCGCGCGCTTAAAGCCCTGCACCGTTCTGCTCCTTGAGTTCGCCCTGCGCGCGCAGTATACTTTACGCATGCGACGATTTTTTGTGTTTCTGCTCACGGCTCCATTTTTGACCATTGCCGCCAGTGCGCCGCCGACGGGTATTCTGATTTCCAAAAACGACCGCGCTGAACTCAACGCGGCCGCCGAAAAGCTCAAGCGTGGGATTGATGATTACGAGGGGCGCAAACACGCGCTGCTGCCGGACATTATTATTTTTTACAACGCCGTGCGCTACGCGTTGGATGACAATATGTTTTATCAGGCGAAGGACGTGGCTTCCGCTCGGAAGTTGCTGGCCATCGGCAAGGAGCGGTTGGCGCAGTTGCGATTGGGGAAACATCCGTGGACGACTGCCACCGGCTTAGTGCCGCGCGGATATCGTTCGCAGCTGGATGATTCTGTCATTCCGTATGGCGTGGAGGTGCCGACTAATTTCAATCCGCGCGTCCACAAAAAATGGCGGCTCGATGTGTGGTTGCGTGGCCGTAATAATAAATTGAGCGAAGTGCGCTTTCTCACTGAACGCCTTAACTGGAAGAGCCCCTTCACGCCAAAGGACACCATTGTGCTTCATCCGTACGGCCGCTTTTGCAACGCGTTTAAATTCGCCGGAGAGGTGGATGTGATGGAGGCCCTGCGGCACGTGCAAACACAATACCTAATCGATCGGCATCGCATCACTATGCGCGGCTTTTCGATGGGAGGCGCGGGCGCGTGGCATCTCGGCGCACACCACGCCGGTCGCTGGGCTGCGGTGTCGCCGGGCGCGGGGTTTGTGGAGACAGCGGTCTATCAGAATATTTTCACCAAAAAACCCAAGCCCACTTGGTGGGAACAGAAGTTGTGGAAACTTTATGACGTGCCACCGATCGCCGCTAATTTTGCAAACACCACGGCCATCGCGTACAGCGGCGAACTCGACAAACAAAAACAGGCGGCGGATTTGATGGCGACAGCATTCGAGCGCGAAGGGATGAAGTTGACCCATCTCATCGGGCCAAAGGTGGGTCATCAATACGAACCCAAAACCAAACTTGAAGTCGCCCGTTGTGTTGATGCCGCTGCCAACAAAGGGAGTAATCCTTTCGCGCGCAAAGTTCGGTTCAGCACGTTTACGCTGCGGCAAAACAAAATGAAATGGGTTTCGGTGTGGGGCTTGGAGCAGCATTGGAAGGCGGCCCGCGTGGAGGCGGAGTATGTGGATGATTGGGAGTATCGCGTGAAGACCCAAAACGTGACGGCGTTAATGCTCGGGCAATTGGAAGTGCCCAATCAAGGCACGACAAATTATGTGGTAAAAATTGACGGTCAAATTCTGAAAATAAAACCGAAACGCAGTGCGCCGATTTTGTTGCGCAAATTGGTAAAGCGATGGGAAGTGGTGCCCAGCCTCCACCAAAATTCACTCGTGAAATTACCCGGCTTGCAGGGGCCGATTGACGATGCGTTTTTGGATCGATTCCTGATGGTCAAACCTTCCGGTAAGCCGATGAACGCCGCTGTGGGTAAATGGGTGGATCGCGAAATGACCGAAGCGATCACTCAATGGCACCGACAATTCCGTGGCAACGCGCGGGTAATGCAGGACAAACATCTCACCCGAAAAGATTTTTCGCAAAATCTAATTCTGTGGGGCGACCCAAAAAGCAATTCGATGATCGCCAAAATTGCCGGCCACTTGCCAATCGTTTGGAGTGAAAAAGGGATCCAGCTCAAAAACAAATCGTGGCCCGCAGATCAATTTGTGCCGGTGCTGATTTATCCAAACCCCTTTGACCTCCGCCATTATGTTGTCCTCAACAGCGGTTTTACCTTTGCCGAATACGGGCACTTGAGCAATTCCATGCAAAATGCAAAGCTCCCTGATTACGCCGTGCTCGATATGCGTGTGCCCATTAAAGAACGCATTCCGAAGGGTGTCGCGCACGCCGGATTTTTTGGTGAGCGCTGGGAGTTGACTGAGAGTGAGGGGAAGGATTAACCACAGAGGCACAAAGAACACAGAGATGAAACATTGGTTTTTGATTTTACTAATCGTCCCGATGACTTGGGCCGCGCCGAAGAAGCCCCAACTGCCGCCGGCCTTTGATCCGCCGGGCCAATTGTTCCGCATGGCGCCGATGCCGCAATCAAGTCGAAGCATTGTTGTGCCTCTGTCCAAATCAATTCATCTGGCATTTGATACCGAACTTTGCCGCATCCACACGGTCTGGAAGGGTGGCCCGCTGAAAATGTATGGGCCATCATATCACGGGGGCAAGCGTCCCTTTATTTGCCAACCCAACGGCGAAAAATTATGGGGGAATATGCCCTTTACTTCATGGCATCCCAGCAACTCAAGCGGATTGATGGAAATCCAAGAGGAACCTCAGACGCATATTCGATACATTGGAATTCGCACTGAGGGGGGGCGCGTTGTGTTTGCGTATGAATTGCTCAGCCACCTGGGGGAAACGATTCCCATTAAGGAAACAGTCCACTGCGAAGGTGACGTTGTGGTGCGTCACTTTGTGGTTGGGCCGAGGAAATCTCAATTGTTCTTCAATGCACATCAAGAATTTGGGCAGCAAATTGATTTAGGTGTTCCGAACGCAACCGCAATTAAACGGAAATCGGATATTTTATTATCGGTGATTCGCGGAAAGAGCGCGAAGTTTGAAGGGTTTGGGGCGGGTCACATCGGATTTACCAAAGAAATTTTCACGGAAGAAGGCACAACCCAAGGCAACCCTACGCGTTTTGTAAAGGGGGCATACGCCAATTCTACAATCACTGTAAATGCGGGGGCGAAACCGACATTTTTCGAGGTCGTGACAATGGTTGCTCCAGATACAAAGCAAGCCCGTCAAAAGGCAAAAAACTGGAAAGCTAAACCAACTAAGGTTGCACCAAAAAAACCCATTCTCCTCCACGCGAATCCACGGGCGCGGCGGAGTTTTGTGTTAAGTCCTTATTATAAAACGGAGGCGTTTGCGTTGCCGGTGAAAATGAATCTTTTGGTAACGGGGATGGATTGGCTGGCGAAGGATAAATTGGCGGTGTGCACTTATGGCGGCGAGGTGTGGATCGTGGAGGGTGCCACGGGGCCGGTGGGGAAGATGAAGTTCCGCCGGTTTGCGCGGGGGATGAATGAGCCGATGGGGGTGCTGGTGAAGGACGGGAAAATCCATCTGGGCAACAAGGCCGAAATTACGCGCTTGAGCGATACGGATAAAGACGGCGCGGCAGATTTGTTTGAATGCATAAATCGCGATTGGGATTATACAGGAAGTTACAATTCATTTTCATACGGGCCGGTGCTGGATAAAAACGGCAACTTCGTGGTGGCCAATGCCGGCCACGCGGGGCGCTGGAGCGCGCGGCACATGGGCTGGGCGCTGCGCATCAAGCCGGGTTCCGCCAAGGCTGAAGCGTTTGCCAGCGGGTTTCGTGAGCCAAATGGCATCGGCACCTTCGGGCCGGATAAGGAAATTTTTGTGACTGATAATCAAGGCGCGTGGATTGGCGCGTGTAAATTGAATCACGTGAAGGACGGAGGGTTTTACGGGCATCCCGCCTCAAAACCCGCGCCGAAAGAATTGTACGCGGGGCGCAAGACGTTCACGCCACCGGCGGTGTGGTTTCCGTACAAACTGGCGCGCTCGAGCAGCGGTTTGTGTGAAATTAAGGACGACCGCTTCGGGCCGTTCAAGGGGCAATTGTTGGTCGGTGATTTTCAAAACGCCATCGTCACGCGCGTGCAATTGGAAAAAGTCGGCGGCGAATGGCAGGGAGCGGTGTGGCCCTTTTTGAAGGGATTTCAATCCGGAGTGAATCGGCTTGTGATGGGAACGGACGGCCATCTTTATGTGGGCGGCTGCAAGACCGTGGCGTGGGCAGCGAATGCTCCGTTTTCGCAGGGACTTGAGCGGGTGAAGTTCAGCGGCAACATTCCGTTTGAAGTGAAAACCGTCCGCGCGATGCCGGATGGGTTTGAACTAACTTTCACCAAACCGGTTGACCCCAAAGCCGCGGGCGACGCGGCGGGGTACGATGTGTGGCAGTACAAATACAAATACCACAAAAATTATGGCTCACCGGAATTCGATCACGATGGCAAAAAAGACAGCTTTACGGTCATCGATGTGAAAAGCGCTACGGTGTCGGAAGATGGGCTAAAGGTGCGGCTGCGGCTTGGTGGTTGGAAAGCGGGTTACGTCACTGCCGTGCGCGGCTTGGATGCCCGCAGTGCTTCGGGCGAGAAACTTTGGCATGACACGTTTTATTATACGTTGAATCGGATTCCTCAGTAGGGGGTGCCGCGCATGTTCTGGACGCGCGAAGCGCGTCCCTGCCGATAATCTGCCTCTTGTTTGCGGCGGTTAATTTCATTAACATTCACGCGATGTCCGTAATTGAAGAAATGATTGAAGCTTGCCCGCTGCCCTTGGATGCGCCGGTTTTGGTTGCGGTTTCTGGCGGGGTGGATTCGATGGTGCTGCTGCATGCTTTGCGAAAGCACAAGATTGTGGTGGCCCATTTCAACCATCAATTGCGCGATGAGGCATCGGACGCCGACCAAAAACTCGTTGAGGAAACGGCACGCGAAATGGGCGTTCCAATTGTGGTGGGGCAATGGAAGCACGACGAAGAGGCCATTCGGCGGCACGGTCTGGAAATGGCGGCTCGCAAGGCTCGCCTGAGCTTTCTGGCTGAAGCGGCAAAAAAACATCAATGCCGCTGGGTAGCGATGGCGCATCACGCGGATGATCAGGTGGAAACTTTTTTCTGGCGACTCTTGCGAGGCGCGGGCGGCACTGGCTTGGGCGGAATAGCGGCGGTGGCCTCGTTCCCTGGGCATCCGGATTTGCAAATTGCGCGGCCGCTGTTGGGATTGCGGAAGGCCAAAATTTTGCCGTACGCCAAGGCTGAAAAAATTTCCTTTCGCGAGGACGAAAGCAATGCCGACTCGGCCCATCTGCGCAACCGCATTCGGAATCGATTGCTACCGCTCTTGCGCGATGAATTCCATCCGGAAATGGATTCTGCTGTCCTTCAATCAATGGACCTCGTGGGCACGGATGCGGATTGCGTGAAAATCTTGGGCGCGGAATGGTTGGCATCGGATGAGGCGGAACCCTTTGATTTGCTTCATCCGGCGTTGCAGAGACAGGTGATCTGGCATCAACTCATCGCGCTCGGCGTGGAGCCGGGGCATCAATTAATTGAACGTCTTCGTCTTCGCTCGGAGCGGCCTCACTCACTCAATCCCGACGAAACGCTAGTGCGCGATTCTGCGGGCCGATTGCATTTGGACAAATCTGCAGACGGAGAGCATTCACCTGAAGGAAGGGAATGGGAATTGCAATCGGGCTGGAATGAATGGGCTTTTGGCGGAGCCGCGCTTCGTTGTCGCACGAGTTCCGATCAACGCAATGAGGCTGCGCCGGGCGTGGAATTTTTTGATGCGGATCGAGTGGGGCCGCGGGTGGTCCTGCGGCATTGGCGGGCGGGGGATCGGTTTCAACCCATCGGCCTGGGGCGGGCGGCGAAGTTGCAGGATCTATTTACCAACGCCAAAGTGCCCGCATCGGAAAAGCGAGAGCGTGTCATTGCCTGCGCAGCGAGCGGTGAAATTTTCTGGGTTCAAGGCTTGCGGATTGGAGAAATGGCCAAGATTCGGCCCGAAACCAGCCGTTTTTTGGAGTGGCACTGGATGCCCGTTAAACCTGCCTAAGGGTTTGCCCAAGCCTGTTTTCTGTGATAGGCTTGCCTTTCGCGAATGGAAGAAAAAGACCCTAATACGACCGAGCGCTCGATGAAGCCGTGGATTATTTACCTCGTCATCTTCGGCGCAATTTTTGTGCTGCTTACGCTTAATACGGAACCGAAAAAAGGCGCAGAGCAACAAATGGATTATCGTGAGTTCAAGGAGTTGCTTGATAAGGGGCATATCGTTGAAGCGAAAATTAAGTACTCGCAGACGACGGATTTGCGCGAGATCAGCGGGATCATCGCCAAAACGGATTCAAACGGGGATCCCGTCAATGAGCCCGGGCGCGACGGCCACAAGCACGGCGAGCATTTTACCTTTGAGTCGTATATCCCAAAAGACCACGAAGTCCAACTTCTCACCGCACCCAACATCACACAGGAACGCGAGAGCACGCTGCTGATGAGTTTCCTGATTACGATCCTTCCATTTTTGATCATCGTTTTCTTCATCTACTTTTTCTTCATTCGCCAAATTAAAATGGCGGGCAAAGGCGCAATGAACTTCGGCAAAAGCAAAGCGCGGATGATGGATAAGGACAAAAATAAAATTACATTCAAAGACGTGGCCGGCGTGGAGGAAGCCAAAGATGAAGTCAGCGAATTGGTTGAGTTTTTGAAGGATCCGAAAAAATTCCAAAAACTCGGCGGACGAATCCCCAAAGGCATCCTGATGATTGGCGCTCCCGGCACCGGGAAAACGCTACTGGCGAAAGCCATTGCCGGCGAAGCGGATTCGGGGTTTTTCAACATCAGCGGCTCGGACTTTGTGGAAATGTTTGTGGGCGTGGGAGCGAGTCGCGTGCGTGATATGTTTGAACAAGCACGCAAAAGCACGCCTTGCCTGGTGTTTATTGATGAAATTGACGCTGTCGGTCGCCACCGTGGCCACGGTCTCGGCGGTGGTAATGATGAGCGCGAACAAACGTTGAATGCGCTCTTGGTTGAAATGGATGGTTTTGATTCGCAAGAAGGCATCATTATTATTGCCGCTACTAACCGGCCGGATGTGTTGGATCCCGCGCTGTTACGACCGGGGCGTTTTGACCGACAAATCACCGTCAGCCTTCCTGATGTGCGCGGGCGTGAAGCGATTCTCAAAGTGCACGCCAAAAAGGTGAAGCTCGCAAAGAAAGTGGATCTCTCCATCATTGCGCGCGGTACCCCCGGTTATTCCGGCGCTGAGTTGGCTAATTTACTTAACGAGGCGGCACTGCTCGCCGCGCGCCGAAATAAAAAACGCATCGGCATGGTTGAGCTTGAGGAGTCGCGTGACAAAGTCCGTTGGGGTCGTGAGCGCCGCAGCATGGCCATGACTGAGGAAGACAAAAAACGCACCGCTTGGCACGAGGCCGGCCACGCGATTATCAATGTGTTGCTGGAGCATTGCCATCCGCTGCACAAAGTCACCATCATTCCTCGCGGGCAATCGCTCGGTTCCACGATGAGTTTACCGAAAGATGACGTGCTTAATTATCATCGCCTAGAAATGCTCGACACCATTTGCATGACGATGGGAGGGCGCATCGCCGAAGAGATGTATTCAGGCGACGTCTCCTCCGGCGCTGCGGGTGACATTCAGCAAGCCACCAAAATGGCGCGCGCGATGGTTTGCCAATTCGGCATGAGCGACAAACTGGGGATGGTGATGTACGGGGGCGATAACGAATACGTCTTCCTCGGGCGCGACATGGCTAAAGGCAAAGACTACAGCGAAGATACCGCACAATTAATTGATACCGAGATGATGCGCATCACGCGCGAATCCTACGAGCGCGCCGAGACGATTATTAAAGACAACCGCGACAAACTTGAAATCATCGCCGAATGTCTGTTGGAGTACGAGACGCTTGACGGAAAGCAAGTGGAAGAAATTGTGCGCACAGGAAAATTTATCCCGCCTAATGATCAGAAAAAAGGTGGAGACGGGCCCGAAGGACAGGAAGCTGCCACGCCTCTATCCGACCCGCCTAAAAACAAAACCTCCGAGGACGACGGCGACCTCGGCAGCGCGCCTGCACCCGCGCCCGCCTAGAACCTATGAAAATTGCCCCCTCGCTTCTAGCGGCGGATTTCGGAAAATTCCAGCAAGAGGCAGCGCGAGCCGAGCGTGCCGGCGGTGACTGGCTCCACCTCGATGTAATGGACGGGCATTTTGTGCCAAACATTTCCTTTGGGCCCGATGTGGTAAAGGCGCTGCGACCGAAAAGCAAAATGTTCTTTGACGTCCACCTGATGTGTTCACGGCCGGAAATCCTCATCGAACCCTTCGCTAAAGCGGGCGGCCAACAAATTATTATTCATGCCGAACTCGACGAGAAGGTGAACGATCTCATTTGGCAAATTCGAAATCTCAATCTCAAAGTCGGTCTCGCTGTGAATCCGCCCACCCCCATCGCCGCCACTGAGCCTTATCTAGACAAAATTGATTTACTCCTGGTGATGACTGTGAATCCCGGCTTTGGCGGCCAATCCTTTATGGGCGAATGCCTCCCCAAAGTGCAACAGGCCTGGGAATGGCGCCGCACGCGTGGACTGGGCTATCGAATCGAAGTGGATGGGGGCGTGGACCAAACCACCGCCGCAGATTGCGCGCGCGCGGGAGCCGATACTTTTGTGAGCGGCACTGCGCTTTTCAGTAAACGCAACATGAAACAAGCCGTAACGCGCATGCGTGAGGCTGCGGAAAACAACCGCAAACGCAACTGATGTCGGCGCAGTATTCAAACATCAAATTTGGTACCGATGGGTGGCGCGCGGTGATGGCCGAGGACTTCACTTTTGCAAACGTGCGCGCCGTGGCGCAGGCCACGGCGGATTATTTTCGGCGCCGCAAAACCCGCACGACCCGCAAGCGAATGGTTGTGGGGTATGACCGTCGCTTTCTGTCGGATGAATTCGCAATGAGCGTGGCCGAGGTGTTGGCCGGGAATGGTTATGAAGTAATTCTCTCCAACACACCCACACCCACACCGGCGGTTTCGTGGATGGTGAAAGCGGGGCAGGGCAGGGCAGGGGTGATGCTCACCGCGAGTCACAACCCCGCACGCTTCAACGGCTACAAACTCAAGCTCGACCACGGCGGCCCGGCGGATCCGGAGACGTGTCGTGGCGTGGAGGCGCTGATCGGGAAACATCCGGTGCGTTCGATGCCGTTCAAAAAAGCGCACTCGCGAAAACTGATTCGCGTGGAGGATATTCGTCCGCGCTATTATCGGGCGTTGCGTAAACTAGTGGATTTTAAACTCATCGCAAAGAGCGGTTTGAGGTTCGGGCACGAGGCGCTTTTTGGAGTCGGCGCGGGATGCTTTGAGGAATTACTCGAAGGCACCAATTGCGAGGTCACCACTTTTAATGGCGCGCACGACCCCAACTTTGGCGGCATCTGCCCCGAACCCATTGAGCGAAACTACACCGCCACAGCAGAAGCGCTGCGGCGTAAGCCGGTGGATTTTTGTTTGGTCACCGATGGCGATGCCGATCGCATTGGCGGAATGGATGGCCGCGGCAATGCGCTCACCACGCACCAAATCATTTGCTTGTTACTTGAACATTTTATCGTGCGCCGACAGGGGCAGGGGAGGGTGGTGAAAGCGCTCACGACCACTTCGATGGTCGATGTCATTTGCCGCCGATACGATCTGGAGCTCACTGAGACCGGTGTGGGTTTCAAATATATTTGCGAAGAAATGCTGCGCGGCGATGTGCTCCTTGGCTTTGAGGAAAGCGGCGGCGTGGGCTTCCCTGATCACGTTCCTGAGCGCGACGGTTTGCTCGCCGGCCTAATGATGCTTGAGTTGCTCGCGACAGAAAAGCAGCCGCTCAATAAACTGCTCGCCCGATTGGGCAGTGATTTTTCACCGCACCGTTATGGTCGACTCGACACCCATTTCCCCCTCGATAAACGCAGCGATCTTATGGGCCAATGCGCCGTGCATCCGCCCAAACAATTACTCGGCTCGCCGGTGGAGCGAATGCAAACCTTCGACGGCGTTAAGTACACTGCCCGCAACGGCTGCTGGCTGATGTTGCGGGGTTCGGGCACTGAACCGGTGCTCCGCATTTACGCCGAAGCCCCCACCGAGGCCGGGGTTGATCAGCTGCTCACGTTGGGCCAAAAACTTGCACGGGCTGCTTTGCGATAGCTTTTATCTTTTAACCGCGCCGTTTGTGGGTATCTTCTCGCGGACGCGTTTGAGCAAACGCTTTTTACGGATCAGGGATGGACCCCAAATACATACGAAATTTTAGCATCATTGCCCATATCGACCACGGGAAAACTACGTTGTCGGATCGGTTGCTTTCGTGCACGAACACGGTGAGCGATCGTGAGATGGAGGAGCAACTCCTCGACTCAATGGACCTCGAACGCGAGCGCGGCATCACGATCAAGGCGCATCCGGTGACCATGATGTACACCGCCAAGGATGGCCACGACTATGAATTAAACCTCATCGACACTCCGGGGCACGTGGATTTTTCCTATGAAGTTTCCCGCAGCCTCAGCGCGTGCGAGGGCGCACTGCTCATCGTCGATGCCGCGCAAGGCGTGGAGGCGCAAACGGTTGCCAACGTGCATCTCGCCAATCGACAGGGGCTTGAGGTCATTCCGGTGATTAATAAAATTGATTTGCCGCACGCCGACGTGCCCAACGCGATTAAGCAAATCGAAGAAGTGCTCACCATTCCCGGCGACCACGCCATCCCGTGCAGCGCCAAGGAAGGCATCGGCATCGAAGATATTTTGGAGGCCATCGTGGAGCTCGTGCCACCGCCGAAGGCGACTGCGAACGGAAAACTACAGGCGCTCGGATACGATTCGGTTTACGACCCTTACAAAGGCGTGATCATTCACGTGCGCGTTTTCGATGGCGAATTGCGGCCCGGCATTCGCGTGCGCATGCATCATTCGCAAAAAACCATCGAAATCAAAGAGGTCGGCAGCTTCAACCCCAAACCATATACGCGCGATTGCCTTGGCCCGGGTGAAACAGGATATATTACCGCCAACATCCGCAGCCCGCGCGATGTGAAAATGGGCGACACCATCACGGACACCACCGATGCTGCGCCCGTGCTGCCCGGCTTCAAAGAAGTGCAGCCGATGGTATTCAGCGGCATTTACCCAATCAACTCCGTGGATTTCGAAAGCCTCAAAGGTAGCCTCGCCAAGCTCCAGCTCAACGATCCCGCATTTGCGTATCAACCGGAAAGTTCGGTGGCGCTTGGCTTTGGTTTTCGCTGTGGATTTCTTGGTCTGCTGCACTTGGAGATTATCCAGGAACGACTGCGGCGGGAGTTCGACATGGACATCATCGCCACTTATCCCAGCGTGATTTACCAAGTCGTACTCACCGACGGCAGCAAAGAGGAGGTCGACAATCCCGCGCACATGCCCGACCCGTCTGTCATTAATTGGATCGAGGAACCGATCGTCCGCTTCTTTATCATTTGCCCGAACGAAAATATCGGCGACATGATGAATCTCATCGGTGATAAGCGCGGGCAGTTGGAACACACTGAAACCCTCGATACCACCCGCGTGATGCTTGAGGGCACGCTGCCACTCAACGAAATCCTCATTGACTTTC
Source organism: Verrucomicrobiia bacterium (assembly GCA_014239365.1). Lineage (GTDB taxonomy): Bacteria > Verrucomicrobiota > Verrucomicrobiia > Limisphaerales > UBA1100 > JACNJL01. The sequence continues at coordinate 179,847 of JAAZZB010000059.1, read as the reverse complement.
ACGACCGCATCAAGAGCATCACCCGTGGTTACGGCAGCATGGATTATGAATCCGCCGGATACTACCAAGCCGATATGGTGAAGCTCGATATGATGGTGAACGGGGAAGGGGTAGACGCCTTTTCGAGTATCGTGCATCGCGAAAAGGCCACCGCCCGCGGCCGTTCGTTGGCTGCTAAATTGAAAGAAGTGATTCCGCGCCAGCAATACAAGGTCGCCATTCAAGGCGCAATCGGCGGCAACGTCATCGCGCGCGAAACCATTGGCGCGATGCGCAAAGACGTCACCGCCAAATGCTACGGCGGCGACATCAGCCGCAAACGCAAATTATTGGACAAACAGAAAAAGGGCAAAAAGCGAATGAAATCCATCGGCTCAGTCAACATCCCGCAGGATGCGTTCATTAAAGTCCTCAAGGCATAAGGCATTGATATGACAAAAAACTGGCGCTGGTTCATTTCCAAAACTCTCCGCGACGCGGTGGAGCTGCACAAACAAGTCATTAAACTGCTCGCTGCCCAACGCGACCTCCTTAAAGCCTCGCGCGTGGATGAACTCGAAAAGGCACTGGACGCACTCAAAACCAAACTCACCGGCCCCGTTGACAAGGAAGCCGTGCTCGATGAAATGGGCGCCATGATGATCACCGCCGATCGAGTGCTGCTCCCGTACCCCGACCCCAAGGCGCGCGACTGGGTGGAAATGTTACTTGTCGTCGCCGTGCTGGTGCTCGCGTTCCGCACTTTCTTTTTTCAACCCTTCAAAATCCCCACCGGCTCGATGCAACCTACGCTCTACGGCATCACCATCGAAAATCTGAAAGATCGCGCCGGCACTGGAAAAGTGGAGCGGGGGACACTCACCGCCAGCGTGCCCACGTTTGAACCGCAAGACCTCGGACGAATCGTTACTTTTGCCAACGACAAACAAGCCGTGATTACTCAATTCACGGACAACCAGCGCGTGAAGGTTTCACCGCCTGATGCGATTGATGAGCAGGATTTCACCGTGTCGTTTAAGTTGCCCAGCGCAACCGGCAAGGTGGCTGATAAGTTGAGAGGGTACACCTACCACTCACTCAAAGCCGAAGGCCGTTGGCAACTCACACAAATAGCCCCGCCTAAAACAATTTTCCCTTTCATCACCAAACAACAGCTTGTGTTTAAAGATTTGGACACCGGCAAAACAATTGAAAAAACCGCATGGCTGCCGCCGTTAGATTCACACCAAAAACCAATTATTGGGGGCACCTCCGAAAACCACGGCCAACCCCGCATTGGCAGTGAGTTTTTAAAAGGTGATTTTGTCTACAAGCTGAGAGTTAAAACTGGCGATCATTTATTTGTCAATCGGATCACCTTCAACTTTCGACGCCCTCAGCGCGGAGACATTTGCGTCTTCACCACCAAAAATGTACCGGTACCTCGCGACCCAAATGGGAAACCGCTTTTTTATATTAAGAGATTAGTTGCGCTTGGTGGCGAAACCATTTCCATCGGCCGCGATCGCCATATTCGGATCAACGAGCGACGCATTGATGCCAATGATTCCGGGTTCGAATTCCTCTATGATTTCCCGGTGGACTACGCCTCCATTCATAGTGATCACGTCCGCATTAATGGGCGACGGATTGATGATGATCACCCCGCATTTTATTATTCCCTGAACACCCAACCCGAAATTGATTTCGAATCCGCAAGCGGCCAAATTATCCCCATCCCAAGATATATTGCCATTAATTCTGTGAATTCGGGTCACATCAACAACAGCCACCGCACAGCTTCCCAAAGCCCACCAACCGCACCAAAATTTGAACACTCTGGAGTAACTATGAAAATGCGTCCGGATCATTATTTAATGTTCGGCGACAACACCACCAATAGCGCCGACTCGCGCGACTGGGGCCAATTACCCATGAAAGACGTCATCGGCAAATCCTCGTTTGTTTACTGGCCACCACTGTCACCCAGATTCGGCTGGAGCCATCGTTAGCCAAAACCCCCACCATTCTCACAACCATTTGTTTCGCACAATATATGTTATGTGCAATTGAGGTGAGGGGTGAATTTTGGGAGGTGTCGTCTTGTGGCGAGATTTGATGAAGTTTATTTGCTGTAAAGTTGAGTGTATTTTTGGGCGGCCATTGGCCAGGAGAAGTCTTGCTTCATCCCAATGCGTCGGACCATTTCCATTTTCTTGGGGTCTCGGGACAGGCTGAGAGCGTGGTGGATTGCCGTGCTGAGTTGGGGCACATCAAATTGTTCGTAGCGGATTCCATTGCCCTCGGGTTTTTGGATGTCGGTGATGCTGTCTTTGAGGCCGCCGACGGCGTGGACGATGGGGATGGTTCCATAGCGGAGGCTGTAAAGTTGATTGAGGCCGCACGGCTCAAAGCGGGACGGCATCAGAAAAAAATCTGCGCCGGCCTCGATTTTGTGCGAAAGGGATTGGTCGTAACCAATTTCCACGCCAACTCGGTTAGGAAATTCAGCGCGAAGTTGGAGCAGCATCTCCTCCAATGCCTCATCGCCGGAACCCAACAAGACAAACTGAAAGCCATCGCCCGGCAATAACTCCGCCAGCGCTTCGACCAGTTGCGTAATCCCTTTTTGTTCTGCTAACCGTGAAACCACTGCGAAGAGAGGCAGCCCTTCATTCGGTAACCCGAATATTTCCAGCAACTGTGCTTTGCACGTTGCTTTACCCGAAAGGTTTTCCAAATCATATTCGGCGGCCAAATGCGGATTGCCGCGTGTGCGCCACTCGGCGTAGTCCACGCCATTAAGAATGCCGGTGAGTTGATCTTTGCGTTTCAACAATTCCCCACTGAGGCCTTCGCCAAATTCTTCGGTAAGAATCTCCTGCGCATATTGCGGGCTAACGGTGGTGATGGCATCGGCATAGTGCAAACCGGCCTTCATAAAGTTCAATTGACCAAAATGTTCCGGGCCGCGCGAGTGAAAGAGCTTTGCCGAAAGATTAGTGAAGCTGAACCGATCCGCATCGCAGGAGCCCTGATACGCGAGGTTGTGAATGGTGAACACCGTGCGTGGCGTGCCCTTCCCTGCCCCTTCCTTTAAGAGCATCGGCACGATGGCGGTTTGCCAATCGTGCAAATGGGCCACGTCATAATCCAGCGACAAACGCGCGACAGCTTTGCTAAAAAAAATGAATCGCTCAGGGTTGTCCCAGTACCCTTCCCCGTGTTCCATATATAATCCGGGGCGATCGTAAAATGCGTCGTTTTCCAGCAACAACACAATGAGGTTGGGTGAAGGTTGGTGTCGCCACCAGCGACCGGTTAGCTTGGCGTCCCCCAAAGGCAATTCAAACTCATCGCCGACCGCCTCCAAATCAGGGAATTGCTCCCGGATGCCCCGATACAAAGGCGTGGCCACAGTCACTTCGTGGGTTCGCGCTAAAGCACCGGAAAGTCCCGCAACCATATCGGCCAAGCCGCCGGTTTTGGAGTACGGGAAAAATTCGCTAACCGCCTGCAGGATTCGCATTGTATCGATTTTATCGTTAAGCGGAAATGCGGTCGGCACGCAGGTAAGGTTGCAGCGGCTCCGGAATGGCGATGGAGCCATCCGCTTGTTGATGCGTTTCGATGAGCGACACAAACAACCGCGCAAGCGCCACGCCGCTGCCGTTCAAAATATGCGGCAGTTGATTGCCGCCCTGCTCTGCTTTGAATCGCGTTTTCATTCGGCGCGCCTGAAAATCTTCGGTGTTGGAAACACTGCTCACTTCGAGATAGCTCCCCTGCCCCGGCGCCCAAACTTCGATGTCGTACGTTTTGGCCGCAGCAAAACCCATATCGCCTGTGCTGAGCAGCAGCACGCGATAGTGCAGCCCAAGCAGTTGCAAAACTTTTTCCGCGTTGGCGAGCATCGCTTCGAGTTCGTCGTATCCGGTTTCGGGCTTCACCACTTTGATGAGTTCCACTTTATCAAACTGATGCACGCGAATCATCCCGCGCGTCGCCACGCCGGCGGCACCGGCCTCGGCGCGGAAGCAAGGACTGTACGCGCAATATTTTTTGGGCAACTCGTCTTCGCTGAGAATTTCACCACGATGCAAATTCGCCACGGGCGCTTCGGCGGTGGGAATGAGATAACGTTTGCCGAGCGTTTCGCCATCGAGCCCTTCCTGCACTGCGTAGGCTTGGTCGAGGAATTTTGGAAATTGCCCAACCCCTTCCATGCATTCCGCCTGCACCATAAACGGCGGGCTCACCTCGGTGTAGCCGTGCTCGTGGATGTGGAGATCGAGCAGAAATTGAATCATCGCCCGTTCCAATCGCGCGCCCCAACCGGTGTACAACAGAAAGCCACTGCCGGCCAATTTCGCGCCGCGCTCGAAATCAATAAGTTTCAACGAATCGCATAAATCCAAATGGCCCTTCGGTTCAAAATCAAACGTCGGCTTTCGCCCTTCCACTTTCACTTCAGCGTTGGCGCTTTCATCGCCGACGGGCACGCTGTCGTGAGCAAGATTGGGCAAAGTGAGAATCAAATTATTGAACGCATCATCGGCTTCGGTCCGTTGCGCATTGAGCGAATCAACCTTGTCGCCCAGTTCGCGAGTTTCAGTTTTCTTAGCCTCGGCTTCTTCCTTTTTGCCCTGGCCCATCAACGCGCCGATTTCTTTGGAAGCAGCATTGCGGGTGGCCTGTAAAGTTTCCGCTTCGGTGACCAACGCACGCCGTTGTTCGTCCAGCGCCAATAAGTCGTCGATGCGGCTTGCGTCTTCGCCACGCGCGGCCAGCCGTGTCTTAGCGGCTTCGGGCTCTTGGCGGATATATTTAATGTCCAACACGGCGCGGATTATAGTGACGACGGGCCGGAGGGCAAGGCTGCTCAGTGCATCTCCACTTCGCAGGAACCGAGGCCACCACGAAAGAAATTGAACTGAACGTTGGGATGATCCGCCAATAAACTCATCGGCACGGCGCTGTCAGCGATGCCTTTGGAAATCATCAGCGTAGTAAGGCGCTGGCCGAAGGGGCTGTCGTGGGCGCCCGCTTGCCAAATGCTCACCTTCTCTGCTTGCCACGTTTCGCGCGGGCCAACGGTGATAGCTTGTTGCGGAACAAGGCTGATGTTGCCGCCGCCGCTGGTGCGGGCGTTTTGCGCGAGCGTCACCGGATGCAAATCCACAATGCGCGTACCGAGCTTGCGATACTCCTTGGCGGGCGGCGGATTATTTTTCCATTTGCCTTTGCGCGGCAGCGGATCGTTGAACGCCCAATGTTTGATGTCGCCCTGCCCGCCTTGCATTACGGCGCAGCGAACGCTGTCCCAACTTTCAATGAAGGGCTTGGTGTCGGCTTTGGGGAAATGCAAATGTTCATCGGCCATTGAAAGACGTTTGTCGATTTTGTTGAAACATAATTCGCGATCAGCTCGTTCAAATGAAAGCGGATGCTTGAGTGAAACTTCGTGCTTGCCGTCATACCATTCATCCATCCCCCAAAAATGCGCCGAACGAATACTGAGCCCGAGGGCATTGACGAGGCGCGCCACAAGCGGCAGTTGCTCCGTGGGGCCGATGGGGCCGCAGATGCCCACGGGATTATCCGGCGTGGAAGCACGCCACGCATCGATGTATTCCAGCGCCTCAGCGAGATAAAAATCCTCCAACGTGTCGTACATCACCACGCGAAAGCCCGGCCGCGCGAGCTTTTCGATTTGGCGCGGCGTGAGCTTTGCCGCATCGCGAATGAGGTCGTTTTCCAGTGTAGTGTAGTCCCACCAATCGGGGGCAATGGTGCTGAGTTTGCGTGGCATGTTATTGTTCTTTTTTGAGCGCGCGCTCGTATTTTTGATTGATCAAATAATTTTTCCCGAGGGCATCCTTCAGTGGATCCAACTCTTCCGAACTAAAACCAAAATGCAAATGCCGCCGCCAACCTTCGGCGAACTTAAACTTTTTGGACAACCGCCCCAACATTCGCGAAACCTCCTCGCCTGCTTTGATGTATGAATTCATCCCCTGACTTACATCCAGCCAATCTTGTTGGCTCGCATGCGCGGCGAGCGCCTTTACTTGCTGTGTGCGAACTGGCGTCGTGTTCACAAATGCACCGGCCATCACGCGTTGGCGCAAGGGATCGAGCAAGCTATGCGGCATCGCGTGATAGACGGTCACATTGTGCGCATAAGGTTTAGCCGCAGGCGTGCACTTGAAGTTGGGCATGCCGTGCGCGAAGGCCGCCGTCACCGCGAGGCGACAGGTGTTGGTGTGGTCCTCCATGTAATCTGCTGGCGAATGCGTGAGTACGATTGAAGCTTTGGACTTGCGAATCACCGCTGCCACTTTTCGCAACGTGGGCACGTCGTACATAATTTCCAAATCATTGCAAATGCTCGCATGATATTTTGCGCCGAGAATTTTTGCTGCGGCTTTGGCTTCCCGCGCGCGGGTGCGGGTGGCTTGGGCGGCATTTAATTTCACGCTGCCCAGATTGCCGCTGGAAAGATTGAAATAATGAATCTCCCAACCCGCCGCCTGCAATTGCAGCAGCGTGCCGGCCATAGCAAACTCGATGTCATCCGGATGTGCCCCGATGGCAATGGCCGAAGGATTGGGCATGGTTATTTGATGCGTACAGGCTTGCCGGTGGCGGCGGATTGATCCGCTGCGAAGATAATTTTGTGCGTGCGCGCTGCATCCTCAAGGCTGGTGTGCGGCATTTCCTTGCCGGCGCGCAGCGCGGTGAAGAAGGCTTCGAACTGTGTTTGATACGGGTGATCACTCACATCACCGGAATCCACCAGTTGCGTAGCCAGCGTGCTCCATTCGTTTTTGTTGAGCGCTCCCATTTTGCTGGAGTAAAATTTATTATCCAAAACACTGCCCTCGCTGCCAACGAGATGGGTGTGGAAATAATATGGTTGCAGGCAATCGATCACACTCGCGACTTTGCCAATACGCCCGTCCTTGAATTTCAGAATGGTGACGCTGGTGGTGTCGTATTCGTATTTTTTGAAAATCTTGTTTTTCGATTGCGTGGAATGACTGGTTACCTCCACCACATCCGTGGAGCCCATAAAATATAAAAGCGCGTCCATCGCGTGGCAACCGGCCGAAAGCAAGCTGCTGCCGCCCGCATCTTTTTTGGTGTTCCAGCGATACTGGCCGTACCACGGGCCGACACCGTGATAATAGTCCACTTCGCCGTAGTGGATTTTGCCGATGAGCCCTTGGTCCACGACGGATTTAATCGTGAGAAATTGCGATGCGAATCGGCACTCAAAACACACGCAAACTTTCACGCGCGCTTTCTTCACCGCCGCCAGCATCCGTCGCAAGTTCGGCTGCGTGAGCGTGAGGGGCTTTTCAATGATGAGATGCTTGCCCGCCTTGGCCGCAGCGACCACTTGATCGGCGTGTTGGTACGGATAACTCGTCACATCCACCACGTCCACATTTGGGTCGTTAAGCATAGACTTGAGATTGGTGGTGGTTTTGATGCGGCTGCCATGGCGCACACTGAGTTCATCATCGTCCAGTAAGCGCGATGAAAACACGCGAGTGACCTGGGCCATGCCCGAGGCGTTGATGGCGTCAATGTGGGCAGTGGCTGCCCAACCGTATCCGATAATTCCGACGTTATATTTTTTCACAATAATCGCGAGTTGAATGCGAGGGCCGATGGCACAATGATTGGCGAGGAAAGTCAAGGATGCCCGAACCTCGCATCATCATTTTTGTGAAAGCGCCTCGCCCCGGTTTTGTGAAAACCCGGCTGGCCGCCACCATTGGAAACGAAGCCGCGTGCGACGCCTATCGTCAACTCACCGAAACCGTGCTTGCTAATCTGGCTCCCCTGCCCCGCTCCATTGAAGTAGAATTACGCTTCACGCCCGATGACGCCAAAAACGAAATCACCCAATGGCTGCAAGCCAACTGGAAAGCTCAATCTCAAGGCGAAGGCGACCTCGGCGAGCGAATGCACCGCGCTTTCACCGAAACAAACGGCCCCACAATCGTCATCGGATCCGATTGCCCCGAAGTGCGGTTAAGCGATTTGCACGCCGCCACCAAAGCCCTCCAAACCCACGACGCCGTGATCGGCCCTGCCACCGATGGAGGTTATTGGCTGATCGGCCTGAACGCACCCTGCCCTGTTCTGTTTGAAGAAATTAAATGGAGCACAGGAGAAGTTTTGAAAATGACGCTAGAAAAAGCGAGAGAAGCAGGGCTGACTATAAAAATATTACGCGAGCTGGCGGATGTGGATACGGGAGAGGATTGGGAGAGATGGAAAAAGCCCGTGGCAATAATTTCATGAAACCCAAAAACGAGACTGTATTTTTGGTGGAATTGAAATTGGAGCGGGTGGCGAGAATCGAACTCGCGTTATCAGCTTGGAAGGCTGGAGTAATACCATTATACGACACCCGCGTGGGCCGCATTGTAACGGATTGGGCAGGTTTGTCAAATCACGGGGTGTGGCGCTTCCCGGTTTTCCATTCGTCGATAAGGGCGTCGACCACGGGCTCGAGCTGGCCGGTTTGTTCGAAAATTTTCCGCTGGCGGAGGTAGCTCGGGCCTTGATCGAGAATGCGAGCCAAATTTGCTAATTCTTCGGCGCAGTTAAGTGTTTCGCTGAGTGGAGCAAGCGTTTCTATGAGGTGATGGATGAGGGTGCGGTTGGATTCGAGGTTGCCGGCTTCGTCTTGAATGATGCGGGCATCAAGCCCCCAACGCGCGGCGCGCCATTTGTTTTCGCGCAGAATCCAATGGCGCGTGGGGGGTGGCAGTTCGCCATTCTCGTATTGTTCGCCGAGGTGCACGGTGGTGCAGTGCATCAGCGCGGCCACGGCGAGGAGCTCTTCCATCGTGGGCAAGCCGTCGCACATTCGCAGCTCCACGGTGCCGAAGCCGGGATGCGGGCGGATATCCCACCACACTTCACGGATGCTCTCGATGGCACCGGCGTTGACGAGGGTGTTCATAAAGGTTTGGAATTCGCCCCAGTTGGCGAAGTGTTCTGGAAGGCCGGCGGTGGGGAGCGTTTCGAAAACTTTACTGCGGACGGAGGCAAGGCCGGTGTCGTTGCCTTGCCAAAAGGGTGAGCTGGCTGAGAGGGCGAGAAACTGCGGGATGAAATTAGTGAGTTGATTCGCAACGGCGACGGCTTTCTCGCCGGTGTCCATTCCGACGTGCACGTGCAGCCCGAAAATCATCAGGCGCTGCGCGGGCCATTGGACGCGGTTAATGAGTTTCTGATAACGCTCCTCATCGGTGGTCAGTTGCTCGGGCCAAGTAGAAAAGGGATGAGTGCCGGCGGAGATGAGATTGCACTCGAGTTTTTCGCTGGCGGATTGCACTTCGTCTTTCACACGCTCGAGATCGCTCCGCACTTCTTTCACATTCCGGCACACGCTGGTGTTTAGCTCCACGGTGGATTGCAGCAGCTCGGATTTCACATGCGGGCTGTCGTTCAATGCCGCGATGAGTTCACCCCCTTTGGGAACGAGGCGGCGCGTGGCGGGATCCACAATTTGCAGTTCCACCTCCACCCCGATTGTGGGGTCCGGCGAAGCATTGAATTGAATGGACATAGTGATTTATGAAAATTACAAAAATGAAATAGCGCAGCCGCTGCGTCGAGGGTCGCCAAAACCACCTCCGGGCGACACGGAATGCGCGCCGCCAAAATAAAGGCTGGGGCAATCCCAAGCATTTACGGGGGCGATGGTCCGGAGCGAGGCCATTTCGTCATCAGTAAAACCGGGTTCAACCTGTAATGTCTCACCATCAAAATGCAGGCGCGGCGACAGCGTGGCTGCCTCCAAAGTGTTGCCCTTCGCAATGATATTTATCAAGACTTGGATAATCACCGAGCGGATGCGGTTGCTGCCGCCGGTGCCGGTGACTAGCACGGGCCGCCCTGCGCGAAGTGCAATGGTGGGAGACATCATGCTCGGCAGGCGCAGGCCGGGCGCGTGGCGATGGAAACCGCCGGGGTTGAGGTCTTCTTCGCCGAGCACGTTGTTGAGCATAAACCCGCAGCCGGGCAACAGGCTGCCGCAGCCTTCGCCATTGGTCATCGTGAGGCTGGCGGCGTTCCCGGCGGCATCGAGCACGCTGAGGTGTGTGGTGGATCCGCGCGATGGGGGGTCGAGCAATTGCTGTCGCGCTGTCGCAGTGAATTGCATTGCGTGCGCCAAGCCGGGGGTAGATGAAATTTCTGGTTGCGCGAGCGTGTGGGCGATGAGTACCCCGCCGGATGCGGGCGCGGGATTGAGCAGGATTTCGCAATCTTCAAATTGCACCCGCAGTGGGATTCGTTCCTCGACCACAAATGAGGTGAGATCCTCCGCGCGAATCAACCCGCCCTGCTCCGCCCATTCCAAAATAGCTTTGGCCACCGCGCCGAATTGAAACAGCGTCGGGCCTTCCGCGGCCAACACTTCGAGGCAGTCGGCAAATTCCGGCATCGAAAAGAATTCGCCGCCGCGCAGAAGATTGCCCTTCGGCGCGTACAGCGCGCGCGCGTCCGGCGTGTGGATGAGAATTGGCTCGAGCATCCGGATGAACTCCGCTTGTTGCGCGGACAACGCTATGCCTTCCCGCGCAGATCGAATGGCGGGCGCAAGCACTGCGGCACGGTCGAGGCAGCCGAGTTTTTCCTGAACCCGCAACAGCCCCGGCACATTACCCGGCACGGCGGCGGCGCCGCGCCCAATGTGGAATTCCTGTGTTGCGGATCCGAAATCAACCGACACGGAAAGGAAATCAAGATTCCCGGCACCCACATCCCCACTCGGCATCGAGTTAAAAAAATCGAAGAGTACCGGTTCCGCGTCTGCCGCGCTGGCCATCAGATAACCACCGCCGCCCACGCTGGTGAGAGTGGATTCGCTCACCATCGCCAAAAAAGCTCCGGCCACGATGCCGTCAAAGGCGTTGCCGCCCTGCTCCATGACTACGCGCGCGGCGGCGACTGTTTGCGGGTCGCCGCCAGCGATGTGGTTTTGCGTGGTGTCCGCCAAGCCACCGAATTAAACCGGCCCGCAAGCACTCAATGCAAACACAAACGCCATCACGCTTGGCATCGTTCCCGCTTGCGGGTATGCTGCGGGCCGATGAGTTCTGTTCTCTTGCAAGGCGGGCGTGTGATTGATCCGGCCAATGATCGTGATGAAACGGCGGACGTGCTTTTGTCCGACGGCAAAATCAAGGCGGTGAGTTCTGGGATGGAATCGCCGCCAGACACCGAGGTGATTGATTGCACCGGCCAAGTGGTTTGCCCGGGATTGATTGATCTGCACGTGCATTTTCGCGAGCCGGGCCAAACGGCCAAGGAAAACATTGCCACCGGTTCGGCGGCAGCTGCGATGGGCGGCTTCACTTCGGTGGTGTGCATGCCCAACACGACGCCTGCGATTGACAGTCCCGCGACGGTGGCGCTCATTCAAGATCAAGCGGAACGCGAAGCAGTGGTGAATGTGTACCTCACCGGCACGCTCACGCTGAACATTGCCGGCGAAGAGCTCGCGCCCATCGGCTCTCTCAAACAAGCGGGCGTTGTGGCGATTACCGATGACGGCCATTGCGTGCAAAATAATGATCTCATGCGGCGCGCGCTGGAGTACGCCAACATGTTTGACCTGCCGGTGATGGATCATTGCCAGGATTATTCCATCGTGACCGACGGCGTTATGCACGAGGGCTATTGGAGCACCAACCTCGGCCTCAAAGGTTGGCCCGCGACGGGCGAAGATTTGATCGTGGCGCGGAATATTGAATTGGCCGAACTCACTGGCACACACATTCATTGCCAACACGTGAGCAGCGCGAAGTCGGTGGAGCTCATCCGCCAAGCGAAGGCGCGCGGCATTTGCATTTCCGGCGAAGCGTGCGCGCATCATTTTACGCTCACCGATGCGGCCATCGGCGGCAGTGAACATTTCTGGGCCGAGGATGGCCGCGATCTGCAAACCGAAGCGCAACGCACAGAATGGCCGGTGTTTGACACCAACTGCAAAATGAATCCGCCACTGCGCACTGCCGATGATCGCAAAGCCATCATCGCCGGGCTCGCCGATGGCACGCTGGAAATCCTTGCTAGCGATCACGCACCGCATTGCGCGCACGAAAAGGATGTGGAGTTTGACTATGCTCCCTTCGGCATCACGGGGTTGGAAACGGAACTCGCCCTGTCGTTGATGCAACTTTATCACGCGGGCCATCTCGATTTATCGGCGATCATTTCCAAATACACAGTGAACCCCGCCACGCTGCTCAAGCTTGAAAAGGGCACGCTAAACGAAGGCGCGGATGCGGATGTGACGGTGTTCGATCCCGATGCCGAGTGGGTGTACGACGCGGCCGCGAGTCCCAGCAAATCTGCCAATACCCCGTTCCACGGCTGGACGCTCAAGGGGCGCCCGACTATGACACTCGTCGCCGGAAAAATTGTGTGGCGCGAAGGGGCTGTGGCAGCGTAATCTCGGCGCATCGACATTAACCCCTAAACCACAAAGGTTTTGAAAATGAAAAAAGTAATCGCATTAACAACCCTGTTTGCCCTGAGCCTCAGCCTCACCGCTGGCGAAGGCTGGCTGACCAATATTGAAAAGGCTAAGGAAGTAGCCAAAAAAGAAGGCAAAACCGTGCTCGTGGAATTCACCGGCTCGGACTGGTGCCCGCCGTGCAAGGCCTTGAAAAAGAATGTCTTCAACTCGGATGAGTTCAAGGCATACGCCAAAAAGAACCTCGTGCTGGTGGAGCTGGACTTCCCTCGCGACAAATCAAAGGTGACCAAAGAACAGTTGGCCTACAATCGCGAGCAAGCGAAGGCCTTCTCGGTTCGTGGCTATCCGACCATCATTTTGATGGATGCTAAAGGAAAAGAACTCACCAAGAAAGTGGGTTACGGCCGCACCACAGTCACGAAGTACATCGAGTCGCTAAAGAAAGCGGCTGAGTAACTGCAAACGAATTCACGGCGCGGCCTTCGGGTCGCGCCTTTTTTGTGTCGCCGCTTGACGGGTTGGCGGGCGCTCCCTAGACTCGCGCGGCTTCACGGCCCACCCAACACCAATGGCAATTCTCGCACTCGAAGACGGCACAGTTTTTCACGGCAAAAGTTTTGGCGCACGCACCACGGCTTGCGGCGAGGTGTGTTTCAACACTTCGATGACGGGGTATCAGGAAATTCTCACGGACCCCTCGTACAAAGGGCAGATCGTGACGATGACGTATCCGGAGATTGGTAACTATGGCGTGAACCCGGATGACATCGAAAGCTATCAGCCGCACGTTTCCGGCTTTGTGGTGCGTGAGCTTTCGCCAGTGGTGAGCAGTTGGCGCGCACAACAATCGCTCGATGACTATCTAAAAGAAAACGCCATCCCCGGCATTGAAGGCATCGACACACGCGCGCTCACCAAAAAACTTCGCGTGCGCGGCGCAATGAATGGTGTGATTTCCACTGAAGATATTCCCGAGGAGGACGCCAAGCAGCAAGCTGCCGACTGGCCCGGATTGGTCGGCGCGGATTACGCGAAGGAAGTTACGCATGCCGAAGCGTTTGACTGGGATTCGCACGAACAATCCAGCGAAGAATTTACAATCCCATCAGGGAACGATCCTACGCCGCACCCCCCTGCCCTGCCCCCGGCGGATGTGCCGATTGTCGCATATGATTTTGGCATCAAATATAATATCCTCCGTTGCCTTCGTCGGCATGGGTTCCAAGTGCGCGTGGTACCCGCCGACACGACTGCGGAAGAAGTGCTGAAGCACAAACCCGCCGGCGTTTTTCTCTCCAACGGCCCCGGCGATCCTGCTGCATTGAGCTATGCGGTAAAAGCGGTGAATGATTTAGCATGTCATGGGGTACCGATATTTGGCATTTGCCTTGGCCACCAAATCCTCGGGCAAGCGCTGGGCGGCGGCACGTTCAAGCTCAAGTTTGGCCATCGCGGGGCGAATCAACCGGTGAAGGATTTGGAATCTGGCCGCATCGAGATCACCTCCCAAAACCATGGTTTTGCCGTGGATTCCTCGACACTTCCGACCGAAATCCAAGTCGACCGCATCAATCTAAACGACCAAACCGTCGAAGGGTTGCGCCATCGTTCCAAGCCGATTTTTAGTGTGCAATACCATCCCGAAGCCTCGCCGGGGCCCCACGATTCTAATGGGTTATTCGGCCGTTTTCGTGAAATGAGCACCCAAGCCTAAGGGCTTGACATCACTGAAATAGTTAGTAGGTTCAAATCACCCACCGTTAGGGTAGCGTGTTTCGAGGCATGGCTACGCTGTTGTACATTATCACCGAAGGGATCCAAGGGGGTCCTTTTGAGTTGACTGAAGGGACTCATATTCTTGGGTCCGCTGAAGGGTCTACTATTCCCATCGCAGATTCCACCATCTCTGCACAGCACGGCCAGTTCACCATCACCGACGGCCAAATCGTCTATCAGGATTTGGGCTCCCAAAATGGCAGCTTCGTGGAGCAACAACCGGTGACTTCCGTGACGCTCGTCGCCGGACACATCGTCCAAGTCGGCAACATTCACGTGCAGTTGGTGGACGATCCGAATGTGGTGGAAACCATGAAGCGCGAAACCGCCGTCATCCAAACCGGCCCCAAGGCGATTCAGCCCGGCGACTTTGGTGGCAGTGAAGAAGTGAAATCGCCTTTCCAAGTCAAAAAATCCGGTTGGGTAAAAATTTACATTATCGCCATCACCGTCATTGGGGTCTTGGCCGTGGCGGCACTCATCCTGCTGCTTTTCTTCCCGCAAATGCTCAGCCCTTCCTCTTAAACGAAAGGGCGCTTTCATCACACAAAGGGTTGCACTTTCGCCGCCAATCCGTATTGATATCCGCCGCGTGGATGACACTAATCAATTAATCGAACAACGCCGCGAAAATTTGGCTGCGTTGAATGAAGCCGGCATCAATCCCTTTGCCAACAAGTTTACCCCCAGCGAAGGCTGCGGTGACGCCAAAGCCAATTACACCGAAGAACGCATTGTGGCGGTGGCCGGTCGTCTCGTTTCCAAACGTGAAATGGGGAAAACAATCTTTGCTCACATTCGCGACGTCTCGGGCACCATCCAACTGTTCATTCGCAAAAATGATATTGGCGACGAAGCATTTGCCATGTTCAAGGGCCTCGACCTCGCGGATTTCGTGGGCGCCAATGGCGCGCTGTTCACCACCAAAACCGGCGAGATCAGCGTGAAGATGACCGACTTCGTCGTGCTCGCCAAAGCACTGCGACCGCCGCCCGATAAGTGGCACGGCCTCGCCGACCAAGAAACGCGCTATCGCCAGCGCTACCTCGATCTCATCGCCAATGAGGACGTGCGCGATACTTTTCTCAAGCGCAGCGCCATTCTCCACGAGATCCGCATCTTTATGGCCGCGCGTGGATTTGTGGAGGTGGAAACCCCCATCCTCCAGGGCATCCCCGGCGGCGCCGCAGCGCGCCCCTTCGTGACGCATCACAATACATTCAATCGCGAATTTTTTATGCGCATTGCCTTGGAGCTTTCACTCAAGAAACTGCTCGTGGGCGGCATCGATCGCGTGTTCGAGATTGGCCGCATCTTTCGCAACGAAGGAATTTCGCGACGGCACAATCCGGAATTCACGATGCTCGAAGCCTATCAAGCGTATGGCGATTACGAGACAATGATGGAGCTGCTCCAATCAATGATTTGTCACCTCGCCGAAAAAGTGCGTGGCACTTTGGTTATCGAGCAAAAAGACGAGGACGGCAACGTCACCCAAACCATCGACCTCACGCCCGATTGGCGGCGAGCAAAGTACAAGGATTTGATTCGCGAAAAAGCCGGTGACGATTGGTTCGACCTCACGCCCGACCAACGCCGCGCCCGCGCCATCGATGAGTTGAAAATTGAAACCGACCCCGACGAACAGGATTTCGAAGTCACCAACGCCGTCTTTGAAAAGCTCGTCGAACCCACACTCATCCAGCCGACCTTCGTGACGCATCTCCCCAAAGAACTCGTGCCGCTCGCCAAGCTCTCGCCGGATGAACCTGATTGCGTG
Source organism: Verrucomicrobiia bacterium (assembly GCA_014239365.1). Taxonomy (GTDB): domain Bacteria; phylum Verrucomicrobiota; class Verrucomicrobiia; order Limisphaerales; family UBA1100; genus JACNJL01. The sequence goes on along the minus strand of JAAZZB010000059.1, from coordinate 163,798 downwards.
GAAGTCTTCGAGTGCTGCATCAATGGCCAGGAAATTGCCCCCGCGTACACCGAGCAAAACAATCCCATCGAACAACGCGAACGCCTCCAACAACAAGCCGGCGGCGAACAGCAAAAGCTCGACGAAGATTTCCTAACCGCCCTCGAACATGGAATGCCCCCCGCCGGCGGCATCGGCATCGGCATCGACCGCCTCTGCATTATGCTTCTCGGCCAAGAAAGCATCCGCGATGTGATTCTCTTTCCGCAACTCAAGCCAAGGGAAGAATAATATCACCACAGAGACACAGAGGGCACAGAGAATTTCAACTCTGTGTTCTCTGTGCCTCTGTGGTTAAAAAAGAAAGACGGAACTGCGCTACCAAGCTCCCCAATCCACCGGCGCATTCAAATCAATCCGCGGCACCTCCGCGCTCACACTCTCCGGATACTTCTGCGCCGCACCCGTGTTGAAAATTAGCACCCGATCCTTAGCCTTCACCTTCCCCTGCCCCATCAACTGATCCAGCACTCCGAGGCAAACTGAAGTCTCCGGGCACACTGCGATGCCCTCTTTTGAATTAGCCAACTGCATCCACTTCGGAATATCCCCCTCCGGCGCACTCATCGCCTCGCCGCCACTTTCGCGCACCGCATCAAGAATCATAAAATCCCCCACCGCCTGCGGCACCCGCAAGCCACTCGCAATCGTCGCCGCATTCGCCACGCGCTTGGCGTGACGCGCCCCCATCTCAAACGCCTTCACAATCGGTGCGCACCCGTCGCTTTGGCACGCAACCATCTTCGGCCGCTTGCCGCTTTTCAGCCAACCCAACGCCTCTAACTCGGCGAATGCTTTCCACATTCCAATCAAGCCCGTGCCGCCGCCGGTGGGATACAAAATCCAATCCGGCAGCTCCCATTCAAACTGCTCGGCCAATTCCAGCCCCATCGTTTTTTTGCCCTCAATGCGATACGGCTCCTTCAGCGTGGAAACATCGAACCATCCCATCGCCTCCGCCCCTTCGCGCACAAGCCGCCCGCAGTCGTCGATCAGCCCGTTCACCGCAAACACCTTTGCGCCGTGTAGTAGACATTCCTTTTGATTAATCACCGGCGTATCCTCCGGCATAAACACGAAACACTCCATCCCCGCCCGCGCCGCATACGCCGCCAACGCGCCACCGGCATTGCCCGCCGTGGGAGCCGCCACCCGTTTAATGCCCAGCTCATTGGCCATCGTCACCGCCATCGCCATGCCGCGCGCCTTGAAACTTCCTGTCGGCAAACGGCTTTCATCTTTGATCAACAAATTCTCCAAACCAAATTCCGCGCCCAATCGTTTGGCGGGAAGAATAGGCGTGATGGTTTCCGTAAGAGAAACAATGCTCGCCGGATCATCCATCGGCAGCAGCTCCAAATACCGCCAAAGCGTGGGCGGCCGACCAAACAGCGCCTTCCTCGGAAACTCCTTTTTTACCAAATCCAAATCATACCGCACCCAAAGCGGCCGCTGACAGCGCGTGCACAATCCGTGCACCTCGCCCGCAGGATATTCCGTACCACAATCGGCACACTCCAAATGCGTCACAAACGGCATCCGCGAAGGAAACGCATTTAGGCGTCCGCCGTCAAGTGGTAGGGACATGCTGCGCATGTCCATGGACGCGCCCAGCGCGTCCCTACCGCGAACCAAGCTTGAACACACCCCCCGAATTCAGGCACAGTCCCCGCCGTTATGGGACGGAAAATTCATATGGGCTTTATCGGCGTTGGCTCGATGGGCTTCAGTCATTTGCAGTTGTTCCACGAGGACTGCGGCAAACAAGCTGAAGCCGTGGCTCTCTGCGCCCGCGATGCCGGACGCATCCAACGCGCCATGGAAATCGCGCCCAAAATGACGCTCTTCAAAAACGAGAAGGACCTCATCCAAAGCGACCTCGATGCAGTGGTGATTTCCTCACCCAACTTTACCCACGTCCCCCTCGCGCTCGCAGCACTCAAAGCGGGCAAACACATTTTTCTGGAGAAACCCGTCGGCATCACCCCCGCCGAATGCCGCAAGCTTTTGCGTGCCACCGAACGCAGTGATCGGATTTTGATGATCGGCCACGAGCTACGCTACTCGCCTTACTTTGCAAAATTCAAAACACTGATCGACGCCGGTGCAGTCGGCACACCGCACATGACTTGGTGCAAAGAATTTCGCGGGCCATTTCAGCCCAAAAGCCGCGATTGGATTCAAGACCGCCGGAAAAGCGGCGGTTGCCTCGTGGACAAAAATTGCCATCATTTTGATTTAATGAATTGGTGGCTCGGCGCGCGCCCCAAACGCGTAAGCGCTTTTGGCAGCAACGCCGTTAACCGCGTCATCCCCGGCCCCAACCAAGCGCACGACCACGCGACCGTTAGTTGGGAATACGACAATGGCGCGAAAGGCACGCTGCACCTCAGCCTCTTCGCCCACGACCCCCCAAAGGAAACCCTCGAGATGGGCATCGTTGGCGACGCCGGCGTTTTGCAAACCGACCTCGACAATCTAAAAATCCTTCACTGGAAAAAAGGCCGCGACAAGCCGCGCACCATTTCCGTAAAAGCCAAACGCGGCATCGGCTGGGGTGGCCATTTAGGGTTTGCCGAAATGCATCCCGCGTTCATCCGCGCCATCCAAAAAGGCGAAGCGCCCCTCACTTCCGTGCCAAACACTCTCGATGGTTCTTTGCTGGCCATTGCCGCCGAGGAATCCATTCGTAAAAAACAAATCATCACCATCAAATAAATGAGCAACCATCCCATCACAGAAGAACTTTTGAACGGCACTCTCATCCGCGAACCGGTCGGCAACGAGCAAGGTTATTGGTCCGGCGCGCCCGGATGGACTTGGGACGAAACCGACCAAGCCGCCTACGTCTGCTACCGCATTCGCCGCCCACGCGGCGTGGAGCCTGATCGCGGCGGCGAATCGCGCATCGCCAAGACGACGGATTTTGAAAATTTCGAGGACGTGTGGGCCGTGCAAAAGAGCGATTACAATTCCGCCTCCATCGAAAAGAGCACCCTCAAACGCGGCTCTGACGGGCAATGGCGTTACTTCACCAGCTACGTTGCGCCGGAAGATGGCCGATGGTGCACCACCATCAACACGGCTGAAAGCATCGAAGCGCTTGATCCCGCGAACACGAAGCGACTTTTCACCGCCACCGATCTTGGCCTTGAAGGCGTGAAAGATCCGTGGTTGATGCAAGTGGATGGCACATATTATTTGTTCCTCAGCGTCGCCATCAACACCGCCACCACCAGCGACAGCTCGCACGAGTCACTGGATATTTTCAATACCGGCGAATGCAAAAGCGCCACGGCGCTGGCCACTTCCACCGACCTCGACAATTGGGATTGGCAGGGCATCGTCCTCCAACCCGAAGGCGACACTGCGTGGGACAAATACTGCCGCCGCATCAACAGCGTCCTTCCTCTTGATGGAAAATATTACGCCTTCTATGACGGCAGCGAAGGGCATCATCAAAACTATGAGGAACGCACCGGCCTCGCTGTTTCGGATGATTTGAGAAATTGGGAAATCTTAACGCCCGATGCGCCTTGCATCACCAGCCCGCACACCACCGGCTCGCTGCGTTACATCGACGCCCAACATCACGGCGATGAAATTATTTTCATGCACGAACTCACCCGCGAAAACGGTGCACACGAAATGCGGCTGACGAAGTTTGCGGCTGATGGATTTTCGTTGGAATAATTTTCAGACACGGATTACACAGATTTTCACGGATAAAATAATTTGTGTGAATCAGTGAAATCCGTGTCAAAAACTACTCCGGCAAGTCCTTCCCTTTCGTCTCGGGCAAATATGCAATCGCAATAAGCCCGAGCAGAAAAGTAGTGCCGAGCAAGCTCAACGCATCTCGAATTGGGAAGCCTTCAATCGATTTTACAATGCCCGAAAGAATCAACATCGGCGCGGCCACAATTCGGCCGACATTGAAACAAAAACTCGTGCCTGTTGCCCGCAAGTGATTTGGGAATAGTTCTGGGAAATAAACCGCATACCCCGCGTGCATGCAGAGTGTGAAAAACCCAAACACCGGCAGCAGCCACAACAGTTGATTGTAATTCTGCGGCAAATAGCAAATGACCGGCACCACCAAAAACGCCCCCAAATGGCCGAGGATGAACGCCTTGTGTCGACCGATGCGCGCACAGATTGGCCCGAAAAGCAGCAGCCCAACTCCGGCCCCGGTTGTCTGCACAATGCCGTAGGCGAACTTCGATTGCTTGGCCGCCTCTGCCACACTCGCGCCTTCGGCCAGCAACATTTCTTTCGCCAGCCCTTGTGTGGCAATGCCCACCGCCCAAAAACTCGCTAAGCCCACCGCCGCCAGCATCATTCCCAAGAGCGCGTGCTTGCGCCATGTGGAATGCTTGAACAATTCACGGTAACTGCCCGCATTAGATTTTGAGTTGTCCGCCGCTTTTTTCCAGCGTTCAGGTTCTTTCACTGTCGCGCGCACCCACACGACAAGTAGTGCAGGTAAAATGCCAATTAAATAAGCGTACCGCCATTGTGCGCCCACCGCCATTCCGGCCAGAGCGGCCATCCACGTGCCCACCACGCTGGAGGCGTGAAAAATACTGGCGGCGTGCGTGCGAGCGTGTTTGGGGAAAATTTCCGCCACCAAGCTCGCGGCTACTGCCCATTCGCCGCCTACGCCCATCGCCACAAAAAATCGCAGCGAAGCGATCTGCCACAAGTCAGTTGCAAAATAAGTGAGGCCGGAAAAAAGTGAGTAAGTAAGGATGGTCGCAATCATTATCGGCCGTCGCCCATAGCGATCGGCCAGCGAGCCAAAAAGCAATCCGCCCGCGGTGCCTCCCAGCAAAAAAGCGGCGAGGAACCAATCGCCCCACATATCGACTTTTGCCGCGCGCGCTTTGTCATCGGTGATGCCCGACAATAAATCATTGAGCATTTCCCCGCGCGTGAGATTGAAAATCTGCCCCTCGTAAACATCAAAAATCCAACCCGCGCAGGCGATGACGAGGATGACCCATTGATACCGCGTGATGCCGCTGTACCATTTTTTGCCGGTTGGTTCGCTCACTATTTGGTTTCCTTGGGGCGTTGGAGGTTAAACGTGCCGTGGTCTTTGGGGCTGCGATAGTTGAACTGCAATTGGTTGGTGGTGCCGCTTCCGGTGTAGTGATAAACACCACCGGCCAACTTACCGAGGTCGGCTTGGCCTTGGAATTGATATTGGCCGTTGGCGTCTGTGACGGTCATATCCAACCCATACCCGAAGCTGATGGGCAGAAAACCCAATTTATATTTGGCGTGGAAACGGGTGTGATAAACGCCTTCCTCTTTGCGCGTGATGAGGCAGCGCAGCACGTCGTTGTGTTGATTGGTGTCGCTGTGCCAACGGCCAACCCATTGGCCTTCGATGCCGCTGCCGGTGCTGGCGGTATTATTGGCGGCCTTCCAGTCCCGATCAAACGTGGAGCAACCCGCACCCAACAATGCGAGGCCAAGCGAAAAAATCAATGCGCGCGGATTCATTCGCGGGAGGTTAGCGGGCGGAATGCTTCGTGGCAATACTCAGGTGAGCGAGGCATCGCAATGCGGGCACGGGCCGGGTTGGTCACTCAGCAATTTTCCGCCGCATTGACTGCAGGTGAATCGCTTGGGTTTCAATAAGTGTTTCCCGATTGCCGAAAGCCCAAACCAAAAGATGAGAATAAAAATAACACTGCCCAGAATTTTATCCTTCGGCAAATCCCTCAGGCCGATCACCAGCAACAAAGCAAAAAATGCGACCACGGCAATGAAGCCCTGATACCAAGGATTATCCCGTGCCTCAATGCTGCCCCAACCGGCGGCAGCGATTTTTTCGTGCACGGTGGGCTGGGGGCTTTCAAGCACCGGCGGCGTGGTATCGCTCCGCGTGGGCACGAGTGGCGGCGGTTCGTCGGAAGGCGCGTGGCCGAGTGTCGAAGGGGTGATTGGCGGCAATGGAGCGAGTTGTGAAATTGGCGGCAAGGATGAATCGTCGCTACTGGAAATCCATTCTTCCACCGCCGCTGCGCTGGCGGGACGATGGGCGGGATCTTTGGCAAGGCACGCCATGATCATCGCGCAGACGGCATCGGGCACTTGGTTTTGCAAACCCAATTCAGAGAGACGCTCGGCGAGCGGCTTGGCTTCCACGTTGAGAACTTGATAGGTGACATCGCCGCTGGAGAATGGCGGCCGACTGGTGAGGAGCTCATAGAAAGTGGAGCCGAGCGCGTAGAGGTCATCGCTGGCGCGGGGGATTTCGCCGCGCATTTGCTGGGGGCTCATATAAAGCGTCGTGCCGCTCACGCTGCCTTGCATTGAGGAACGACTGAGGCTATCGGCCATCGAAGCGGCAATGCCAAAGTCGGCGAGCTTTAGGTTACCTCCCGCATCGACCATCATGTTGGCGGGCTTGAGATCGCGATGGACGATTTTGTTTTGATGCGCGTACTCGAGCGCGTCGCAAAGCTGCGACATCAACGGGCGCAGGGTTTCCCATTTAAAACAATTGCCGGGTTGACTGAGACGCATCGTGGCGAGGTCTTGGCCGTTGATAAATTCCAACGTGACAAAAGCCGGCTCGCCCGGTGGTTGCACGAGGTCGTGAATGCGGATGATATTATTGTGGCTAAGATGGCGGCTCTTTTGCACCTCGCGCCTGAGATCAGAAATCGCCACGGCATCATTGGCCATTTCCGGTGGAAGACGTTTCAGGGCGATCTCTTCACTCAACTCCTCATCACGCGCCAGCCAAACCTCGCCGCGTCCACCGCGACCGATGGGGCGAATGAGCCGATAACGCCGCGCCAACACTTCATCCGCCTTAGCCTGCACGCTTGTTGGCGCTTGCAAGGCCAGCCAGCGATCGCCCACTTGGATGGTTTGGCCGGGGCTCACGCCCAAGCGGCCACGCACGCCCATCCCATCCAGAAAAATACCGGCCGTTGTGCCGAGGTCTTCGATGAAGAGTTCGCCGTTTTGCAAATGCAAGCGCGCGTGTTCCGCCTCCGCGCCGCCGATGAGAATCGCCGACCCCGTTGCCGAGCCAATCGCATGCACGCCTTCGCCGAGGAGGAATTCGGAAAGCACCACGCCATCCGCACCGGCTATCAGCACTTTGATCGCGTCCGTGGGCATCGCGGCATTTTGAAGAATGGCGGAGAGGGCGGGATTCGAACCCGCGTTACCCGTTATAGGTAAACCAGTTTAGCAAACTAGCGCATTCGACCACTCTGCCACCTCTCCGGTTGGTCTGCGGGCAAGTTACCGCCCTTTTGCGCACGAGTCAAACCCTCACGCCATTGGACAGGTTGCCCAACCTGTGGCATTGTTTCCCACTATGAAACCACTCAAACAAATTGACCCCAAATCCCTCATCATCGGCTTCCTGCTCTGCGCGGTAGTTTTCCTAACCCTCGGCCTCGCCCAAGCCGAAGTCGTCAAAGTCCGAATCATCGGCATCGACAAAAGCAGCTTCGAAAGCTGGGATGCGATCAAGGTGAGTAATTAAAACAAACCCCCGCCCCAAGAAACCGTTCAAGCTTGCCAACTCGCCCTGTTGGATTGAAACTCGGCGCGATGGATATTATTCTGCCTGTTGTTTTGTTTGTTGTTGGATTTCTTGCAGGTGCACTTGTCATTTGGCAATTAAAACAAAAAGAAGCCGAAGCCGCCAAGCGGAGTGCCGACGAACTTGAATCCTCTTTTGGCAATCTTTCCAGGCAAGCGCTTTCCGAAAACCAACGCCAATTTCTTGAGTTAGCTCAAAGCGAGTTTGCCAAGTTGCAGGCCAGTTCCGGGCAACAACTGGATCAAAAAAAGGAACTCATCGATTCCAGCCTCCAAACCATCCAGCGCTCACTGAAAGATCTAGGCGAAGGAACTGCCGGCTTGAAAGCACAAGTGGAAACTTCCGGCGAACGCCTCGATCATCTTCAGGACACAACCAACCAACTTCGCCTCATCCTCTCCAGCAGCCAAGCGCGCGGACAATGGGGTGAGCGCATGGTGGAAGACATCCTAAATCTGCTGGGTTTAATGGAAGGGAAAAATTACACGAAACAATCTATGGAAGGAAGCGATCGGCCGGATTTCACGTTCCAACTCCCGCGGGACAAGCGGCTGAATATGGATGTTAAATTCCCCATCACCCACTACGAAAATTTTTTAGCCTCAGATGATGATGCAACTCGCGCTGATGAGAAAAAACATTTCCTCACCGACGTCCGCAAACACGTCACTGCTGTTTCCAAACGAAACTACATTGATCCCGCCGGTGGCACGGTCGATTACGTATTACTCTTCATCCCTAACGAAAGCATCTACAGTTTCATCAATCAGGAAGATCATCAGCTGATCGATTTTGCGATGAGCAAACGCATCGTGCTCTGCTCGCCGTTGACGCTCTACGCCATCCTTTCCCTCATTCGCCAATCCGTCGCCAGCTTTGCCGTCGAACGCAAAGCGGGCGATCTCCAAATTCTTGTGCAGGAATTCAGCAAGCAATGGGAAGTGTACGGCGAGAAAGTTGATTCAATGGGAAAATCACTATCAGCCGCCAACAAGCATTTCGATCAACTCGAATCCACCCGAGCCAACGCACTCGAGCGTCCGATGCGAAAAATTTTAGATCTAAATCTCGAACAGGAGGATGAAAATCCGTCTGCAATCACTGACACCGATTCAGACTGAGACTTCAGTTGTTTCGCAACCCCTCCTCCGGCAACTCCGGCCAGGGCACTTCGCCTTCGGGTTTGGGGAGGTTGAAGCGATTGGCGTTGGGCTGTTCGCATTCTGATCCCCCTTCTTCTTCCAACATTTGGACTGCTTCGACGGCGTTTTTGGTTTGGTAGAGAATGCCGACCACCGCTTGATGCACGGACTCCAGCGCATTCAGGGAGATGCTAATTGCCCCGAAAATCACCTCATCGCACAGCTCAGTTCCGGATTCGAAATATAAATGACTCCGCGCTGTCAGCCGGCCTTCGTCGTAATCCATTTCCAACGTGCACAAGTTGCTACGCGGCCCGATGCGAATGATGAGTTCCGCCAGCGCCGCGCGTTTCTCTTCCGGGATACGCAACGGATGAATCGCGAGCACTTCCAGCTCTTCATCTTCGATCCTCACAATTGCACCCCAATTCGTCTTACTGCCGGGCAACACGGCCCAGATTGACCGCTCTTCAGGATTCGGCATAAAGAGCACTTCGGCTGTTTCGAAATGTTTCACTAACTTCTCAAATGTATCGCTCATAGTTTTCCTTTTGTTGAATTAATTTCTATACGCACCATAGCACCCTCGATGGGTCAAACACTGTCCCACCCGTGGTTGCGCGAATATTTTTTTTGTGATACCGTCCAAGCCATATGCGTATTTGGGTATTTACATTGGGTCTTATTTTTGTGGCCTCGGGAGGGGCTGCGGAACCATTGCCGGAGGTGGTTCGGTTCAATCAGGACATCCGGCCGATCCTCTCGAATAACTGTTTTCTGTGTCATGGGCCGGATGAGGGGCGACGCAAGGGGAAGCTGCGCTTGGACGTAGAGGCCGCGGCCAAAGAGGAAGTCATTGTCGCTGGCAAACTTTTGGAAAGTGAATTATGGGCGCGGATTACGGCCACCGATGCAGAGAAACGAATGCCGCCACTTAAGTCCAAAAAAGAACTGACGCCGCATCAAATCGCGCTCATCAAAAAATGGATTGAACAGGGCGCGAAATACGAGGGCCATTGGGCCTTCATCGCGCCGAAGCCCGCCGCCCTGCCCCAGTCAAAACCCAAGTGGGGTCACAATCCGATTGACCGTTTCACCGCGGCTAAGCTCGAAGCCAACGGACTGAAGCCTTCGCAAGAAGCTGCGAAAGAAATCCTCATCCGGCGCGTGACTTTTGATCTCACCGGCTTGCCGCCAACCTTGCCCGAGGTGGAGGCGTTTGTGAGCGACAAGAGCCCAAAGGCATTCGAAAAAGTCGTCGACCGCCTACTTGCCTCCAAAGCATACGCCGAGCGGATGACGCTGCATTGGATGGACGTCGCGCGTTATGGCGACAGCAGCGTGCACCATGCCGACGGCCCGCGCACAATGTGGCCTTGGCGCGATTGGGTGATTAATGCCTACGACACTAATAAGTCGTTCAAAGATTTTACCATCGAACAGATTGCCGGCGACTTGCTCCCGAATGCCACTGTGGCGCAGAAGGTAGCCACCGGCTTCAATCGCAATCACGGCACCACTGATGAAGGCGGGCTCATCATCGAGGAATACCGCGTGGAATACGTGGTCGATCGCGTGAAAACCACCGGCAATGTTTGGCTGGGCCTCAGCGTGGAATGCGCCCAATGTCACAGCCATAAATACGATCCCATTTCGCATAAGGAATACTATCAATTTTTTGCTTTCTTTAACAACAACGCAGACAGCGGCAAACAAACCCGCGGTGGCAACGCACCGCCGATGGTGAATGTGGTTTCCGATGAACAACAAAAACTGCGTGATGCCGCTCAAGCGCGGGTGATGTCCGCCACCACAAAGTTAGCCGCGCGAAAAAAGGCCGCACAACCGGACATCGAAAAATGGGTTATCGCCGCCGCGCTCAATAACCAAAAGCAACCGCCGGAGCCGGAAGGGTTGATTGCACATTTGCCTCTGGATGATTTCAAAGGGCGCAACACAGCCGAATTGGTGAGCAAAAAAACTGCCGCCAAACTCGAAGGCGGCGCGCAGGCGTGCGATGGAAAATTCAGTGGCGGATTGCGTGTGGTGAAGAGTGGCTTCGTCAATGTGAAAGGCATTACGCCGCCGGAATGGAATAAGCCCTTTAGCTACGGCTGCTGGGTGAAGCCCGACGCAGCAAATGCCAATGGCGCAATTTTCAGCAAGATGAATGAGGGCAACGCCTTTCGCGGGTTTGATATTTGGCTGCAACAAGGCGCGCCCGGGACGCATATCATCAGCAACTGGCCCGGCAATGCGGTGAAAGTTGTTGGTAAAGAAAAAACCAAAGCCAAACAATGGTCGCATATTTTTGTGACTTACGATGGCTCAGGCAAAGCGAGCGGCACGCGGGTTTATCTTAATGGCAAACGCCTCACGCACAATATCGAAGCTGATGGCTTGAGCGGCACCATTCAAACGCCCGTTGATTTCCGCATCGGCCGTCGATCCAATTCTGCTCAAGCCAACAACATCGAGATCGATGACGTGCGACTTTACGATCGCGCACTGACTGACACCGAAGTGGCCACCTTAGCGGGTAACGAACCCCTCGCGCCTATCCTCGCCATCGCGCCCGCCAAACGAAACGCCAAACAAAAAGCCGCGCTCGCCAATCATTATCTCAATTCAATCGACAAAGAATACAAAACGTTGACGACCAAAAAGCAAAACGCGCAAAGCGAATTATCGGCACTGAATAAAACCAAAATCACCTCAATGATTATGGGCGATCAAAGCAAGATGCGCCCCACTTACATTCTTGAACGCGGCCATTATTCGCATCCGCGCAAGGACGAGGTCATTAAACCCGGCGTGCCCGCATTCCTGCCACCGCTGCCCAAAGGCGCGCCGCAAAACCGTCTTGGCCTCGCGCAATGGCTTACGCGCCCCGACCATCCACTAACGGCCCGCGTGGCGGTGAATCGTTATTGGTCGCTGCTCTTCGGCAAGGGGCTTGTGAAAACGGTTTCGGATTTGGGCACGCAAGGCGATTGGCCTTCGCATCCGGAGTTGCTCGATTGGCTGGCCACGGATTTTGTAAAGCACGGCTGGGACATCAAACGCACGCTCAAGCAAATGGTGATGAGCGCCACATACCGGCAATCCTCGCGCGTCACCCGTGAGTTGTTCGCCCAAGACCGCTCCAACGCCTTGCTCGCGCGCGGCCCGCGCTTTCGTTTGCAAGGCGAGTTTGTGCGCGACAACGCGCTCGCCGTCAGTGGATTGCTCGTGCGCAAAATCGGCGGTCCCAGCGTGAAACCTTATCAACCGCCCGGCCTTTGGAACGAAGTGAGCCTCGGCGGCAACGTGCGTTTCCGGCAAGACAAAGGCGAGGCGCTCTATCGGCGCAGTATGTACACCTACTGGAAACGCTCCGCGCCCGCGCCCACGATGACGATTTTCGATGCGCCCACTCGCGAAAAATGCCTTGTCGAACGCCCCCGCACCAACACGCCGTTGCAAGCATTGGCCACGTTGAATGATCCACAATTCGTCGAAGCCTCGCGGCATTTGGCTGAGCGAATGATGAAGGAAGGCGGTAAGTCGCCGAAGGATCGCGTTGCGTTTGGTTATCGAGTGGTCGCGGCGCGTGCGCCTAAGGCGTTGGTTTCGCAAATCCTTTCCAGCGCGTTTAATGAAGAATTTGAGCATTACAAAAAGAATCCCGAAGCCGCCGCCAAATTGTTGGCTGCCGGTGATTCCAAGCGCGACGAATCACTCAACACCGCCGAGCACGCGGCGTGGACCATCGTAGCCAGTATGTTGCTCAACCTCGACGAAGTCATCTCCCGCCTTTAATCACTATGAATCCACTTTACGAAAACGGCCTGCTGCAAACCCGACGGGAACTTATTTTTAATTCAGCCAAATGCCTTGGCGGCGCGGCGCTCGGCTCGCTGATGGCGCCCAACCTCATCGCTGCGCCCCGCGCTAATAACTGCATTGGCGGCTTGGCCGGCCTTCCCCATTTTGCGCCCAAAGCCAAGCGCGTGATTATGCTCTTTTTCTCCGGTGGCCCGAGCCATATCGATATGTTCGATTACAAGCCGGCGATGCGAGGGTTCCACGGCACTGAACTTCCTGATTCCATCCGCAATGGCCAACGCATCACGGGGATGACCAGTGGCCAAAAATCATTTCCGTGCGTCGCGCCGATGTTCAAATTCAAACGCCACGGCGCGCACGGCACTTGGGTGAGCGAGTTGCTGCCGAACATCGCCGGCATCGCCGACGACGTCACGCTCATCAAGAGCATGCACACCGAGGCGATCAATCACGATCCCGCCATCACCTACATTCTCACCGGCACCCAACAGCTCGGCAAACCCAGCTTCGGCTCGTGGATTAGTTATGGGCTCGGCAGTGAAAATAAAGATTTACCCGCATACCTCGTGATGATTTCCAAAGGACGCGGCCAAAGCCAAGCGCTGTACTCGCGCCTGTGGAGCAGCGGATTTCTGCCCAGCAAACATCAGGGCGTCAACCTCCGCAGCGGACGCGAGCCGGTGCTCTTTCTCAAAGACCCCGAAGGCATCGACCGCCCGCTGCGCCGCCGAATGCTTGATGGCATTGCAAAAATCAATCAGGAACAATTTTCAGAGTTCGGCGATCCCGAAACTCAAACCCGCATTTCACAATACGAGATGGCTTTCCGAATGCAGGCGAGCGTGCCGAATTTGATGGATGTCTCCAAAGAACCCAAAGCCGTAAAAGAAATGTACGGCAAAGACACCGCCAAGCCCGGCACCTTTGCCAGCAACTGCATCCTTGCCCGGCGGATGGCCGAGCGCGGCGTGCCGTTCATTCACCTCTTCCATCGCGGTTGGGATCAGCACGGCGCGTTGCCCGTAAAGCTGCGCCAGCAATGCGAAGACATCGATCAACCCGTGGCCGCGCTCATCAAAGATTTGAAACAACGCGGGATGCTAGACGAAACACTCGTCATCGTCGGCGGCGAATTTGGCCGCACCATTTACTCCCAGGGCGCCCTCTCCAAAACCAATCACGGCCGCGATCACCACGGCCGCTGCTTCACCACAATGGTTGCCGGCGGCGGATTCAAAGGCGGCTACGAACACGGCGCCACCGATGATTACAGCTACAACATCACGCGCGACCCCGTGCATATTAACGACCTCAACGCCACCCTCCTCCAACAAATGGGCATCGACCACGAACGCCTCACCTACCGCTTCCTCGGCCTAGACCAACGCCTCACCGGCGTGGAGGGCGCGAAAGTGATCCCGCAGTTGGTTGGGTAGTGGTAAGCTGTAGCGAGCGCGGGGAACCATTTTTAACCGCAGATTACACAGATGGGCGCAGATTTTTTCTTTATTTTTAATCTGCGGGATCTGTGTAATCTGTGGTTGATGAAGTGGTTTTCTGGTTTGTTTCTGCGTGGCAGTTGAAGGTTTGTTTATTGCCGCAGGTATTGTTCCCGGGATTTCGTTTTTCAAACCACGGCACTAGCAGTGTGTCCACGAGTAATTGGAAAAGGTGGTAGAGCACCAGTGGCACTGCGCCGTAGGGGTTGGTGGCGAAGAAATTGCTCCAGACGTAGATGCCGTTGGGGAGGGTTTTTTGGGAGCCGCTGAGTATGATCGCGGTGCGATCGGGCCAATCGAAACGGAGCCAACCGGAGAGGAGATAATTCCAGGCGAGCAATGCGAGGTGCAGAATGGCGCACGCGGCTAAGAAGCGCAGGACAATATTAGGCGCGCCTTGGAGTTGTTGGGCGCCGGAGGCGAAGCCGGTGTAAACGAACATCAAAATAATAAACTGCGGTACGATGCGAATGAAGGGGCGAATGGGTTCAGTGCGTTCCCAAAGTAATGGGCGAAGCAATTGCCCGGCGGCGATGGGGAGGAGCACCATATAAATCATCCGCAACATCATTTCGCCCACGCGGAAATCGACATCCGCGCCAATGCTAATTTCCAGAATAAATGGCGTGAGCAAAAAGGTAAGGCTATTGGAGGCGAGCGTGCAAATGAGGGCGAGTTCGCGGTTGCCGCCGGCCATCATGGTGAGGGCAATTGCGGAGGCGAGGCTGCCGGCTTGGGCGGCCATAATCATCATTGCGGGAAGGAAATGCTCATTTCCCGCGGGCGCAAACCACACGCCCAACCCAAAAGCCAAAGCGGGCGAAAATAAATAAATACTGAGCAGCACAGGAATGACGGCTTGAAAGTTGGTGGCTTGTTTCACGAGGCTTGAGGTATCCATCGTGAACCCGGCGATGCCAAGCATGATGCCCACGAAGACGGGGATGACCCAACCGGAATTCTTGAGTGCCAAGCCCGCTTGGGGTGCAATAATTCCTACGGGGATGAGCAGGATCAGCGCGGCGAGAAACCAATAACGCCGGACGAAATCTCGATTAAAAACCATCAGCGCACTCCCATCACTTTATGCAAATCGCGCGCCATCATGCCCATGGTGAGGTAGCGTTTCTCGGGGACGTACTCAATGCATTTCAGGATTAGTTCTTCCAATAAAACGGGGATGTTCGGGTTGAATTTGCGCGGCTTGCGGATGAGATATTTTGGGTTGAGTTGGTTGGTGAGCTTTTCCTTGGTGCTCTGGCCCTCGAACGGCTTCACCTGCGTGAGCATTTCATAAACGGTAACGCCAAAGGAATACACATCGGCGCGCTGATCGAAGCGCCAGCCGTTGACGACTTCCGGAGCCATATAAAGCGGGGTGCCGGATTTGCGTTCAAACTTCGTCGGCGAATCGGGGATGGGCTGCGCGGTATCAAAGTCGCACAAATACAATGTGCCTCCGCGACTGATAATTAAATTTTCCGGTTTCAAATCGAGATGCATGATGCCCTGCCCGTGGAGGTGCACCAATCCCGCGCAGAGGTCGATAATCATATCGCTGAGAATTTCCTCGAGCATCGGATCTTCGCGCACGTTCATTTCGCGCAGGTTTAATCCTTCCACATATTGAAGCACGGCATACTCGCGTCCGCTGATTTTCCCGCTATCGTGAAAAGTAATCACGTTTCGATGAGGGGCGAGTTTGGACATAATTTCACAACCATGACGAAACAAGGTGGGCCCATTCGATCCGGACCCAAAGGTGTCATGCATCACCCGCAGAGCAAGGCTACGGCCCTCCGGATCGGTAACCAGCCATATCGTGGCCAACCCGCCCTGAGCGATGCGCTCTAACAGGCGGTAGTCACCGAATTTACCATTTTCAACCAGTTGAATCTTTGCCTCCTTTGTATTGCGCCGACGAGGCCGCGCGCCGAGCAATCCAAACGGGGAACGGGGATTGTTTCAATAAAAATCACTTGGCGCGGCGATGAATTGCGGCTGTACTCCGGCACTTGCGACACATTGTTGCCATTTTGATTTACCTTGCCTGCGTGTTTTTGGGCGCGGCACTGATTTCGCCTTTGGCGTGGAAAGCGGTTTTTTCTGACTGGGCTTTCCTGCAATTCCTGAATGACCACGATGATTACCATCGGTATTTCAATCGCTGCCTGTTGGGGTTGGCGCTGCTTGGGTTGTGGGTTTTATGCAGATTTATGGACATCAAGTCCTGGGCGGAAATTGGCTGGGGCAATGCCCGCAAACATTTGCCGTGGCTGGGCAAGGGCCTACTCCTCGGACTGGCCTCGCTGACAGCGGCGGCTGCCCTTCCCCTCTTGAGCGGCGCGCGCGAAATGCTCCCCACCCCCGCGTTGGCCGAATGGGCGCGGCATCTCACCAATGCGTTATTGGCCGGAGCGTTGGTGGCGGTGATTGAGGAAACACTTTTTCGCGGAGTGCTCTTTGGTTTGTTGCGGCGGGATTTGCCGTGGCGTTGGGCGGCGGTGATCGGCTCCCTCTTTTTTGCGGCGATGCATTTTCTGGATCAAAAACCTGAACTGGAATCGATCACTTGGACTTCAGGCTTCTCAGCACTCCCGGCGATGGTTCACGATTTTTCAAACGATCCATACTGGGTCGCAAAATTCATCAACCTCACGCTGGCGGGAATTATCCTTTGTGCTCTTTGGCAGCGAACGGGAAATCTTTTTTGCTCCATCGGCGTGCACGCGGGTTGGATTTTTTGCCTGAAGACGAATGGGTTCCTCACGAAATCGACTACTGAAACCGCATCGACCTTTTGGGGCAACGGCCAAATCAGTGATGGTTGGGCGGCGACACCCTTGCTGGCGCTCATGCTTTGGTACATAATGCAAAGCAATGAAGAGCACTCTCCATCTGACTGAGCCTCTGAAGGGGCTTGCCTTTCCGGAGGTTTGCCAAGTGTGCGGCGCATCACCGGCGGATGCGGCAAATGGATTTACCTGCCGGAAATGCCGCTCTCAGGTTTTCTTCACTGCACCTCCATGGTGCGAACAATGTGGGCTCCCGTTTGGGGGAGCCGCGGGTGAGGCGGTCACCTGCAAAAACTGCCATGAGTCTAAATGGCAATTTACTCACGCACGCTCAATATTGGCCGCCCGTGGATTAGTGCGCGAAGTTGTTCATCGATTCAAATATAACCAACACGAATTTTTTGAACCGCTGATGATTCAATGGCTGCAAAGCTGCGGCCCGTTATTTCCTGACCAACCGCAATGTGTTGTTCCGGTTCCATTGCACCCGGTGAAAGAACGCGAGCGCGGCTTTAACCAAGCTGAGAGATTAGCAATCGGAGTTGCAAAACACTTGGGGTTGCCTATGGAAACAAAGTTTTTGCGGCGTGTGAAATACACCGAAACCCAAACGAATCTAACCCGCAAGGAACGACTGGCTAATATGCACAATGCGTTTGAGGCTCCGAGCCGAATGCCGTTTTCGCGCATTTTATTGGTCGATGATGTAATGACCACCGGATCCACAGCCAGCGCCTGTGCGGCGGCGCTCCGCGGGGCGGGTGCCGCAAGAGTGGATGTGTTGACACTTGCGCGCGGTATGCCTGATTAGTTTTGGCTTGAGGCGGAGGCACGTTTGCCCGACATAATCCCCGACGGCGGCATTGCCGTGTTATGGCTGAACAACCTAAAAAAACTCTCGGACTTGAAACCGTTGAACCGGCGGTCACTCCGCCCCCCGCGGAACAGGAACCGGACATCGAGAAAAAACCCGTAAGCACCGGCACCACTCGCAAACGTGAAATCCCGCAGGGACTGTGGACGAAATGTCCTGAATGCGAGGAAATGATTTTCGATAAGGAGCTGGAGGAAAATTTGAAGGTGTGCCCGAATTGCGATCACCACTTCCCCACAACCGCCCACGCGCGAATCGCGTCACTCACGGAGCCGGATTCGTTCGAAGAATTTGATGCGGATATGATCAGCGTAGACACGTTGGAATTCACCGGCACTGCTGCCTACGCCGATAAGCTCGTGAAGCACCGCGAGAAAACCGGTTTGAAAGACGCAATCATCACCGGCATCGGCCGCATCGGAAATCACGATGTGGGCTTGGCAGTGATGGACTTTAATTTTCTGGGTGGCTCAATGGGCTCCGTGGTGGGCGAGAAAATCACCCGCATCGTGGAAGCCGCCACGGAGCGACGTTTGCCGGCGATTATCATTTCCAGTAGCGGTGGCGCGAGAATGTACGAGGGAATGTTCAGCCTGATGCAACTGGCCAAAACCAGCGCGGCCATCGCGTATCACGGCCGTCAAAAACTGCCGTACATCAGCGTGCTCACCCATCCCACCACGGCGGGCGTGATGGCGAGTTACGCGAGCTTGGGGGATCTAATTGTTTCCGAGCCCAAAGCCATGATCGGTTTCGCCGGGCCGCGTGTGATTAAAGACACCACACAAAGCGAACTGCCCGAGGGTTTTCAAACGGCAGAGTTTTTGATGGAACGCGGTTTGATCGACTCAATCATCCCGCGCACAGAATTAAAAACACGGTTGAGTGAGTACTTGGATTACCTCTGCGGCGAACTCGACTAAAGCTTGGGCTTCAGTTTAGCGTAAATCAAATCCGATGCTTCACGATCACCAAAAATGCCCACCCGAATTGATAGTTGAGTGAGCTCAGTGGTTTTGCTTTTCACCTTGAACGTGACATTTCCAAAATCACTCCGCGCGGTGATCATGCCTGAAAACGCCTTCTTGTCATTTTTCTGAACTTCAAATTCCAGTTCCTGACAGGTTTGTTCCACCGCTGCGAATACTTCATCAAAGGATTTGGATGAATCCACTTCAAGATCGCCCCCGATGTATTTCACTGCACCCGCGCCAACCCCAACGGCGGCCACGACCAGACAAGCGGTTTGACTTGCAATGATGAACCCTGCAACGCAGCTAAGTAATAATTGTTTAATTTTCATAAAGCCTCCTTGATGCCGAAGACATCGCTGCGAGAATAGAAACAGATCGCTTTGTAGTCAAGGGAGAGCGCGGGTGACTTATTAACACGGCCGATGCACCGTGCCCACAAAGTCGGCGCTTGCGTTGAACCTTTGGCGATGTAAAAGTGAACGCACACCGGTGGCCGACTCAAAACCAATACCCGTGCCCGAAAATGAAGCCGCGCGACTCAAACTGTTGCGCGGACTGGAGTTCACACAAACCAATTCTTCAGGGGATGCGTTGACTGAGCTGACGGAACTCGCCGCCCATACTGCAAGCACACCTCAAGCTTGGATTGCGATGGTTGATAAGGAAACCATCAACCGCATTGCCTGCCACGGTTGCGAACCGGGCGGCATTCCGCGCGCCGGTGCTCCATGCGCACTGGCCATCATGAATGCTGAACCCACATTCATCACTGATGCCTCCGTTGATGAACACGGGTTTTACGCGGGGTTCCCTATTCAAATAAACAATCTCACGGTGGGTACACTTGCGGTTGCCAGTCCGGATTCGCATCAACTTTCTGATTCACAAATCCATCAGCTGCAACTCCTCGCCAACCAATCCGCTTCACACCTGAGCCTGCAACAGCGCATGGCCGCGCTGGAATCTGAAAACGCTGAGCTGCTCATTCAGGAGCTCGGCGTTGAAGTCGCCGAAGAAAAATACCGCAGTATATTTGAAAATGTTCAGGAGGGGATTTTTCAAACCACGGAGGAAGGCTGTTTTATTTCCGCCAACCCAATGTTAGCAAAAATTTACGGGTTTGATTCTCCCGACGATTTGATGACCAACTTGAACGATATTTCCGGCCAACTTTATCTCGAGCCGGAACGCCGCAAGGAGTTCGTGAAGCGCATGAATGAGTTGGACGTCATCCATGATTTTCAATCGCCGGTGCGCCGACAGGACGGGGAGTTGATTTGGATTTCAGAAAACGTCCGCGCAGTACGCAATAAAGCGGGTGAACTGCTCTATTTTGAGGGAACGGTTGTGGACATCACCGAGCAGAAAAATGCCGAGCAGGCACTGCGCACTTCGGAATTGCTCTACCATTCCCTCGTGGAGATCATCCCGCAAAATATTTTGCGCAAAGACAGCGAAGGGCGATTTACTTTTGCCAACCAGCGCTTTTGCAAACTCAATAACCGGTCGATTGATGAAATCATTGGAAAAACCGACCATGATTTGTTTCCAAAAAATCAAGCGGATAAATACCGGCACGATGATCTCCGCGTGATGGAGAATGATGAGACTTACGCCACCACTGAAGTGCACACCCAACCCGACGGCACCGAGCTGCACGTCGAGACAATTAAAACTCCTCTCCACAATGAGGCGGGGGAAGTCGCCGGCTTGCAGTGCATGTTTTGGGATGTCACCGAACGACACCACATGGAGGAGCAATTGGCCTATGAACGCGACTTGCTCAACGCACTGCTCGATAATGTGCCGGACCGGATTTATATTAAGGACACTGAATCGCGCTTCATCAAAGGCAGTGCCGCGCTCGCCCGTCGATTGAGTTTGAATTCAACCGAAGAAATTGTTGGCAAAACGGATTACGATTTCCATCCGGAAGAGCAAGCGCGAGAATTCCACGAAGACGAACAACGCGTGATCCTCACCGGAAAATCGATCGTCAACAAAGTAGAACAACAAACAAGTGAAGAAGGTCGAACCGTTTGGGCTTCGGTCACCAAAGTTCCGTTTCGCAATCGCTCCGGATTGGTTACCGGTATCATTGGCATTTCGCGTGACATCACCGCCTTGAAATTAGCTGAAGAAGAAAGCGCGCGCGCACGAGACCTCGCTTTGGAAGCGGCCCAAGTGAAGGCGCAGTTCCTTGCGGTGATGAGCCACGAAATTCGAACGCCGATGAATGGGATCATCGGCATGATCGATCTACTGCTATCCTCCGAACTTTCAGAAGACCAACGTGAATATGCCCAAACCGTCCGCACCAGCGCCGATGCGTTGCTCGATATTCTCAATGACATTCTGGACCTTTCAAAAATTGAAGCCGGACGCCTAGAGCTGGAGAAAGCAGAATTTTCACTTCGTAAAGTGATGGAGGAAGCGGTGGAGCTTCACGCTCTTCGGGCTGAGACCAACCAAATCGAGCTTAATGCCAATGTCTCTCCGGAATGTGAAGGGCGTTACCGCGGCGACGCAGGCCGACTTCGACAGGTGCTGCTCAACCTTGTCAGTAATGCCGTGAAATTTACGGAGCAAGGGGAAGTGCAAGTCTCCGCAAACTGCCAGCAGGAAACTGATGCGGGCATTGAGCTTCATTTTTCGGTTCGTGATACCGGCCTCGGAATCACCCCCGAAGAACAGGAAAAAATATTCGAAGCTTTCCGGCAGGCTGATGGTTCCACCAACCGCCGTTATGGGGGCACCGGGCTCGGCCTTTCCATCTCGCGGCAACTCACCGAAATGATGGGCGGCCGCATGTGGCTCGAAAGCGTGCCGGGCGAAGGATCCACATTTCATTTCACAGTGCTTTTAGAAAGTTCAGCGGATGAACCGCAGATTCCAGATAACGAACTCGAAGGGCGCAAACTGCTGGTGGTTGTGCCCAATGATTTTGCGCGCGAAGCCATCGCTCAATACGCCAACGACTGGCGCATGAATCTCACCACCGCCGCCACCGGCGAAGGCGCGCGCCAACGACTCAATGAACACAAAGAGTTTGATTTAATTTTAGTGGATCTCGCCTTGGATGATGAAGACAGCCTGGACCTTATCCAGGAAATCCAAACTCACGAAACGCATCGCGAAACCAAAACAATTCTCCTCACCTCACGCCGCCATAAGGTGGATCCCGGATTGCTGCGCACACTCGGCGTGGCCGGCACGTTACTCAAACCACTGCGCCGCAGCCGTCTGCGTCAAATTCTGCTTAATGCGTTAACGGGAGATTTGCCCGCCCCGAAATCGGTTGAATCCAGTCACGCAGCAAACCATCGTTCACTGCGCATTCTGGTTGCGGAAGATAATCCCATCAATCAAAGGGTCGCCACACTGCAGCTCAACCAATTAGGCCATCAAGTTGAGTTGTGCGATGATGGCCAAAGTGTGTTGGATACAGACATCAGCGGATTTGACATGATTTTGATGGACTGCCAAATGCCCAACATCGACGGCTTGGAGGCCACCCGAACGATTCGTCAACGCGAACAGGCAAATCCCGGGCAACAATTTATTTACATCATCGCGATGACCGCCAACACGCAAGAGGACGACCGGAACGCCTGTCTTGAAGCTGGAATGGATGATTTCATTTCAAAACCGGTGCAGCTCAAGGAGCTCGAACGCGCACTGAATAAACCTCTCGGATTAGAACCTGAAACTGATTCAGAAACCCCGAGCACCGTTCTGCTCGACGAATCCCAACTTGATCAATTCCGTGTCAAAGACAATGACGATATGCTCCGCGAATTGGTCTCCATGTATCTTTCTGAAACAGACAGTCAGATCGGATCACTCAACACACAACAAGATCCCGGCGCCGTGGCGAGGATCGCCCACCAGCTCAAAGGTAGCAGTGCCAACCTTGGGGCACGCCAACTAGCCGATGCTTTTTCGCGCCTCGAAACGATGGCAAACCTTGGCGACCTCAGCGACGCCGGTGAATTGATGGAAGAAATACAAGGCACCTTCGATCGTACCCGCGTGAAGCTCAATGCCCTGCTCGACCAATGATCGTTGACTTTGACAACCCACCGCGTCCCCTTTAGATTCACCCCAATGGAAGCACTGCACGCGCCTTGGCGCATCGAATACATTCTCGGCCCCAAGCGCGCAGATGGCGACGCCTCCATTTTTACAGCCATCGCGCAGTCTGATGAGGATGAGAAAAACTATGTGATTGCCCGCGGCAAATCCTGCTTCGCCGTGATGAATAATTTTCCGTACAATGCCGGTCATCTTTTGATTGTGCCCTATCGCGAGGTGCCCGATTTAGCTGACCTCAACGACAACGAGCTACTCGAGCTAATGCAACTCTGCCGCCGCTGCCAAGCCGCACTACGCGAGACAATGAATCCCGGCGGTTTCAATATCGGACTCAATCTCGGCCAAGCTGCCGGAGCCGGCATTCGGGAGCATTTGCATTTGCACGTGGTGCCCCGCTGGGATGGAGACACCAACTTTATGCCGGCCCTCGGCCAAACCGCCATCATCCCCGAGGCGGTCGCCGAGACCGCCGCCAAACTCCGCACCGCCCTTGCGCAGAATTAATATGGCCGAAATCACTCTCACCTTTGACAGTGCCCGGCAAGCCCAGCAATTATTTGATAACGATCCGCGCAACCTCAACCTCTTGAAAGAGCAGCTCGAAGTGAACGCCACCGCACGCGATGGCTGGATTAAACTTGAGGGTGAGGAAAGTGCGATTGCCTACGCCAAGATTGTTTTTGATTCTCTGCGTGAACAATTGGATTCCGGCCAACACCCGCGCCAACGCGAAATTCTCAAAGCCATCCAAACCGTAAAAGAAAACGGCGCGGACGCCCTCAAAAACCTCAACACCCATCGCATCACCACCTCTCCACGCAAGCCGCAGGTCATCCCCAAAACCATCGGCCAAAAAACTTACCTCGATGCCATTGCCGCCCACGATGTCACCTTCGGCATTGGCCCCGCCGGCACAGGCAAAACTTATCTCGCGATGGCGATGGCGGTCAGCGCACTGCATCGCGGCGATGTTTCGCGCATCATTCTCACCCGCCCCGCAGTGGAAGCCGGCGAAGCACTCGGTTTTTTGCCCGGCGATTTGCGCGAAAAACTCAGCCCCTATCTGCGCCCGCTGCACGATGCGCTCACCGATATGATGCCCGTGGAGGAAGTGCAAAAACATATGGAACGCGAGACCATCGAAATCGCGCCGCTCGCTTATATGCGCGGACGGACGCTCAACAACGCGTTTGTGATCCTCGATGAAGCGCAGAACACCACCAACGAGCAAATGTTCATGTTCCTCACCCGACTGGGTTACCATTCAAAAGCAGTCGTCACCGGCGACCCAACTCAAATTGATCTGCCCGCCTCAAAACAATCCGGCTTGGTTGAAGCGCTCCTCACCCTCGAAAAGAAAACGGGCATCTCCATGGTTCAATTCAGCAGAAAAGATGTGGTCCGCCATCCGCTCGTGCAACAAATCATTGAAGCCTACGAAACCCGCCGCAGCAAATGAAACAGCTCAGCGTCCGCAACCAGCAAAGGCGCTACCCCGTGGCCACTCGCGAAGCCCGCACCGCGGCCAAAGTTTTGATGGATGAATTGCTGGAACTTGAATCTTATGATTTGTCCATCCTCTTTGTGAATGAATCCCGGATGGCCCAGCTCAACAAAACCCATCTTCAACACGAAGGGCCCACGGATATTATCACGTTCGATTATTGCACCCTCACCCTGCTCCACGGTGAATTGGTAATTTGCCCCGCCGTGGCCAGCAAGCACGCTCAACAATACAGCGCCACCCTTGGCCGGGAATTGGCGCGCTATATCATCCACGGCGTGCTGCACCTTCGCGGGTTTGATGATCAAACGCCCGCCGCCCGGCGCAAAATGAAACGCGAGGAAAATCGCCTCCTGCAAAAACTCGCGCGACGTTTCCAGGTCGACTCCCTCGCCCATGGATGAAAGCACACACGGCGTCATCCTGCGCGTTCGGCCTTTGACCGAGACGAGCCTCATTGTCCATTGGCTCACTCCCGAGCATGGTCGCCTTGGCACTGTCGCCAAAGGGGCGCGTCGCACTAAAAGCACTTTTCGGGGAAAACTGGATCTACTTTTTGAAGCCGAATTTGCATTCCGTCGCAGCCGAAAATCCGACCTCCACATTTTGCGCGAAGTAAACATTCAAGCCACCCACGCCGGCCTGCGCGATGACATCCCGCGCCTTCAACTCCTCGCCTACGCCACCCGCTTCATCGAGAGCGCCACCGAACCAGAAAACTCATTGCCCGGAATCCACGCCATTTTCTCCACACTACTCAGCCACCTCGATACCCAACCCACGCGACCCGCCCTCGTGTATGCGCTGGAGATCAAATTGCTAAACGAGCTCGGCCTTGCCCCTTCTCTGGATGAATCCCGACTTAACGACGGCACGCGCGACCTTCTTGATCACCTCGCAATTCTGAATTGGGAAACCATCACCCAGTTGAAACCCACCCGATCACAAGCCGAAGGCGCTCGCCAGTTTCTAGGAAACTTCATCCAACATAACCTCGGAAAAATCCCGAAAGGTCGCGACACCGCCTTGGGGATTTAAGAAACTCAGCGGAGCGGATTTTTAATCCGCGCTATGCGATCACCGCATCCACCCATTTATCGTGTTCACGAATGAGGTCCACCAAACTTTCCACCGCGTCCGCTTCAGGGATATTGAAACGCACCGGCTCGCGACCGACATATAAATTGATCTTCCCCGGCGCGCCGCCTACGTAGCCAAAATCCGCATCGGCCATTTCGCCGGGGCCATTCACGATGCAGCCCATAATCGCAATCTTCACGCCTTTCAGGTGCTCCGTGCGCGCCTTGATGCGAGCGGTCACTTCCTGTAAATCAAACAACGTCCGCCCGCAACTCGGACACGCCACGTAATCCGTCTTGAACGATCGACAACCCGCCGCCTGTAAAATATTAAACGCCAATTGAAGCGACTGCCCTGCACCACTTTCGCCCCGCACCAAAATCGCATCACCAATGCCGTCGCACAACAACGAGCCAATCACCACCGATGCACGCAACAGCGCAATATTAGGCTCCAACGCTGCCTCGCCAAAACTCAAACAATCTTTCAACAAAATCGGATTGCTCGCGCCCATCGCCTTCAGTCGCCCCGCCAACAAACGAAACGCGGTGATCGCCGGCAACGAAACTTCATCGCGCACAGTAATCAGTTGCGTGTCGCAGTTCACCGCAAACTCCTCGCGCGGATCCACTTCCATCACATTCAGCGCTTCATAAACCGCCTCCGGCCGCACATCCGCGCCGGGCTTGATGCGTGGCGCAAGTTTCTCCCACGCCGCTTCGGTAACGACCACGCGGATGGTTTGTTCGCCACCGCATTTCACGCCTTCGGCCAATTCAATTTCCGGCGTACTTCGGCGTTGAAAATCAAAAGGGTCAAACGCCACCGGCACGTTGGGCACCTCCGCATCAGCGGAAGTCAACTTGGGGATTTGCTCAATGAGATCTTTGCACACCGCAATTTCATTGGGCGAATCTTCCGTAAGCGAAACCCGAATCGTATCGCCCAGCCCATCGCACAACAGCGACCCAATCCCAATCGCGCTCTTGATTCGGCCATCCTCGCCTTCGCCCGCTTCGGTGACACCAAGGTGCAGCGGATAATTCCAATCCGCCCCCAACTCCGCCAAACGCGCCGCGAGCAATCGATAGCATTCGATCATCACCTTCGGGTTGCTCGATTTCATCGAGAACTTGAAATTATGAAAATCCCGCGAGCGGGCGATGCGGGCAAACTCCAGCGCGCTTTCCACCATTCCCAACGGCGTATCGCCGAAGCGATTCATAATGCGATCGCTCAATGAGCCGTGATTCGTGCCAATCCGCAGCGCCCGTCCGCGCGTTTTGCATTCATCCACAAGCGGCGCAAACTGCTCTTCGATGCGCGCAAGTTCAGCAGCGTATTGTTCATCCGTGTATTCGCGAGTGACAAATTTTTTGGAGTCGGCGTAGTTGCCGGGATTCACCCGCACCATCTCACACCACTTCACCGCTTCCATCGCGGCATCCGGTTTGAAATGAATATCGGCCACCACCGGCACATTCGATCCGCGCGCGCGAATGCCCGCCACGATTGGCTCAAGATTGGCCGCATACTTTTTGGTTTGCGCAGTGATGCGAACGATTTGGCAGCCGACATCCACCAATGCCATCGACTGTTCCACGCACGCCTCGGTGTCCAACGTGCTGCAGGTGATCATCGATTGCTGAACGATGGGTTCGCCACCGCCCACCGCAACTTCGCCAATGATCACCGCCCGCGTTTCCCGGCGCGCGTGGCGGTAGGGTGAAGCGCAGTAGTCCATTTATTCGCCCGGGGCGGACTGCTTAATTTGTGTGTCGCGATTGAAAATATCGTGCAGCAAAGGCACGCGCTTCACATCGGCCAGCGTCACAAACAGAAAAAAGCCAAGCAACAAAACAGCGAACACCGTGGTGGCATATTCCTGCACCCGAACGCTCACCGGTTTTTTGCGCACCCACTCGACAAGCGACAAAAGAATATGCCCGCCATCAAGCACCGGCACCGGCAGCAAATTCAAAATCGCGAGATTGATATTCAGCAAAACCAAAAAACTCAACGCAAGGCGAAGATCGGTGTTCACTTGAATAGACAACATTCCAAAAATACCAATCGGCCCGCTTAAGTCCTTAGCCCCAACGCCCGATTCTTTGCCGCGTCCGAGCGCCTTAAACGTAATCGCCACCTTATTAAGCACATCAGCAATTTGAGCCCCCGGGGTTGGGCCGGGCTTTTGTTCCACATATCGAAGCGGTTCCGGCTTGAACACTAAACCAATCGGCTGCGCCAGACCGATGCCCAACCGACCATCGCGTGGAGTAATTTTCACCGAACGCGTTTCGTTAGCTGCGGAATCAGCAAACAAATGCACTTCAGTACCCGCAGTGGTGAACGTCACGGGATTGGCGCCCTCGTTGGCGTCGCTGGAAGTTTTGTGAAACTGAACTTCATCGCCATCAACACGCGCGAAATAATCTACCCCGATCTCCAAACCTTCAGGTGCTTTGGCGGCAGTGATGCGCACGGTTTCGCCGGTGATCAACCCGTGCTCTTCGCCTAACTCCAGAAAATTCCCAGAGGGCTCCACCCGCTTCAACACTTTTTGTGTGCGTTCGGTTTCGAGGATGATTTCTTTGTCATCGCTGGCGCGGATGATTCCAATGAATTGACTCACGCTACTAACCAATTCCCCGTCGGCACTGTGGATGATGTCGCCCGGCCACATGTCGGCATCCATCGCGGGCGTGGACTGTAGCGGCTCAAGGTCCCAGCCGATTTTGCTCAATAACAAATCCCATGTGCCGTGCTCTGGCTCGGGGATCGCACCCACGGAAACGCGGGGATGTTCAGGCGTTTCAAAAGAGACGTCCACTTCATTTTCGCCACGTTCCACGGTGATGGTTTTTGGGCTGCCCGGATTCGCCAAAGCAAGATCGAGAAAATGATACTGACTATAAACTTGTTGATCGCCCACGGTGAGAATGCGGTCGTCCGGCTTGAGCTTGCTCCCGGCAAAAAGCCCGCCTTGATTCGCTTCGCCCAATTTGCCAACAACCATTTCGTCGTGGTTATCCAATCGCAGCCGCCGAATGCCTCCATCCCAAGTGCCGGCGGGCACATCAAATGTGAGGGTTTTACCTTCCCGTTTGATTTTCAATTCAACCGTAGAACCCGCGCTGTCGAGCACGGTATAAATCACATCCTGCCACGCCTCCACTGGCTTGTCATTGATAGCAACAATCCGATCCCCGGGACGCACTCCAATTTTGTACTCCTCCGAATGAGAGGCAACGTAGCCGATCACTGGTTCACTCACTTGTCGCGGCAAACCGATTTGCCAAAGCAACACCGCGATGACGATTGCGAACACCACATTCATCAACGGCCCGGCAAAGGCCACTAGAATTTTTGACAGAGGCGAAACCGGCGGCAGCTCCTCCGGTGGTTCTGCTTTGTTTCCATCGCCTTCGCCGCCCTCCTCGTCTTTGCCTTCATCTGAATCCGCCGTGCCCTCGATAGCTTCGCTCGTGAGCATTTGGGGCAACTTCACAAACCCGCCCGCGGGAATAGCGCGAATGGAATAAAGAATCCCCTCGTGTTCTTTGCTCCAAATGATGGGGCCGAAACCGATGGCGAATTCTTCCACCACCAAGCCGCGCTTGAGGGCGACCCAGAAATGGCCGAATTCGTGCACAAAAATCGCCGCCCCGAAGAGCAGGAAAACCACGCCAATGACGTACAGGATGTTTAGAATTTCAGCCATATTTTGTGTTCAACAAGGAAACAAGGGGCGGGAAGATAGCAGCTTTGGAGGGTTTGCGCAATCCGCAATCACGCCGGTGCGAGCGCGGCCTCGCGGGCCCATTGGTCGGCGGCAAGAATTTCATTCAGCGTGGGTTCAGCCACCCAATCGTGGGCGTCCATTGTGCGGGCAACGGTGCTGGTGATTTCGAGGAACGAAATGTCACCGGCACAAAAAGCGTCCACGGCAATTTCATTGGCGGCGTTGAGCACCGCGGGCAACGTGCCGCCCACTTCACCGGCACGCCGGGCAAGGTTGAGCGACGGGAAACGGTTTGCGTCCGGCTCCTCAAAATCCAATCGACCAATTTCCGCAAGGCTCGTTTGCACTCGATCACTGGCGGCGCGGGCGGGATAAGTGAGCGCGTATTGAATGGGCAAACACATATCCGGCGTGGAAAGCTGCGCAAGCATCGAGCCATCGACAAATTCCACCATCGAATGAATGACGCTTTGCGGATGCACAACCACGCGCACGCGCGGCATTTCGATATCGAAGAGCCAACGCGCCTCAATCATCTCAAGGCCTTTATTAAAAAGCGTGGCGGAATCGATGGTGATTTTGCGGCCCATTTCCCACGAGGGATGTTTGAGCGCTTGTTCCACGGTGATGCCGGCAAACTCGTCCGCGGGCTTTTCGCGAAATGGCCCACCCGAAGCGGTAAGCCAAATTTGCCGCACACTTTCCGGCGGCTTACCTTCGAGGCATTGGAAAATTGCTGAGTGCTCGCTGTCCACCGCCAGCACATTCACGCCGTGCTTGCGGGCTTCGGCCATTACAATTTCACCGGCCATCACGAGAATTTCCTTGGACGCCACCGCGATGTCTTTCCCTGCACGAATGGCCGCCAGCGCCGGTTGCAAACCCGCCGTGCCGACGATTGCGATGAGCACGATGTCCGCTTCCGGCAATGTCGCCAGTTTCAGTAAACCCTCGTCACCAAAACGCACTTCCGGTTTGCCGTTAAATTCATTAGCCAATTCCTTGGCGGCGTCCGGACAGTTGATGGAAATTGCGGCGGGCGAAAATTGTTTCGTCTGTTCGCGCAGCAACTTCGCATTGCGCCCGGCGGCAAGACCCACTAGGCGAATGTCATCCGGCAAATCCTCGGCCACTTTGCAAGTGCTAGTGCCGATGGAGCCGGTGCTGCCTAATAGAACGACGTTTTTCATTGGGCTAATCCGTACTTGAGAAACAAATACATCAAGGGGGCATTGAACAGCAGGCTATCGAGCAAGTCGAGCACTCCGCCCACGCCCGGGAAAAACCCACCGGAATCCTTGAGGCCCGCTTCGCGCTTCATTAGCGATTCCACAAGATCGCCCGCCACCGATCCCACGCCGAGCAACGCCCCCAACGTCAGTGCCTGCGCCAGCGTGAAGTCATCAAAATGCCCGCCCGCGAAATGCAAAAACGCCCAGCTCGATGCGATTGAAAAAACAATTCCGCCCACAAAGCCCTCCCAAGTTTTGCCCGGACTTACGCGCGGAATCATTTTGTGTTTACCGATTAACGATCCCGTGCAGTACGCGCCCGTGTCGCTCATTTTACTGACGACGATAAAATACAACAACCACCACGCGCCATCGAGGTCCGGAAAATACCGAATCTTTTGCAGCACATTCAACAGCACCGCCACATAAAAAATACCGAAAAGCGTGGAAGCCACCGCCGCCATTCCGCGCTCATTCTCCGAAGCGCAAAGTTGGCAAATCCCCAACGCGGGAATCAAACAAATCAAAAACGCCAATTCCATTTCCCCCGCCAGCGCTGCATCCCCGCGAATCGCCAGCGCCCAAAACACCAATCCAATTAACCCCACCCCCGCCGCCGTGCCCAGTGTACTGAAGGGTGCCAATTCCCGCTTGCGGGCCATGTGAAAATATTCCGACAACGCCACTGCTCCGAGCAGCGCCATAATCCCACCGAAGGCCGCCAGCTTTATTTTTTCATTCGGCGCAAACAACCCTGCCATCAGCACGCCATAAAGAAATAGACTGCTACACAAACGGCGCACAAATGTTTGCCCCTTTGAAAGTTTCACCTCCGTGTCGTCAGCCATGTGCGGGAACGGTAGGGATTGAAGCCAAGTAATGTCGAGCGCGTTATTGCGCCTACAATTTCCCAAAACGCCGATGGCGTTTGGCGTATTCTTCGAGGGCGGCGTGGAATTGGGGTTTTCGGAAATCAGGCCAAAGCGTTGGCGTCACGACCATCTCAGCGTAGGAGACTTGCCACAACAGGAAATTACTCAAACGCATTTCGCCGCTGGTGCGAATAAGCAAATCCGGGTCGGGAATGTGATGGGTGTAAAGGTGTTTGGAAAAATAATGTTCGTTGATCTCGGCGGGATCGAGTTGGCCTTCTTGGGCTTTCTCGGCGATGGCGCGAGTGGCGTCGACAATCTCCGCGCGCGAACCATAACTGAGCGCCAACACCAAAGTGAGGCCGGTGTTTTTGGAGAGCGCGGCACGGGTTTTTTTCAACTGCCGCTGAACGGCCTCGGGCAAGCGATGGATTTGGCCGATGGCTTCAAGCTGCACATTATTACGATTTAACTCGCCCACTTCCTTTTTTAAATAATGCCCGAGATAACGCATAATCGTATCCACCTCGGTCTTCGGACGATTCCAGTTCTCCATCGAAAACGTGTAAAGCGTGAGATAGCGCACGCCTGATTCGGCTGCGGCTTTTATAATTGCCCGGGCTGATTCTGCGCCACGGCGATGGCCTTCCACGCGCGGCAATCCGTGCTCGCGCGCCCAGCGGCCGTTGCCGTCCATAATGACCGCCACGTGCAGGGGCAATAACTCCTGCGCCTCGGCGCTCAACTTGGACGTGCGTGCACTCACAAAAACATTGTTTGGCTGCGAGCGGGGCCCACGGACGCGATGATGATTTTCGCGCCGATGAGTTTAGATAGCGACCGCAAATAACTCCGCGCTTTAGTGGGCAATTTTTTCCAGTCCGTGACCGCGGAAGTGTCGCATTGCCAGCCGGGGAAACTTTTGTAAATCGGTTTCACGCGCTCGATGTCCTCGGCATCCGTTGGGACGTAGTCGAGGGTTTTGCCGCCAAGCCGATAGCCGGTGCAAATTTTAATTTCTGCCAACTTATCGAGGCCGTCGATATTAGTCACGGCGAGTTGATCAATGCCGTTCACTTGCACCGCCTGTCGCGTGGCCACGGCATCGAACCACCCGCAACGGCGCGGACGGCCGGTGGTCGCGCCAAACTCGCGCCCCATATTGTGCAGCATATCGCCAATGGAATCGTCCTCCGTCGGGAACGGCCCGCCGCCGACGCGCGTGGTGTACGCCTTGAGCACGCCGAGCACGTGGTCAACGCGATTGGGCGGCAAACCCGAGCCGGTGCACGAGCCGCCGGAAGTGGTGTTAGAGGAAGTCACAAACGGATACGTCCCCTGATCGATATCGAGATACGTTCCCTGCGCGCCTTCGAAAAGCATACTTTTTTTGGCATCCAAAGCGTCGTGCACCATTCGCGTGGTATTCGCCACAAAAGGCGCCAGCCGACGTGCGGCTTTTCGGTAATCGTCGTGGATTTTTTTGAAAGACAATCCTTTGCCGCCCAGCGCGCGGATGATGCGATTGGCATCACGCAAGCGAACGCGCAAGCGTGCCTCGAATTTTTTTGCATCCACCAAATCCGCCAAGCGCAGACCCGTGCGGGCAATCTTGTCGCCATACGCCGGGCCGATGCCGCGCAGCGTGGTGCCGATTTTATTTTTGCCCTTTAGGTTTTCCGTGCACGCCTCGATGGCGCGATGGTACGGCATTACGATGTGCGCTTTGTCGCTGATAAAGAGGCGGCCCTTCACGTTGACCTTGTGCCGCTTCAAACCGTCCAACTCGCGCACGAGCGACACGGGGTCAATCACCACGCCGTTGCCGATGATGCAACGCTTGCGCGGGCGGAGGATTCCTGAGGGAATCAAATGCAGCACGTACTGCTTCTTACCCACGCGAACCGTGTGGCCGGCGTTTGCGCCGCCTTGACTTCGCACCACCAAATCCGCGCGCTCGGTGAGCACGTCGATGATTTTGCCTTTGCCTTCATCGCCCCATTGGGCGCCGATCAGAATTGTATTAGCCATAAAACAAAAAGCCCCGTCGAGCGGGGCAAATAACTTTGCTATTTGCCGTGGGAGAATGGAGGTCGGGCGAGAAGGTGTCAATGGCGGATTGGGGTGTCACGATAGTGAAGGCGTAAGATTCTCCCTCACCCTACCCTCTCCCGCTGGGAGAGGGAAAATGCTCGCGCCCGCTTTCCAAACGCGCACGCCCTCCCGAACGGCGGACGACCCTCTTCCCCCTCTCCCAGCGGGAGAGGGTCGGGGTGAGGGGGAAACGCAACCAGTTCCACTCGCCTCCGCCCTCAAGCGATAAATTCTCGGCGAACGGGGTTGCCGCCTTTATGCTCCCGCGCATGTCGTTGCCGGCTGATTATCATATGCACACGCCGTTGTGCCGCCACGCGAAGGGAGAACCCATCGAGTATGCGACGCGCGCGCTGGAATTGGGATTGCCGGAGATTGGCTTTAGCGATCACTCGCCGGTGGAGCACGATGATCAGGATGACTGGCGGATGCTCGCCGGTGAACTGGATGAATACGTCGCCAAAGTGCAACTTGCCCGTGAGACCCACCCCGCCCTGCCCATTCGGCTGGGGTTGGAAGTCGATTTCATCCCGGGCCACGAGGCGTGGATTGAGGAAATGGCCGGCCGCTACGATTGGGATTATTTTATTGGCTCCGTCCATTACGTCTCCGGCAAATGGGATTTTGATAATCCGAAGTACATCGCCGAGTGGGATAACCGCGGCGTGGACGATGTGTGGGCGGAATACTTTGAGCGCCTCACGGCGGCGGCTGCATCGGGGTTGTTCCAAATCATTGGCCACCCTGATTTGCCCAAAAAATTCGGTCATCGCCCCACGCGCGATTGCTCGGATTTATTCCAGGAATTTCTCGATGCGTGCAAAAGCACCGACACCTGCATCGAGTTAAACACCGCCGGCCTTCGCAAAGAATGCGCTGAGATTTATCCGAGCTTGGATTTCCTGAAACTCGCGCGCGCGGCTGACATCCAAATCACCTTCGGCGCGGACGCCCACGCGCCGCACGAAGTGGGGATGAATTTGGAGGATGCTGTTAGCTTGGCGAGTGAGGCGGGTTACGATGAATGCTGCCGGTTTGTTGGGCGTGAAAAAAGCGCGGTGGAGATTTGAATGGTAGGGACACGCTATGCGTGTCCACGGACGCGCGCAGCGCGTCCCCACCGGGCGATGCCGCGTTGGCTGGATTGGAGGAAGTTTAGTAGGTGCTCAACTTCGCGTGAGGTTTCCACTTCTTCAATGGCTTTGTCGATTGAGTTGGCGAGGGTGAGGTCGCCTCGGAAGATGATTCGGTGCGCTTGTTTCAGGGCGGCCTGGGATTCGGTGCTGACTTCGTTGCGCTTGAGGCCTTCTTTGTTTAGGGCGCGGGTGGTGGCGGGGTTGCCGTCGGCCATCATATAAGGGGGGATGTCTTGGACAACTTTGCTGCAGCCGCCGATGATGGACATGGTGCCGATGCGGCAAAACTGATGCACGGCGGCGAGGCCACCGATGATGGCGCGGTCTTCGACGGTGACGTGGCCAGCGAGGGTGGCGACGTTGGACATCACGATGTGATCGCCGAGCTGGCAATCGTGCGCGACGTGGGTGTAAGCGAGAAGATTGTTATGTGAACCGATGATGGTGGCGTCGCCATCGTCGGTGGCACTGTGGACGGTGACGTATTCGCGCAAAGTATTATGAGCACCGATGCGGGTGTGGGTGGTGCCGCCGGAATGTTTGAGGTCCTGCGATTGAAGGCCGATGCTGGCGAAGGGGTAAAGGGTGTTGGCTTCGCCGAGCTCGGTGTGGCCGTCGATGACGATGTGGGAATGGAGGGTGCAGCCTTGGCCGATTTTGACATTCGCGCCAACGACGCAGTAGGGGCCGATGTGGCAGCCTTCGGCAATGTGTGCGCCGGGCTCGATGACGGCGGTGGAGTGGATTTGGCTCATTGTGCTCAGGACTCGTCGTTGTCGATGAGCATAAAGGTGATGAGCGCGCCGCTGACTTGCTCGCCGTTGACGAGGCATTTGCCTTGGGCTTTACCGATCTTGCCGCGGGATTTGGTGAGCTCGACGTCGATGGTGAGAGTGTCGCCGGGGAGAACGGGTTTGCGCCACTTGACATTTTCAGCGGCCATAAAGTAGGCGAGCTTGCCGAAGTTTTCGGCTTTCTTAAGCATTAAAATTCCGGCGACTTGCGCGATGGCTTCGAGTTGGAGCACGCCGGGCATGATGGGGTGGTTTGGGAAATGGCCCTGAAAATACGGCTCGTTGATGCTGACGTTTTTCTGCGCGACGATGTGGTTGCCATCGATGCTGGTGACGCGATCGACCATTAGGAATGGATAGCGATGCGGCAGCACTTTCATGATTTGGCTCACATCAAGCTGCGCGCCGTCTTGCACGATGGTTTCAGTAGCTTTTTCTTCCACAGCAACTTTGGTCGGTTGGTCGTTGGCGGTGGGTGGGGCAAAGGTTTGGGCGGCTTGGGCGGGCTTGCGGATTTGGGCGACGATGCGGCGGGCCATCTCGCAGTTGGCGGCGTGGCTGGGCAACACGGCAACGATGTGCGCGCCGATGGGTCGGCCGATCAGTGAGAGGTCGCCGATGATGTCGAGAATCTTGTGCCGGACAAATTCATCGGGATAGCGCAGCGGCTCGTTGGTGAGCACGGCGTCGTCGCGGATGACCACGGCGTTTTCCAAACTGCCGCCTTTGATGAGGCCGTTGTTGTAAAGGTGCTCTATTTCTTCGTAATAGCAAAAAGTGCGGGCACGGGAAATTTCGGTGCGCCAACTATCGGGGTTGATTTCGACGCTGAAGAGTTGAGTGAACCGGCCGTTATCACCGGCGCTGGTGCAGGTAATTTTCAGGCGGTCGTGCGGGAAGGCGGTCATTTGTGTGCCGCCGCTTTGCAAATCAATGGGGGCTTCGAGGGAATAAATTTCGCGCGGCTCATCCTGCGCGGCGGTTCCAGCGGCCTCAATCATCCGGTAGTATTCAAGAGAACTACCGTCAGCGATGGGGGGTTCGTTGGCGTCCAGTTCAACGAGAGCGTTGTCGATGCCGGCACCGGCAAAGGCGGCGAGCACGTGCTCGACGGTGTGGAGTTTGACGTTGCCCTTGGAGAGTGTGGTGGAGCGATTCGTGTCGGAGACGTTCTCCACCACGGCTTCGATTTCCGGCTGACCGTCGAGATCGACGCGCCGGAATCGAATGCCGTGATTGGGCGGAGCAGGCAAAAAGGTCATGTTGACCTTATTGCCGCTGTGCAAGCCAATGCCGCTATAAACGGCTTGGCCTGCCAGTGTTTGTTGGTTGAGCACGTGGGGTTTTAACCCGAAAGCTCTTCCATTTTCAAGACTATAGCCAGCGGCTACGCTTCAACGGGCTCGCCGCTTTCTTCCGCTTCGCGATCGGCAATGGCCGCTTTACGGGAGAGACGCACCTTGCCGCGCTCGTCCACGCCGAGACATTTGACCCAAATTTGGTCGCCCATTTGGACGATGTCTTCAACGTTTTTAACGCGGGATTGAGCGAGCTCGCTGACGTGCACAAGGCCGTCGCGTCCGGGCAGGAATTCCACGAAGCAACCGAAGTCTTTAATCGTAACCACGGTGCCCTGGTAGAGCTTGCCTTCCTCGGGCTCTTCATCGCTGACCTCACGCTTCTCGCGCGCGGGGCCTTGAGATGAACCACCGGTCTCGTCGACTTCGCCATTCATTTCGGCCATCGCCGCTTTGCGGGAAAGCTTCACCTTGCCGCGCTCGTCCACGCCGAGGCATTTCACGTGAATCTTGTCGCCTTCGTTGACGACATCCTCGGTGCGATTGACGCGCTGGTTGGCCAGCTCGCTGATGTGACAGAGGCCGTCCTTGCCCGGCATGAATTCCACGAAGCAGCCGAAGTCTTTAATGGTGACCACAGTGCCGTGATAGATTTTGCCAATCTCGGCTTCGGCGGTCATGCCCTCGATTTCCTCGATGGCAACTTTCATGCCTTCGGGGTTGAGCGAGTAAACATTGACCGTGCCGTCGTCCTCGATGTTGATTTCGCAACCGGACTCTTCGACGATGCGTTTGATGTTCTTACCGCCAGGGCCGATGATCATTCCGATCTTGTCGGGGTCCACCTTCAGCTGCGTGATGCGCGGAGCGTAAGGGCTCATCTCGCCCGGCTCGCTAATGGTTTCGTTCATCGTATCGATGATCGCATGCCGCGCCACGCGCGCGGCTTCGATGGCCTCTTCCATGATGTTCATCGGCAAGCCCTTGAGCTTGAGGTCCAGCTGGAAGCCGGTGATGCCTTCTTTGGAGCCGGCGATTTTGCAATCCATATCGCAGAACGCATCTTCCCAACCCATGATGTCGGTAAGAATACGGTACTCTTCGATCTTCTCGTTTTCGTCGAGCTTGGTGCAAATGCCGATGCTAATACCGGCGCACGCGCCCTTGAGTTCAACGCCCGCGTTCATCAACGCCAAGCTGCCGCCACAAACACTGGCCATTGAGCTGGAGCCGTTGGATTCAAGAATCTCAGCGATCAATCGCACGGCGTACGGATAGTTGTCATCCATGGGAAGCATCGGGAGCAGTGAACGCTCGGCGAGCGCGCCGTGGCCCACCTCGCGTCGGCCGGGGCCCATGATGCGGCCGGTTTCGCCAACTGA
This sequence comes from Verrucomicrobiia bacterium, assembly GCA_014239365.1. GTDB lineage: Bacteria > Verrucomicrobiota > Verrucomicrobiia > Limisphaerales > UBA1100 > JACNJL01. The sequence continues at coordinate 125,836 of JAAZZB010000059.1, read as the reverse complement.
ATAGTTGGGGAAGTTATAATGCAGAAGGAACTGCTTGCGATCCGGGCCGCCGGTGTAACTGTCGAAACGCTGGGCGTCGTCAGTAGTGCCGAGGGTGGTGGTCACAAGTGCTTGTGTTTCGCCGCGCGTAAAGAGCGCCGAACCGTGAGTGCGGGGCAGCACGCCCACTTCGCACTGAACGTCACGCAACGTGTCGAGCGAACGACCGTCGAGACGTTTGCCCTTCTCCAAAATCAAGCCGCGCAGAGCGGTCTTTTGGATGTGGTAAAACGCTTGTTCCACCACGGGGCCGGTGACTTCGTCTTCACCGAATTCCTCGCGGAGTTTGGCGGCCACTTCGTCTTTGATGGCGCTGACTTTGCGTTCGCGCTCGAGCTTGGCCACGGTGAGCAACGCTTCCACGATGCGATCGCCGCCGCCGAGTTCCTCGGCTTTTTCAAAGATAGCGGGCGGCACCACGAACAGTTGATCGCTGATGTCGCGCTTTTCTTTGCCACATTTTTTGACGAGCTCTTTCTGAGCTTCGATCTGCGGGATACAACATTCCTGGCCAAACTTAAGAGCCTTAATGAAGTCCGCTTCGGTGATTTGATCCGCCGAGCCTTCGTACATCACCACGTCGGTTTCATTACCCACGTAAAGCAAGTCGAGATCGCTCTCGGCCATTTCGTCGTTAGTCGGGTTAGCGACAAACTTGCCGTCGATGCGCGCCACGCGCACCGCGCCCAACGGGCCGGCCCACGGGATGTCGCTCACCATCAACGCGGCGGACGCGCCGAGGATGCTCATCACATCCGGCTCATTCTCGCCATCGGCACTGAGCAACAAGCCATAGACTTGGCACTCATTGAACCAACCCTTGCTGAAGAGCGGGCGGATGGGGCGATCGGTAAGACGGCAAGTGAGAATCTCTTTATCACTCGGGCGACCTTCGCGGCGGAAATAGTTGCCGGGAATGACACCACACGCCGAGGCGCGTTCGCGGTAATCCACTTGCAGCGGGAACCAGTCCTGGCCGTCACGGCCTTTGGTAGCGGCGACGACGGCTGTCATTACAATCGTCTCGCCCATTTGCACGGTCACAGTGCCATCAGCCTGTTTGGTGATGTGGCCACTGCCGATCGTGATTTCTTTATCGCCAAATTTGGCGGTTACTTGATGTTCAGTCATTTTCTTTCTTTGCGTTTATGTTTGGCCGTTGGCCAAGAGAAACTTCAGTCAAAATCCCCGCGAGGACGCTGAATGAAATCACTCCGCCAATGGCACGTGTTTTTTGATGGATTTGAACTGGCGCGGCGGATGAATTCCCGCCGGCAAGAGAAGCCAACGAACTAACGAATGCTCAGCCGCTTTTTCAAGTCGACCACATGATTCGTGTCGTGTTTGTTTCCAAGATACCGCAACAACCGTTTGCGTCGGCTCACCATATTGAGCAGCCCGCGGCGGGAGTGGTGGTCTTTCTTGTTCTGGACGAGGTGTCGCTCCAGATGTTTGATGCGGCGACTAAGCACCGCCACTTGAACGTCCGCCGAGCCGGTGTCCGACTCGTTAATGCGAAATTCCTGAATTGCCTCTTGTTTGACTTTCGGGTCCATCTATTTAATATGCGGCGGGGAAATTAGGTTGCCCGCCCGTACTTGTAAAGAGAGAAAGTGACATTTTTTTAGCCGAGTAACAAGGGGTTTCTAGTAGTTTTACCTGTGAGATTGACAAAACTTCCACAAAATGTGCAGTCTCCGCCCGTCGGCAGAGTAGCTCAGTTGGTTAGAGCGGCGGTTCTCTAATCACCCCATATTCGGCAAAACTTCACCCGTGCTGCCCGAATCAGGCGCTTTCGGCCCCTTCGGCCCAACAGCCGGCACCCCGCCCGCTGGCCCATCCCCCTCAGAATCTTCATTCTTGGGGTTGACATTTTGGGAATCTGGCGCAATGTTTTCCTCGGCCTCTGGAAGAGCAGAAATGGCTTCGGCCGCGACTCCTGCCGGGGCTGACTTCTCGAAGTCAGTTGACCTGATGGTGGTAACGTCGTCCACCCCAGCGGCCGGTTTCAACAGTCTTTGATTTTTGTATGGCCGCTTTCGTTGGGTGAAAAAAGTCTTATAGAGGACGAATCGCCCTGTTTTCGCTTCCACATTCACAACCACCGCGTGATAGTGATTGTCATATTTCTTAACAAACGTATAGCTCTCCCGACTCCCTTTCCCTTCCTCCATTCGCACCTCGTCAGGCTCAGCCAATATTTCGGGAATTTTCCGGTAATGCTTCACCTCAGTATTTGGGTGATGTCTAAAGTGGTGGTTCACCATATACCCCAGCCCAGAAAGCACTTACCCTTCAGAGTCCTGAACACTCCTTTTAACCTCGTTTTATCAGGGTGTAATTCACATTTTGAGACTGCCCGAGCCGAGGCCCCACCTCGTGGGCAATCGTCGGCACATCATTCATCGCCTTCATCCGGATCACCTCCTCCTTGGGCCGGAAGAACCCCAACGCCCGTTGCCGCCCCACACCCCAGCGAAAAGGAATATCCAGCGCCTTTCCCAGGAGCTTCCGAATATCCGCCAAGCTCACCGGCTCCCCACTCTCCAAATTCGGCCCCACCGTATCCCTCTCAATATTCCGAGGCAAAGTCCGCTGCTCAATATTCGGCAAAACTTCCCCCTCGGAAGCTTCGTTCTTGGGGTTGACATTTTGAGGATCGGCGATAGGTTGCTCTTGCGCAGAGGGAATACTGGAACCGGATCCACCTTCTGCGTTGACTCCCAATTCCGGGAATGCGGGAGTCATACCCACATCACCTTCATAAATCTCGTTCCCGTATTTAGAATTGCTGAATTCATTCGTAACGAGCCTTCACTCTTGGGGTTGACATCTTGGGAATCGGGGGTAGGTTGAGCAGTGCCATCTGGAGTATAAACCGGCGGTGGACTGGACTTGACGCCAGTCTTGGCAACAACCCAGGCTGATCTAGTTGTCAGTCTGGGTTCGTTTCTTTTAAAAGATTTCTCAATCACCCTCAGAATCTTCGTTCTTGGGGTTGACATCTTGGGAATCTGGGTGCTTTGATTCGTCGCGGTGCGAGTTACTGGCTCGGATGATTCTCCACTACGGGTACCCAGTGCCGAGTACACTGGGGGTCCACTTTCTCGGAAGCTTCCGGGCTTTGAGAGATACCAGAACCAGAGTCTGTGTAGGTGGTTGTGGGGTTAACCCCTGCGCCACCATCTTCCACTTCCGGCTCCCTCGGTGCGCCGTAGAGTGATCAATCGCAACTGTACACTATGCCAAAAATAAAATTTACCGAAGTGATTGGATTTATGCTGATTAGCTTGCCCTTCATTTTAATTGGAGTATATGCCCTGATGCCACACCGCGTGTTGCTACAGTTTTTTCATGAGGACGTTCAAGCCGCACAGCAGGTTGTTGATCGTCAGCAAATCCTCAGCCAAATCGAATACGGATGGCCCCGGATTTTTCTCGATTACGCAGCATCTGCCTTCACAATCGTCGTTGGATTTTCTACAATTGCAATCGGATACATGTTTGCTAAATGGAAAATAATTGACGATCACACGAAGGAACTCAGAAAGGCAAAAAAAGCTCAAGAAGCCCTAAAAACAGAAACCCACTAAATTCATCCTCACCCCAATCCAGCAAGCCATTTCGAGATGATACACAGAAAGACGCACCTGTGAAACACGCCTCAAAGCCTAAACCATCCAAGATTGACAAAACTTCCACAAAATGTGCAGTCTCCGCCCGTCGGCAGAGTAGCTCAGTTGGTTAGAGCGGCGGAATCATAATCCGCATGTCGGGGGTTCGAGTCCCTCCTCTGCTACCATTTTCCCTGTTTTTTTGGGTAAAACTTCAATAACCCACTCTTGACCGCTTGCCAACCGCATCTCTATCGTCCCCCAACTGCAAGACGCACACTATGTTTGACGGTATCAAAAGTTTGTTTTCCAATGACATTGGCATCGATCTCGGGACCGCCAATTCGTTGGTTTTTCTGAAGGATAAAGGCATTGTGCTGCGCGAACCTTCCGTGGTGGCCATCCAGGCCGGCACCAAAAACGTGCTCGCCGTGGGCAACGAAGCCAAGGCAATGCTCGGCCGCACCCCCGGAAACATCGTCGCCATCCGCCCGATGAAAGACGGCGTGATCGCGGATTTCGATGTGACCGAAGCAATGCTGCGCGCTTTCATTTCCAAGGTGCACCACCGCAAGCTCGTCGAACCACGCGTCGTCGTGGCCGTGCCCTCGGGCATCACCGAAGTGGAACGCCGCGCGGTGGAAGATTCGGTGACGCGCGCGGGTGCCCGTGAATTTTATCCCATCAAGCAACCGCTCGCTGCCGCCATTGGCGCGGGCTTGCCCGTGGCCGATCCCGCCGGAAATATGGTGGTGGATATCGGCGGCGGCACGGCGGAGATCGCTGTGATTTCACTCGCCAACATTGTGCAAGCCACCAGCCTGCGCGTCGGTGGCGACCAATTTGACAACTCAATTATCGGGCACCTAAAAAATGCCCACAACCTGAAAATCGGCGAACGCACTGCCGAGGAAATCAAACTAAAAATCGGGTCCGCCTTCCCCTTGGAAGAGGAAATGACAATGGAGGTCAAAGGCCTCGCCATCAGCTCCGGGTTGCCCCGCACGGTAACCATCCGTTCCGAGGAAATCCGCGATGCACTCAAGGATCCGCTTTCGAGCATCCTGGAGTCCATCCGCCAAATCCTTGAGCAATGCCCGCCCGAACTGGCGAGCGATCTCGTGGATCGTGGCATTGTGGTGGCCGGCGGCGGCGCGCTCTTGCGCGGCATCGACCGGCTCATTGCCAAGGAAACCCAACTGCCCGTCTCCATTGCAGACGAGCCGCTCATTTCCGTGGCCAACGGCACCGGAATGGTTTTGAGAAACATCGATTTTTGGAGACGCGCCGCCGCCTGATTTCCCGTTGCGTTCGCCCGGGCAACATGCCCCCGGGCAAATGAATTTAAGGCCATACGTTTATGCCGCCGGCTTTGTGCTGGGGCTCGCGGCAGTGCTCCTCGCACTGTCGCCGCAAGCCGCAAGGCAAGTGAAGCTTGCCTCCGGCAGCTTTTTCGTCCCTCTGTTTTCCGCAGAAACCGGCCTCCAACGCGCCCATAATTTTGCCGCCAGCAAAACCGCCACGCGCGAGGAGTTGCTCGATCAAAATCGGCGACTCGCTCTCACCAACGAAGTCCTTCGCATTCAAATCCAACAACTCCGCGCCACCGCTGAGGAAAATAAAGTACTGCGCGTTCAAGTCGCCTTTGCCGCCACAAACCAATGGAAGCTCCGCCTCGGCCAAGTCATCGGGCGCGACCCCGCCAATTGGTGGCGCACACTGCAAATCAACCTCGGCTCACGCCACGGCGTGCGCGAAGGCTTGCCCGTCCTCACGCCCGATGGCCTCGTGGGGCGCGTCCACGAAGTGCATCCCAACCGTTCGCGGGTGGCGCTCATTGGCGACCCTGCCTGCCGCCTTTCCATCAACGTCCAACCCTCGCGCGAAAACGGCATCCTCACCGCCGACGGCGCCACGGTGTTTGATCACACCATCGTGAACCTCCAATTCCTGCCCGCCCACACCGCCGCGCGCGCGGGCGATCCCGTGGTCACCAGTGGGCTTGGCCGACTTTTCCCGCGCGGCATTCCCGTTGGCAAACTCCTTAGCGTCGCGCCTGCCCCCGGCGCGCTTAACTCCAACGCGCGCGTAAAACTTGCCGTGGATTCCTCGCGCCTCAACGAAGTCTGGGTCATCCTGCCATGAAAACATTTTACGCACTCGGGCTGTTGGTGATCGCGCTCCTCACGCTTTACCTCGCCAACACCCTCGAATGGCCGCAACGCATCACCGGCACCCGCATCGATCCCTTGCCCGCCTTGATGGTTTGCGCCGCCCTACGCGCACCCGTGCTGGCGCTCACCTTGCTCGCCGTGCTCGGTTCACTTTGGCAAACTTCACTCTCCGCTGATCCGCCCGGCATTAGCATGATTCCCCTCTTCGCCGTGGGCGTTGCCGTATCGCTCAACCGCCGCGCCATCCACACCCGCCTTTGGGGCGCGCGCTTCGCGGTGGCCGCTGCGGCCGGTGCATTTGTCCCACTCGTGAGCGTAGGCCTTTTAATGCTGCTCGGGCGCGAGCCCTTGCTCGGCTGGTTTTCACTTTGGCAATTAGCCGTGATGAGTCTCGTTAGCGGACTGCTCGCCCTGCTTTTTTTCCCACTGCTCCAATGGCTCGATAAAACCGTTGAAGACCAACCGCTCGCTGCGCCTTACGACACCACCACCCAAATCAACCGCAGCCCCCACTAATGCCCTGTCCCGTTCCAGCAAATGACGACCAGCGCCTGCACCTCGCCGGCGCGGCACTGCTGTTGGGGATGGCTGTGCTTCTCGGCGGGCTCGCCTACGTGCAAGTGGTCACCGCGCTGGAACACGAGGCGGAGCAAAAAAATCAATCCCGCCGCACCGTCCGACTGCCCGCCGTGCGCGGTGCCATTCTCGATGTCCAAGGCCGACCGCTGGCGCACGATCGACCCTCTTATGTCATCCACGCTTATTTAGAAGAGCTGCGCCATCACTTCCGAAAAGCCTGGCGCGAAGCCCCGCACGATACCCGCACCGAGGCCGGCGTGCGCCATCAAGTGGTGGGCCATTTCATTGCAACGCTCGAGCTTGACCAACCGTTCACACTCACAAAGGCGCAATTACAAAAACACTTCATCGAGCAACTCGCCCTGCCCATTCCCGTGATGCGCGATTTATCGCAAACCAACGTGGCGTGGTTTATGGAAAACGCGTGGCGCGTTCCCGGCATGGATGTGGAGGCGCAGCCGCACCGGCATTACCCTTCCCAATCCGTGGCGCATCTCGTGGGCCGATTGCGACGGCCACAATCCATTCCCGATGAAGATCACCCCTACAATTATCGCCTCCCCGATTTCACCGGTGCGATGGGATTGGAGCAAACTTTCAACGACACCTTGCGCGGCAGTGCGGGCACCAAAAGTTTGCTCGTCAATAATCTTGGCTACCGCCAGCGCGAAGAAATCGTGGTGCCCCCCGAGCCCGGCAATAATGTGATTCTCACGTTGGATCTCGAAATCCAGGATGCCGCTTACCAAGCCCTCAAAGAAACCGGTCGCAAAGGCGCGGCGGCTGTGGTGATGAATGTGCAAACCGGCGACATCATCGCGCTCGCTTCACTGCCGGTCTTCGATCCCAACGCATTCATCCCCGGCATTCGCAGCGAGCTTTGGAACGAATACCGCGAAGCGCGCCCAAGCCCCCTGCTCTTTCGCGCCACGCAGGAACGCTATCCGCCGGGATCCATTTTTAAAATCATTTCCGGCCTCGCCGCATTAGAAGCCGGCTCCAATCCCACCAACTTTGTTTACAATCCCGGCTACGCCAAAGTGGGCCGACGACGGATTGACGACACCGCACCGCCGGGCCATTACGATTTCCGCGAAGGCTTCAAGCATTCGAGCAATACTTACTTTATCACACGCGCCATCGAGACCGGCGCGGACAAAATCATCTCGATGGGCGAGCAATTTTTCCTGCGCGAAAAAACCGACCTCCTTACGCGCCAGGAAGCCAAGCCGCAATTCCCAACTTTGGCCGATGTCCAAAACCGAAGCCATTGGCAAGATGGCGACACCGCAAACCTTTCAATCGGTCAGGGCCCCGTGGCGGTGACGCCGTTGCAAATGACGGTGATGACTGCGGCCGTGGCGAATGGCGGCAAAGTTTTTTCGCCGCGCGTGGTGGATCGCATCACGCCGGTGGATCCCTCTCGCGCCCGCGAGGCCAAACAATTTCCGCCCGCCAACGTGCGCGGCACGTTAAACGTGCAACCCAAAAATCTCGCGCACGTGCAGCGCGCGATGCTCGCCGATGTGGCGGATGATGACGGCACCGGCAAACGCGCCCGCATCGAAGGCTTCGCCGTGTGCGGCAAAACCGGCACCGCCGAAGTCCGCAATCGCGAAGGTCGCCACAAGATTACGTGGTTCGCTTCATACGGCCCCTTTGAAAAACCAAAGTACGCCGTGGTGGTGATGGTGGAGCGCGGTGCATCCGGTGGCCTTACCTGCGCACCGGCCGCCAAGAAAATTTACGAAGCGCTCATCGCGCGCGACAACCCCGACCGCATTGCGGGCAACCGATGAAGTTTTTCAAACAACTCATCACGTGGCATCGGCTCGACCGAATGCTGCTGCTGTGCCTCGCGGGGTTGATGGTGTTCGGCGTGCTCTTCGTTTACAGCGCCACCTACAACAACGACACGTACACCGGCGCACATTGGCTGCGGATGCCGCATTACAAACAAATGATTTTTTACGGCCTCGGCATCGGCGCGGCCTTCGTGGTGTGCCTGCGCGACTATCAACAAACTGCGCGCTGGGCCAATGTGTTTTACTGGCTCAGCCTCATCATGCTCGTGGCCGTGCTAATCCCGGGCATCGGCTCGGTGCGGTTTGGTGCACGGCGTTGGTTTGATTTGGGAGTGACCCAATTCCAACCTTCCGAGCTGGCGAAAGTAGCGGTGGTGCTCGCGTTGGCTCAATTTCTCAGCCGTCCGCCCAAGGAGTTGAAGGAGCCAAAAGTTTTGCTCAAAGCCCTCGCGCTGGCGGGCGTTCCATTCGCGCTGATTTTCATGGAACCGGATTTGGGCTCGGCGCTGACGCTGTTGCCGCCGGCTTTGGTGATGCTTTATGTGGCGGGTGTGCCGGGCGGTTTCCTGCGAAAATTAGTGGGCGGAGTCGTGATTTTCGTGTCATTGGTGCTGGCCTACGTATTTTTTATGCCAAAAGACTGGAAACCGATACAGTTTCCGGACTATCAAAAGCGACGGCTGATGGTGTACTTCAATGTGGACTACGCCAGTCAGTACGCCGGAGCAGGCGCTTCGCAGGCGGAAATCCGCGAAGCGCGCGCGCTGCAAAGGCGGGATTCGTATAACGTCGTGCAGGCGATGATCTCCGTGGGCTCGGGTGGGCTCACGGGCAAAGGCTGGAAACAAGGCATCCAAAATGCCCACGGCTACCTGCCGCGCGGCGTGGCGCACAACGACTTTATTTTTTCGGTGATCGCCGAGGAAAGCGGGTTTGCGGGCAGCACGCTGGTGATCCTGCTGTACGGCGGCATCATCGTCGCGGGCATCCGCACGGCCAGCCAATGCCGCGACCGGCTCGGAAGGCTCATTGCCATCGGAGTGGTCACGTTGTTGTTCAGCCATGTGTTTGTGAACATTGGGATGAACATCCGAATGGTGCCGGTGACGGGACTGCCATTGCCGCTGCTCAGTTCGGGCGGCTCATCGGTGGTGTGCTCGCTACTGGCGCTGGGGCTGTTGCAAAATGTGCGGCTCTATCAACGAACAATTTAATTAACAGTTTTTAACAGAAAGAAGTTTTACAAATGAGTAACAAACAATTTAGTCGCAGAAGAAAAAATCAACGCTTCCGTCCCAGTGGCGGAATGAAAAACAAACCGACCCGCGAAGAGCCCGTTGAAAAAGGCCGCGCCAACATCGAGGACGGCCGCGTGCTCGATGAACCGGTTTATGAGAAACATCACGAACCGGAAATCCTCGCCGCTGAAAATGAAGCTGCCGGCATCAAGCCGGAGCCAGTGGAAGTCGCGCAGGAAGCCACAGAGCCCAAGCCTAAAAAACCCGCTGAAGAAAAGGGCGTAATGGCCTCGGTAAAGCGCGCCGCACGAAAAATCATCCGCAAGCTTCTGCCTAAACAGGAATCCGATAAGGAAATCATCATCAGCGCTGAGTCGCTGGAAACCCGCGTGGCGCTGATGGAAAAAGGCGTGCTGGAAGATTTCACCATCGAACGCAACAACGATGAACGCATCGTCGCCAGCATTTACAAAGGCAAAGTGCGCAACCTCGAAGATCGCCTCGAAGCCGCCTTTGTGGACATCGGCATCGAGAAAAATGCTTTCCTGCACTATTGGGACATCACCCCCACCAACCTCGATAACCGCTACGAAATGGTGGAACGCAAGGGCAAGCGCCGCACTACCCCACGCCTCACGCGCAAGGATATCCCCAAAAAATATCCCGTCGGCAGCGACATCGTCATCCAAGTCACCAAAGGCCCCATCGGCACCAAAGGCCCGCGCGTCACCACGCACCTTGCTATCCCCGGCCGGTTCATCGTGCTGCTGCCCGCGTCCGATCAACTCGGTATTTCCAAAAAAGTCCAGGACCCTCAGGAACGTAAACGACTCAAGGAAATCCTGCGCACACTCGACATCCCGGACAACATGGGCGCCATCATCCGCACTGCCGGCGAAGGACAGAAAAAACGATATTTCATCCGCGACCTCGCCATGCTCAAAGAGATTTGGGAAACGGTTAAAGACCGCATCGACAACAAACCCACTCCCGTGTGCGCCTTCCGCGAGCCGGATCTCATCGAACGCACCGTGCGCGATTTTCTCACCGAAGATGTGCACCGCATTTTGATCGACAACAAATCCGAATATGAGCGGATGCAAAAACTCATCGAACGCATTTCGCCGCGCTCCAAAAATAAACTGCAATTTTACGGCGAGCCGCAGCCCATTTTTGATAAACTCAACATCTCCCGACAACTCGGCCAAGCCTTCTCCCGCAAGGTCACCCTCAAAGGCGGCGGCGCGATTGTGATTGATGAAACCGAAGCGCTCGTCGCCATCGACGTCAACACCGGCAGTCATAAAGGCGGCAAAGACCAAAGCAGCACCATTCTAAAAGTGAACCTCGAATCCGCTGAGGAAATTTGCCGCCAACTTCGGCTGCGCAACATGGGCGGCCTCATCGTCATCGATTTCATCGATATGAAACAGCGCCGTGACCGAGACAAAGTCATGCAACGCATGAAGGAGGGCCTCCGTCGCGACAAAGCCAAAACCCACGTGCTCCCCATCTCACAGCTCGGCCTGCTGGAAATGACCCGCCAACGCCATTCCGAGAGCGTGCTCTCCACCTTCTACGACGAGTGCGACTACTGCAAAGGCCGCGGCCACATCAAGACGCCCGTGACCATGAGCGTCGAGATCCAGCGCAAACTCGACGAGTTGTTGCGTAAACGCCAACCGGGCGATGACGATGATTACCAATTGCGAATCGTCGTAAACCCCAATGTACTCGACCGCCTCCGCCGCGAAGACGAGGACATCCTCATCAACCTCGAGAAAAAGCATCTTGTGAAACTCGCCTTTCGTGGAGACACGTCATTTCACGCCGAACAATTCAAAATCTTCGACGGCCTCAAAAACCAGGAACTCGTCAGCGTGGGCGAAACTGTTTCTTAATCGCATTATTCTTTTGACAGAAGGGGTGCTTGCGGTTGCCATTTGGCATGCGCATTTTCTCCATTCTATTCTTTAGCTTTTGGGTCGGCAAACTGCACGCCGCACAGCTCCCCAATACCCGACCGCTCACAATGGATGGCGACCTCTCCGTGCAAATGGTTGCCGGCATTGATCGTTTTCTTATGCGCGAAATCGACGCCAGCGTTAAGCTTCGTGCAAATTTTTGGAAACACGATCGCCGCACTGCAAAAAGCTACACAGCGTCCATCCAAAAAAATCGCGACCAACTCCGCACCATCATCGGCGCAGTGGATAAACGATTGCCCATCACCGCGTTGGAATTGATCAGCACTACCGCCGCCTCATCATTACGTTATGAAAATGAAACGATGACGGTGCACGCCATTCGCTGGCCTGTGCTGCCGTGAATACACGGCGAAGGGTTATTGATTCAACCCAAAGGAACCATTCGCGCACGAATCATCGCACTGCCCGATGCCGACCAATCTCCCGAACAACTCGCCGGCATCGCGCCGGGCATTCCCGCGCAAGCTCAATTCGCCCGTCGATTGGCAGCTGCCGGTTGCCAAGTAGTCGTGCCTGCGCTGATCAGCCGTAGCGATGAATTTTCCGGCGACGCCCGCGTGCGCTTCACCAACCAAACTCATCGCGAATGGATCTACCGACAAGCGTTCCAAATGGGCCGCCACATCATTGGCTATGAAGTACAAAAAGTGTTGGCCGTCGTTGACTGGTTTGCCGCCGAAAATGACAAGCAACCGATCGCTGCCCCCATCGGCGTTGCGGGTTATCACGAAGGTGGACTAATCGCCTTTTATTCTGCCGCTCTGGATTCACGCATTCAAACCACGCTGGTGAGCGGCTATTTTTCAGAACGGAACCGCGTTTGGGAGGAACCCATCTACCGCAACGTCTTCGGGCTACTCGAACAATTTGGTGACGCCGAAATCGCGAGCCTCATTTCACCGCGCGGTTTTGTTATCGAACACAGCAAAATCCCAAATCTCAACGGCCCACCCACCCCACGCAAAGGCCGCAGCGGCGGCGCGGCTCCTGGTATCCTCGCCACGCCCAACACCCCCAAGGTGCTTTCCGAATATAAACGGACAACAAAATTGGTGTTTAATAAATCACGCATTACGCTCGTTCCCGAAGCTGGCCCTAATGCGCTTAACACATTCGGCAGCGACCAAGCGCTGGAGGCGCTGCTTCGGCTTGCGAATGTCACCCCCAAACCCAACTGGAAAACAGCTAAGCCACCCGCAAACGCGTTACAATCGAAACTCTCCCCGCAACGGCAACGAAGACAGGTTTCCGAGTTGGTGGAATATAACCAACGACTCCTGCGTTTTTCCGAATACAAACGGTCGGATTCATTTTGGAAAAAACTACCGCCCGCCAAAGCCTCCCAATGGCACGCCCAATGCGAACCCCACCGGAAACAATTGTGGACAGAAGTCATCGGACAATTCCCGGCCGCCAATCTTCCCATCAAACCGCGTAGCCGTAAAATTTTGGAGACAGACAAATGGATCGGCTACGAACTTGTGCTGGATGTGTGGGACGATGTTTTTGCATGGGGCTATTTGCTCGTGCCCAAAGGCATTAAAAAAGGCGAACGCCGTCCGGTTGTTGTTTGTCAACATGGCCTGGAAGGATTGCCCATCGACGCCGTTACCCGCGACACAAATGAACGCGCCTTTCGTTACTACAAAGGCTTCGCCGCCGAGTTGGCCGATCGTGGCTTTGTCACCTTCGCCCCGCACAACCCCTATCGCGGGCGCGATGCCTTTCGCGTGTTGCAACGCAAAGCCAACCCACTGGGACGCTCGCTTTTCTCGGTGATTGTCGCCCAACATAACCGCATCATCGACTGGCTCGAAACGCAACCGTTTGTCGATAAAACGCGCATTGGATTTTACGGCCTATCTTACGGCGGCAAAACCGCGATGCGCGTTCCCGCATTGGTACCGCGTTATTGCCTCTCAATCTGCGCGGCGGATTTTAATGAATGGATAAAAAAGAATGTCACCGTCGATGCCCGCTACAGTTATCTGTTCACCGGTGAATACGAAATGTTTGAATTCAATCTCGGCCATACGTTTAACTACGCCGAGATGGCCGCGCTGATTGCGCCGCGCCCGTTCATGGTCGAGCGCGGCCACAAAGATGGAGTCGCTCCAGACGAATGGGTGGCGTATGAGTTCGCCAAGGTTCGCCGGCTGTATGCCAACCTCGGCATCCCCGAGCGCACGGAAATTGAATATTTTAATGGCCCGCATTCCATTAACGGAAAAGCCACATACGACTTTTTACACCGCCACCTAAAATGGCCCAAGCGATAAAATAATGACCCCCACTCTCATCACCCTCATCATTGGCGCAATCGGTCTCGCGGCTTGGGTACTATTAGCCGACCCGCCGCCGCGCCCTTTGGATCTGCCCAATAAACCGTTCCCCGATAATTGGCGCGACCTGCTAAAAAAACGATGGCCGCTTTACAACACGCTGCCGGAAGTGCTTCAACATCAAATTGAGCAGTTAACAATTGTGTTTCTCAACCGAATCGAATTCCAAGGTGTTGACCTCGAAATCACTGATGAGATGCGTGTGCTCACCGCCGCGCAGGCGTGTTTATTGCTCCTGAACCAAGATACGTTTTATTCGCCCAACCTCCGATCCGTGGTCATTCATCCGAGCGCTTACACCGCCACCGGCTATGACGAAGCGGGCGGTGAGGCGATGGAAAAACAAATCGCCGTCCAAGGCCAATCGTGGGGCAGCGGCTCAGTAGTACTCTCGTGGGATAACACCCGCACCGGCGCGGCCAACGCCAAGGATGGCCGCAACCTCGTGCTGCACGAGTTCGCCCATCAACTCGACCAAGCCGACGGCAAAGCTGATGGCGCGCCCGCACTGGGTTCACGTGAACAATATCAGCGCTGGCAAAAAGTGTGCACGCGAGTATTCACCGACTTGCGGGACAAAGTGGAACGCGACAAAAAAACGGTGATTGATGATTACGGCGCCACCAATCCCGCTGAATTTTTTGCCGTGGCTACAGAAACGTTTTTCGAAAAACCTCATCAACTCAATAAGCGGCGTCCGGAATTATACGCGCTGTTGAGTGAATACTATCGCGTCAACCCACTCTCCTGGCCGTAAGTCCCTCTCTAAAAAACTTCACCCGCCAGCGGGGAGCCAGCGGGTGAAGATCCTTAGTAGCCTTTACTTGGTCTGCTTCTTACTAGGCAGCTCGTTCTGTGGGGAACATCCGAACTGCTTCGCAAAAAATTAGAGCGGCAGAATTTGCCAAACATAGATAAGTGATGGAGATCATCGGGGGGTGTAGATTTGTGTGGAAATTAGTTTTGCTCCGGATCGTGCCGGTGCAAGCCCACGTCGTGGGCGATGTCGTTGAATTCCTCGCGACTGACGTCATCCAGACGCTTGCCGCGATCAGCGAGTTTTTCGTTAATCTTCAAGGCTTTCTCAGTCATCTCTTCGTGAGTATCCTTCGTGCCGCCCACCAGCGCAAAGTTGTCTCCCTGCGTAATCCGCTTGTGCCCGTCGGTGTCGAGTCCCACCCCCACCATTACGGCCTTCGGTTTTTGTTGCGACAAACGCGCCATCTGCAAAGACGCTAACAAATTCACACCCTGTGAACAAGTCGAAACTAAGGCGCGGTCAGCGATTGCCCATTATGCTGGGGCCCCAAGCCCAATAAAAATGGAATCGCCGTCTCCGCCCATTCCTTTGGGGAAGGGAAATCCGCCGCCGATGGCCCGAAACAACTGCGCAACATTTGCGTATTGATAATGCCCGGATTAAACGGAACCGCCGCCATCCCCTCCGGCAATTCCTGCGCCAACGATTGCGTCAGCCCTTCGATCGCCCACTTGCTCGCGCAGTACGGCGCAACCTCCGGCGAGGCCGAACGCCCCCACCCGGAACTGAAATTCACAATCACACCACTTTGCGTTCGCGCCATCGCCGGCAAAAAATGACGGATCACATTCGTCACGCCTTTGATGTTCGTGTCGATGACTTCATCAAATTCTTCAGCCGACACATCCCACAGAAATTTGTTTTTGTTAATGACCGCCGCGTTGTTCAGCAACAAATCCGGCGCGCCATATTCCTGAATGGCCGCAGATGCCCAGTCGCGCACGGCATCATCATCGGTTACGTCCACCACCGAAAACGAATGCGATTGACCCAGCGCCTTTTCAAGTTCCGCAACTTTCTTTTCCGACCGACTGCAGCCCACCACTCGATGCCCCTCCGCCGCAAAACCCTCGGCCAACGCCCGGCCCAATCCGCGCGCCACGCCCGTGACCACCACCACTTTTCCCGCTGCATTACCGCGCGCCATAATCATACGCGGATGATTATGGCGTTTCCATTTCGCGTCCACACTTTATATTGGGGCGCCGTGAATCGATTTGAGCAAAAATTAGCTGAGCACAATTGCTTCCTGCAACGCAGCACGCTCATTAACTTGCAGCTCAACGTCGGCCGCAAATGCAACCAAGCCTGCCAGCACTGCCACGTGGATGCCGCCCCGTGGCGCACCGAAATGCTTTCGACCGACACCGCAACGCGTTTGCAGGATTGGATTACCAAACACAAGCCCGCCGTGGTCGACATCACCGGTGGCGCGCCAGAAATCTCCGAGCATTTCCAAGCCCTCGTAAAAACCAGCCGCGCAGCAGGAGCCCGCGTCATTGATCGCTGCAATCTCACCATCCTTTGGGAAAAGGGCTTCGAATGGTTGCCTGATTTTTTAGCGGAAAACGAAGTGGAGGTCATTGCCTCGCTCCCCTGTTATCAGCCCGAAAACGTGTCGCGCCAACGCGGCAATGGCGTGTTCGAAAAAAGCATCACCGCCCTCCAAACACTAAACGCCCTCGGCTACGGCACTGCCCTTCCTTTGCATTTGGTTTACAACCCCGTCGGCCCCACGCTGCCACCGAGCCAAGCCGAATTGTGCGCGGAATACAAAGCAGCGTTGCATCGGGATTTTGGCATCGTGTTCAACGAACTGTTCACCGTTACAAACCAACCCATCGCGCGCTTCGCGGAGGATTTACGCAAACAGAATAAGTGGAATGAGTATCTGGAAATGCTCGCCAACCACTTTAACCCCGCCGCCGTGGATGGCTTGATGTGCCGCGACACTTTAAGCGTCGGCTATCAAGGCGAGTTGTACGATTGTGATTTCAACCAAATGCTCGACCTCCAAATCGCCAACGGCAAGCCGCTCTACCTTTGGGACATTACTCCGAGCGACCTCCCCAATCAGTCCATCCGAACCGGCGACCACTGCCTCGCCTGCACCGCCGGCAACGGCAGCAGTTGCACCGGAACGATTGCCTAAGGTTTTTCTGGAGGGTGCTCCTTGATGAACGACCAAGAAACCTCAGCAACCTGTTGATTGTCGTAGTGAACAAAAAATCCTGATTTCAATTCTTCGTCCAACACAACACGAACCGGCAAGGCTTCACTTGAAATCCGGTTAGCCACACGAATGGTTTCATGCGGCTCCAAGAATGAAAGGCCATCTTCAAACTCCACCTCAAAAGCATCCTCCCATTGCTTGAAATGGACGTGCCGAATCGGGCAATGCCTTGCTTTGCCGAACGGAGTCTTCAATGGGTTTGCAGTTTTCATAAACGGCCTTCTTTCTTCAAATCTTCGATCAAGGCTAGCACTTTTTTAGGAGGTTGCCAATCATCAAGAGGCTGTCCATTCTCGATGGTAATCCGCCCCAACTGTGAACCATCTTTGTCCGCCACGTGCAAATGACGAGGCTCGTGGTCTCCAATCCACCACGTAAAAATATAGCCCCCACGACGAACTCTTCCCATAATCAAGCCTTCGAATAAACTTCGCCGCCTTGCTCGGTAAATTCTTTGGATTTTTCATCCATACCGGCCTCAATGGCTTCAACGTCGGTGAGATTATTTTCGGCGGCGTATTTACGGATATCATCGGTGATGCGCATACTGCAAAAGTTGGGGCCGCACATGCTGCAAAAGTGAGCGGTCTTGGCGCCATCGGCGGGGAGGGTTTCGTCGTGAAATTCCAGTGCGCGCACGGGGTCGAGACTGAGGTTGAACTGATCTTCCCAGCGAAATTCAAAGCGCGCTTTGCTCACGGCGTTGTCGCGATACTGCGCGCCGGGATGTCCCTTGGCGAGGTCGGCGGCGTGCGCGGCGATTTTATACGTGATGACGCCTTCCTTTACGTCATCGCGATTCGGCAAACCGAGGTGCTCTTTGGGCGTCACATAACAAAGCATCGCCGTTCCGTACCAACCGATCATTGCCGCGCCGATGCCGCTGGTGATGTGGTCGTAGCCGGGAGCGATGTCAGTGGTCAGCGGGCCGAGCGTGTAGAACGGCGCGTCGTGGCACCACTCGATTTGCTTTTTCATATTTTCCTCAATCATATGCATCGGCACGTGGCCGGGGCCTTCGTTCATCACTTGCACGCCGTGTTCCCAAGCGCGCGTGGTAAGGTCGCCCTGCACTTTGAGTTCGCCAAACTGCGCTTCGTCATTGGCATCGGCAATGGAGCCGGGGCGCAGTCCGTCGCCGATGGAGAAGCTGACATCATACGCGGCCATGATTTTGCAGATGTCATCCCAATGCGTGTAGAGAAAATTTTCCTGATGATGCGCAAGGCACCACTTGGCCATAATGCTGCCGCCGCGGCTCACGATGCCCGTGGCGCGTTGCGCGGTGAGCGGAATGAAACGCAGCAATACACCGGCGTGAATGGTGAAATAATCCACGCCCTGCTCTGCCTGCTCGATGAGCGTGTCGCGGAAAATTTCCCACGTGAGATCTTCGGCACGGCCATTGACTTTTTCCAGCGCCTGATAAATTGGCACGGTGCCGATGGGCACGGGGCTGTTGCGGACAATCCATTCGCGGGTGGCGTGAATGTTCTTTCCGGTGGAAAGATCCATCACGTTGTCGGCGCCCCAAAGCGTGGCCCAGCGCATTTTGTCGACTTCCTCCTCAATACTGGAAGTCACCGCGCTGTTGCCGATGTTGGCGTTAATTTTTACGAGGAAATTGCGGCCGATAATCATCGGCTCGCTTTCAGGGTGATTGATGTTGGCGGGAATGATAGCGCGTCCGGCAGCCACTTCATCGCGCACAAACTCGGGCGTGATGTAATCAGGAATTTTTGCACCGAAAGAATTACCAGAATGTTGATGCCGCAATTCACTGGGCTTCGCCCCCTTTGATTCCAAGGCTTGCTCGCGCCCAAGATTTTCGCGAATGGCGATGTACTCCATCTCCGGCGTGACGATCCCCTGTCGCGCGTACCACAGTTGCGTCACCGGATGGTCCTTTCCGCGCAACGGCTTGCGGCGCAGGCCGGGGAATTCCCGATGTTGATTCCGTCCCGTGCCCGGCGATTGCTCTGCGTGGCGGGTGGACAGAAATCCGTCATCCTCCGGACGCGTGGCGCGGCCATCAATTTCCTCCACATCGCCGCGTGCCAAAATCCAATCGCGCCGCAACGTGGGCAAACCTTCCTCCACCGAACACGAATGGCTCGGATCGCCCCACGGCCCACTGGTGTCGTACACGCGCACCGGCTCGTTAGGCTCGGATTCCCCAGCGAGATTGCGCGTGGGGCTTTGCGAGATTTCGCGCATCGGCACGCTCACGCGTTCGCCTTTCACGTAAACGCGTTGTGATTTTGGAAAGGAAAGGCTCGCGCCGGATTCGAGGGCAGATTTTGTGGTAACCATAATTCAGGCGGGGAAATGGAAAAGCGAATCCCTTGCCGGCATTATCCGACAGGTTCATTGGGTCAACCGCATTATATTCGGTGCGGAACTCTCAGCCTTCCAGTTGGCTCCCCTGCCCTTTTCTAGCCGCCCGCGAGCGGAGGGTCAAACCTCAAAAGACTTCCCGCACCCGCAGCTCACTTTGGCATTGGGATTGGTAATCTTGAACCCGCTATCGTTGAGGTCATCCGAAAAATTTACCATCGACCCGCGCAAGAAATCCGCGCTAATCGCATCCACCACCACCGGCACGCCATCGCAATCCATCACGCGGTCGTCATCGCGTTTTTCATCAAACACCAGTCCATACTGCATCCCCGAGCAGCCACCCTGCTCCACATACACACGCAGCGCCTTGCCGCCCGGCTCGGCCTCGGCGGCGATCATCCGTTGCACCTCTGCCACGGCCTCGGGCGTGAGCGTCACGCAATTCTGCGTTTGTGCTTCTTGTGTTTCCATCCGAAAAAAGATACTCCAAATTCCACCGACAATCAACCCCGCATCATTCAGGCTGCGCAGAGAGATCTAAAATCCGTTGCTTGCGAACCTCCAATCCCTTTCGCATCGCCGGAAAATTTTGAATCAAAATGTTACAGACCTCCAACGCCTCTTTGGGTTTACCCAATTGACTCAACAAATCCATTGCCATCAAGCCGCTTTGTCCCCGCCAATACGCATCCTGCATTTCGCCCGGCTGCAAATGTTTGCCGTGCACCACCGCCAACAAATGATCCACCGCTTCGGCCAACTTCTTCTCGCTATCCGCACTGCCTTCGGCCTGCTGCCTCAACACTTTTGCCAACCCCACCCGGGCCTGACTTTTCACCGCCACCGGCACCGGGCCCGAAATTCCAATCGCTTTAACATAAGCCAACCGAGCGTCCTCCCGGCGCCCCGGCAACTTCGCGGAAACCGCGAGGCAAGAATCAGCGATGCGCCCCCACGCACGCGCCGCCACGGCATTGGTCGGGCTCGCCTGCACCACATTGTAAAACGAATTGGTCGCGGCATTGAGCCCCGCCGCGCCCAGCTCCAGCATCGTGAGATCGCCCAACGCAAAGTGCGCCTCGGACTTCATTGGGGCCGGTGTGTCTTGATCATTAATCAATCGAGTAAATTCCTTCCGCGCCTCGCCAAACCCTTGCCGTGCCATCGCCGCCCGCCCGGCCATCAAGGTTGCCCGTCGCCGCAATGTCACCGGCGCATTGGTTTGGCTGGAAATGGATTTGTAAATTTTTTCCGCGCCCAAATGATTGGTGCCGGAATTAAACGCATCATCCGCCAGCCACATATTCGCCATATGAGCCTGTTCGGTTTTGGGGTACGCCACAATCACCGAACGAAATGCCGCCACCACATTGGTCGATTGCCCCCCCATCGACTGCGCCCACGCGTGATCGAACATCACCCGCGCCCGCAGCGGATGCGTCTTATTGTTCTCCAACCACAATGCATATGCCGCATTGGCCGCGGCCCAATCCGCCTTGGCCACCAACCCGCGAATGACTTCCAACCCCGCATCAGGTTGCAGCCGCGAATCCGGCGATTCCTGTTGCAGCCGCGCCAACACGAGCTGCGCCTCGGGCGCTTGCCCTGCATCCAGCCGCGCTTGCGCCATCGCCAACAATCCGTTGTCCGCCAAGGCAACATTGCGCGGACGCAGTTCTTTAAGCAATAAATCCGCTGCCGGATAATCTCCAAGCGCCAATGCGCTGCGCAAAGTAACCGCACGCGCAAGGTCAACCAAAGGCGCGGGCAAATCATCCTGCAAAGTGGCGCGCGCTGCGGCGTGTTGCCCCGTGCGGGCCTGAGCCTCGGCCAGCTGCAACCGTGCCCAAGGAGACAACGGTGAATCGCCAAGCAATTTGATGGCTTGGCTCCAGGCATCCCGCGCGGATTGTTGCTTTCCATTGGCTCCCTCTGCAAAATGACACCACCCTTCTCCCCACTTGGCGCGGCCTTGAACGGCGGGATCGAGCGATTGCCCGGCCTGCGCAAACCGCGCACGCGCTTTTGCAAGCGCCCCACTGTCGCCGCGTCGATGGCGTAATAATTCCAGCTCACCCGCAAAGCAATGCAGGTTGCCCACAAAATTTTTGGCCACAGTTTTCTTCGCCAAATCATCCAGCGCGGTGATCGCCCCGGCGTAATTTCCCTGCCTCATCTGAAGTAGCGCCGCACGCAGATACCCTTCCCGACGCTGAACTTCCGGCATTGCGGATGCCTGCATTCGGGCGTACTCCTGCAGCGCGGCCGGGACGTCTTCGGTCTGCTCATAAATGGCGGCCCTAAAAAGATGCACCTGCGCCAGTTGATTAGTCTGCTCCGTTTGGCGCGCCAACTCCGCCACGCGCGCGGTGGTCCTCAGGGCGTCCTTCGGCTTGCCCGCCTGATTTTCGAGTTTGGCCAACAGAAACAGCCGCCGCCATTCGCGGTGCAATTCCGTGCTAGCGGGCAGTTGACCTAATTCCTCCGCAGCAGTTTTCCAATCTTGTTGTTCAAACAACGCTTGCGCCAACAGCAACCGACCTTCCTGCGCCCAGCTGGAATGCGGATGCGCCTTGGCCAGCACTTGAAATTTTCCTTCAGTGGGCCGCAACAACTGCACCACATTTGCCCAATCTTTTTTGCGGGCGGACACCGTGGCCAAAGCCACGCTCGCGGCAAGCGCGTGGTTGGAGGCAGGATATTTGCGCAACAAATCCTGCAAATGAACTGATGCGGCATCAAACTGTTCCAGCCGTAATCGGCATTCAGCTTTCCAGTAAAGATAACCATCGGCCAGTTCGCCGGCGGCATTTTCGCCTTTGGAAATTTCCGCTGCCGCTTTTGTAAATTCCCCCATTTGATAAAGCGCCTGGGCACGAAGCAAAACCGCTTGTGCGCGATGGGCTGAATCGGGATAAGCCCGAGCAAACTCCTCCAACCAACCCGCAGCCGTAGCCCAATGACCGGCCTGAAAACCACGGGCTGCCGCAAGATAAGCGCGTTCGGAAGGCGTGTCCGACGGGCCGGTGCGCACACGGACGTCACCGATTACCCCCGCGATCGCGGTTTGAGCCAGCACCAAAAAAATTAAAGTGAACCCCCTCATCCTGTAGACACCTTCCGCCGAACTTTAGCCTTGGGCGCGGGTAATGCGCGACTCAAAAAACGGCCCGTGTGGCTCTTCGCGCATTTTGCCACGTGCTCTGGCGGGCCCTCAGCAACCAACCGACCGCCGCCGTCGCCGCCTTCCGGGCCGAGATCCACCAACCAATCGGCGCACTTGATGACGTCCAAATTATGCTCGATCACCACCAGCGTATTTCCTGAATCGCGCAGTTTGGCAAACACATCAAGCAGCCGCGCCACATCATGAAAATGCAAACCCGTCGTCGGTTCATCCAATAAATATAAAGTGCGACCGGTGGCGCGTTTGCACAGTTCGCTGGAAAGTTTCATTCGTTGCGCCTCGCCGCCGCTGAGCGTGGTGGCGCTTTGGCCGAGTTGTAGATAGCCCAGCCCGACTTCCGCCAACGTGACGCAGACGCTATAAACCTGCGGCACCGACCGAAAAAACACGCACGCTTCATCGACCGTTAGCGCCAGCACATCGGCGATGTTCAGGCCTTTGTAATGCATCTCGAGCGTTTCGCGATTGTAACGGCGGCCTTGGCAATCTTCGCAGGGCACATAAACCGCAGGCAAAAAATGCATTTCAATTTTCAGAAGACCATCGCCTTGGCAGCGTTCGCAGCGGCCGCCTTTCACATTAAAACTAAAACGCCCCGGCCCATAGCCACGCACTTTGGCCGAGGGCAGCCGCGCGAACAAATCGCGAATGTGCGTGAACATTCCCGTGTACGTTGCGGGATTGCTGCGCGGCGTGCGGCCGATGGGTGATTGGTCGATGACGATCGCTTTGTCGAGATGCTCCATTCCCTCAATGGATTCGTGCGCGCCGGGACGATCCTTGGAGCCGTGCCATTTGCGGAAGAGCGCGCGGCGGAGCACGTCATCCACCAACGTGCTCTTACCTGAACCGCTGACGCCGGTCACGCACGTAAAGGTCCCCAGCGGAATGCGCACGTCAATGTCCCGCAAATTATTTTCCGACGCACCACGAATCTCCAACCACCCTCGCTCGGGCGTGGCGGCCGTGCGTTCTTCCGGTGGCGATATGGTGAATTGACCGGAAAGATATTTGCCGGTGATCGAGCGTTTCACTTTGCAGATTTGTTTCACCGTGCCGGCTGCAACAAGTTCGCCGCCGTGCACGCCCGCGCCGGGGCCGATGTCGATCACGTGATCGGCAGCGCGAATGGTATCCTCATCGTGTTCCACCACGAGCACTGTATTGCCCAGATCACGCAAGCCTTTCAACGTGGCGAGCAAGCGATCATTATCGCGTTGGTGCAGGCCGATACTCGGTTCATCAAGAATGTAAATGACGCCCACGAGGCCCGCTCCAATTTGAGTGGCCAAGCGAATGCGTTGGGCTTCACCGCCACTGAGCGTGCCGCTTTCGCGGTTGAGGGATAAATAGCCGAGGCCCACATTGCCGAGAAAGCCAAGGCGCGCCTTGATTTCTTTCATCACCTCGCCGCCAATTTTTTCCTGCAACTCGGTGAACTTCAATGAATCAAAAAATTTCAACGCATCGGCCACAGACAAGCGGCACACTTCCATCACCGAAAGGCCCGGAATGGCCACCTTGCGGCGGCGACCTTTGGGGCGGAAGCGGTTCGCTTTCGTGCCACCTAATGTGCAAGCCAGCAATTCAGGCTTGAGGCGTTGGCCATGGCAGGCATCGCACGGCTGGCTGCTCATACAGTTTTTCACGCGTTTCCGAGTGAACTCACTGTCGGTTTCCTGCAGCAACCGCTCGAGATTGGGGATGACGCCTTCGAATGGTTTGGGCTTGGGGTTTTTCTTGGACGCGCGCCAAAAGGCAAACTTGATTTCCTCCTCGCCCGAGCCGTGCAGCATCACCCCGCGAAATGCTTCGGGCAATTTTTCCCACGGCACATCAAGCGGCTGATCATAGTGCGCGGCGACGGCTTTGATGACGTGGTTGTAATAAATGATCATTCGCCGGCCACCACGTTTCCACGGGGCAATGGCCCCTTGGGTAAGAGTCTTTTCGGGATTAGGCACCACGAGATCCGCATCGAAAACCAATTTCTGCCCCAACCCGTGACACACGGGGCAAGCGCCGAAGGGCGAGTTAAACGAAAAATGCTTGGGTGTGAGCGTGTCGTAACTTTTACCGGTGGCGCTGGAAACCATTTTGGTGGAGTGCAACGTCTCATCCCATTGATCCGTTTTTTTCTTGGACGATTGATGCAGCGCAAGCACGCGGCCTTGGCCCCACTTGAGTGCCGTCTCCACAGAATCGGCGAGGCGTTGCCGCATCCCATCGCCGATGACAAGCCGATCCACCACGGCTTCGATGTTGTGTTTCTTTTTGGGATCGATCGTGATGCGCGTGTTCACTTCCAGCTCCACCAACTCGCCATCCACACGCGCACGCACAAACCCTTCGCGCGCAAGCTTTTCGATGACATCGCGGAACTCGCCCTTTTGATGGCTGACCACCGGCGCGAGCAACATCACGCGCGTGCCGGTTTTCATTTCCATCAAACGATCAATAATTTCCGTGGGCGTTTGCTGGCTCATCGGCTCGCCGCTCTCCGGACAATGCGGCGTGCCCACGTGCGCGTAGAGCAGCCGAAGATAATCAAAAATCTCAGTCGTCGTCGCGATGATGGAGCGCATACTGCCACCGGCGCTGCGTTGCTCAATGGCGATGGTGGGCGAAAGGCCCTCGATAAAATCCAACTCCGGCTTCTGCATTTGGTCGAGGAACTGCCGCGCATAAGCCGAAAGCGATTCGACATACTTGCGCTGTCCCTCGGCGTAAATGGTATCAAACGCCAACGAAGATTTCCCCGAGCCACTGAGGCCCGTGACCACCACCAACTGATCGCGCGGAATAGTGAGCGAAAGATTCTTGAGATTATGCTCCCGCGCCCCACCGATTCGAATGACGTTCGCTCCCATAAAAGGAGCGCACCGTACGCGCAAGACGCGCAAAAACCAAGCCCGCGCTAACGCAGAATCAGCGGCGCCGTGTTCTCAATCACCATCCGAGGCAAAGGCGGCAGAGCAGCCGTCGCAACGCCGTGGGTTTTTTTGTAGTGATATTCGCGCCACTTATCGACGCCTTCCAACCGGAACACCGTGCGTTGCGCAGCCTCGCTGTTGATGGCGTAATTAGTGCAGAGGCCATCTTTTTCCACCGCATTTTGCGCCGGCTTCAGGGTTTGGCTGAAGGTGTACGCGACAAATCGCGGCGTGCCGTCCGTGCGCAACAAGGAAAGAATCTGCTGCGGAATGCGTTCGTAATCAATTTCATTTGGGAAAAATCCCTGCGCGTAAAGTTGAGTCATCTTGCCTGTGCTTTGCTGGGCTGTTTGAATCATCTTTTTGTATTCCGGATTGCCATCAGTCAATTCGCTCACCGTGAGAATATCACTTACCCGTTCAAAGGGCGCATCTCCGCGCAATCGGTTGATGGAGCCAATCATACTCTGCATCAACCTATCTGGAGCTAATCGGGTGTCGTGCTTCATACACGTGAGATCGAGGCAATTGCCCGGATGCCCGAGGTGCCCGAGATACAACTGAGGATGCACCTCTCTTGTGCCACCAGCATTTTGGATCACCTTACGCGGCACGGCCACGCCGGATAACGCCGCCGCCCAAGCTGCCGGGCTTTTGGCGTTGATGGATAACAAACCCGTGGCGGCTGCCGGCGATT
Source organism: Verrucomicrobiia bacterium (assembly GCA_014239365.1). Classification (GTDB taxonomy): domain Bacteria; phylum Verrucomicrobiota; class Verrucomicrobiia; order Limisphaerales; family UBA1100; genus JACNJL01. Next base: position 99,847 of record JAAZZB010000059.1, on the reverse strand, counting down.
GGCTTGTTGAAAACAAATCCACCAGCCGATGGTCATTGGTGGGCAACGTATCCAACGAACCGGTTTGCCGCTCCCACGCATCCGTGCTGATGAGGTACATCCAACTCGAAGGATCAGCCGGGTTGTGCGTGTAGCCCACGGTGGTGGCCAGTTTGTTGATGGTAAAGTCAGAGTCCCAGAGCGTTAGCGTTTTGGGTGCGAGTTGGGGGTTCGAATAATCATAACGAATATAGCCATCAGAACCCTGATAATCCGGCGGCCCTCCCTGTAATTGAACCTGATCATCCTGCCAAAAGAAGGGGATCGTACCCGTTGTGATTACGCCGGTGACTGCATTGATCGAATGAATCATCAAACGATTCGCCGGGTTAGATTTTAGATAAACCGATTGCCATGGCGTTCCGCGATGCACCATCCCCAACCAACCGAGCGTCTCAAGCCCGCCGTTGTCTTTGTGCGGGAACATCCAGGAATCGGGATGGACGATGCCCGGATCTTTGAGGGTTGTGTGATCGTACGAATCAGCCCAAGGCCGCGTGAGATTTTTCTTCGTGTTAAAGCGCGTATCCGAAACGCTCCACGGGCGATACACATAATTTTCAAAACCCAAATTATTTGAAGTCCAGTTCCCGGTCGATCCGGTGAGGTACTTGATGTAGGGCGGTTGCGATGGATGCGCGTTATTGGGTTTCGCGGGATGCACCAACGTATAATCCCGGCCCACGCCATTCACCAACGGATCGTTCGCTTGCCAGCTCATTTCGTATGTTTCGCCCCGGTAAATCTCCCACAATAAATTTCCATTCTGCTTGAGCGTGGGCAGGAATATTCCGCCGTTCGGAGCCGTGTGTTTTTGCAAACAGCGGAACAGATTAGTTCGGTTGATGCTATTGTTGACACAGCGGATGACTTCATTGGGCAAAAACGTTTCGCCCTGTTTCCAAGCGGCGTGTTTCCAACGAGGAGCATCTGCGCCGAAATCAAACGATGTGTGCGCCGCTCTCGCGTAGTATCGATTACCCCGCGCATCCTCCACTTGATCGCCCTGTTTGTAATCCTGATCCGATTGCCAACGCTCCCATTGCGCCGGCAAGTCAGCGGCAAAATGCAGGCGCGCATAATCAATCACGCGATTCTGTGGTGCGTTGGGATCGCGGCAAGTAATCTTGACGGCTAAATTGATGCCCAGATCATCCACCCGCCAAGCTGTCCGCTTTGTGGCGTCCACAGAAAACGACGACAAGGGAAATTGAAATTGCATCACCGGCCAAGTTGACTTTCCAGCATTCACTGAAAAGGGCGAGGTGCGCGTAATCGTGGCACTGATCGGTTTAGCAGCCCCCACTCCCTGCAATTGACCGCTCACCGAACCCGCCACCGTCGCATTCAGGGCCAGTGAATGGCTGTATAAATTGTCGCGTAATTCCACGCCCACGTGCAGCACTGGCTTCACCAAGACACGCCTTGGGTTGGGATCCGCTGTGACATGCCATTTGATTGCGGCTGACACCTCATTCACGCTTGGCCAAATTTTAAACTGACCGCCCACAGTTCCCTGCGTCCGTTTGTTCACGCCGATCAACAGCGGAAAACCCATCGTACCATTGCCGGACACCTGCGGCACCACCGGACGCCTCGGCACTTCCCCCAATTGATCATACGGATTCCAAACAACTTCCGGATCAAACTCCAATGGCGACACGGGCAAATCGCGCACGGTAAGCCCCACCAATTCACTATCTTTCATCACCCGCATCCAGCCGGCAATATAGACTTTGTCGTCACCCTTTTCCTTCAGCAATATTGGCCGGAACACTCGCGGCCAAGCCAACCGCATCAGCCCAGCATTGTTGGGCAATGCATATTCTGTATCCTGCGCATACACCTCAGTGAGATTCAGCGCCACTTGCATTAGGCGCTGCACTTCCGGCGTAAAATTATTATTGGCCGGTGGATACACTTGGATGTTGTCCGCCCCGAACAATTTGGCGTCATCTTCGTTATTGAACAAAGTCAGGCGGGAATCGGATCCAATGTGAAACGCATCCCCTTGCCGATGCATTGCGTTATCCAGCAAAAGAGAGGCCAAACGTGTGAATTTTTCCGCAAGTGGATCATGGCGGAGCTCGAATGTGTAATCGACCGGCGGGACTGCATTAATGAAATCACTTGGCACCACCACCCCCTTATTATTCCGACCCAGTATTACAAATCGCACTTTATGATCAATATCATTAGGATCTCCTGAACCCCGTCGTAACGGAATATCCCATAATTCTATACGCCTTGAATCCAGCACATTTACAAAGAACCACTGATTGTCAACGAGCCCAAAATTGCCCGGACTAATTAGGCGTCTCACCGTTCGCACTCCATTGGTGGATGCTCCAGCTTTGGCAAAAAGATGGATCCTTTGCCCCCTGGAGAATCCATGCGGCGTGTCAAATACCAAGGTGTCTGCGACTGTGGGGGCCAGCATGTTGTTGGTTCGCACTTGTGTAGACCTCTTCATAGGCCAATCCGCACCATTCTCGCTAAAATCTTTGTCCGAAAAATATTCATTCAACAACAACTTCACTTGCGGTGGTTGGCCCAGACGGATGCCGATCTCTTCGATGGATTTTGAAGTGGCGGGGGCTTCTGCGGTTAAAGTGCTGAAGGTGCTCGCCAGATTGTAAAATGCGCGCCCCGTTGAGTCGCGTTTCAACCAATCCGTGATGCCCTCGTAAGTGACGGGCTGCATATCCTTCGTCTCGGCGCGATCCGGTGGGCGCAGAAAATTCAGGACGTCCATATGCTCGCGCTGGTTGGGCATCCCCGGTTGCACGGTGTCCATTTCACCCCATGGATAGCGATAATTCCAAAGGCCCACAAAGCGCTTCTTATTGAGATGCTGGCCACCCGAATGGCGAAAGGCCTCGCCGAGGGAGGATTGATTCGGCTGTTGCCGGTAGCCGTTGTAGGTAAACATCTGAGCATCCAACGCCGCCAAAGAGCCGGCGAGGTTGAGTTCCCACGCCGCATTGCCGTGGCTGCGCAGGTAGCCTTCCTCGTTGCCGAGCGACTTGGCGTTGTTGTGGGCACGATTGATGTCCAGCAACTTGTCCGCCGGGGTCACCATATAAGCATAGCGCGCCACGAAACGGTTGCCCTTCCCGTGAGGCCGACTGGGATCTTCCAAAACACCAATCCAATGCGGGTCGCCCACTTGATTGGTGGAGGACTGAAATGCCGCGCGTTTGCCTGGCCCCAGATCGTGATTCAAATTCAAAAAATAACGAAACTCATCCGGCTTCCGATCGCCATCAAGATCGTAGTAAACCGGCGCGCGTGGATCCGACTGCAACAAGAGCAGTTCGGCCTTTGGAATGGGTTCGGTGAAAGCAGCCCCGTCAATATTGGTGGACACCAAAACCTGATAATTGCGGTTGTTGACGATTTCATCAATCACCGCCGCTTGCGCCCGTGCGAGCCCCGCATTGATCGCCAAATGAGTTTCCGTCTGCCGCACACTCATCGTCACCGCACTGCGGTCCAGCCGCGTGAAGGAGAGAAATGCAATCACCAAAAACGTCAGCAACGCCAACATAATTAACGCCACGATGAGCACCACACCCCGCTGTTTATTTTGATTTTGAATCTTCATTCTTCATCCTCCGGATCCGTGGAAACAAACGTGTAAACCCCATCATTATCCACGGCGATTTGTAGCAAATAGCGTTCAGAAATATCCTTGGATCGACCCAGCCCAATCGTGTTCACCCGCACGCGGGGGGCGCGTCCCGCATTTAGATTTGCAATCCCCGGCACAATGAAGCTCGGGATCTTGCCATCCGTCAGCAGCCAAATAATGTCGGGATTCATCGCAAAAGCAGCCTCCAAAGCCCGGGTGGGGTTAGTGCTGCCGCCATGAGTGCGAGTCGCCACCCATTGCGAATAGAAGGCCACATTGGCGGGAGACGCTTGAACCAAGTTCAAAGCAATTCCCGGATTGGGATTTTCTGTGGTTGCCGGCCCGGAAGGCATTCCTTCAGAATCGGTACTAAAAAAGAAAACATAAAAGAATGCAGTCGGATCGAGTTTTTTCAAGGTCTCAATCATCGCCAAACGCGCGCTGATAAACCGCCGTTCAGCTCCCATACTTCCAGATTTATCGATGATGAAAACATAACGACCGCCACCGCTTGCCCCGGTAGATACGGAAAACCCGTTCGCCCCAAATTCTTTCTGCGTTTTCTTCACAAACAATTCAGGTGGAATATCCGCCTGTGTCCGAATGGGCACGAGCTGCCTCAGCATCAGAATGCGCCCGAGGTTTTCGGAGAGCATCTCCATCACCCGCGATCGGCGTTGGGTGGTTAACCTTCGATATGAAGCCACATCCATCGCGCCACTTTCCAGTTCAACGGTAAAACGCTCCACCTTGGCGTCATTGAGAATTTCCTTTTTCAATTTCTCCTCAATGAGCCCGATCTCCACTTCCACATAAAGCGGCACATCCAACCGCGTAAATATTGGATCCGCCCACAACGCCCGCCCGGGGTCGTGTGGCGAAACCGCGCGCATCCGAAAATGTACCACGTTGTCGGAAAGCTTTTGGAATTGGGCATCCTTGTTTGAGTTGACCAGCCGAATGATGTGCCGCTTGGGAATTGGACTGGATTCATAACGCCACAACGCGCCAATCACATCATTCCCCTTGCCCGGTTGACCGCGCGATTCGAGTCGATAAGCCATCTGCTGCCATTGATCATCATGGCCTAGAAAAGAAACGCGGCTGCTGATAAATGGCTCGGTGGTGGCCAGCCAAGTGTTTTGCTGATCAGCGCGCAACTTGGCCCAGTTTGTGGGGGAAGCAAGCGTTTCCAAGCGGTTGGTGCGATAGGGTATGGCCACAAAATTTGGTTCCAACAATCCGGCCGGTGCCATCCGCCCGAGGTCACGCACAATAAGATCCATCACCGCCCGACCTTCCTCCAACAATTTTGTGCGACTATGGCCCGTGGTAAACACCGACTGCACCCGCGCAAAAATTTGGTACATCGCCACCACCAAAAGAACCGAAATAAGCACTGCCGCCATCAGCTCCACCATGGTGTAAGCAGCTTGTCGGCGACGAATTGTGCGGCGCAGGTTCATTGGTAATCAGGCGTAAAAAAATAAAATGTATTGAAATAGGAATTAGTCAACGGTGGCATTTTGAAACCGCGCAATCTTTCAGGATTTCCCAACAAGCCCCAATTGGGTGTATATCCACCTTGGGGCAGCGCGCCTGTCATTGGCCGTAAAGAGTAATATCCATGAGTATAATAAATGCGACCAATGCGCCATTTGTCTTCCGGGCGCGCCATCCCCGGTGAATCCCTCTCCGCCTCTGGTTCACTGATATCTTCAGCAAGATTATCAATTTTCATTTTTTCCAAGGTTCTAAGAATACGTAATCTGGAAATCGGAGGAGCCTCATTGTGTATCATATCTAATCCCGTCAGATTCATAATTTCATCAAGGGTGATCACTTCACCAGGCAGAGTAACATCGAAAATTCTACGCTCCGGAGAGCCCTGATTAAAATATTCTCGCGGATAGGCCATTTCAGGTGGTGCGCCCACCAATGTCGTAAAGCTCTTGGTTGAAACCGTCTTCACATCACCCGCATTCTTTGTTGAATCTTTGAGCGTAGGGTCGTCCAAGACCGGCCACTTGAAGGTCAATGTGATTCGGTAAAGATTGGCATTGGCCGGGTCGGGGGCGATTTGGGTTTCCAGCAAATAACTAAACGCAAATTCGCCACCGGGCAATGGGTGGAAGGCGGTGTCGCCTTCGCTCATAAATTCCTGCTTAGTAGCCACCAAAACTTTACGGCCATAAATACGATCAAAGAGCTGGCCGTTCATCGCACGAACACGTGCGGTTTTTTTCACACTGCCCAATGCCGTGCCGTTGTCGGGAATGCTCATCCAACCAATCACGTCCGTGGGCCAAGAAGTTTGCTTGAGATGCCCATTGTATAATGCCATCAGACCTCCATCATGAACCCCATCAAACCCATCCCCGCTCAGTCGCGGACGGTGGGCGCGATAAACATTCGTGCTGCTGCCGTCATCCACCTGCAATTCCACCCACTCCACTTGGTGCAAGGCATCGGTGGGTTGCATCCCGGCGCGCAGGACGGTCATCCAATACTGCGCGTCATAACGAATGATCGTTTCCTCGCGGTTATCCTTTTGCACCGTGAGCCCGACGGGCAGCACGCCGAGCACCGCCACCAACCCAAATGCCACCACACCGATGGCCAACGTCACTTCGGCGATTGAAAATCCGCTTTGTGAATTGGGTTGATGATTCGTCGTGTTCATTTTGTTATTCGATTAACAAATCCACTGAGGGATCGGTTTTCTGCAAGTGAACCAATAGTTTGCCTGCCAAATTGGCTTTGATACCCGAGACCACCACCGGCGCACGTACGCCGGGACGCAACTCCCAGCGATCGTTGTTGTTTCGATAAAACGCCCCCCAATTTTCATTGTACTGCGCATTGTTGATGCCGGCCCAATCTGAGATGGCCTTGGCCATTCCTTCACCCCCACCCTCCCAGGCGCGATTGGAAAAAAAGATTACCTTCACCGTCACCACCTTCATCGCGGGCGGGATCGGAGTAACCACCATCGTGTTGGGGCGGCCGGTGAGATAGTTAATGAGAATGCTGTTTTGAACTTTAGCTTCCCGTACCGGCTCATCGGATGGCCCCATTAAATAAGTACCATCGGCGCGTTTTTCCGGCGGCAAAATTCCGCCTTCCACCACACGGATCACCGCGCCAACCGAATCCGGCGTGGCGGGCTTGACGCCCAGCAACCGCCCGCGGGAATCGAACCCGATGTATGGCAAGTGCCAGTTAAAATTCACCTTTGCATCGTTGCTCAAATGCGGCACGAGCAACAAAGGCTCAGGAGTGTTTACGTTTGCTTGCTTAAGCTTTCGCAACATTTCGCTGGGAAGATATGTGCCCTCGGGCAGATATTTCCAATCACTCACCCAACGCCGGCTCGGCTGGCCGAGGTTGTCGCCCAGCGCGTACTCAGCAAAAAATGCGTAGGAGATAAGCTGCCCGCCGAGTTGTTGATTGGCCAATTTATTTTTTTGGAAATAAGTCTTCTCCGCATCACTCATCGCATCGGTGTTGGGTAAAAATTTGGGCATAAAAACCACATACACCGGCGACCCGCCATTGATGGCCGCGAGCCGGGCGTTATTGAAATCCGCAATCAGTTGAGTGGTGGCGCTCAGGGAATATTTATCCCCGCGCAACCCTTTGAGGGCGGGGAGCATCACGGACATCAGCGCGATGGCGATGGCCAAGACCACCACCATTTCCACCAGCGTGAAGGCCCTTCGCTCCCGACTGGGGGCCAATTTTTTATTCACGCTGGTGGAATGGTAATTCATTATTTAACGCCAACTCAGAATGTTGTCTGTGTTTTGCTTGTCTAAGGCAGCGGCTTTTGAGTTTACCTGACGATCGGGGCCGGGGGACCAAATCATCACCGAACCGCGCAGCACATATTCCTCTTCAGTTTTGTTTTGTGGATTGCGCACCAAACCAATCGCCACACTTTTACTGACGCCGGTTTCGCGGTAGAACAAGTCAGCCACCTGTTCGTCCCCATCAAGATCCACAGTGATCACATAAGGATTTCCAAAGGGATCCCGAATCACACCATCCGGGCCAAGGCCACCGGAAAAAGTGTCATCGGCACTATTGGGCGTGAGGTAAGTTGTCTTTTTCGGATTGCGTCCGTGGTTCTTGTTGGAGCCCAAATCCTGCGCGGTAAGAATGAGCATCAACTCACTATTGTCCGGGGTCTGCGGTGGGTTAGCCCAAGTGCTGGCGTCCTGCGGAGATCCATCGGCGTGCTTGCGGCCGATGGGCAAGTGAAACGTCAGATCGCCGCCCTTGGCGTTTGGCGCGGAGCCGCGTGCGCTGGGGAAGCGGCTGTAGTCGTTGTGGTAACTTTGAATGGCGCCTTTGAGATTGAGCATATCCGTGCGGGCGGTGGCTACTTTGGATTTGGTCATCGCGCGAAAAACAAAGGGCACGATGATGCTTACCAGAATGGCGATGATGGTGATTACCACCAGCATTTCCACCAGCGTGAAGCCGCGGCGGCGTGGCGTGAATTGGGTTGGATTGGGTTTCATAATGTTGGTGTTAGTTGCTTTCCCAGTTGCCGATGATGCGAACTTTGTTTGTTTCGCCGATCTCCACCCAGAGATCGTAGCTTTCGCGATTGTGCTCGGGATTGCGTGAATTATATTTCCAGCGCTCATTCTGTTTGGAATCCACGCGACCCAATGCGGGCGAAACAAGATTCCCGGATGAGTCGTATTGTGATGGCTTTAACTCCGGCAATAAATCTTTCCCCTTCTCCACTCCGTTTCCGGACAAATGTTTGTGGAGCTGATTGTTGGCCAAATCATTTTCGTCACTGGGCGGAAAGTAGCCGTTTTTTTCTTTGTAAACCTGAAGGGCCAATTTGATTTGCGCCAGTTCGGCGCGGATGGCGCTTTCATTTGTTTTGCCTGACACGCGTGAAAAGAGCGCCACCGTGATGGCGACGAGCGCGGCGATAATAACAATCACCGCCAACAGTTCCACGAGTGTGAACGCGCGTTTATTTTTTGGGGTGAGTTTCATTGGTTAATATTTTCCTGTTCCATTCGCTCGCTGAGCCATTGCTTGATCATGCTTTGGTAATTAAGGAAGCGCGAGCGGGCGAGGCGTTTGATGCGCGAAAGCATGCGGGGATCCATGCGAAGCGTGATGGTGACCGATTCATTGGCGCTGGATCCGATTGCAATGGAGTTTTCCATGAGGCGCAGATCGATGGCCGCATCGCTCCAGTACTTTGCCTCAGCTTCGTCGGTGGCGAATTCGGGGACTTGTTCCCATTGTTGGATTTGGATCATGTTGCAGTTTTTTGGTTGAGCAGTTTGTCTTGTTGTCGTTCGTAAAAAAATCGTTCTTCTGCTTCAAAGGGCCGCGCCAGGATGACTTGAATCTGGCGTCCGTTGGCGCGGTAGATGGAGAAAATGCCTTGGCCGTTGGCGGCGCGTCCGAGATTGAAATAACGCGCTTTTTCGGCAAATTGCGTCGAATCAGGCAATAACCGCACGGCAAAGGGATCCTCAAAGGATTCCTCCACATCCTGAGCTTTCAAAGAACCAAGCGTCTGAGACGCGTGACTTTTCCATTCAAAATCCATTTTTGCTGCAGCTTGTAAATCAATTGACCATCAACTGTCACTACAATGTATTTACACCATCTCGAACGTTTTTTCAACCGATTTTTTGATTTTTTTCTCCCTTCGCATTTTGGGGTGCCGGTTTACTGACCGAGTTTGTCCATCATCTTGATGAGCGGCAGGAACATCGCGATTACGATGGAGCCCACAATGACGGCGAGGAAAACGATCATCACCGGCTCGAGTAGTGAAGTCATCGCGGTAACGGCGTTGTCGACTTCTTCTTCGTACACGTCGGCGATTCGAACAAGCATCTCCGGCAGCGCGCCGGTTTCCTCGCCGATGTCGATCATACTAATCACCATTGGCGGGAACACGCCGGAGGCTTCGAGGGGTTTGGTGATGGTTTCACCTTCCTTCACCGCATCGTAAACTTTTTCAATCGCTGCAGTGAGGATGACGTTGCCGGCGGTTTCTTTCACAATGTTGAGCGCCTGCAAAATGGGCACACCGGAGGAAACGAGTGTGCCAAGCGTGCGGCTAAAACGGGCGATGGCCACTTTGCGAACGACGTCGCCGAGCACGGGCATGATGAGTTTAAATTTGTCCCACGCTCTACGCCCGAGTTTGGTTTTGGTGATAATGAGTTTGAACGTGATGAAGAGCGCGACAAAGCCGCCGATGACGGCGAAGACGTTGTTCTTGATGGCGTCTGAAATGGCGAGTACGAGTTCGGTAAATTCAGGAAGCCCTTCCCCTTCGCCAAGCATATCCGTAAAAATAGTTTTGAACTTGGGAATCACGAACGTCATCAAAATGCCAACGATGATGACTGCGACGACCATCACCGCGATGGGATAAAACATCGCAGCCTTTACCTTGCCCCTAATGGACTGGGATTTCTCCATAAACTCGGCGAGACGGTTGAGGGCAATTTCCAGCACACCGCCAATCTCACCGGCCTTGACCATGTTCACATAAAGTTTGTCAAAAATTTTAGGGCGCTTGGCCAGCGCCTCGGAGAAGGTGGCGCCACCTTCGATGGTGAGGCCGATCTCGATGATGATGCCTTTGAAATACGGATTGGGCGTGGACTTGGCGAGGGTGGTCATACCGCGCATGAGCGGCAAGCCGGCATCAATAAGAACAGCGAGTTGGCGGGTGAATTGGGTGAGTTCCTTGCCGCTAACCGTGGGGAATGCCAAGTTAAACTCACCCTTTTTTTTGCCTTTCTTGGCGGCCGCCTTCTTGATGGCGTCATCGCCACCTTCGTCTTTCACCTCGGCCACTTGCGTGGGGTAAAACCCCATTTCCTTGATGCGGGCAATGGCCTCGTTTTGGCTGCCGACCTCAAGGGTGCCTTCCTTCTGCTTGCCCTCTTTGTCGATGGCGATGTAATTGAACAGCGGCATAGATTTTGCAGATTAGGTAAACTTCATAACCTCCTCAAAGGTCGACTCTCCAGAGAACATAACGCGCAAACCATCCATTCGCAAGGTTTGCATCCCAAACTCAATGGCCTTTTCGCGCAGCACAAGGGCGGGCACTTTGTTGGCGATGAGTTCGCGGATCTCATCGCTCATTTGCAGCATCTCATATAAACCGCAGCGTCCTTTGTAGCCGGAGTTGTTGCAGGCGTCGCAACCGGTGCCGTATTTAATCTCCTTGCCTTCAGCCTCTTCATCGCTGATTTGCAGCATCTCGCGCTGATCTTTCGTGATGGGTGTGGAGACAATGCACTTCGGGCAAATGGTTTTCACCAGGCGCTGGGCCAGCGCGCCGTTGATGGATGAGGCAATGAGAAACGGCTCCACGCCCATATCCATCAGGCGGGTGATGGCCTCGGTGGAGCTGTTGGTGTGAAGGGTGGTGACCACCAAGTGACCGGTCAGCGCCGCCTCGATGGTGATGGAGGCGGTTTCAAGGTCGCGTGTTTCACCCACCAGAATAATGTCCGGATCCTGCCGCAAAAAACTTTTGAGAGCCTTGGCAAACGTCATCCCCATAGTTTCCTGAATTTGGCATTGCACAATGCCTTCCACGGGAAACTCAACAGGATCCTCGGCCGTGATAATTTTGACGCCAATTTTATTGAGGCGACGCAGTGCCGCGTAAAGCGTGGTGGTTTTGCCGGAGCCCGTGGGGCCGGTGACGAGGAACACGCCGTTGGGTTGTTCCACGCAATGAATGATGCTCTTGTGAACGTTATCGGGAATTTTGAGGACATCGAGTGAGAGGATGTCCGTGTTGTTTTTATCGAGCAAACGCAGCACAACCGATTCGCCAAATTGAGTAGGCAAGGTGCTCATCCGAAAAACCAATTCCTCGCCGGCAATGATGGTGGCGATACGGCCATCCTGCGGAAGGCGCCGCTCGGCGATGTTAAGGTTGGCCATAATTTTCAGACGCGAAGAAATCGCCTGGGCCAATTCGCGTGGGGGCGGCGTGAGCAGCTTCATGGTGCCATCCACTTTCATACGAATTTGATAGGTATCCTCGAAAGGCTCAAAGTGAATATCCGATGCGCTGTCCTTGAGCGATTGGTAGAGCACCATATTCACAAAACGAACAATGGGCATATCGTCACCCACTTCCTCGAGGATTTCCAGGCTCTTAACTTCGCCGTCATCCACTTCCTCCTCAGGCAAATGATAGCCACCGAGTTCTTCAATTAAATCATCAAAGCTCGCTTCACCGGAATATTTTTTCTCGAGAATGTCTATGATTTGCTTTGGGGCCGCCACCCGAACCTGTAGTGGCCGCTTCAATTGATAAGCCAATTCATCCAACACCGTGGGGTTAAGGGGATCCACCATCGAGAGATGCATCACCTCGCCATCGAGCCCAATGGGGACGCACTGATATTGCTTGGCCATATCGAGCGGCATCAAGTCCACCAACTCATCGGTGAATTCAATCTCCGAAAGATCCAGCACATCGGTCCCCAGATATTCGGCAATCAACTCCAATTGCGTGGGGACATCCACCAGCCCGTCCTTGGCGAGCAGCGCGGACACCGGATCGCCGGAGAGATTGTGCTCGCCCTGCACCGCCTCCAAATCCTGCACATCAGCCATCCCGCGCTCTCGGATGAGCACCAGCAGCGAATTGGTAATTACATCAGACATTGAAAATAAATTTTATTATCCGGCGGGTGGCGGTTGCGCTCCGGGCACTCCGCCTGCAGCAAGTTGTTCCGCCTGCAACGCGGCCTGTTGCTCGTCCCATTCCTTAAGGCGCATCATCATTCCGGTGTAATCCTGCGCTTTGTTGACACAGTCTTCACGGGAAACAACGCCTTTGCCATAATAGCCAAACAACCCGTCATCCAATGTCACCATTCCATATTTCTGACCGGTTTGTTGGTCGGACGGAATCCGGAAAGTTTTGTTGTCGCGAATGAGCGCCGAGATGGACGGGGTCATCACCATAATATCGTGAATGGCCACGCGCCCTTTCGGTAGTCGTTTACACAGAATTTGGGAGATCACACACGCCAACACAGTGGAAAGCTGAATGCGAATGGTTTCCTGCTGTTGCATTGGAAAGGCGTTCACAATCCGATCCACCGTCTTGGCCGCGCCGGTGGTGTGGAGGGTGCCAAACACCAAGTGACCCGTCTCGGCAGCGGACACCGCCATTTCGATGGTTTCCAAATCGCGCAGCTCGCCCACCAGAATCACTTCCGGATCCTGCCGCAACGCGCGCCGCAATGCTTCCGCGAAGCTCGGCACATCCACGTGCACTTCGCGTTGGGTGGTGACGGCTTTTTTGTGGGGATGATAAAACTCGATGGGATCCTCGATGGTGATCATGTGGCATTCATCATCGGTTTCGTTGATGATGTTGAGCATCGAGGCAAGCGTGGTGGATTTGCCGGAACCGGTTGGCCCGGTAACAAGGATCATCCCGCGCGGAGTGGAAAGCAGTTTATCGACCAACCCTTGATCGAGGCCAATCTGCTCGATGGTGAGCAGATCATTAGGAATTTGCCGAAGCACCAACGCCATGTTGCCGCGTTCCTTAAACGCACTGACTCGGAAGCGCGCTTTGGTGCCAAAAGCAAAGCCAAAGTCCGCGCCGCCCTGAGTTCGGATTTGTTGGATTTGATCATCCGACGCGATGGACTTGACGAGGTACTCCACATCCTCCGGCTCGCAATCGGGGCCTTCCACGCGCTTGAGCATTCCGCTGTCGCGATAGCACGGGGGAATGCCCACCCGCACGTGGAGATCGGAGGAGCCTGTATCAACCAGCAACGTGAGCAGGTCAGGCATCCGGTAAATGGGTTCTTTCTCTGGCATAGTAAAAATTAAACTTCGTCAGATGTTGTTGTACGCATCACTTCCTCCACGGTTGTCATTCCCGACATCACTTTGTTAACGCCATCCGTGCGGAGCGTTTTCATCAAACCCTGCGCAACGGCGTACTCGCGTACGTCAGCCACAGGTTTTTCCTCGATAATCATCCGCTGGAGCGTGTTGTCAATTTCCATCACCTCGAAAATTCCAAACCGCCCCTTGTAGCCGCCGCCATCACACACCTTGCACCCGGCGCCGATCATCGGCATTCCGCTCTCCACCTGTTCCGGCTTGAGGCGCAGGGCTTTAATTTCTCCTTCAGTAAATTTATGCGGGACAATGCACTTGCTGCAAATGCGCCGCACCAGCCGCTGCGCGATAATGCAACGCGTGGCTGCGGCGACCAGAAACGGTTTCACCCCCATATCCACCATTCGGGTGATCGCACCGGGCGCGTCGTTAGTGTGCAGTGTGGAAAAAACAAAGTGGCCGGTAAGCGAAGCGTTCACAGCAATCGTGCCGGTTTCAGAGTCCCGAATCTCCCCGAGCATAATGATGTTCGGCGCCTGACGCAGCATCGCGCGTAAGGCGGCGGAAAACGTCATCCCCGCCGCAACGTTCACCTGGCATTGGTTGATGCCAGAGAGGATGTACTCCACCGGATCCTCCACGGTGATGATTTTTTTATTGGGCGTGTTAAGAAGGTTAAGGCAGGAATACAGCGTGGTGGTTTTGCCGGAACCGGTGGGGCCGGTGACGAGCATAATGCCGTCGGGCATTTGCGCGTTGCGCTCAAACACCTCCTGATCATCCCGCATAAACCCAAGCTGATCGAGGCCGAGGTTCAGCCCGCCTTTGTCGAGAATACGCATCACGATGCTCTCGCCGTAAATGGTGGGCAAACAACTCACACGAAAATCAATGACGCGCCCTTCAATCACCTGCTGATAGCGACCATCCTGCGGCGTACGTTTCTCGGCGATGTTCATACCGGATTCAATTTTTAACCGGCTAACAATCGGTGCCCCCACCCGCTGCGGCGGCGCATTGCCTTCGCGCAACACGCCATCCACGCGATAACGAATCCGCAACCGTTCTTCGAACGGCTCGATGTGCACATCCGAACACCCCATCTTAAAACCCTCTTCGATAATGAGGCTCACCATCTTCACCAACGGCGAGTCGGAATCATCATCCATTTCCAGGCCCACACCACCCGCCGCCGCGCCGCCCTCGGCCTGAACTTGATCAAGATCCACCTGCGTTTGGGAAAGCTCCTGCACGATCCGCTCCACGGCCTCGTCAGCCGAGCCATAGAAACGATCAATCGCCGCGCGGATTTGCGGCTCACTGGCCACCTTGAAAACGATGTTCGGAATGTCAATCATCCGCGTGAGGCCATCGGTCACATCAATGTCACCCGGATCCGAAAGCGCCACCACCAACTCGTCGTCATTCACCTCCACCGGCACCACCTGATATCGCCGCGAAATATGCCGGGGAATCGCCCGCAACAAATCATCGCGTGGCCGCACTTCGCGTAAGTCCACCTGCTCGCACCCAAACTGCATCGCACGCGCTTGCGTGATCTGATCGATGTTGATGATCTTCTGAACCACCAATGTATCGACCAGCCCCGCCCCCGCAGACTCCGCCGCCGGACGCGCCGAATCCAACTGGGCATTATCGAGCAACCCCATATTCATCAGGGTATCGACCAGGTAATCGTCTTTAACAGCCATACAACGTGCCGACACAACCTACGACCCCAAGAGGCCCCACGTCAAATAAGAGCTATAAACAAAGGAAAATTTATAGAAACTTTCTACGTGTGCGGATTACTGAAATCACCCACCCATCGGGCCTTGGGCTCTTGCACATTGGTCATTAAAAAAGCGGAGCCTCGCGGCCCCGCCTTCTTAAAATCCATCACTGCTTTTTTTCAGTCCTCCAACTCCACCACCCAGATATTGCGAAACCGCATCGGGTTGCCGTGATCCTGCAGCCCGATCGAACCGGGCCCGTGCTTTTTATAAGCCTTCACCGAACGATGCCCCGACGGCCCAATCAGTTCCCGCTTATCGTGCACCTTCACCCCATTGTGAATCACCGTCACCACCGCCGGCCGCGTCACCTTGCCGCCCTTGCCAAACTTCGGCGCGCGAAACTCAATGTCGTACGTTTGCCATTCCCCGGGAGGACGGCACGCATTCACGCGCGGCGGATGCTGCCCGTAAATCGCCGCACACTGCCCATCGGCGTATGACATATTTTTGTACGAATCCAAAACCTGCACCTCGTACTGGCCGCAGAAAAACACGCCACTGTTGCCGCGCCCTTGACTACTGCCCTTCACTTCCTTCGGCGTGGCAAATTCAATATGCAGTTTAACTGAGCCAAATTTTTTCTTGGTATTCAACTGCCCCGAACCACGCGTCACTTCCATAAAGCCCTTCTCCACCTTCCACTTATTGTGGCTCCATTGGCTGGTGTCTGTGCCATCGAACAACACCACCGCGCCCTTAGGCGGTTTGGCACCAAGAGTTTTGGACGGCCCCACCTTCACCACCTTCGGCCTCGGACGATTGGCATCGTGTACCCGCCATTTTTGACCGGGGATGACTGGTGTGTCCGTGTAGCCGGGGAGATTCTTGTCTGCGGCAGCCGTTTCAAAAACAGAAACCGACGGCAGAAGAATGAAGGAAAAGAGAATTATTTTTTTCATATCAATGGGTTCAGCCATCAGCCTAGCAACCGCACCACAACCCGCAAGCGAAACTTTCACTTGGCCGCGCGCCATTCGCCCGTTAAAAGCCTTGCGTGTCGCGTCGTCCCATTCTTTGCATCCGCAATCTCCGCCTCGAACGCGGCGACACCGTCATTCTTGCCGGCATCGATTGGCGCGTCGATCCCGGCCAACACTGGGTCATCCTCGGCCCCAACGGCTCCGGCAAAACAACTCTACTCGCCGCCATCACCGGATACAAAACCCTAACCGATGGCGACATCCAACTCCTCGGCCAAACCTTCGGCGAAAGTCATTGGCCCGAGCTACGCAAAAAAATCGGCCTCGTCAGTAGCACCCTCAACAAACTCATGGCCCCCGGCGAACCCGCGCTCGAAACCGTTATCAGCGGCAAGTACGCGATGATCGATCTCTGGCACACCCCCACTCCTGCCGACCGCCGCGCCGCCCGCGCCATCCTCAAGCGCATCGAATGCCTCCCGCTCGCCGATCGCCCCTGGCAACACCTCTCCCAAGGCGAACGCCAGCGCATCCTCATTGGCCGCGCGCTGATGGCCCGCCCCAAACTCCTTATCCTCGACGAACCCTGCGCCGGCCTCGACCCCGTCGCCCGCGAACACTTCCTCCAATTCCTAAACCGTCTCGCCCGCCAACCCAAAGCCCCCGCCCTAGTCCTCGTCACCCATCACGTCGAAGAAATCACACCCGCATTCACGCACGCGTTGCTATTAAAAGACGGCCAAGTGAGCGCAACCGGAAAAATGAAAACCACTTTAACCAGCAAAAACCTCGGCACATCATTTGGCAACAAAGTGAAGCTGGAAAAGAAAGGCGGACGATACGCGCTAAAAATTTCCGCACGCGACGGAATGATGTGAAAATGACCAAGGCCCAAAACCCAAGAACCAAGGAATAACCAAACCCCAACACCCAATGGGTCATTGGGCATTCACCCCCTCATTTCTAAAACTGCACCCCCGGAAACCAAGGCTGAAACTCCTCATCCCCAATTCCGTTCAACTCACTCTTCGTTTTCTCCCCACTCGCCACGGCAATGATCTTCTCAAAAACCCGCGCCCCCACTTCCGCCACCGTTTCCGTGCCATCAATAATCGTCCCCGCATTCAAATCCATATCTTCTTCCATCCAGTTGAACAGCGCCGTATTCGTGGCCACCTTGATACACGGCGCCGGTTTGCAGCCATAAACGCTGCCGCGACCGGTAGTGAAGACGCCCACATTGCAGCCGCCCGCCACGAGGCCGGTCATACTCATCGGATCGTACCCCGGCGTATCCATAAAACAAAATCCCGCCGTGTCGATCCGCTCCGCGTAATCATACACCGCCATCAACGGCGACTGCCCGCCCTTCGCCAGCGCGCCGAGGCTCTTCTCGTAAATCGTCGTCAACCCCCCAGCCTTGTTGCCGACTGATGGATTGTTGTCAATCTTCTCATCGTGCCGTCTCGCATAATCCTCCCACCAATGAATTTGCCGCATCAGCTTTTCCGCAATCTCCGGCGTGGCCGCACGATTGGTCAACAAATGTTCCGCGCCATAAATTTCTGTGGTCTCCGCCAACACCGACGTGCCGCCGTGCCGCACCAATTCATCCGAAGCCACCCCCAATGCCGGATTCGCTGTGCAGCCACTGTTACCATCCGAGCCCCCGCAGTTTTCCGCCAACAACAATTTTGACAACGCTTGCTCCGTGCGTCGCCCCTCCGCCACCTTCGGCAAAATCGCCTCCACCGCCTTCGCCGCTGCCTCAATGGTTTTCAGTGAACCACCCGTTCCCTGAATGGTCATAAACTCCGGCGCAATCTCACCCTCGCGTAATTTATCCAAATCATATTCCTCGCGGATGCCCGCGATTTGATTGTCCTCACAACCGAGCCCAATCATCACGTAGCCCGCGATATTCGAATGGCGCGCCATATTGCCCAGCGTGCGGCGAATGATTTGCATCGGCCCGTTCGGATTCACCCCGCAACCGCCCTGCGTTTTCAGCGCGATCACCCCGTCGATACTTGGAAATTGTTTTTGAAAATCCGCCCCCCGAAAACGCTCCGCCACATAACGCGAAACTGAGTTGGAACAATTCACATTAGAAATCACCGCCACATAATTGCGCGTGCCCGCACGTCCTCCCGGCCGGGCAAACCCTTGAAACGTGCGCCGGTCCACTTCAGGATAAAATTCCGTAGGCTGATAATCTGAACAAAACCGATGTTCCCGATCATAATCCCGACACACCAAATTATGCGAATGCACGTGCTCCCCCGCCGCAATATCCCCCTCAGCAAAACCGATGATCTGTCCGTATTTGCAAAGCGCCTCCCCATCCGACACCGCCCGCAGCGCGATTTTGTGCCCCGCCGGAATGGTTTTCGCAAGAGTCAGGGAGCTTTCCCCGTTAGCCAATTCCGTGCCGCCCTTCACAGTTTTTTTCAATACCCCCACGTGATCCCCCTCACGCAAACGCAACACCACAGAATCCAAATCAAGCAAAGCCATCCGCGCGAGAATATACAAGAAGCCAAATAATTCACAGAAAAGAAACCCAATGTAGCCCGGGCCGGCGGCCCGGGTGGTTTCCAGAATCACCCCAAAGTGCATTCACCCGGGCCATCGGCCCGGGCTACAATGCTATAACCCCTCCACCTCAATCCAAGTTTCCAACCGTTGCCCGTCCACTTCCGCAGTCAACCGATGTCGCCCCGGTTGCAATCGCACAAACACATCTCCATCGCGCGCGACACATTCCAGTGTTTTCGATGACCACTGCGCCGAAGCCGCATTCACACGCAAGCGCACTTGCCGACTCGATGGCGGCAAGTCGGGATCCAAATAATAAACCGTGCCCGCCAAAGGCGACAGCACGCGCACTTGTGCCGTTTGTGTAACATCGAGCACCGCACGATTTCGCAACGTGTTGTCCTCACTCGCAAACCACTCCGAATAATCCGGGCCCAACTTCACACGACCGCTTGCATCAAAGTCATCCCGCATTTCAAGCGGCGGCAAATGATCCGTCACAAACCATTCCGCCACACCCTCCCCTGCCCTTCGGCCCGTGATTGAATTCACTTGTGCGCGCGACAATCCATTCGGGCGCACAAAGGCGCTTGTGCCAAACCGGTTATGCAAATGCTCCATCACCGAGTGCATCACCGGCGCGGCCCCGGTCACGCCGGAAACATCCTGCATTGGCGCGCCATCAAAATTTCCAACCCACACGCCCACCGTAAATTCCGGCGTGTACCCCATTGCCCAGTTGTCGCGGAAGTCCGTGCTCGTGCCCGTTTTGCACGCCACCGGAAAATCAAATGCCAACGCCGAGTCCCAGCCAAACGCCTGCGCTCGTGCCGTGTTGTCACTCAACATATCCGCCATTAACCACGCGTGGCGTTCATCAAAAACCCGCTGCGCCGTGTGCGGGTCGTCCGCCAATAACCGCACCGGCCGATGCACGCCCATCCGCGCAAGCGTGGCGTACGCATTGGTCAATTCCAACAAACGCGCCTCCGCGTTGCCGATGGTGAGGCCAAGCCCGTAATGATTCGCCTTGGCCTCCAGCGTAGTCAGCCCACATTCGCGCAGTCGTGTTTGCAACCTCACCGCGCCGCCCGCGGCTTCCAGCACTTTCACCGCCGACACATTCAACGAATTCGCCAAAGCCAACCGCAAGCGCATCGGCCCGTGAAATTGGCGGTTGAAATTTTGCGGACTGAACACGCCCGTGCTTGTGGCAAAATCTGTGGGCACATCAGCAATCACCGTCGCGGGCGTCATTCCCGATTCCAACGCGAGCAAATAAGTAAACGGCTTGAACGTGGACCCCGCGCTGCGCGGCGCCCACGCGCCATTCACCTGCCCCGATTCCACCTCAAAATAATCGCGCGATCCCACCATCGCCAACACATTGCCCGTTGCGTTTTCGATCACCACCACCGCCCCATTGGAAACATTGCGCCGCGTCAATTGCGCCAGTCGGTCAACGAGTGTGCGGTGAACAAATTGGTTCAGCGCTAAGTCCAGCGTCGTACGCACATTCGTTTTCACCTCGCGATGCTGGCGCACCCAATCCACAAAATGCGCCGCCGCAAATGCGCGACCTTCGCGGTTCAAGGCAATGGGCTCCGCGCAAGCGCGACGATGGGCAGCCACACCCAACCAACCGAGCCGGTGCATACGACCCAGAATGATAAGCTGCCGCCGCTTGGCGCGTTCGAAATGACGATGCGGGTTCAATCGCGAAGGGCCATTGGGCAACGCCGCCAAAAATGCCGCTTCCGCCGGCGACACATCCGCCAATGGTTTATCAAAATAAAACCACGCCGCCGTGCCCGCCCCACGGCAAAGGTTGCCGTAGTCGATGCGGTTCACATACGCCGTGAGAATTTGTGCTTTGCTCCAACTGCGCTCAAGCTTGAGGGCCTGAAGATTTTCAAGGATTTTGGTGCGAACGGTGCGCGGGCGCGGCTCGGCATTTTTGATGAGCTGCTGCGTGATGGTCGATGCGCCGGACATCACCCGCCGATGCACCGCAATCTCTTTCACCGCGCGCGCGGTGCTAAACCAATCCACACCCGTGTGCCGCCAAAACCGCTTGTCTTCCGCCGCCAATGTGGCTCGCAAAAAAATCGGCCCGCATTCGCTCAACGCAACCGGCTGAAAAAATCGCTCATCCGAAGTAAGCAGCAAACGCAATGGCTCGCCATTACGATCAGCCGTTTGGGGGCTCATCACTGGCGAATTTTCCAGCGCGACCGGCAACGGCATAAAGGTCACAACCGTTTGCAGCCCCAACCATCCCGCAAGCCAAACACAGGGAAATCGCAGCGCCCATCGCCGCCACGCCTTGCGCGCGACCCACTCGCGAAGTTGGCGAAGTCGATTTTTCAATTCATTCATTGTGGGCCAATGTGCTGCCGGCATCTTGCCGGCAGATCTTGCGCAATCTTTCTGCCGGCAAGATGCCGTCAGCACGGAACGCGCCACGCCTTAGATGCAACAAACCAACGATGAAGCGATCCTCATTCATTCAATGGAATCGTCACGATCGGTTGACTCGCACTGAGGCCGAGGATGTCCGGATCGTACATCGCCTCGGCTTTTGCGGCGGGCGCGTTGGCGGTTCCGGCGGCACGCACTCGGGCGAGGTATTGAAACTGATGCGACCCCGCAGGCAAATGGTTAACATAAAACACCGCCCTATCTTTGCGCAGCACGTAGTGGCTCGTGTGCCAGTTCCAGCCACGCGGCACGCGGGAACGGTGCATCGCTTTTTGCGTGCGAAGACGCGTGTTCATCGGTTCCAAATTGGCGGGCAATCCATCCTCAATGGCGAGATAGTGAGTTTGTTTTTTGGCTTCCAACCGCAGCGTCACCCGCACCAAATCGCCCACCCGCAGAGGTGCCTTCGCGTCCACGGTGCCGTTGTGATTCAGACGCGTGTAGGTGCGCCGAAGGGAAAGGCCGCGACTCTCCGGCTTGGATTGGCCTGCCACGGGAAACATCGCTGCCTTCACCTGCACAAATAAAGTTCGTTCGTTGGGGTTGCGCAAGAGTATGGGCTTCTCCTTCGGGCCGGCATTGTTGGCGAAGGTAAACACAGCGCGGCGCTGGTTGGCGTTGAGTTCATACGAACGCTCCTGCCCGCCCCAAACCAAGGTACCGTTGGCCGGCCCTTGCTTTGCGGCGTGTTGATGGGAAAATGTTGCCATTCCGTAAACGACCCACGCATTGCCAAAGGTGGTCCCCCAATGACCGGCGCGTGCGCGGGCGGCAAGGGTTCCGGCGAGCTTCACCGCATCCGGATTTTTTGCATCGAGTTGGCACAGGGCCATCAAGCGCATACCCAGCAGTGAACCGGCATTGCCAAAGTAACCGAAGGCAGCGCCGGGCGCTTTTGCTGGTTTGAGCAGTTCGAGCAACATTTCATCCGGGCCATCCACGGCGGCCACTGCCATAACCAGCAGACAACGCGCGCTGGCGGATAAGTCGGCACGCTTCTCAAATGCAAACTCGTGGCTCGCGGGTTGGGCGTCGCCCAACAGTGCCAAGGTATACAACGCGAGGCAGTATTCGTCGGTGGCGTTCTCCTTCATTGGATTTTTCACAAACCGCGTTAGATATTTTTTTAATCGATCGAGAGCCAGTTGCGGCACTTCTCGCCCGTGCAATTTGGCGATGGCCAGAGCCATCCCGCCATAAGCGCTGGCGAAGGGCGTGGCTTTTCCGCCGGGCCAATACGAGAGACCGCCGGTGTGGTTTTGCATACTTAACAGACGGCTGATGCCGTGCCCGATGGCTTTGCCCGCTTGCGGTGAATCGGGATTGAACTGCGGAAACACATCCTCGAATTCCTCCAACAACAGCCACGGCAAGAGACGCGAACTGGTTTGCTCCACACAGCCGTGCGGATATTTGAGCAAAAATTCCGAAGCCGTTTCCAGCTCCGCCATAGGCGAGGTGCACACGCTGACAGTGAAGGTGCCCTCGGCCTGGCGCAGAACGGGGTCGATCGGTTTGAGCAAATCCGTTTCCAAATCGCGCACGCGGGAAAAGTGAATGGCGCGGCGCAAGGGCGCCACGTGGCGGATGTCGATGAAGGATTCACGCGCATCGGCGAGCTTGGGCTGCGCGGGGCAACGGACGCGCCACACCGTCCGGGCTTTGCCGACGTTGGCGAATTGCAGCGGGAAGTTTACGGCCACCGTGCCTTGAGCGGGGATGGTGATGCGGCGTTTGGTTTTGCTTTTGGAGGTGATGGAGGCATCCAGTTCGAGCTTCACTTCGGCTTCAATGGCGTTGTCGGTTTGGTTGTAAACCATCGCCTTGGCAATGAGTTGATCGCCCACACGCCCGAAGCGCGGCAGTGCGGATTCCACCATCAACGGTTGGTGAATACGAAAACCGGTTTCCGCTGTCCCAAAGCGATTGCCCGAATGGGCGACGGCGAAGAGGCGATAGCGCGTGAGGCTGTCGGGCGCAGTAAAGTTTGCGCGGATGCGGCCCTCGGCATCGGTGCGCAGCGTGGCATTCCAAAACGCCACGGCAAGAAACTTGCGGCGCAGGTTTCCGCCGCCACCTCCGCCGCCAATCAGATGGCCTTTGTTTCCGTACGCCACGCGATTGGGATCTTCCGTGCGCATAAAGGCAAAGGAGGTAAACGTGTTCACCTGCAGTGTGCGGGGTTTGTAAAAGAAAGAATGCAGGTCGGGCGCTTCGTATCCGGTAAGATCAAGGATGCCTTCATCCACGGCGTACAGCGTGACCTCCACGCCGGGCGCGGGCGCGCCGGTGTGATCGCTCACCTTCACGGCAGCCTTCACTTCATCGCCGGGTTGGTAGTTTGATTGGGAAATTGTTGCGTCCACTTTCAGGCGGGTCTCGGGACGTTCCACTTTCAGTTCGCAATAACCCATTCGATACTCGGCGGCTTTGATTTTGCGGGTGCTGTCTTGCGTGCCGCGCAGCAGGGTGACGGAAACAAAAACGTTGGGCGCATCGGTTTCCATTAGCGGCACTTTGATGACCGGCGCATTACCGGTGACGGGTGTGGTGAAACTCCGCAACACGCGGTCGCGCTCCACGGTCACCATCGCGAGCCCGTCGAAGGGAGCCATTAACAGGATGTTGGCGGTATCGCCGGTTTTGTAACTCGACTTGCCCGGCTTGATTTCCATCACAAATTCGTTGCGATAATCCCAAGCCAAGGGTTGCTCGCCGCTTACATAAAACGTGGTGAGATTCACCACCGACCGGCCTGCGGCATCGGTGGCCCGCAGCTCGAGCTGGTATTCGCCCGCTTCCGGCGGCACCAAGCCGATGGCTTGCGGGTTGGCCTCGCGGGTTGTGGTTTTGAATTCCACCACGCCAATGCTTTTCAATTGGCGTTCGTTTTTATAACGAATTGCGCCGCCGGCGCCTTTCATTTTCACGCTGTGCCATTCCAGTTTTCGGAGGCGTGCAGAAACTAATTTGCCTTCGGGCAGCGGTCGGCCATCGGGTTGAACCGCCACCACTTGGAGCGGCAGCGGTTGGCCGACCCACCGCACGCGTTCAAAGTGGCGCACGGCCAAATAAAAATCCGAAGCGTGCCGAAGCACCGAGGTGCCTGCGGTGATCGATTGCTGATTTGCATCGGTGATGACCACAGAAAGATCGCCATCCATTGGCAGCAGCGATTTGGATCCATCGGGCAGTTTTGGCTGGATAGTGAGCCGACCGCCGGCATCCAAAACGCCCTCGCCGGAAAGATGACTGAAGGTGCCCTCGGATTCCCCAAATTCAAAATCCGACCAGCCCGAAGGCGAAAAAGCGTAGTGACTGCTGGAGAAAGACCACTTCACTTTCGCACCCGAAAGCGATTTGCCAAAATAATAACTGGCCTGAAGTGGGATTTCAATCGGCGCGCCCGGCGCAAGTTGGCGAGTGCCGGGAAAGCGCACCTTAAATGTGGCGGGCTCATATTCGTACACATCAATAAAATGAAGATCCCCAGCCACATCAATTGTGTGTGCGCCGTACGTTCCCTTGGCCAACGGAATGGAAACATCAAATGAGCCCTGCTCGCTCACGGTAATTTCCTGGCTGAAGATTCGGTGCCGACGCCGATCGCGCACCTCCATCGGAAGAGTCATCCCGGCAACCAACTTAAGCCCATCGCGTCCCCATTCGCGCACGTGGCCTTTGAGATGCACGGTGTCGCCCGGCTGATAAATGAGCCGATCGGTAAAGAGATGCGTTTTGAAATCACTTCCGTTTCCCCAACCCCAGTCCACACCCATAGCCCAAAGCGGCACAGCGGCAAAATACGCATTCAACTTCACCGTATGTTGGTCGCCCTTATGGGAAACAGAAAGCCAGAGTTCCCCCTTGTGGCGGCCTTCTTTTTTGAGGGTCACTTGGCCCGAGGCATCGGTCTTGCCCGTTGCTTTTAATTGCTGGCCTTGATTGAACATCCGCACCGTGGCCCCGGCAAGCGGCTTGGCGTCGCGCAGGGAAAATGCCTGCACAAAAATTTGATCGTTGGATTTTTTCCAGATGAACCCCACATCGGTGAGCTGCGTGATTAGTTGCGCGCTGCTGGCGGAACCATCGCGACCCACGCATTCGATGGACACAAACAGTGGGCCGGACTGATCGTTGCCCAGCAACTCATCCCACGTGAATTCCTTTTTCACAACCTCATCAATGTCGGCGCGCGGGCGAATGACGCGATCCAATACTTCTTCGCCCGGGATGAGTGAGTAAGCCAAGGACTGCCCGTCGCGCCACACCCAGCGCTTGGACCACCGCAGTTCATCGCGGCCAAGATACTCCTGCTCATACACCTCCAACACTTTCGGCAATTGCTCCGGCGCGATGCGCTTGATGCGCATTCGGATGGCGCGGTTGTTGACCGATATAAATTCAAACGAACGGTTGCCCGTGGCCGCTTGCGACATCAGTGTACCGGGCAAATAAATGCGTCCGGGCAAGGGCTTAAAAACCAGATCCTCCGAACCGTTCTGCGCCAAGGCGAGCCCCAAGCGCGTCGGCAGCCCGCGCTTTACGCGCACGCGATAGTTGACGCCCAATTTGAAGTCGCCCTTGAGAACCAAACTGCTGCCGGAAATTTTTGTGGAAAACTCCAAGGCCACGCGCTGGAAGCGATGCGGCTTGTTGGGAGCGGAATCGATGCGTTTTTCCAATACCAACCATTTGGCGAGCTGTTGCTCGGAGAGATCCGGCGCCAAAGCGCGGTTAAAATAAATGCTGATTGATCGACCGTGATTAAGTCGGTTATGAGCCACGGCACGCTCCATCTTTGTGGGCTCGCGTTTACCAAGTTTACAAACCGTATCTTCCGGCAACAAATGCCCGGCGGCGGAAAGGAGTCCCTGCTTCAATACAAGCTGCCACTCCATGCCGGGGGTGAGCGGTTGGCTGGGTCGGATGATGATTTCCGTGGGATGCCCCGCAACCTCTTTGGTTTCATCGAGCATTCGCACGGCCCACGGCTCGGGGCCGCTCAACCAAATAGCGTGCTTGTCGGTGACGGGTTCAATTTCGGCGGAGATTGCTTTGCCGTCTGCAGCGCGAAATTCCACGAAAGGTGCGACGCGGCTGGGATCCATCGCCACGTTAAATGCGATGCCGGCGAAAAAAGATTGGTCACGGCGCAGCGACACCAATTGGGAATCCTGCACTCGCATCGGCGGCGTATGATAATTGATGTGCAAAAGCACATCGTGCGCCTTTGCAAAATCCGGCTGGAGAGTCACAGTATATTTTGTGTCCAACGGAATCCCGCTCGCGGGAGTGAAGATGCCCGAACGCGTGCTATCCCAAATAAATTCGCCGTCCAGTTCTGGCTCAAAAACCAGCGGATTCAACTGTGCCGATTTACCAACGCCATCGGCCGATGCCACGACTTTGTCGAACACCACCCGAAAGGTAGTGCGCGGCCCCAACTCCGATTCACCAATCCAAGGGGACAACTTTACCCCCTTGAACATTTGCGGCTGCTTCGGAGCCTCTCCCCGCTCGGATGGCTCCAGCATTGCAAAGCCCGCCAAGCCGATGGCCGAAATGACTGCCGCGCCTAAAAACACTTTGATTGAATCCTGCCCGAAACGGGCCTTCCATTCGAAACGGGTCTTCCAATTATCCCAATCCATTTTCTTCCTCCTTTTGTTTAAACACAGAAATGCCGGAACGCCCGACCACCTCTATTAAGTACCGCCGTTTGAGCACGAATCTAACAACTAATCATCGGATTCGTATTTGCCCTGCAACGGTGCCTCCACAGCGGAAGGCGCGAGGGGCTCGGCGGTGAAGGTTTGCTCAGTCGGCTGGCGAGTGCCCAAATAAATTAACAACGCATCAGAGAGCACCAACAATAACGCCAACGCAGCCGCGATGGCAATGAGGCGGCGCTCGCGCCAACTGAAGGGGCCGGCAAAGGCCGAAGGCGCGTTGAGTTGGCGCAAGGCATTGGCGAAATCTTCGGCGGTTTCAAATCGATCGCCGTCGTCTGAAGCGCAGGCGCGAAGCAGCAGCGGATTGAGTTGCATCAACTTTTCGCGCCCGGACAACCCACGGGCGCTGGCCGGCAAATCCGGAAATGCGTTGCGATCTTTGCCGGTGCTGATTTCGTAAAGCACTTTGCCAAGCGCATACACGTCGGCATCAGAGCCGCCCGTGCCTTCGCTTGGCAGGAAGCCCAGCGTGCCGGTGGAAAATGAGGACATCCCAGAGCCCGCCACAAGGCCGATGTCGGCGAGTTTGGGCTGGCCATTTACAAAGATGATGTTGGAAGGCTTGATGTCGCGATGCACCAACCCGTTTTGGTGGAGATAATTTAAGGAGTCCGCCAGTTGTGCGCCGAGATCGATGCATTCTTCTGCGGGCAATGGGCCGCGTGCACTCATCTCAGATTGCAAAGTGCGCGGGGTGTAATCAGCATTTTGAATTCGCTGGCCGACTACTTGGTCATCGGCCAGTTCCATCACATAATAAAAATAGCCTTCGGCTTCGTTGCGCCCCACGTGAAGCACGTCGATGAGGCCATCGTGTCCGCGCGAAAGGGCTTCGTAATGGCGAATGCCGTTGAACTCGCGTTGGTACGGGCGAGGATCCTCAAAGAGCGAGAGCTGCACAATCTTCACCGCACGCCAAGAGCCCAGCACACTGCGCGCAAGCCACACCTGGCCATAACTGCCCCGGGCGATTTCAATCACCAACTCGTAGTCCGGAATGTTGAACGTTGTTCCCATTGCGGTTTTGGAATTGTTGCGCTCAATGGCCGCGCCTGCGTTTGTTCACGCGTAGTTCACCGACGGCCAATGACGGCTTTTTCCTCACCTCCTTGGCCAAATCATACTTCCGCGAGGCTTGTTCACAAAGGGAAGGTTATTCACAAAGAGGAAAAGTTTTTGAAAAAAAGTTGTGGATAGTTGTTAGATTCACAAATGCGCAGCGGTACTATAGAGAGATGGGGGCATCATATGAGACAACGAGAACTGAAATTGACCTTGAACGGGCCGGGCACCCGAACCACACACGTGGTGTACCGGCGTTATCAACCGCAGGCAGATTGGTGGTTCCGGCAGATTCGCGAGAATCTCAATGCCGAGCCGCAACCGGCAAGCACACCCGAACCCGCGCCGACGCAGGAAACCTTCCACTGGCGCTGAACCAACATTTTCAAAGCAAGGCTACACTTCTATGAAAACAGACGCAGTCACCGTTGGGTTAGGGCACGACTGCCGACCTCCTGGCTCTTCCTCTCTCTATCCACAGCCAGGATCCACCCGGCCGCCTGTCCCCTCGGGCGGCCGACCCCTTGGCGACCCCCGCCCCGGCGCATCCCCAGCGCCGGGCGGGCGTTAGCCAGTTTGTGAATTCATCGGCGTTGTACGCCACGCTCACTTGTGTTGCAATCCGCACCTATGAAGGCTGACCCGCCATTGCTCGAAACCCGAAGCAGCCTCATCAACCGACTCAAAGCCACCATCAACGGCGAGAGCTGGGAAGTGTTCTTCAACACCTATTGGGAGCTCATCTACAGCGTGGCCCGCCGCGCCGGGCTTTCCGAAGCCGATTCGCAGGACATCGTCCAGGAAACCATCCTCAAAGTTCACAAGAGCCTCGACCGCTTTAAGTACAATCGAAAACGCGGCAGCTTCAAAGGTTGGCTGCGCACCATCACCCGCTCGCGGCTGGCCGAGCATTTCAAAAAACAACAACGCCAACCCCTCACCCAACAACCCCGCGAAGACGAAGACGACCCACTCGAAAACCTCGCCGATCCACAAGGGCCGGAGATCGAACGCATTTGGGGTGAAGAATGGTCGCGCAGTCTCATCCAGCGCGCGCTCGCCTTCCTCAAAGAACAGGTGAGCCTCAAACAATACCAAATTTTCAAATGCCACTGCATTGATGAATGGACCGTGAAAGAAACCTGCGATGCCCTCAACGTCAACGCCGCGCAAGTCTATATGGCCAAAAAACGCATCGGCAAAATCTTCGCCGCCAAGCTGGAACGCCTGAAGCAGGAAGAAGAGTGAATCCTTTTCCCTTGCCGCAACCTCGATCACTCCTTAGCGTTTGCTTTGCTGACGGCACAACAACCCGCAACCGCAAACTGCCTCCATCGAAATTCAATTTCGCAATCCCGCCAACGAAGAGACCGGCAGTTTAACTGAACTGCTGGAAGGCGATGCCGCGCGGGAAGAATCGACGCTGGCGGAATTTTATAACGCACCAATTTTCATCCCGCACGCCATCGGCAGTGGCGCGGCGGATCCGCAGGCGCAATTGCTTTTTGAACGCTCGCAAGCCTCCGGCTCGCTGGGCGGCGATGATCCCGAAGCATTTCTGCAACACGCCGCCCAAAATGGCTGGCGGCCGGCTTTGGAGACTGAGTTTGGGGCGACTTCACCGGGGATGTTGCGCGCGGTCGCACCCAATCGCACGGCGTGGTCGTACCTCTTCGACCTCGGCCCCGAATCGCGCGTGTTAGATTTAGGCTGCGGAACTGGCGGCGTGGCGTGTCGGCTTGGCCAAGATCATCACGTCATCGCTGCGGACAAATCACCCATCAACGCCGCTTTTGTAAAACTGCGCGGCGAGCAGGAAAACCTTGCGCATTTTCATTCCATCTGCGCCGATGGCGTCGACATCCCCATCGCCGATGCCCAGCTCGATCTGGTTTGTATGATCGGCAGCTTCGAATGGATGCCCACTTCGTGGCCAAACGAAAATCCGGAAGCCATTCACGCCCGTGTCTTGAGCGAAGTGTTCCGCGTGCTTAAACCCGGCGGCTCACTTTTTCTCGCCATCGAAAACCGCCAATATCTTGGGTTCGCGCTGGGCGTGGCCGATCCTCACGCGCGCATCCGGCACGTCTCTTACCTCGACCGCGACCGCGCCAATCAACTTTCACTCGATCTGCGCAGCGTGCCTTTTCTCGAATACACCTACACCCGCAGCGAAGCCAACACGCTCTTAAACAACGCGGGCTTTGCCAACGTGGATGACTATTGGCTGCGCCCCGACTACTCGACGCCTAATTACATTATCCCGCTCAACAACGAGCACATCATCAAATATTTCATCGAGGAACGCCTGAACCCGTGGGACTACCAAGGCGGGCGATCCTTCGTTTACAAAATTTTCCGAATGCTCCCTCCCCGCGAAGTGGCGGAGCACGTGGAGTTCTTTGGCTTTTGTGCCCGCAAACCGGAATGATCCCCCGCATCCAAAAATGGCTCACTGAACATCACGCCCGCCTCGGCGTGCCCGCGGAGCTGCAGCCGCTCGTCCTCATCAACGTCAATTACAAATACGTCGAATCCTACCCCATCATCAGCCGCGTAGTGCTGTGGTTTGCCAAAGATGCTGAGCGCCCCAGTCTCGCCACCAAAATCGCTGACCCCGGCCTCACCCGCGCAGCCATCGATTCCAGCATCACCTTTCAGGATAAAATCGACGCCGCACTCGGGCACGATTTGTTTTTGAAAATTATTGAAGTGGCCGACATCAATGACCGAATGGTCATCATCGAAGAAGCCTGCCCGCATCGCACTTTTGAAACTGATTTAAAATTCGCCATCTGCGGCCCCGAACGATCCCACGCCCGATTCGCCCGCACCTTCGCCGCCCAAATGGATGAGATCGGCACACTCTGCGGCAAACTCACCACCCTCGACCAAGGCGGCCCCGCCAAACGCTGGGGAGATGACGCCGCCACCCGCGCGCATCATTTCAAAAACGACTGCGGTTTTGATGACGCAATTTTCCCTGAAGCGAGCATCGAGTTTATGCGCGACGCCCTCAACAAAATCGAACTGCCAAACACCCCTGTGCTCGCCGATTTTGTGTGCCCCAATATTTTCCCCGGCCCGCGCCTCATCGACAACGTCCACCCCCAACTCGAAGATTGGAACCGCGCCCTCCCCGGCCACATCAACGCCTTCCGCTTTCTTGTCCCCTACTTTTATTCGCAACCCGTTGACCTCCTTTACCCCGACTGGGCCCTCGCCCTCGCCAGCGCACTGGCCGACACCGAACACCAATCCATCATCGCCGCCCCCCTTGGAAAACTTTTTGCGATGATCGGGCTCGACGCCAAAACCCAAGCCGATGTCATCTGGGCATTCATCATGTACGCCGCCATTTTTGAAATGCAGGACAAACTCGATTTCTATCGCGAGAGCCCCTTTATGATCGATGGCAAAGTGGACAGTTTCAAAAAATGGACCCAACGCCTTTGCGGCGTCGCCAACACCGAAGTCAACGCCGACTACCTCCTCGCCAGCGAAGAAAACCTAAAAGCACAGCCCTAGAAAAAAAGGCTTAGGGAAAAAGAAAAATGGTACGCCCTGAGGGAATCGAACCCCCAACCTCCTGATCCGTAATCAGGTGCTCTATCCAATTGAGCTAAGGGCGCAGCCGAGAAATAGATTTACCCGCAATGGTTAGTCTCGGCAAGGCAATTTTTATTGGGCAGATTGTTTGCTCAGAAACGTTCGTTGCTCAAGCCAAAACAGTAAGGCACTTGTCCACGGATGCAGCTTGCCCCCGGCGCGGCCGCCGCCAAGCCCCAATCCGTGCCGACCGGCCTCGTAAATGTGTAAGTCCACCCGCACGCCTTGCCGCCTCAATGCACTGGCGAAGAGCAGGCTGTTTTCCACCGGCACGGCTTTGTCTTCCCACGTGTGCCAAATGAAACACGGCGGCGAATTGGGTTTCACCTGCAATTCGTTGGAAAGCAGTTTCACCAAGTCCGGCGCAGGCTCTGGGCCCAATAAGTTTCGTTTGGAACCCCGATGCGTGAACTTGCCTAAAGTGATAACGGGATAACACAAAATTGCTGCATCGGGCCTCGAGCTGACTCGGTCGATGGGGTCTTTTGCATTCGCATCGCCAGCATCAAAATGCGCAACAAGGGTGGATGCCAAATGGCCGCCCGCCGAGGAGCCCATCACGCCGATGCGCTTGGGATCAATTTTCCAATCCTTCGCGTGATGCCGCACCGTGCGCAGGGCGCGCGACACATCCTGTAACATCACCGGATGCCGATAGCCCGCCGAGCCGAGTCGATATTTTAAAACAAAACAATGAATGCCTTTCGCCGCCAAGAAATCCGCATAGCCTTTGCCCTCGTGCGGTGCGAGCCCGCCGTAGCCACCGCCGGGGCAAATTACCATGGCCGCGCCCGTGGGTTTGGCCGCCCAAAAGGGCGTGAGCGTGGGAATATCGCGTGGCGTGTCGCCCTTTTGGCCTGGGGCTTTGCCGGGCCAAAGTGGGAATTCTTTTTGCGGTGTCTCCGCCGCCAACACGGCCGCGGCCAAAAAAAGAGGGATCAAGCGGATCAATTGCATTCGCCAAACTAGCACGTCGCGATCTCAATGCGCATAAAATACCGCGCAACAATCGGCGGTTTAAATCGTCAAGCGCCGCCGCCGCGCGGAGACTTCCCAGCGCGCGCCCACCGCGCCATCAACCACCACCCACACCTCGTCGTGCAGCGCCACCGTGGGGCAAATGTGTTCCGGGATGGCATAGGCGCAATCGCCCACCGCCCAATTTTTGGCCGCAGAAGTTTCCAGCACAAGATGCTCCTCACTGTGCACGACGTGCGCGGCATCCTCCAACCCGAGCAAGCGCGCGCGGGGCAGCGGCTTGTCGGCAGCAACGGCTTTGTGGCCGAGATCAAAACAAAGGCGATCATCGCCCGGCTTGCTGATGACGCGCGTGAATAATACTGCCGCCGGTTCAAACGGCAAATCCGCGCAATCCCTGCTGTAGCCCGCATCCCACAGCACCGTGGTGCCCGGACTGCACTCGCGATCCGCGTGTTGCGCGTGGATTGAAAAAGTAGGTGAACCGCCCGCCAACAGATTTGGCACAGCAATGCCCGCCGCTTGCAGTTCTTTTTGAAAAGCCAACACCGGCGCGAAATCCGCCTCGCATTGAGCCGCGCGCTGTTCCGGATCCGGCTCGTGATTGTGCCCGTCGTAAGCGTGCAAACCCGCGAACTCCAAGCCGGGCGCGCTGTCGATTTTTTTACATAACGTTTTACAAAATGCCTCCGCCTCCGCCCCGGGCGCAATGCCCGAGCGATGCATCCCGCAATCCAAATCCAAATAGACCTGCAACGGCTCGGGTGCTTCAGCAAACAAAGCGGTCAAAATATCCACCACTCCCGCGTCATCCACCACTGTGCCCCACGTGACCCGTGGAAATCGCTCTGCCAAAAATCGCAAACGCGCGGCATTGGGGCCGGTCGGTTGATGCGCCAGCAACACATCACTTGCACCCGAGCCCGCGGTCATTTCACATTCCGCGATCGTGGCGCACTTGAATTTTTGGATGCCCTGACTGATTTGCATCCCCACCAGTTCCGGCAGTTTATGCGTCTTCACGTGCGGCCGCAGGCGATCCGGGCCGCCGGCGATTTGAAGCATCCGCTCGAGGTTGCGAAAAATTCGATCGGGGTAAACCAACAAAGACGGCGAGGGAATCTCGGCCTCATTCGCCACCTGAAAAGGATTGGCGGGCATAATCATTTGATCTCAAAAACCGCCTCGATCTCCACCGCAAAATCAAGGGGCAACGAGCCCGCGCCCATTGCGCTGCGCGTCCCCACCCCCGCTTCCGGCCCGAACACTTCCGCCATCAACTCGCTGTAGCCATTGATCACCGCCGGATGCTCGTTGAAATCCGTGACGGCATTCACCATTCCAAACGATTTCACCACTTGCTTCACGCGATCCAACGAACCGAGCTTTGCGCGCAACGACGCCAGAATCGCCAGGCCCGTTTGGCGCGCCGCCGCTTTGGCCGCCGCCACATCCAAACCCTCCCCAACCTTGCCGGTGATAAAACTTCCATCACTCAACAACGGCCCGTGCCCGGACACATAAGCAAGGTTCCCGCGAATTAAAACGGGTTGATACAAACCCGCCGGCTTAGCCGCCGCCGGCAAATCGAGATTCAACACTTCAATCTGATGTTCCGCGCTCATATTTTTCCCTGAAACAATCCAAACAAACTTGGTACCGGCGGACGGACTCGAACCGTCACGGCGTTTAAAAGCCGGGGGATTTTAAGTCCCCTGTGTCTACCAATTCCACCACACCGGCAGTGTGTCTGCTTCCCTTACGGGATTTGGGGGCTGAATACAAGCCGACATCATTGGGATTGAATTGATTCTGTCTGCTCAAAATGTACAATTTGGAGATGGCATTTATCGGAGTGATTGATCCAGCCACGGCGGAAGGAGTATTGGCGGGCGTGTATGGACAGGCGGAACGACGGGCGGGGCGGGTTTATGAAATTTTGAAGGTGATGAGCCGAAGCCCCGTGGCGCTGAACGTTTCGATGGAACTGTATGGGGCAATCATGTTCGGCAAATCGGATTTGTCCCGCGGACAACGTGAGATGCTGGCGGTGGTGGTGTCTGCCGCAAATCATTGCCACTACTGAACGGAATCACACGGGGACGACTTCCGGGCGGAGTCGAACAACGCGGAGCAAACGGAACACTTAAAACATGATTGGCGGCAAGCGGGCCTGAACAACGCGGATGCCGCGCTGTGCGCGTGGGCCGAAAAGTTGACACTGCGATTGGAGGAAGCGGGCGCGACAGATGTGGAGGGGTTGCGTGCAGCGGGATTTTCGGATGAGGCAATTAGCGATGCGGCGCAGGTGATTGGGTATTTCAATTATATCAACCGCATCGCGGAGGGATTGGGGGTGGACTTGGAAGAAGAAATGGCTTCACGGAAATGAAAACTCAAATCATCAAAGCGGGCTGGCCGTGGCTGGGATTTTTCCATCCGGCTTGGCCGATGGCGCTTTGGGGGCCGCTGGCGATTGCGTGTATTGTCTGGGGAACGGTTTCGGAATCGCTGGATTTTTCGACAACGGCAGGGATTGGTGCGGCGGCGTTGGGGGTGTGGTCGTTGGTGGAATATTTGGTGCACCGTTTTTTGCTGCATCCGCCGGGGCGATTGAAGCGCTTGAGCCGGTGGGCACAGTTTGCGCACGGGGTGCATCACGATGCGCAGGATGAACCGATCCACACGCTGGTGCCGCCGCTGAACGCGGCGTTTATTTTAGTGCCGTTTCTGGCGTTGTTTTACTGGCTCGTGCCGGGGTGGGCGTTGGCGGTGTTTGTGGGATTTTTTCTGGCGGGGTATTTAGCGTATGAATACGTTCATTACGCAATCCACCAACGGGAGCCGCAATCGCGTTTGGGGAAATATTTGCGACGGCACCACTTGACGCATCACGCGCACGGGCACGCGGGAAACTTCGGCGTGTCCACGCCGCTGTGGGATTGGCTGCTGGGGACGCGGCTGCGGGGTTAAATAGAATTATTCGCTGCCTTTATTCGCCACCTTTATTCGCCGCCCAAGCGGAGGTGCAGATTATCAGCCACTTCGGCGGATTCCTCGAGGCCGTTCTCTACGGATTCGGCGAGGGTACACTCGTGCTTGAGGGCGTATTTTTGGAGGGCAATCCAAGTGACAGGTTTAAGGGTGATGTCGAGGTTTAGGGTCACGCGGTCTTCACCGAGTTTTTGCAGGACATCAAATTCATCGCTGCTGAGACGGGCAACAGAGCGGCGGCGTGTTGCAGTGGCGACAGTGCTGGTTGAGGATGTGGTCATCCCAGAGATGAAACACCCGAGCGCCCCCCGGAAACAAGAGTCAGTTATGCGGAGTTGTGCCCGCGATGTTCACCGTCGGCTAGAAGCCGCCGGGATTGTCATTGCCGCGTTGCTTGTTGAGGTTAAGTTCCAGAGTGGAAAACACAGCCGGATCAAAATTGATTTTACCAAAAGATGCGTGCACACCGGTCACGCGATCTGCGGTCCAGCGCTCGAGCCGGAATACCATTTCGCCGCCGGTGACAAAGGTGGCCCGAACATCACCAATTTCGACCATTCGTTTCTCGGGCTTGGCGTTGGCCAGACGAATGGAGTTCACCTTGTTCAAATCGATATTCAGTTCGCCCAAGTTATCAGTGATGAACAATGCCTTGCCGCCGGTAACCTTGTGCAGGCTGCCGGTGATTAGTGTGCCATTGGCGCTAGCGATTACATCCTGATCCACAGCCTCCTTGGTGGCCGTACTGCCTTTTGGAGTTTTGCCGTCCCACTGGAGGATGCGCAGCTTGCTGATGCGCGTTGTGCCCGATGACTGGCTGACAAACATCACGCCTTTGCCGTCGGCGGGAATGCCGGCGGTGGTGGTGTCCTTCCATTCCTTAATCAGGCGGCCGTCCATCACCAGCGAGATGACGCGGGTTTTGCGATTGGAGCAAATGGAAAAGCGGGCTTTCGTTTTGCCCCGCAACTGGGTGAGCATACTTTGGTTGCCAAGGCTGGACTCGCTGCTGTTGCGCATCCGCATACAACTGGCGGTGGTGTTGATGTTGACAATGTAGGCGTTTCCGGAATGTTGTTCGAGGCTGTTGGAAAACAAGTAAATTGCCAGACTCGGATTGCCGGTCCAGCTGAGGTCAAACTCCACATTCACAGAATCGGGCAGTTCCTTAAATTGCCGACCGATCTGGGATCCCGACGCATAGGCAACAAACGATTTATTGGCGTATTGCCAGCCGGCAGCGCGGTTCCGACCGAAGCCGCCGGGGATGGCCATCAATCTACCGTTGCCGCCCCGGATGGGACCGTTTTGGGCGCGCCCGTTTCCGCCTTTTCGTTTCCAACCCTCCAGCCCGTTGGGGCCATCGTAGAGGATGCCCGTGGCGGCGGTTCCGGGGTGGATGGAGAGAATTTTATCGCGCGGGATGCGCAGGCTGTTGAGGCAATACCACGCGTTGAGAATCAGGTGGCGCTTGTTGAGCTCCACCAACTGGCCGACCAACTCGTCTCCGGTGCGGAGCTTGACGGTGCAGTTTTGCCCGGTCGGCAAATTAATGGCTCCGCGCGGATGCAGGTGAATGCGCGAGAGACTGTCGGCATTCAGCTTGATGTCCTCTTTGGAGGCGGGATGACGCCAGATGATTCCGGAGTCCAAATGAAATTCCACAAAGGTCCCCTGAAAGCGATCGCCGTTGAGGAGCTCCAGCACTTGAGGTTTTTGCTCGTTGCCTCGAAAGCCTGAATCCAGCGGGCCGGGAACCACGATGCCCGGGCGATTGGTGCGGGTGGTGCCGCCTCCAGCGGGTTTGATGACGATCTCCGCCGATGCCGTCCCCGCAAGGAATGCCAGCGTGGCGGCCAACGAAAGTGCACGTGTATTAATATTCATTTTGAAAATAATCCTTCTTGTTTGCGTGGGCGCGGCTTGTCGCGGTTCATATTGAGCGAATGAAAAATCGCCGGATGAAATTCCACCGGCCCGGCAAAGGGATGAATGAGGCGCACCTTGTCGGGGGCCCAACTTTCAAACCGACCGGTCACGCGACCGCCTCCGGCGAGGCCCGCCTGAGTTGCGCCTGGTTCGGACTTGGGGGCGGGTTGTTTTGGTTTGGCGAAATGCATTCGGGCCACCTTAGTAAGAGCCACCGGAGGCACCTCGCCCAGCGCGGAACTGATGACGGTGATGCGGCTATCCTTAATGCCTTTGATTTGGCCCTGAAGGTGATCATTGTTGTTAAAGAAAATATAATCCTCCACGCCGTCGCTCTCCATCTTTTCCCCGGGCATTTTGCCATCCCAGTTTGAGACGCTAATTTTGCTGATCCGAATCGCAGCAGTGTTGCTGGATTGAAAGGACAACCCGCGCGAATTGGGGATGGGTGTTTCGATGGAATCCGTATAGGTATCGATTACCTTGCCATCCACCACAAGCGTCATCGTGCGTGCCAGGCGATCGACCAGAAACACAATCCGCATTCGGGTTTTATCCTTCATTTGCTCGCGAAGCTGAGGCCGACCGAGCGCGGGTTGCTGGCCCTCTTTGGTGCGCCGATAGAGGTAAAAATATCCGGAACTCACCTGCAATCGGTAGTGATCACCCGAATACCCGTCCTTGATATCTGAGGCTAAAAAACACAAATAAAAATAACAGCTGGTGCTTCCGGCCCATTGCAGGTCAAACCCCAGTTCAAATTTGTCCGGGTAAGCGATATCATCCCGCGCCACCACGGCCCCGCTGGCGGTGCTGACAAACCCACTACCATCGAAGCGCCAAAGCAGATTCCCTTTCTGACCGAGGACTTTTTGCACCACCTCCTGCGCCCGTTGCTCCCCGGGGCCCGCCCGCTTCGCTCCAAGCGGCTTGGGGGGTTTGGTGTGAGCGTGGCTGTAATTGCCAAACAACCAGCCCGAAGCATCGTCTTCCTGCATCCCAAATACCTCCCGCGAAGCGGTTAGCACCGGATGCAATTCCGCCACGGATGAGCGCGGCAATTTCAATCGTCCCGCATACCACGTATCCAATATCAGCGCCTCCGAGGTCAGCTCCACCAAGTCTCCCATCAACACGTCTCCGTTGATGAGCTTCACGGAACTATTATGAGTCCGGGCATTTTGGGGCCGTGTGCGCGGGGCCAATCGGAGATCCGCCACGTCGCTTGCCTTAAAGGGAATCATCACACTCGCCGAAGGATGACGCCACTGGAGTAAGTTGTTTTGCAATCCGAGAAATTTGCCGGAAAGCGAGTCACCATTCAGAAGGCGCAGGCGTTCAGGCCGGTTCCCTTTCAGAACAGCTCGAGGGGGCGGCGGCTGGCTTGCGCGAACCAACGGCGAGGGACGGAGCACCTTGGGGGGCGGCGCATCCTCCTGCGGCGGCTCGGCAGGAGGCTCCGGTTGCCCGGCAACGGATAGTCCGAGAGCGAGCAACAGAAGCAGTGCGCGGGGGAATAAATTAACGTTCATAAATTGGGAGGTACCGATAATTCAAAGCCAGACTCAAGAGCGATGCTGTGGTGGCAAAGGTGGGGCCGAAGTTGCCTCCCTTCCAGGAGCCATCCTTGGCTTGCTTCTCTTTAAGTTGGGTAATGTTCTTGGCGTTCCAATCTTCCCAAAGCTTGGGGGAGGCGTGAAAATAAGTTTGCGCGGCGTAATACAAAAAATAGTGGTAATAGTGGTCATAGCCCGCGTTGGCCTCATTGGTTTTCAAATAATCCATCGCGCCCTGAAAGACTTCCGTCTGCTTTTTCTTGGCGAGCGCAAACATCAACGCGCCAATGGCAGTGCGGGGATTATTGGAACCGCTGGCACTGGTGTAGCCAAAGCCGCCATCAGAGGACTGGCAGGCCACATAAAATTGCAGCGCTTTATCGATGGATTCCTGGGGCACGCCCAGGCCGGCATTGCGCGCGGCAAAGAGCGCCACGAGGTTGGCGCCACTCACGGTGGTGTCTCCATCGGTGCTTTCCGGCGAATAGCGCCACGCATTTGAGCGGGACCGTTTCTGGGCGTTTAGAATTAGCTCGGTTGCTTTTTTCAGAGCAGGCCCAAGGCGGGGATCGCGCACTTGACCATACGCCTCGGCCAACGCCAACGCAGCGAAGCCGTGGTTGTACATCGAACTGCCGATGTAACCGGTGGTTCCATTTTGATTTTTGAGGATGAGGTTTAACCCGCGCCGAATAGCCAACGCGTAAGGGCCGCGATTGGGATCATCGCCGTGGGCCAGCATTGCCACCACAGCCAACCCCACCACGCCGGGTTGGGATCCATAATGATCGCTGGTGCCGGAGGCACGGAAGGATCCGTCTTTTTGTTGGACG
The DNA here is from genome assembly GCA_014239365.1 of Verrucomicrobiia bacterium. Taxonomy (GTDB): domain Bacteria; phylum Verrucomicrobiota; class Verrucomicrobiia; order Limisphaerales; family UBA1100; genus JACNJL01. The sequence goes on along the minus strand of JAAZZB010000059.1, from coordinate 59,843 downwards.
CTAACCAGAAAGCGCAGGCCGTCCACATACATCCGATCCACTTCCTTGGGAATGTACTGAGTGGCGCCGCCGAACAAATCCTGAGCGCGCGCGGCGGGCGCCAGCAATGTTCCGGCGGTGATGAGTAGAATGAGATATCGCATCATTATTTCTTGAGTTTATCCACGCCCTTGAAGAAGCCTTGGAGTGCCCCTTGGAATTCTTTGGGCATCGTGTCGGCGCGACCGGCTACTTTACGGATGGTGCGATCAGGGTCGCCCTCGCCATTCAAATTGCCCGGGGTGCCTTGATTGGGTTTGTTGGTGTCGCCACCGGCGCTGCTCATTCCGGGACTATTGCCCTGCCCTTGGCCGGGTTTTTGGCCGGGCTTCATCCCCATCATTTGCATCATCATCATCATCATTTCCATTTGCTCGGGGGACATTTCGCCTTGAGCAGCGCTGCCTTCGCATTTCTTCATTAGGGCGGCGATTTCCTGTTCGAGTTTGTTGATGGCGTCAGTCTCGGCGTTGGTGGCTTTCTTTCCGGTTTCAGGTTTGTCGAGTTGATCGCCGGCCCTGCCCATATCTTCACGGGCGAGGTCGAGGAATTCACCTTTGCCAAGGTTGGTGCGGGCGTCCATTTCAAGCTGGAGATCACGCAGGAGTTCAAACTGACGGAAGGCCAGATTGCGGGCGTCATCCTCGAATTGTTTCGCAGCACGAAGGGGACGATCCTCTTCGAGTTCGCCAGTTTGTTCGCGCAGATCCATTTCGGCCTGACGCAAGCGCAGGAGCTCTTTCATCCGCTTGAGCATTTCCTCATTGGGATCATCACTTTTCCCGCCCTCACCTTCGCCGCCGCCGCCGTCCTTGGGCGGATCGAGCTTGTCGGCCCAGCGTTTGAAATCATCGCCGAGTTTCAGCGCGCCGCCGATGGCGCCCATCGTTTGATTTTGGCGGAGGGCGTTGGCATTTTCGTCGAGCTTCTCGGGGGGGCGGGCGGTTTCCATTTCGCCGGCGACTTCGCCAAAGTTTTCTTTCTCAGTGCTTTCAGCGAAGCGCTTGATCTCGGCCTGAAGTTCGTTGGCCTTATTCGCGTTGCGATGTTGGTCGTCCGCCTTGAGGTTGAGATTGCGCTGGAGTTGGGCGTTGAGGTTTCCGAAATCCTCGCCAATAAGTTGGTCGAGTTTTTCGCCCAACTCTTTGCCGAGTTTTTCCTCGTATTCGGCGAGCTTGCGGAGGCGCAGGACGAGGGTATTCTCATACATATTCTGGCTGGTCTCGGCACCTTCCTTTTGCATTTCCTTCAATTTCTCAAGCGCCTCGCGTTCTTTTTTCTCAGCTTCGTCGACTTCCTTTTGTTTGTCCTGCGGCTTTTGTTGTTGTTGCGCTTGACTGAGGGATTCCTGGGCTTCGGCCATTTCGCCTTCGGCGAGCTCCTTCATTTCCTGTTGGAGTTTGGCCATCTCAGCGAGGGTCTTGGGATCCATCTCCTTATTTTTGGCGGCCTCTTTGTTTAGCTCGCCGATTTCCTTGGCGATTTCCTTGAGTTTTTCAGCAATCTCGCGTTGCTCTTGTTCTTGACGGGCCAGTTCCTTTTCAGTGGATTTCTCGGCGAGTTCCTCAGGGGACATGTTTTGGAGTTCCTTGGTGCCTTCGTGGAGATTTTCCTGACGGCGCGCAAGGTCATCGAGTTCAGCCATCTTGGCGTCGAACTCGGATTGCACGAGCCGCTTGTGTTCCTCGGGAGTGAGAATGTAAATTTTGACCGGCGCGGAGCGGATGTAGCGATCGGTGCGATGGTAGTCCTTGGCGACGGCGTAGACGTGAACCACGGTGTCCTCGGGGAGGTTAAGGGATTTGTCGCTGGGTCCGAAGTGCCAGGTTTGTTTCAGGGTGCGCATCGTGTACGATTCTTTAGTGCCATCCGCTCTGGTGCGCATTCCCTTGGGCGCGATGGATTCGGGAGTCTTGTTTCCGATACCGGGCTGGGCATTGGGAACGAGGACCACCTCGCCCTTGGCGATGGGCACGGGGGCTTTCTCGGTTTGTTCTGCGTCAGTGCGCTTGAAGCATTCCCAGTACATTTTGAGTTCCTGCATTCCATAATCGTCTTCGCCAAAGGCGGGGATGCTAAGGGTTTCGTGGCGTAGCATACCGACGACGTAAGCTTCGACTTTTTCTTCATTCTTTTTGCGAATCACCGCGTGGGCGACCGGCGGCAAATCCATATGGCGCGAGAATTTTAGCGCCTTCGGTTCAACCCCGGATTTGGTACCGGCGATGTGGTATTGATCCAGCCAGCTCAGTTTCATATCCTCGATATCATCCAAGTCCAGTGAAGGGGTGGTGATGCGGTTACCGTTCACCACGCAGTCCAGGGTTGTCACTTCAGTGATGAGAACGGGTGTGGTTTTCACCTGAGCGGAGGTGAGTGGTCGTGAGATGGTGGCGTTGAAAGTGGCAGTACTGCCTTCGAGATAGCTAAAGACGCCGCTGCGGATTTCCAGCTCCTCGCGTGCGGGATAGCGGAGGTAGTCCGGATATTGGAGAGAGACCCCAAGCGACTTGAGTGTGGGGCGGGCTACGGGTTGGATTTTGGCTTCGCGACGTTTGTCGCCTGTACGAAGGGCGAGCTCCATCGGCTTGGTGCCGGCTTGGAGGGTGTAGCTCACTTTGCCATCTTTCATTTCGGTGACCTGAATGTTCCGGCCCTGCTTCAGCACGGCTTCGCCCGGATCGGGCATCACAGTGGAGAAGGCTCCGGCAAAGTCGGTGCCAATGGAATGAAGGCTTTTATCCATCCGCTCGGCGGTGGAGTGGGCGTCCTGCCACCAGCCGCCGAGGGTTTCCCAAAACGGCGCGCCATCCTGTTGATCGGCGAAGTGGTATTTTGAGGTGAGTTGAAGTTGCTCACCGCGAGGCACATAAAAAGTACCCTGCTCGGCGTCGCGTCCGTTGACTTGAATGTCGCCGTCGCGCACGAAAGTGTAACGCTCTTCGCCGGTGCCGGGCACAGCGCGCTTGAGAGCGCTTTGGCTGGCGCCGGGCGCAAACTGCAGAGGCAAACTCAACACGCCCAGAACAAGCACGGCAAACACAAAGGCGATGCGCGACTTGCGGGTGGAGACAGCTTTGTTGAAGGAAAGTTTTTCGGACTCGCGATCGACCTGTTCGATGGCGGCGCGGCAGAGTTCTTCGGAAACTTCCTCGGTGCGTTGATCGTGGCTGGTGAGTTCCACGGCGCTCATTAAGCGATCGCCCATCCGGCGGTTTTTGCTTTGGACAATGGCGGCGAGCACGCGGTTGTCACGACGGTTAATGATCCAATGATTGGCCCAGAACCAAGCGTAGTGAACGGCGATGGCTCCGCCCGTGACAGTGAACGCCAAACGCAGCGCGGCGGGGGTATCCCAGAAGCGGTCTGAGAGAAAACCGAGTAAATAGAAAACGACAAGTCCGCAGGCGATGCCGCAGGCGGCGATGAGGGTGTCCACCCACCAGAGCTTGCGCTCGAGGGATTTGAATTTGCGCCGAAGGTTCTCGGGCAGTTCCACGTGGAATCGGTTGTTCTTGCTCATATTTTTCCTCCCGGGGTTCATCCCCTAAATCAGTCCTAAAATCTTACGTGATACCCAGTAAACTGCAAGCAGGAATAACAGGGCCCCTCCCCACCACGGTTTATTCCACAACTCGTAGATGTGAATTTTTTCTTCATTTTCAGCAATGGCAGAAATTTCGCTGATGAGTCGCCCGAGATCATCGATGCCTCCGCTCTCGCCTCCGGTGCTGCGGGCGATCTCGCGGAGCACATTCGCGTTGGCGGGTTGGCCAATACGCTCCAGGGTGGGCTTGTCAGCAAAAATCTTTGCCTGCAAGCTTTGACTCCCATTTGGGTTCTCAAGATTCAAAATATATTCGCCTCCCTGCTTTACAGTCATCTTGGCCTGAAACACGCCCCAACCGCCTTTCACCGCGGTGAAGTCCAGCTGACTGGTGCTGTTGTTATCCGGCTCGGTGATCCGTGCGCGCAGTTGGGTGGCATCCGCCCCGGAAAGATCCAGCAACGTGGCCTGCAAAAATAACTCATCGCCCACCTTGGGATTCTCCGGGCTAAAGGTCAGGCGCAGTCCGCCTTGCTGGGCCATCTTACGTTTGTGCGCCATCCAACGCACCACTTGCCCCCAGAACCGATAGTGAAATTTATCCTCCACACCGCGCCGCCAGCGCCACGCGGCGTCCGTGCCCATAAAGAGCACTTCACCCGCGCCGAAAGGTCGGGTAACCAACACAGGTAACCGACCGTACTCGTTGCGCTTGGACGAATGGGTGGCGAGCACGCTGGAACCGGGGCGCGATTTTTCCACCGGCGCACACCAAAAAAATCCGGGCAGATTTTTCCAAATACTCTCGTTGATGCTCTCGTTGGAATTGAGCATCGTAAGAAAATGACCGCGCCCAGTGGAGGTGAGGTTGAAGTTGGATTCGCTGGAAAGATAGAATCCTTCTTTTTCTTTGGGATCGCTGCTGAGGGTCACGGGCATCATTTCGCCAATGGGATGATCCACCAAGCTCAGATGCCGCCCGCGTTGGCCGGGCAGGAAAACCAAACCGCTCCCCTGTTGTTCCACCAAACCGCGAATGAGATCGAGATGGTCGGAGGTCAGCTCATTGTTCACTGCGTCCTTGAGGCCCACGTCGCCCAGGAAGATGACATCAAACCGACTGAGCTGCTCGCGGGTATCGGGGAAGCGACCGATGTAATTGCGCCCTTCGCCGGGGCCCATCTCCGGATGCAACAGCAGCACGCTCACCTCCACACCCGGATCACGCGAGAGGGCGTTGCGCAAATAACGATACTCCCAGCGTGGATTGCTTTCCACCACCAACACATTGAGCTTCTCCTCGCGCACGGAGAGATGGAAGGTCTGCCGGTTGTTGTCTTCAATCAACTCGCGGTCGGTGCTGGTTTTGCTTTCCCAAACGGGCAGTGACAAAGTGAGGGTATAGTCATCCAGCGTGCGGGGCGCCCACACGATGGAATCGTGCACCAACCCGTAGGCGGGGATGTTGATTTCTTTTGGAATATCCACCACCGCACCACGCGAGCTGGTGAGGCGCACGTGCGTGCCCATCACCGGCACAGGCAAATGACTACGCACACGGAAGGGAATGGAAATCTGCTCGCCCAACAAGCCGAATGTGGGCGGGTTAACTGACTCGAGCACTAGATCTTTCTGCGCGCGCGCGCTGCCCACCGCGAGGGTGTACACCGGCACATTTGTACCGCCCAGTGAACGGGCCGCGGTGATCGGCGAGCCGCCATAATTCCAATCGCCATCGCCCAACATAAAGACGGCCTTGAGGTTGTTGGCGTGGGCGCTCTTGAGGGCGTCGGCAATGTCGGTGCCGTCGGCAATGCCGGTTTCGCCATCGATTTCTTTGCGCGTCATTCCAAAGTCCACCACGCTCACGTTCACCTTGCGCGCCTCGAGTGCCTCAAGGAAATTGGTCTTCATCCGATCGTCCAACCATTCGCTGCGGGTGACCACATCGTGCGGGCCCAGCTTCACGTCACGCGTGGCCATACTGCCGGAGATATCGCGCAGGATGATTACGCTGGGCGGATCCTGTTCCTGAGTGCGCCGAATGAATTCAGGTTTGCACAGGGTAAACAGAATGAGCGCCATAATCAGCACGCGCAAAGTTTCGAGCGCGGCCACGCCTGCGCCTCCGCGCCGGCGCCAGTTGCTCCAGCTCACCCAAAGGGTCACCGCCATCACCAACAGACAAAAGGGCAGTACCCAGCCGGCGGTATCGAGGGGTTGAAAATTGTATCCGTTCATACGTTTGCCTCCGAAGACACCTTGCCGGTGGTCGAGCGGTTGATCACCACCCGTTCATCTGCGCCCTTGGGCAGGATGAGGAATCCTTCCACCAACAGCGCCAGGGCCATCAGGCCCAGAAACCATTTCCAAATCCGCTCGCGATCGCCCGGGCTGCCTTTGCTTTTCACTTCAAACAAGGTCACTGGCATCCCGCTAAATTTCGCCATCGCGGCATCTTTTTTCAACGGCGCCGAGTTGTCCTCGCCGGTGGATCGGTTCACCGCCACCAATTGTTCGCCCTGACGAAACACGCCGGCCTCTGTATTAAAATCACGCGATTCGCCCTGCTTCACGCCCACCGATTCCCAGGAGCCCGGAGGCCATTCACCCACGCCGGCAGTTCGCATCCGGTTTTCGCTAAAGCGTCCCGAGCCGGAAACCGCCCCCTCGGCCAGCAATCGTTGCAGCATAATCGGCAGCACGATGGAATAATTCAGGCTGCTCCATCCATCCTCCGGACTGCTGCCGCAGAAAATAATCTGACCCTTGCCGTATATTTTGCGAACCAAAAATGGCTCCGCCGGACTGCCCGGATCGCTATCGTGCGAGACGGAGGCAAGCACCGTGCCATCATCGCCCTCCACCGACCGCCATTGCGCAAAATATAAACTATCCAAAGGCAAGCTGAACCCCTCCTCCGTTCGGGCCAGCGGGCCTTCGCTTTCCTCCCACGTCTGCACGCGCGGCCCAAGGTGATCCTGCTTTTCGCCCTGAGCGGCGACCATCTCCCGCCAGCTTGGGAATGGCCTGCCTTGAGCATTTCGGAAATCATTTTTCGGCCCCCAACTCAGGCCGGCCAGCTTCGCGTCACTATCCGTGTCGCCCGGGAAACACACCAGCACTCCCCCGGACTCAGTGTACTTTAATAAACCCTCCGCCTCCTTGCCCGTCGGCAAAGCGCCCTGCCACAACACCATCGCGTGTTTGGCCCAATCGCCGGGTTTCGTTTGTGTCGGATCCAACAGCAACGCCACTTGATTCGTGTTGGCCGGATCAGGCGCGGCGGCCATTTGGAGAAAGCGACCCGGGTAATCCGTTTCGCTCACCACGCCGGCGCTCATTAGGCCGGGGTTGCCGTAAACAAAGTAAGCGCGATTGTCGCGCGCGTTGTCATCACTGGGCAGCTCCACCCAGCCCCAACCGGCGTGCAGGGCGTCCTTCAGCGGCAGCTTCACAAACTGAGTATGCAGGCTGCCTTCAACAACCATATCCAATTCCACCGTTCGGTTCTCTGCCCCCAAATACACCACGGCGGATACGTCCGATGCCATTTCACCCTCGCGTTGCACCTCCACTTCCAGTTGCAATTCGGCGGCATCGCCCGCGCCAAGAATCAATACCTCATTGATCCGCACAGAACCATTTTGCCCAAGCGGATCATTCACCGCCAGCACGCGCACGCGCACTTTTTGCGGCAACTCCTCGAAAGCTCCGGTCATCCGTTTCCACCGTTCCTTGCTGGACTCCCAGTTGCTGGCCTGCAAATCCGAGCCAATCCAAACTTCTCCGCGCCCGCGATTCTCAGCCTCAAACCATTCCAGCACCGTCTCCATCTGCGCCGGAATATCGGCGGCAGTATCGTTGACGCCGCCGCTCATTAAATTTCCAAGCGCCTTCACATCATCCGCCGGCTGCAAATGGCCCGTCGTCGGATCCAGCACCATCACCCGGACGCCATCACCCAGGCTTTTAATTTCCTTGATGATATTGGTCCGCGCCAATTCCAAACGCGAGGCCTCGCCCGGACGCCCCTCCATACTCGGTGAGCGATCCAGCAAAACCACCACCACATCAGGTTTACCCGAGAAGAGGCTGCTCGCCCAGCCGCCTGCCGCCGGATCCCCCAGCATCATCAGCAACATCAATAATGCCAGCACCCGAAAGAGCAACACCAACCACTGCCGTAGCCGGGCGTAGCGGGTGGACTTGCGATTCGCCATCCGCAAAAACATCATCGCCGCCCACGGCAGTTTGCGGTGGCGCAGCCGGTTGAACAGATGAATGAGCACCGGCAAAAAAATCAGCGGCAAGGCCCAGAAGATACTTAGAAAATTAAAACTCATGCGCGGCCTTTGGCGAGCATCTCGCGGTCGACCAGGAAGTCGGCGAGGATGGCGTCGTAGGGTTGATCGGTGCTCACGCGCCGGTAGTCGGCGTTGTGTTTGTTGCAGCCTTCGTGGATTTTTACGAGGTATTCGCGCACGGCTTCAAGGTAGGGCTCGCGAATGATTTCCGGCTCGGCCAGCAACACGTCGCTGCCTTCCATATCCTGAAAACGGATGGGGCGGTCGAGGTCCAAATCCAGTTCCAACGGATCCAGCAAATGGAACAGCGCGAAGTCGTGTTTCTGAAAATGCAAATGCTCGAAGCAGTTGAGCAGCTCATCCACATCGCAGAAGCAATCGGAAATAATGATCACCAACGCGCGTTGGCGAATGCGTTCGGCGAATTGATGAAGCTCCTGCACGAGGCCGGTTTCTTTTTGTGTCTTTGCCTTGGCCAAGGTATCAAAGATGTGCTTGAGGTGCAGCGGGTTCCGACGCGGCGGGATGTCTGAGGCCACGCCGTTATCGAAGAGCTGCAAGCCCACCGCATCGCCTTGATGCGAAAGCATATAGCTCAACGTGGCGGCGATCTTGCGGGCGTAATCAAACTTGCGCGTGCCCTTCTCACCGAAGGCCATGCTCGCGCTGCAGTCCACTACGATATAGCAGCGCAAGTTGGTGTCCGCCTCGAACTCGCGAATGAAGTAGCGATCCGTGCGCGCGAGCACCCGCCAATCCAACAGGCGCGGGTCATCGCCGGGCACATATTTGCGATACTCGGCAAACTCCACGCTGGAGCCGCGGTAGGGGCTTTTGTGATGGCCGACGATGTTGCCCACCATCGGCTGGCGCGCGTGCAAAAATTGCCCGCTCAGGCGACTAAGCACATCACCGTCAAGAATTTCGCTGTAAGCGTCTTGTTCCAAAATGGTGGGGCCGGTTTGTGAACCGGTTTACTGGGTGGCCATTGCCGCTTCCTTATCGGCAATGTTCTCGAGCAGTTTATCAATGACGAACGCGCTGTCCACGCCTTCGCTTTGCGCCTGGAAGTTGGTGAGGATACGATGGGAAAGCACCGAGTGCGCCACCGCTTCCACGTCTTCCCAGCCAACCACATAGCGACCGTGCAACACCGCGTGCGCCTTGGCGCCGCGGACGAGATACTGCACCGCGCGCGGGCCGGAACCCCACGTGACCCATTTCTGAATCCACTCGGGCGCGTCCTCCGCCTTCGGCCGCGTCAGCCGCACCATATCCACCACATCATCATAAACGTGATCCGGCACGGGCACGCGCTCCACCAAACTTTGGTATGATTGTAACGTGGGCCCATCGATCACTTCGGTCAAATCCGCCGCGTGGGTGCCGGTGGTTTCGCGCGCAATCCGGCGCTCCTCTTCCACGCTCGGATAATCCACGTTGATGAGAAACATAAAGCGATCCAACTGCGCCTCGGGCAACGGATACGTGCCTTCTTGTTCAATCGGGTTTTGCGTGGCCAACACGAAGAACGGCTGCGGCAAAGCACGGTGCTCGCCGCCGGTGGTGACACGATGCTCCTGCATCGCCTCCAAAAGCGCGCTCTGCGTCTTCGGCGGCGTCCGGTTAATTTCATCCGCCAACACGATGTTCGCAAAGATCGGGCCCTTCACGAATTCAAACTCGCGCCGCCCCGCTTCGCCTTCCTGCAAAATCTCTGTGCCCGTAATATCACTCGGCATTAAATCCGGCGTGAACTGAATCCGGCTAAACTGCAGCGTCATAATTTTGGACAGCGAGTTGACCATCAACGTCTTCGCCAAGCCCGGCACGCCCATCAACAAGCTGTGCCCGCGCGAGAGGATGCAGATGAGCATTTGCTCCACCACTTTATCCTGACCAATGATGATCTTCGCCATCTCAGCCCGCATGCCTCTATACTGCTCGCGCAGTTGATCGACCGCTTTTTTGTCCTCGTCAGAAACCTGGTTCATGCCACCGCCAGAATTCGGGGCATCCGCGTCAAGAAGGGTTTGTTTGTGCATAAAAATATACCTGTGCTGCTGTTGGACGGCGACCCTGACGGAAACCTCCCCCAAGGCAAACGAAATTGTAAAATGCCCTAAAGAGACCTTCTACTGAAGCACCCAAAAGTGCTGGGAACCGCAACCCTCCCGAAGGGGTTGAACCGCCGTTCCCGCATGGATCGCGGACTCGCAGGCTCGTCCCTCCAGTGGGCTATCTTGGAGGGACGAGCCTGCGAGTCCGCCGCAACCCCATATTCCAAGCAAAAATCAGGCTAAAACGCAAAAATAGCGGTATTTTAAGGTTTTACCCGAGGTTGGAAGGCTTTTACCCTAGGTTGGCATCATTCCGGCCTAGGTTGGAGAGTCCACAACCGTGTTTTTTCCTTTCCAACCCGTTCTGGAAGCTTGCCAACCTAAGTTAAAAGCTCGCCAACCCGAGTTGGAGACTACCCAACCGTGTTTTCCCTCTTCCAACCCGCTCTGGAACGTCGCCAACCTAGGATAGAATGATGCCAACCCGTGATGAAATGGTAGGGACACGCTGCCGCGTGTCCACGGACGCGCACAGCGCGTCCCTACCGGGGGCGATGCGCAATCGGGTAAAGGTAGGGCGTGCTCTCCGAGCGCGCCAAGGTCGGCTCGGAGAGCCGACCCTACCCACCCTCCCGGGCTACATTTTGGGTTGCCATCGCCCTCCCTTTGCTTACCCTCTCTATATAGTCGTTTGGCGGAGTACGGTTGCGCTTTGTTCCGTCCAACCCCCAATTAGTTGCAAAACTGGATTAACTGTTCTTAATACTATGAAAAAACTCATTGCTTCTCTGGCCCTCGTGGCCCTCGCTATCACGCTCATCAATGCTGCGGATCCGCCCGCCAAGCTTTCCAAGGCCCAAAACTGGAAGGCCTACGATGCCGCCCTCAAGAAGGGGCTGCCCAAAACGGCCATCACGCATCTGGAACCGATCATCGCGCAGACCTTGCGCGACAAGGATTACGCCGAGGCCATCAAGGCGATTGGCAAAAAGATGGCGCTCGAGAGCAACATCCAAGGCAACAAAGCGCATGAGAAAATTCGCCGGATGGAGGCCGAGATCGCCAAGGCGCCCGCCGCGATGAAGCCGGTGATGGAAGCGATCCTCGCCAATTGGTACTGGCATTATTTCCAGCAAAACCGCTGGCGCTTCCTGCAACGCACCCAATCGGGCAGCGCGAATGGTAAGGATTTTGAGACGTGGGATCTCGCCCGCATTTTCACTGAGATCGACAAACAATTCACCAAAGCGCTCGCGCACAAAACGGTTCTGCAAAAAACCGCCGTGGCCGATTACAATGAGCTGCTCAACAAAGGCACGGCGCCCGATAGCTTCCGACCCACGATGTACGATTTTCTCGTGTACAACGCGCTGCAGTTTTACAGCACCGGCGAACAAGCCGGCGCCAAGGCGCAGGATGCGTTTGAACTGAGCGCCACCGATCCGGTCTTCGACTCCGCCGCGAAATTCATGGCGTGGCAAATCAAGACCACCGACACCGAAAGCCGCACGGTCAAGGCATTGAATCTTTACCGCGACTTGCTTGCGTTCCACAAAAACGACAAAGACAAAAGCGCGTACATCGATGCCGATCTTTCGCGCATCAACTTCGGCAAAAACAAAGCCTTCGGCGAAACCAAAAACGATCGCTACCGCGCCGCGCTCAAACGTTTCATCGCCGAATGGGCCGACCACCGCATCTCCGCCCGCGGTCGCTATCACCTCGCCCAATCGCTCGATCAGGAAGGCGACAAAGTGCAGGCCCGCAAGATCGCCCTCCAAGGCGCGAATGCATTTCCCAAAACCCCCGGCGGCGCGCAGTGCCACAATCTCGTTATCCAAATCGAGGCCAAGAGCAGCAACGTCACCATCGAGCGCGTTTGGAATGACCCGCAATCCGAGATCACGATTAAATACCGCAACGTGGATCAAATCCATTTCCGCGTGGTGGCTGAGAATTGGGAAGTCGCCATGAAACGCAAACGCGGCAACCCCAACTGGCTCGACAACAACGAACGCGCCGCCCTGCTCCGCAAGGAAGTCATCAAAGAATGGAGCGTCAAACTGCCGCCCACCACCGACTATCACGAAGCGGTGAAGACCATCAAACCGCCCAAAGGAATGCCGGAAGGATTTTATTATCTCATCAGCAGCCACACCAAAAATTTCACTGCCGCCAATAACGTCTGCTATTACACCAGCTTCTGGGCCAGCGATCTCAGCATCGTAATGCGCCAGCGCAGCGGCAATGGCCTTGTGGAAGGATTTGTGCTCGATGCCAAAAGCGGCGAGCCCGTGGCCAATGCCAAGATCCGCGCGTGGTTCCGCGAGCGCAACAATGTCCGCACCGAAGCGGCTCCCACCACATCGGACGCCAACGGCCATTTCAAATTCCAAGCCGTGCAGCGTGGCTACTTGTTGCTCGCCAGCAAAGGCGGCCAACAGCTGAGCACCGCGAATGACTGGTACAACCACGGTCGCATCAACAATCCGCGCCCGTACGATCGCACCATCTTTTTCACCGACCGCTCGCTGTATCGCCCCGGCCAAACGGTGGAATACAAAGGCCTCTGCATCCACGTCGATCAACACAACGACAACTACCGCACCATCCCGAATTCATTCGTGACGGTCATCTTCCGCGATCGCAATGGCAAAGAGGTTTCCCGCCAGCAACATCGCGCCAATGATTACGGCTCGTTCAGCGGCAAGTTCACCGCCCCACGCGACCGCGTGCTGGGCCGCATGAGTTTACAGGTCACCACCGGCCCACGCGGCAATGCCTCCATCAATGTGGAGGAATACAAGCGGCCCAAATTCCAAGTGGAACTCGCCGCACCCAAGACCGCCGGCAAACTCAGCGGCGAAGTCGCCCTCATCGGCAAGGCCACCGGCTACACCGGCGCGGCCATCAACGATGCGAAAGTCAAATGGCGCGTCGTCCGCGAAGTGCGTTATCCCGTGTGGTGGGGTTGGCACTATTGGTGGCGCCCCATGCCGCAGGGCAAGACGCAGGAAATCGCTCACGGCACCGCCACCACCAAAGCCAATGGCGCGTTTGATGTGAAGTTCATCGCCAAGCCGGACCTCAGCGTTGCGGCTAAGGACGAGCCGACGTTCCGTTACACCATCCACGCGGACGTCACCGATACCACCGGCGAAACCCGCAGTGACAGCCATTCCATCAACCTCGGCTACACCGCGCTGAAAGCCAGCGTGTCCGCCGCCGACTGGCAGGTGCAAGGCAAGGACACCGCGATTAGCATTAGCACCACGTCGCTCGACGGCATCGGCCAACGCGCCGAAGGCACGCTGAAATTGTACGCGCTGAAACAACCCGCCAACGTCGAGCGCGCCAAGCTCGTCAACCCGCGCCACGTGATGCCTCATCGTCACGGTCGATTTGCGCCGGAGTTTGTGCCCGCGCCGGATTCTTCGAATGTCAATTCCTGGAAGCTCGGCAAGGTCGTCGCCGAGAAAGGCTTCACCACCGACGCCAGCGGCCAAGCGAGCTTCAACTTCAAACTCAAAGAAGGCGCGTACCGCGTCATCCTCGAAACACAGGATCGCTTTGGCAAAAAAGTCACCGCGCGTTCCCCTATCCAAGTGCTCAACCCGCAAGCGGCGAAGCTCGGCATTCGCGTGCCGCACGTGCTCAAGTCGCCCACGTGGAGCGTTGAGCCGGGTAACGAGTTTATGGCTTTGTGGGGCAGCGGCTACGGCGAGGCCCGCGCGTATATCGAGATCGAACATCGCCGCAAAATTCTCCAGAGCTTCTGGACCGAACGCGGCCTCACGCAGTTCGCCATCAAACAAGCGGTCAACGAAGCGATGCGCGGCGGCTTCACGCTGCACGTCACAATGGTGCGCGAAAATCGCGCGTACCTCAGCAGCCGCAAGATCAACGTGCCGTGGACGAATAAAAACCTCACCGTCAAGTGGGAGCATTTCACGGACAAACTGCAGCCCGGCCAAAAGGAAAAATGGACCGCCGTCATCACCGGTTCCGATGCCGAGAAAGCCGTCGCCGAAATGGCCGCCGTGCTGTACGACGAAAGCCTCGACCAATTCAAACCGCACCAATGGCAGCAGAACCTCAACGTGTTCCGGCAGGATTACGCCCGCTTAAACCAGCGTTTTGAAAACGCCACCAAAGGCCTCAACCATCTGCACGGCCAATGGACCCGCCGCAGTCACCACACCGTGAGCCACAACTACCGCAGCTTCCCCCGCGAAATCACGGCCAATCTTTATGGCTATGGTTACTACGGCGCCGAGAGAGCGTCGTCCTTCCGTAGTGGGCGCCCAGGAATGGCGATGAATGCCGCAATGGGCGCACCCGGCGCACCCGCCCCCCAAATGGCAATGCGCAAAGGAATGGCCGAAGCCGATGGTGCGGTGATGCCGACCACTGGGCTTCCTTTGGGCGGCGAAGGAGTTTTCTCTGGCGAAACTTCTCCCGTGGCAGACAGAGAAGGAGCCGGAGTCGCAGCCTCCACCGGCCCCAACCTTGACCAAGTAACCGCTCGCAAGAACCTCAACGAAACGGCCTTCTTTATGCCGCACATTGTGGCCAATAAAAAAGGCGAGGTGCGTTTGGAATTCGAAATGCCCGAGGCGCTCACTAAATGGAAGTTTATGGGCTTCACGCACGATAACGAATTGCGCAGCGGTTTCCTCAGCGGAAGCACGGTGACCGCCAAAGATATTATGGTGCAACCCAACCCGCCCCGCTTCGTGCGTGAAGGCGATCAGCTGGAGTTCACCGTGAAGGTCACTAATATGACCGACAAAGAAGCCACCGGCAAAGTGCGCCTCACATTTGCAGACGCACTCACCAATGACAGCGTGGATGACCAACTCGGCAATGCGGATTTGGATAAAAAATTCACCGTGCCCGCCAAGCAAAGCAAAACCTACAGCTGGCGCATCAACGTGCCGGATGATCTTGGCTTCCTCACTTACAAAGCTGTGGGCGGCACGGACACCGTCACCGATGGCGAGCAAGGCTTCCTGCCCGTACTCAGCCGCCGCATCTTTGTCACCGAAAGCCTGCCGCTCCCCATTCGCGGCGCGAAGACAAAGGAATTCAAATTCGACAAACTCATCGGCTCCGGCAAGAGCGACACCATCAAGCACGAGCGTTACACCGTGCAAATGGTTTCCAACCCAAACTGGTACGCGGTAATGGCGCTCCCCTACTTAATGGAGAGCCCTCACCCCAGCACGATGAGCACCTTCACGCGCCTCTACGCCAACGGCCTCGCGCGGCACATTGCCAATAGCGACGCACGCATCCGCGGTGTGTTTGATCAATGGCGCAACACGCCGGCGCTCGACAGCCCACTGGAGAAAAATCAGGATCTCAAATCTGTGATGCTCGATGAAACCCCGTGGCTGCGTCAGGCCAAGAGCGAAAGTCAGGCGCGCCGCAATGTGGGCATTCTCTTCGAGGACAAACGGCTCACTGCCGAAACGCAATTGTCCATCCGTAAGCTGCGCGAAACACAGTTCGCCGATGGCGCGTGGCCGTGGATGCCCGGCGGACGTCCCAGCGATTACATCACCCTCTACATCACCACCGGCTTCGGCCGGATGCGCGCGATGAATGTGGATATCGACGCGAACATGGCCATCAAAGCCGTCAACCGCCTCGACAATTGGATCCATCGCACCTACCTCGAGATCAAAAAACACGGCAACCTTGAGCGCAATAATCTGTCCTCAATGATTGCGCAGTATCTCTACTGCCGTTCGTTCTTCCTGAAAGATCGTGCCATCGCCGCGCAGCATCGCGTGGCTATTGAGTACTTCATCAATCAAGCGGTGAAGACCGAGAAGGACGGCACGCAATACTTCCTGCGCCTCTCGCGGATGAATCAAGCGCAAGTCGCCATCGCGATGAATCGCTTCGGTAAGTTCCAAAAGAAAGCCGACTACAACGGCCTCGCCAAGCTCATCGTCAAATCCATCAAAGAACGCTCCGTCACCAACGAGGAAATGGGCCTCTTCTGGCGCGACCAAGAGCACAGCCATTGGTGGTACCGCGCGCCCATCGAAACCCAGGCGATGATGATCGAAGCCTTCCACGAAGTGACGCAGGACTTCGATGCGCTGGAGGACGCCAAAGTTTGGCTGCTCAAGCAAAAGCAAACGCAGGATTGGAAGACCACCAAAGCCACCGCCGACGCGTGCTACGCGCTGCTGTTGCAAGGTGCCAACCCGCTCATCAGCGATGCGCTCGTGGAAGTCACCGTGGGCGACCACAAGATCGAGCCCAAGAACGTCGAAGCCGGCACCGGCTTTTATGAGCATCGTTTCCTCGGGAGCGACGTGAAACCCAGCTACGGAAACATCAAGCTCACCAAACACGACGAAGGCGTCGCGTGGGGCAGCGTGCACTGGCAATACATGGAAGACATTTCCAAAGTCACCCCGCACGAAGACACTCCGCTGAAGCTCACCAAGCAGCTCTTCACCAAAGTGAACACGCCCAAAGGCCCGCAGTTAGTCCCCATCAGCGGCGGCCTCAAAACCGGCGACGAACTCGTCGTGCGCCTCGTGCTCCGCACCGATCGCGATATGGAATACGTCCACATGAAAGACCAACGCGGCAGCGGCACCGAACCCACCAACGTGCTCAGCAAGTACAAGTATCAAGACGGCCTCGGGTATTACCATATGACCCGCGACACCGCCTCACACTTCTACATCGACTACCTGCCCAAAGGCGTTTACGTCTTCGAGTACAACGTCCGCGTGCAGCACAAAGGCCAATACCAAAGCGGCATCGCCAACATCCAATGCCTCTACGCGCCTGAGTTCAACAGCCACTCAGCCAGCCACAAGCTATCGGTGAAGAATTAGAAAAAAGAAAAACAAACAATCAACCCAAAGGCCGGGAGCAATCCCGGCCTTTTTTTATTAAACCCCACTCGGGAGGGCGAAGCTCCCGCTGAGCCGAAGGGCGGCGCAGCCGCACTTCCGTGTTGGATAAGACGCACGTTCCGTGCGCCACGGCTCAGCAGAAGCTTCGCCCTCCCACCCCAAAAACCCCTCCCTACCGCTTCACCGCGCGCAACGCTTCCAGTTCCGCCAGCGGAACGCTCACTTTGCCCACCGTCGGATCATCGACCTCCACGCTGCCTTTTACCAGTTTGAAACGGCGCGCGAAAAGGAGCGACCCATCTTCCAAACGCAATTCAAATTTCGCGCTGCGCGGCGGCTTATCGGCAATCTTGCCCAGCACCAGCGCGATGACTTCGCCCCGGCCGTATACTTTGATGCCGAACAACACCGAGTTGAGCGTCAGCCAATCGGTTTTAAGTTCCTGCAATTCGCCCTCAATAAAATCGCCATTCGTCAGCAACACCCCTTTGCGCTGCGCCGCCAAGCGCGCGCGATAACGCTCCGGCACGGGCTTCAAGACAATGCGCGCCACGTTCACGGTGGACATCCGCGCCGGAAAACTACCTTCTTCAAAACGCACCGCCGAGTCATCCGCCGTGGTCACCGCAGCGGCCACGCGCGAACCGCCCCAGGAAAACACGCCGAGCATTTGCGATTCCTCCACCTCGCCGCCTTCTAATTTCTCCGGAATCGGGGGTTGAAAAAATGGGAACGTCGCGTTGCCGCCCAGCACCGATTCCTGCATCGATTTGCTGACCCAGGAAACCTTCAGCCGTCCGCCACCGGTACGGTGCACCGATTCGATCCGCACGTTGTAGCGCGCGCCGCGTTCCAGTGGCGCGGTGCCCGTAAAAGTTTGCAGTAAGCGATTGGAAAGCTGGTTCACCACCAACTTGCCGCCCACCCAAAACCGAACGCCTTCGTCCGTCTCCACTTTGAAGGTGTACTCCTCCGTGTGCGTGGCCTTCAATTGCCCGGTCCAACGCACGCTGTAATTTTTATCGGCAAATTCCTTAGGCGGCTTCACTGCGGCGAAATCCAGTTTCGGATCAATCGCCAGCACGGCGTCGCCATAAAAAAATCGGTTTTGATAATAGGCCCCGAGGAACCCGTGCTGCCCCGCTAGCCCTTTCGGCGCGCGCGCCACCGGCACAGCGGGATACAATTGCCGCAACGGAATCGACCCCGCCTGAAACCCCGGCCCTTGCCAATGAATCCGCGCGCTGGCTTCGCCGTAGTTATCAAAAAACTCAAACACAAATGGAACGCGCTTGCCGCCTTGCAGCGTCACCTTACCCCGCTCGCGGAACCCCGCCAGCGCTTCCATCCGGCCCACCTCCAGCGTGCCCACTTTTAATTTTCCGCCGTCATTGGCGAGCAGCGTGAAGGTATATTCGCCGGTCACCGGCGCTTCCAATTCGCCACTCCAGCGCACCGAAAAATAATCACGCGGCAAATCGAATACCGGATTTTTGGAGCGCCATTGGTGGTCGATGGTTTCATCCAGTCGATAAATCACGCGCCCTTTGAAATTCGGCCGATCGTGATAAGCCGCCAGAAGCCCGCGCCCCTTCCCCGCCATCGGCGCGCCCTGCGCCAGTTGCTCAGGATTCAACGGAGGATCAAACGTCGCCGTCAACACATCCGCCAGCGCGATGAGTTTGCGCGGCCCCTTCGCCGGCCCCACGCTTAAATGATCCGCATCCGCAAACTGCACCAACCCTGTAAAGCCCTGGCCGTCCTTGGTGGTGACCGTGCCGGCCATTGCGAAGCACGAAACCAAAGCCAGCAAGACCGTGCAAATGGATTGGATGATCTTCTTCATTTCAAATTAAATTCAAAAACAAAAGTCGCACTGTAGCCCGGGCTACATTTGTCACCCCCTTTACTTCTTCAACCCGCTCTCAACCATTTTTTTGAAATCCGCCCGGGCGGCTTCCACCGTGGCTTTGGGGCCGGTTAATTTGACAAAAATATAGCCCGGCTTTGTGCCCAAAACGGCAGCGGTCATCCCGTAATCTTTCTTGGGCACTTTGGCCCCGCCAAAGGGCGGGCCGCTCATGAAGGTGCCTTCGGCAAACAAATACACCACCGGCGTTTCGCCGTGTTTGGCTTCTTCCGTCTTAATGACCGGCTTGGGGTCGGGGGCAAATTGGCCCACCCATCGCCGCAAATTCGCCTGTGCGCCGCCCGCTTGGCCCGGCCCGAAATAAAAGAACACGCACTCCGCCGCATCCGCTTTGGCCTTGCCCGGCACGGTGAATTGCGCCGCGCGCATTCGGCTGGCGGTCGGTGTGCTTTCCCATTTCGCGGGTGCGGTGAAGGATTGCGCGCTTACTTTGAACACCACCGGCTTGGCGGCATCGGCAGCAACAGCTTGAAAGCCCGCCCACAACGGCGCGGCCAGAATCATTCGGATTAAGAATTTCATGACCCCCGTTCCTTAACTGAAAATGCCGCGTGCGTCAACGGCACCCTGTAGACCGGGCCGGTGGCTCGGGTGGTTTTTGGGTTGTTCGCCCCGCGTCAACGGCCCGGGCTACATTACATATACCCGCTCTCAACTTTGGTTGCCACGTCGCGGTAGCCGATATCCACCTCGTAGATGCTTTTGAATTGCTCCATCGCCTCGGCTATTTTCCCAATCTCTTCGTACACGCAGCCGAGGTGATAAACCATTTCCTTCTTTTGATCATCCATCGCGGATTTTTCCTGCAAGCCTTTCTCGAACATACTCACCGCCATATCGTGCATGCCGCGTTGCAGAAAACATTGGCCCAGATAACTCAGCGAGCGCAATCGATGGCCCGGGCTGTTTTGCGCGCGTTGGAAAGCGTGAATGGCCTCGTTCACATCGCCCGCGCGGAAGAGCCATTCGCCCAACTCAAAACGAAACTCCAGCATCGTGGGATAGCGGTCGGCGCGTTCCTGACAATTCTCCAGCATAAAGGCATCGCGCTCCTCGATGAGCCGTGCGTGCTCAGCGCCCTCGTGCGGGTCATCGGGATTGAGCTGTCGCAACTCAGATTCAAACTGCGCCTCGTGCGCCTCTGCGATGGCCTTGTCGATGGCCGAATCGCCCACCGTATTATTCTCCTGCACCCAATCGAAATATTCAAACGCTCGCTCAAAATCCTGCCGCTCCACATACAGCCGCGCGATGTCCACCGCTAATTTATGGTTGTTCGGCTCCTCCTGCAGCTTCTCCTCCATGAAATAAATCTTCTCCTCCAGCACATCCTCGGAAGTGTAATCGCTGGGAACCGACTCGGCCTCCTCTTCGTCTTTCTCCATCACCTTTTCGTAGCCACCGCGATAAATCGTCGCCTTCGCCGCCGTGTCTCGATACGCCTGTTGAAGATAAATATCATCCGGATTCAACCGCGACAATTGCGCCATCACCTGCTCGGCCTGATCGTAATCCCCAAGCATCTCCAATGCGTCGGCCAATTCCTGTGTCAACTTATTGTCCTTTGGGTTTACCCGTTTGAGCAGTTGCAAAGAGGAGATTAATGTTTGCGGATAATCCAGCGCTTTCGACGCATCCACAATCACCCGATGCCCCGTAGAGTTTTCCGGATCCGCGCACAAGATTTTCTCCGCGTGCACCAGCGCGCCATAATTATTTTTTTTGGATAACGCCAATTTCGCCTGCGCCAGATGATGCGCCGTCGTCGCGACCGCCGCCATTTTGGCCAACCGCCCCGCGTCCGCGTGCTTTTTCATTTGCGCCGCACGCAGCGCCATCCGGCACTCGAAAAACGACGGATCCTGTTCGAGCGCCATGCACAGCAGTTCCATGGCGTAGTCAAAATTCTTTTTCTCGACGCAGTCATACCCCTTTTCCCAGAGCTGACGCACCTCCCCGCCCACCGCTGTATGATCCCTTTCCGGCATAAATTATTTAATAAACACCCTTCCGTACCGGCACACTATGGCAAGCGCGCCCGCAAATCAATCCTGCACTGCCCCACAGATTCGCCTTGCCAACACCCCGCCGAAAGGCAATATATCCGCCCCCGTGCGCGAGTGGCGGAATTGGTAGACGCGCTACCTTGAGGTGGTAGTCCTTTCGGGGGTGGAGGTTCGAGTCCTCTCTCGCGCACCATTGATTTCTTTAATGGAGCAACGGCAATGCGTGCGGTTGCGCAATTAATTCCGCATCCAAATCTAAAAATGCATCGAGCCGCTGATGCGCTTCCGCGTTGTCAATCTTGCAAGCCATGAGCCAAAATTCCGCGTAGTGGCCGCCTTCGCTGGCCACGAGGTTTGCATAAAATTCAGCAAGCGCAGGCTCCGTGTCGCGCAGAGCTTGAGCGAGGATTTGGAATTTTTCGCAACTCCGGCCTTCGATAAACGAAGCGGCGATCAGATGATCGATAACTTGCTCGCGCCGCCCTTTGCGGATGAACCGCATGAGGCCACTAATCCACGGGCTCGGATGCGGCACACCAAAAAGCACGCCGCGTTGTTCCAGCAAATTGAGCAGCAAATTGAAATGCTCCAATTCTTCCTGCGCGATGGCGTTAAGCTCGCGGGCGCGTGTCGCCAGCTCAGGATATTTCATCAAGCTCAACGCGCTGGCTGCCGCTTTGCGCTCGAGATGACAGTGATCAAGTAACACCGCGTCGAGATTGGCCAGCACTTTGGGTAGCCAAGTGTCGGGGATGGGTTCACGCCAGAGATGCATGTTTTGGATTTACGATTTCAGATTGACGACCTATGATTGAGGCAGAAGCATTCGTCAAACGTCAATCTGAAATCGTAAATCCCCAATGTTTCCGTTCACCCTCAACGAATCGCAAACCGACTGGCAAACCGGCCCATACGAAGGCGTAGAATTAAAAATCCTGCGCAAGGATGAAGCCACCGGCAGAGTCACCGTGCTGCGGAAATTCCACGCCGGCACCACCGTCCCCGCCCACATTCATCCCGCCGCCAACGAAACGGCCTACGTGCTAAGCGGCGAGTGGGAGGAGAGCGGAACGGTTTACACAACGGGCACATTATTTTACGCGCCCAAAGGCGAAGCCCACGGCCCTCACGTGGCACGCACGGAAGTGGTGAGCCTCACAATGTTCGATGGGCCGCTCACGGTCAAGAGTGTCGATTAGCACGCTTCCGTTCGCCCCATTGTGCATAACTGCCGCTTGCGCGGCTTCATTCAAAAAACCATCCTTCATCTTTGATGGCCGAGCCATCGTACGGAGGAATGATGCGCCCACAAATATTTTTCCCAGCACTGTTGTGCCTTGCCTTGGCACTACACGGCGCGGAGCCTTCAAAGCCCAAGTCGCCCTCCGTCGATGGTGGCGAGGGTGAATATCACTTTCATCTGGGGATGAACCACTACACCGGCTTGGGGGGGAAACCCAATTACCCCGAAGCCGCGCGGCAGTTTCAACTGGCGGCCACGGCCGGCCACGCGCGCGCGCAGGGCCAAATCGGCATTTGCCTGCTCAAGGGACGCGGCGTGCCCAAAAATCACGACCTCGCCGTGCGCTGGCTCACGCGCGCTGCGGATAATAAAGACGCCATCGCCCTGTACACGCTGGGGAACTTCCACGCGCAGGCCAAGGATTATATAAAGGCAAATAAATATTACCTCCAAGCCTCCGCCCAAGGCCACGCCGCCGCAATGAATAATCTGGGTGCCTCGCACGAACACGGCCAAGGCGTACCCGCCAATCTCACCGAGGCCGCCAAGTGGTATGGCAACGCTGCCCGCATGAACCTCGCCGCCGCCCAATGTAATCTTGCCCTAATGTTTGCCGCCGGCCGTGGCGTGGCCAAAGATGCCGCGCGCGCGTTGCAGCTTTACCGCGCCGCTGCCGATCAAGGCGATGTGCGCGCGCAATTCCTGCTTGGGGCCACACTGCACTTCGGCACCTTGACTGCGCCGAACCCCACGGAAGCCGCCAAGTGGCTTCGGCTCGCCGCCAACCAAGGCCACGCCGCCGCACGCGCGCATCTGGACACGGTGAACTCCAAGCTCTCCACCGAGCAACACAAGACAGTCGACAAACAAGTCTCCACTTTTTTAGCCCACGCGGCGCGCCCAAACAAAGGGGCCATCGGCTCCGGATTTTTTATCACGAATCAGGGCCACCTCATCACGGCGCATCATCTCGTTGCGCGGGCCGAAAGCATCGAGGTGCTCCTGAACGGTCGCCGCCACTTGGCCCGCGTGCTCAAGGCCGACCCGGTGAATGACCTTGCCTTGCTGAAGATTGAGGCGAAGACCCACGCGCTGGCCTTCACAACCAAACGCCAGCTTCACCTTGGGCTTCCGGTGTTCACCCTTGGCCTCCCTGCGCGCGCCGAAAAAAATTCCGGCCCAAAATATTCGCACGGCTTCATTCGCAAACTAACGGGCCGAACACTCGACCCCCGCCATCTGCAGGCCAACCTCAACGTGCAACCCAACCATTCCGGCGCGCCGTTGTTCGATTCCACGGGGTTGGCCGTGGGTATGTTGATTTTTCAACTCGATGAACTCAAAGCCTATCAAGCCACCGGCAGCCTTCCGCACGCCTTCAACACCGCGCTCAAGGCTGATCGTATCCATACTTTTCTGCGCGCCTTTCCGGCCATCCGCAGGGAAATGCCCCGGCACACGGCAGACACAAAAGAGGCTCACACCGCCGCCGAAGCAGCCACGACACAAATTTTGGTACAATAAATTCTGCGGTTCAATGAATCCTGCGGATAAGTCAAACAACTGAAGCTTGACAAATCCCTGAATTCCAGTAGGTTCTCCGAACCCTTTCCAAGGAGGGTCTAATGCGAGAGAAACAAACAGAGCGCTTGATCTTTGCCCTTTTGGCTTTGTCGTTGATTTTGGTTTTGGCCGGAACCGGCTGCGGAAAGTCCAAGGCGCAAATCAAAGCAGAAGCAAAGGCGAAGGCCCAAGCCGCCGAAGCCCAGGCCTTGCGCGCGGATCCCGACGACAAGTTGGGGCAGGCTTACGATCATTTTTCCGGCAACGGCACGCCCATTGATTACGAGCGAGCCGCCCTGCTCTTCCGCGAATTGGCCGAAGGTGGCAATGCGACAGCGCAATTTTCATTGGGTGCAATGTTCCAAAATGGCTACGGGGTTCCGCAAAACTACATTGAGGCCGTCAAGTGGTATCAAAAATCCGCAATGAGCAATCATCCCGACGGACAATATTTATTGGGTCTGGCACTGAAAGAAGGCAGCGGCATTCCGCGCGATCGCATTGAGGCATTCAAATGGCTGCACCTCGCCGCTGAGAGTGCCGCCGAGAGTCCCACCGAAAGCAATGTGAAATACGTTGAGACACGCGATGAGTTGGCACTGCTGCTGCCAGCCGAGATGGTGGCGGAAGGCAAACGCCGCGCCGAAGAACATCATCAATATCACGGCAACGGCAACTAGCCTCGCCCCCTCGCCCCTCATCAAAATTCAAAGGACTGAGTCGTGTGGCACGATGGCGTTTTTTTGAATGATGATTATTCCATCTCGCACCACAAAGCCATCGCCATCCTCATTTTCCTCGTGCCCCTCGGGTGAAATAATACAGTTGTCGCCAATGCGCGCATTTTTATCGATGATGGCATTCTCAATGCGCGTGTTGCTGCCTATGCCGATGGCGGGGATATTTTGTGAAAAATGTTCGTTGATGGAATAGTCAGTCTCGTAAAAATCCGCCCCCATCATTACCACCCGATGGAGTTTGGTGCCGTTGCCCACAATACTGCGCACGCCCACGATGCTGTGGCTAATTTGCGCGCGATTGATAATGCAGCCATCGCTCAGCACCGCGTGATCAATCGCCGCGCTGTTAATTTTGCTGGCGGGCAAAAAGCGCGGACGCGTAAAAATCGGCGCGGACATATCAAAGAAATTAAACTTAGGCAGTTCACTGGCCGCATCGAGGTTGGCATCAAAAAATGTTTTAATCGTACCCACGTCTTCCCAGTAGCCTTGATAAACATACGAAAAGGAGCGACGGGTTTTGATGGCTTCAGGAATAATATGCTTCCCGAAATCCGCCTGATCGCTCTCCAATAAATCCACGAGCACGTCGCGGTTAAAAATATAAATGCCCATCGAAGCCAGAAACTGATCGTCATTGGCTTTGATGCCGAGCTCCTGCCGAGTGTCGTCAGGCAACTTCAGGGAATCAATGACCGCCGACTCCTTCGGCTTTTCGACAAACTCCCGAATGCGATGCTCCTCATCAATCTGCATAATGCCAAACCCACTGGCCGCTTCGCGGTTAACCGGAATGGTCGCCACCGTCAACTCAGCGTCGTTGGCTATGTGTTCGTTAAACGCCTTCCGAAAATCCATATTGTACAACTGGTCACCGCTTAAAATAAGAATGTGATCAAAGCGATGATTAAGAAAATGAGTCATATGCTTCCGCACCGCATCGGCCGTGCCCTGGAACCATGAGGAATCGGAAAGCGTCTGCTCCGCCGCCAAAATTTCCACGAACCCGTGCGTGAAATGATCAAACTTGTAGGACTGTGAAATATGCCGGTGCAGCGAAGCGGAGTTAAACTGCGTCAGTAAATAAACCCGCTTGAGCCCGGAATTAATGCAATTGGAAATCGGGACATCGACCAGCCGATACTTGCCCGCGAGCGGAACCGCCGGCTTGGCGCGCTCGCGCGTCAGTGGGAAAAGCCGCGTACCGCGCCCGCCGCCCATCACCACAGAAAGGACGTTATCAGGATCAAAAGGTTTGTGTTGCAGTTCAGCCATAAAACACTGCTTGCCCGCAGAGCGTCCACCGCCCACATTGGGCCCGGCGCACCGCCCGCACGGGTTGCATCGTTGGGATGGCCCCACCTTGCAGCAATCACGGACGCAACGCGATAAAAAAGACAATGACCAAAAAAATTCATCGCATCGGCATCATCGGCGGCAGTGGCCTCTACGATATCGAAGGCTTTCGCGGCAAGAAATGGGTGACCGTAAAAACCCCCTTCGGCGCGCCGTCCGACCAATTCCTCACCGGTAAACTCGCCGGACGCGAGGTGGCCTTCCTCCCCCGGCACGGCCGCGGCCATCGCATTTTGCCCAGCGAGCTAAACCACCGCGCCAATCTTTGGGCGATGAAAAAACTCGGCGTCCATTGGGTCATCAGCGTCAGCGCCGTGGGGTCCTTACAAAAAAAATATCGCCCGTGCGACATCGTGCTGATCAATCAATTTCTCGATCGCACCAAGCAATCCGCCAACCACACTTTTTTTGGAAACGGCATTGCCGGCCACGTTGCCTTTGCCGATCCTATTTGCGAAGAACTACGCCAGCTTCTCCTTAAAAGTGCCAAACAGAAAAAAGCCCGCGTCCACAACGGCGGCACGTACGTGAATATGGAGGGCCCCGCCTTCAGCACACGCGCGGAGTCGCTCACCAATCACAAACTCAAATACGACGTCATCGGCATGACCAATCTTGGCGAAGCTAAATGCGCGCGCGAAGCAGAAATCGCCTACGCGACGATGGCGATGATCACCGATTACGATTGCTGGAAAACCGATGAAGCCCACGTCACCGTCGAAATGGTCATCGAAAACCTCACCCGCAACGCCGCCACCGCCAAAGCCGTATTGGCCGATGTGATTCCAAATATCCCTAAGGTTCCTGCAAACTGGCCCTGCCATAGCGCCTTAGAAAATGCAATTATGACCGACCGGAAAGTGTGGCCTGCGAAGACGGTGAAAGACTTGAAGCCGATTTTGGGAAAATATCTTTGAAATTACCAAGGCACAATAACCACATCCCAAGGAACTCACAAATCCCAATCCCACAATCCAGTTTTGGGTTTTTGGATTTAATTATTCCTTGGGTATTGGGCCCTGCTCATTGGTCATTCCACCCTCCCCATCCGATCCCCCACTTTCGCGTACAACTCACGTTGTTGCGCTGATTGCTCGAGCAAATCTTCATCCAACCTAACCCGACCCGGCTCGAACATCGTTAGCGTCGCCGAACCGCCAAAGGCGAAGCAACCTTTCTCCTCCCCCTTCGCGACAGGGCGCGTGGGCACAAAGGTATGATTAACGCTGCCGACATTGGTCGCGCCAATTTCCAGCACCAACACTTTGCCGAATTTTTCAGATTCGATTTCGGTGATGAATCGTTTGTTCTCCCAAAGAATCGAAAGCCGATCACGCAGCGCGAGGGGATTCACCGATTGCAACAGGCCATTAATCAACCGCGCCTCGCCCGGCACGCCGGCAACTGGAAAATGAAAACGATGATAATCCACCGGACACAACCGCGAAAACACCGCCGCCCCATCGGCAAATTGGTCGGCCAGTTTTTTGTCTCCCAATAATTTGCCTAAATCAAACCGCTGCCCTTTTACAAACACCCCCTCCACCGCCGAGGCTTTTGCGAAGCCCAGATGGCGACCATCAGCAGGGAACACCACCGATCCCTCCGCCGCATCCACCGGACGCGCCTCTGGCTTGAGCTTGCGATAAAAAAAATCGTTGAACGAAGTGAACTCATCCGCGGCCTTAACGTATTCACTCTCAGCGATGTTGTATCGTTCGATAAACGGTTTCACACGCGAAGCACTGCCCGCGCAACTCATTCGCCAGCCGTACCACCGCGAGAACCACGCGCGCTTGGCCACCGCGTGCAGCGCGATTTGGCCGAAGGGATTGAATAAAATCCAGCGCAGCCATTTTTCGCCGTAGACCACTTCCGTTTCCACTTCGCGAGTGTAACGATTGTAGAATTGGATTCCTTTAGGGCTCATTATGCAATCATCAAAACAACAATGGTAGGGCGTGCTCTCCGAGCGCGCCGAGGCGGTTTCGGAGAAACCGCCCTACCAACTCTGTGGTGAATTTCATCAGCAACTCGTCGGCACACCCGCCACCACTTCAACGCAATGCGGGATAGCGCCCTCAACAAAACTGAGGCACTCCACCGCGCCCTTGGGTTTTCCGGGCAAACAAATTACCAACGCATTACCCACCGCAGCGGCAAGGCTACGGGAGAGGATTGCGTTCTTGGTGATCTTCAGCGACTCCATCCGCATCACTTCACCAAAGCCCGGCAATTCGCGGTCGGCAATTTCGCGGACCGCTTCGGGGGTGACATCGCGCGGCGCCACGCCGGTGCCGCCGGTGGTGAGCACGAGGTGGCAACCCTTCGCAATCTGTTCGCGGATAGCACGTTGGATTTGTTCGACTTCATCGCGCACCACCGTCTGAGCGAGCACTGCCCAACCGTAACCATCAGCGGCTTCGGTAAGAAGAGGGCCCCCGAGATTTTCGTATTCACCCGCCGCAGCGCGATCGGACACAGTAATAATTCCCACCTGTATTTTCATTGTTTAGTTTTTGAAACCAGTTTCACATTGGTGATGCGCATCTTTTTATCGACCGCCTTGCACATATCATAAATCGTCAACGCGGCAAGATTCACCGCCGTGAGCGCCTCCATTTCCACGCCCGTTTGCGCCGACACTTTGGCCGTGGCGGTGATGACAATCGCGTTGCCCGTCTTAGGAAATTCAAAGTCCACCTCGCAATGGTTGATGGGCAACGGATGGCACATCGGAATCAAATCACCCGTGCGCTTCGCGGCTTGAATCCCCGCAATGCGCGCGGTCGCCAGCACGTTGCCTTTCGCAATCTTATCGCAGCGAATGAGGCGAAGGGTTTCCTTCGCCATCCGGATTTCACCGCGGGCGGTGGCGGTGCGTTGTTGTATTGGCTTGGCGGAGACATCGACCATCCTGGCTTCGCCCTTGGCGTTGATGTGTGTTAGTTTTTTCATTTCTTACCACAGAGACACAGAGGACACAGAGATTTATTTCCGCTGAGTTCTCTGTGCCTCTGTGGTGTTAATTAAATTTTTCCAGTCAGTAATCGCCCGCCGCATTTCGACGGGCACTTGCATATTGGGTTGCACGTGGCGGGGAATGTAATCGGGCGATGTAGCCCACAAATCTGTGGTCACGAGAATTTGCCCATCACATTCATTCCCGGCACCGATGCCGATGGTGGGGATTGAAATTGTTTTTGAAATTTCAGCCGCCACGGCTGGGGCCACCAATTCGAGCACCACGGCAAACGCGCCCGCGTCGGCCAGAGCTTCGGCATCGCGCAGGATGGCTTTGTGTTCGGCTTCGGTTTTGCCTTTCACTTTGTAGCCGCCCTCGGCTTTTACATTTTGGGGAAGCATCCCAATGTGGCCGAGAAAGGGAATTCCCGCCGCGAGAATGGCTTCCACTTGTGCCCGAATGGCGGTGCCGCCTTCGGCTTTGACCGCTTCCGCGCCGGCATCGATCAGGCGGTGGGCGTTTGTCACGGCATCATCGACAGTATCATAACTGCCCTTTGGCAAATCGGCGGCGAGCAGTGCGCGGGGTTGGGCGCGGGCGGCGGCGCGGGTGTGATGTTCGATATCGTCCATCGTCACACCGGTGGTATCGGGCAAGCCAAGCACCACCATCCCGAGGGAATCGCCCACGAGCAGCAAGGGCACGCCGCATTCATCGAGCATGCGCGTCATCGGATAATCATAGACCGTGAGCGCGGCGATGGGCTCGCGGCCTTTCATTTGCCGAATAATTTCGGCGGTGATTTTTACAGACGGCACCGCGCCACCATTCGCGCAAAGCGGGTTTGCGACAAGCGGAAACTGCATTTCACCCCAACCACGCACTCACTTTTGGCCACACTTTATAGACCGCAGTATTCGCCGCCATCTCCAGCAGCAGCACAAATCCCACGCCGCCGAGTCCATTGATGAGGGGCCCATTTCGGTCTTCCCCCATAATATCTTTGCGATTGCACAGCCATAATAAAATACCAGCCAAAAGCGGCGCGACAATCACAGTCACCGCTTGCGCCATCACGATGGCGGCCAATGGTTTGGTGCCGGTTTTGATGACAAACATTGCCACGCCCATACCAATTACCAAAACGGCAGCGGTCAAATAACGTGGCCATTTATCTTCCGGCCCACTGCCGAGCCCGAGGCCATCGGACAACACAAAGCCGCCCACCATCGAGTTAATCAGAAACGAAGAATACGCTGCAGAAAAAAGCCCGAGACAAAATAGCGCTTTCCCCCAAGTACCAAACAATGGCTCCAATTGCATCGCCACATCGGCGGCTCCTTCGAGCTTAATCCCTTTGAGCGCGGCAGCGGCGGTGCCCATAATCATCAGGGTGATCGCCGCCATCAACAGCACGCCCACGCGGGAATCAATGAGGCTCGACGGCAAGTCCTCACGTTGGATGCCCTTTTGTCGCACGAGATAAATTTGAAAATATGCCGCAGCAATTGCAAAAGTAGTTCCCACCAAACCGAGCACGGAGAGGTCAAGCGAACCAATGCCGGTTGGGATCAATCCCCGCACCCATTCGGTGGGGCTCGGTTTGGCGAACAGCAAATTGGCGGCAAACGCGACAAGCATTAGCCCCACAAAAACCATCATTAATTTTTCTAAAGCGCGATACAGATTTTTGAAGAAAAACAAAAACGCAATGGCTGCCGCATTGAAAACAATCACGATTGAATCGAATTGAAAGTACGCCTCAAAGGCGCTGTGAACACCAAGGTTATTTCCAAATTGAAATGCCGAGGCCACGAAGAAAATGGAAACCCCAATTAAAACCGCCAACCAACGTCCCACGCGATCGGCCAATAATTTTCCCGGTGATTCCTTCGCCACCACGCCCAATCGCGCGGCCATTTGAATAAACGCCAGCATAAAGACCGCCGAAGCCAGCACGACCCAACTCATATTGTAACCGTGCTCGGCCCCTACTTTGGAACTGGTGAGGATGCTGCCCGGGCCGATGACGACGCAAGCGGTGATGAGGCCGGGGCCAAGCGCGCGATGCCAACTGCGGGGAATGGGCGCGTGATCGTCAGGCATTGGGCGAATGTAACGCGAGGGTTTCGTTTGTGTCGAGGGTGGCGAGGAGTTGGGCGAGGGTTTGGGTTTGATTGGGAAGAATAGCGAGCGGCACGATTTCGTTTAGCGGCTCGAGCACAAAGCGGCGTTGATGAAAACGCGGGTGTGGGAGGTTCAAGGTCTCGGTCGAACGCGTTTGGTTTTTGAAGGCAATAAGGTCGAGGTCGAGCGGGCGCGGTTCGTTGAACATCGCCTTGGGTTGGCGACCGAATTGGATTTCGAGCTGTTGCAATTTTGCGAGCAGTGATTCGGGAGTTTCATTTTCCAATGGCTCGAACGCGGCGGCGGCATTGATGAAATCAGGGGAACCGGGCGGGCAATCCACGGGAGTGCTTTGCCACAGGGAAGATTTTTGGATGGGGGCGTTGGAAAGTTTTTCGAGTTCGGTGAATGCGTTTTGGATATTGGCAACGGGATTACCCAGATTGGAACCGAGAGAAATTAAACACAGATGTTCAGGATATTCAGGATTTATTTTGTCCTGTTCATCATGAATCTCCGTGTTCATTCCAGCCCCAAAACATCCTGCATATTATAGAGCCCCGCTGATTTGCCGGTGGCCCATTGGGCGGCGCGGAGGGCGCCGTTGGCGAAGGTCTCGCGGCTGGCGGCTTTGTGAGTGAGTTCGAGACGTTCACCAGCGCCGGCGTAAATGACGGTGTGATCGCCCACCACGTCGCCACCGCGGAGGCTATGCATTCCGATTTCTTCATCGGTGCGCGCGCCGACGATGCCTTCGCGGCCGTGGCGGAGGGTGTCTTTTTGTTGTTCGCGCACTTCGAGCAAAATTTCGCCGAGCGTGGTGGCGGTTCCGCTGGGGGCATCCACTTTGTGCCGGTGATGCATCTCCACCACTTCCAAATCGAAATCCGGCCCAAGGATTTCGGCGGCTTTGCGCGTCAACCAAAAGAGGGTGTTGACGCCGGTGGAATAATTACTGGCCCAAACGATTGGGATTTTGGATTTGTGATTTAAGATTGATGATTTTTCTTCGTCGGTGTGGCCGGTGGTGCCGATGACGAGGGCTTTGCCGTGATCGGCGCAGAGCGCGGCACACGTGGCGGTGGCGCTGTGCAAGCTGAAATCGATGACGACATCGCAATCGGCAATGATGGCGGAGAGGTCATCGCCTTCGTCCACGCCGGCGACGATCTCGATGCCGTCCAAGGCCTTGCCACACGCGATGAGCATTTGGCCCATTCGCCCTCGTGAACCGTGGATGATAACCTTGGCCATAAAATTATTTGAGCACGCCCGTCGCCTTGAGCGTGGCGCGGAGTTGGCGTCGGTTGTCGGGATTCATTTTCACCAGCGGCAACCGGTATTCTTCTTTCACAAGCCCCTTCATCGCCAGCGCGGCTTTGATTGGGACGGGGTTCGTTTCGATGAACAAATCCTTGAACAGTGGATAAAATTTTTCGTGCAACTTTAGCGCGCCCTTCGCGTCGCCTTTGAGAAATGCGTGCACCATTTTGGTGAGCTGACGCGGAATGAGGTTGCTGGAAACGCTGATAACGCCCTTCGCGCCCGCAGCCATAAAGGGCAACGTGAGTGCGTCGTCACCGCTAAGGATGGTAAATTGATTTGGCAACGCGGCGCGCAGTTGGCTGACTCGATCCACATCGCCACCGGCTTCTTTGATGCAGACAATGTTTGAACAATCCGCCGCTAGGCGCACGGCAGTGGGCACGGCGATCTCCACGTTGCAACGACCGGGGATGCTGTACAAAACGATTGGCAAATTGGTGGAATTAGCAATCTCGCTGAAGTGCGCGTAGAGGCCGTCTTGCGAGGGTTTGTTGTAATAGGGGCAAACCTGCAGCGAGCCATCGGCACCGGCGTACTCGGCGGACTTGGTGAGATACACCGCTTCCTCGGTGGAGTTCGCGCCACTGCCGGCGATGATTTTGCAGCGGCCTTTGGCGTAGTAAACCGCCAGCTCAATGATGCGCACGTGCTCTTCGAAATCGACGGTGGGCGATTCGCCGGTGGTACCCACAGGCACGATGCCGTCCACGCCGCCTTTGACTTGCAGCTCCACCAGTTTTTTTAAGGCGGTTTCATCGAGCCGCCCCTTTTTGAAGGGCGTGACGAGTGCAGTGTAAACTCCCGTAAACATTTCTGCGCGGACGTTAACAGCGGAGGGATGTGGACTCAAGGGGATTTGATGTGCTGCCGGTATCTTGCCGGCAGATGGAACGGCCTCAAACCTGCCGGCAAGATGCCGGCAGCACATTACACCGCCATCGTGCCTTCAAAGACAAACTGCGCGGGGCCGGTGAGTTGGACGTTTGAAAAATTGTCTCCATCGTTCTCGAAGGCCACTTGGAGAGTGTCGCCGCCGAGGACGGTTACTTGCACGTTGGCGGGCCAGTCATTGAGTTGGGCGGCGAGGATGGCGCTGGCGCAGACGCCGGTGCCGCACGCGAGGGTTTCGCCCACGCCGCGTTCGTAGGTGCGGACACGAATTTTTCCGGGCGCCAGATTTTGCACGAAATTAACATTGGTGCCCGCTGGCGCGAAGTGGTCGTGATGCCGAATCTCTTCGCCGAGGCTGGCGACCATCGCGGCATCGGCGTCATCCACCATGAGCACCGCGTGCGGGACGCCGGTGTTGAGCGAGTGCACGGTTTTTTCACCATCGGTGGTGGAGATGGTTTCGTTGAGGGCGAGGCTGTGTGGATTGGTGAGGTTCACCGTCACGGTGGTGTCGCCAATCTCGGCGCGGATGAGGCCACACGCGGTTTCGAAGCTCAACGTGCCATCGCCGCCGAGGGTGTGCTGAATATAACTGGCGAAACAACGCGCGCCGTTGCCGCACATCTCGGCGTCGCTGCCATCGGCATTATAAAAATCCCACGCCCAATCGCCTTCGCCTTCGGCGTTTTTGAGAAGAATCAAACCATCGGCGCCCACGCCGCGTTGGCGGTGGCAAAGTTTGGCGATTTGTTCGCGGCTGAGCGTGACCGCGCCATCGCGATTATCGATCAGCACGAAGTCATTCCACGCGCCGTTCATTTTGGTGAACTGAATTTGCACGGGAGGAGGTTAGTGGAAATTCGTCGCCAAATCAATCGCAGCCGTAATTGGGCTGAGCAGAGCCAATCTTGACGCGGCACCACGTGCCAAAGACGAGCGCTAGTTTATGAAGCCGCCCAAGGCGTGTGGGAGGCGAATCGAGCACGCGAAACTTGGCATCCTCCATTCGACGCAGCAACCGCCAGTACACTGCACCCATTGCCTCGGCGGCGACCATTGCGCGCCGGTCGGCGGCGGGCAGGAGTTTGGATGCCTTTTGATAATGACCGCGCGCGCGCACGGCGGTATCGGCGGCAAGGTTGTGGAAGGCGGCGGAGTATTTCAAATCCAAAAGAGATTGGGGATCGACGCCGTGTTTTTCCATTTCGGCAACGGGAAGATAAATGCGTCCGCGCCCGGCGTCGTTGCCCACGTCGCGAAGGATGTTGGTGAGTTGCAGGGCTTTGCCGAGGTGGATGGCGTAGTCTTGGCAGGCGTCGTCGCGATAGCCAAAAATTTCGATGCTCAACAGGCCCACCACCGAGGCGGCGCGGTAGCAATAGAGATCGAGCTCCTCAAGGGTTGCAAAGCGATCCTGCGCGAGGTCCGTTTCCATTCCGCGAATGAGTTCATCGAAGTGCTCGAACTTGAGCGCGTATTGCTCAATGACCGGTTGCAGCGCTTGATTAACCTGGATGCGCGGCTGGCCACCTTCGCAAGCGCGTTGGATATCCTCACGCCAATCCTGCAATGCGGCGGCGCGTTGCTCGCGGGGTTGGGTTTCTTCATCGGCGACATCATCGACTTGGCGGCAGAATGCGTAGAGGGCACTCATTGCATTGCGTCGGCGCTTGTCGAGCGCGACAAAGGAGAGAGCCAAATTGGAGGCACTGCGGCGCGTGATGGCGCGGCTGGCCTCCAAGGCGGCGCGATTATTCGCTGTCGCCGTCGTCACCGCTGGTTCCACCGGAGTTGGAGAGGCCGAGCTGTTGCATTCGATACCGGAGCGAATGGCGGGTCATCTTGAGCAACTCGGCGCTGCGGTTCACGTTGTATTGGTTTCGCTCGAGGGCGGTGGTAATCATCCGGCGCTCGAAGTCCGCAACGGCCTCGGCGAAGCCGAGATCGAGATTGATTTCCCCGCCGGTATCATCGGACTGGCGAAGACGCATTTCCATTTCGAAGTCCGGCAAGCTCGAAGGCTGCACCTCGTCGGTTTGTTCGAGGATGGCGGCGCGTTCCATCACGTTGCGCAGTTCGCGCACATTGCCGGGCCAGTTGTGCGAGAGCAGTTTTATGGAGGCGTCCTTGGAAAGTTTCAACTCGCCCCGGCCCAGGTTTTGGCAGTTTTCCTGAAGAAAATGTTCAGCTAAATGCACCACGTCATCGCCGCGCTCGCGCAAGGGTGGCGGCCGGAATTTCATCACGTTGAGGCGATGATATAAATCTTCGCGAAAATCGTTTTCCTGAATGGCCGTCACAATGTCGCGGTTGGTCGCGGAAATGATGCGCACATTCACGCGTTTCTCCTCGTTGCCCCCCACGCGGGTGAACGTTCCGTCCTCGAGAAAACGCAGCAACTTGGCCTGCAAAGGTCGGCTCATATCGCCGATTTCATCGAGGAAAATGGTGCCGCCATCCGCTTCCTCCACGCGGCCGGGCTTGGTGCGCAGGGCACCGGTGAAGGCGCCTTTTTCGTGCCCGAACAATTCGCTCTCCAAAAGCGTCTCAGGAATGGCGGCGCAGTTGAGGCGGATGTAGTTTTTATCACTGCGTCGGCTGAGGCTGTGGATGGAGCCGGCCACCAACTCTTTGCCCGTGCCGCTTTCGCCGAGGATGAGTACTGTGGAATCAGTGGGGCCGACGGTTTGGATGAACTGACGCAGCTCGACCATCATCGGCGATTCGCCGACGATTTGATGCACCTCGTAAATTTCACTGCCGCGTGAGCGCGCGCGCAGGGTTTTGTTTTCCGCGGTGAGTTCGAAGTGATCGCGGCAGCGCTCCACCGCGTGCAGCAATTCCTCGGGGGCGAAGGGTTTGGAAAGGTAATCAGCCGCTCCGGCCTGGATGGCTTCCACCGCAAGCTTGGGCGTGGCAAACGCGGTGATGAGAATGACCTGCAGGTTTGGAAAATCCTTGGCCATTTTGCGGATGAGATCGTAGCCGCTCATCCCGCCCAGTCGGCCATCGGTAATGACCATAAAAAATTCCGCGCCGGGCGCGCCCATCATCTCGAGGGCTTCCTCAGCCGATTCCGCCAGCTTCACGGCAAAGCCATCATCACTGAGCATTTCACGCACGGTCTCGCGCATGTTCGGCTCATCGTCAACCACTAGGACTGGGGGAAGGTTGGGTTTCATAACTCAGTGTCCTTAAAGGGCTCGGGTGGGAAAGGTTAGAATGAATTCCGTGCCGGTTCCAAGCTCCGATTCAACGCGGATTTTGCCTCCGTAAAGCTCGGTGTTTTGTTTCACAATCGAAAGGCCAAGGCCCGTCCCTTTTTCTTTGGTGGTGAAATATGCCTCAAAAATCTGTGCGATCTGATTTTCCGGCACCCCCAACCCGCTATCCTTGACCCGAATCTCAATTTCATAATTCGCCAAAGGTTGGCACGAAATATCAACTCGACCGCCCTTGGATGTCGCCTCCCGGGCGTTCACCAGGACATTCACCAAAATTTCCCGCAAATGAGCACGCTGCATCATCAGTGGTGGAAGGGCTTCAGAAATCCGTCGGTTGACCGTGATTTCAAAGTTGGAAACCTCCGGGAAGACATCCTCAATGGACGCCTGTATTTCATCCTTCACCTTGAGCCGCTCCACGCGCCCTTCCGAAAGTCGCGCGTACCCCATCAACTCCGTCAGAATCATGTCCGACCGATCCACCTCACTGCGAATCATATCCAACTGTTTGGCCGCATTTTCATCCTGACCCGCCGAATGCCGCTGCATGGAAAACGCGGCGTTGTTGATAATCGAAAGTGGATTCTTGAGTCGATGCGCAATCTCCGCCGCCAAGCGTCCCGTGGATCGCAACTGCTCCCGCCGCAGCGTGTACTCCCGCGATTCCCGCTGAGTAATTTGGTCGCGATCAAACAACACCTGCACCCCGTAACACAGCGCCGTCATCAACACCAAAAAGAAAACCCGAATCACAAACAAGGCGCTCTCATATTGATCCTGCTCCAAGGTATTCGCCTTAGCCACCTCCTCCACCGTGGCGGGGCCAAACATCTCCCCCAAATCATCCACTCCAGTGTTTTGGACGATCCAACCTTTCCAAATAAAAATAGCCGCCGCATACCCCGCAGTGGTCAAGAGGTTCAAAGAAATTTGCGTGGCGGGGATCGGCACACTGATGGCATTGCGAATAATGAGCACAATAAAAACATAATACACCAGACTGTCCAATCCGCCGGTGATCACCACCAGCGCCGACACCACCATCGCATCCACAAAATTCATCACCAAAATAACCCAATGCACCACGCGCAATGGCCAGCGGTTGAAGAAAATCAGAAACACAATCGCACCCACATTCACCAACACATAGCCAAGATAAAACTCCTGCACCGGTTCGAGCGCCACCTCCACACGTTCCCGCAAAATATATTCCCGCTCCTGAATCCATTGTGAGAAAAAAAGGAAATAGGCCATAATGGCCAGCACGAAAATTTTGATCGGCACGCCGAGGTCGCGCTCCATCAGCTTCAATCGCGAGTACTGCTCGTCCGGATCAATGGACGAGGTACTGACGAGCTTAAAAAAGCGCTGGATTTTTTTGAGAGCGGGCATCGGGAAACGGAGGTTTTACGATGGATACCCCACGGACTGCAAGGCTGCTTCGGCAATCGCCTCGGGCGATTCCAATCGGCCGAGCCCCTCGTAGCCGCAGGCCAGTTCGCCCTCGGCGGGGCCAATGAATTGCGCGCCGCGTTCCCGCAGCAGCGCCACATTTGCCTGTGTGGCGGGGTGGCTCCACATTTTGCCGTTCATCGCCGGGGCAATCATTAATTTCGCTTCAGGATTCAACGCCAACGCGATGCAGCCCAGCGCGTCATCCGCCTGCCCGTGGGCGAGCTTCGCCAAGCTGTTAGCCGTGGCGGGGGCGACCAACAGCAAATCCGCCTCATCCGCCAGCCGAATGTGCGTGGGTCGCCAACCTTCCTCTTCATCATAAAGACTGGTGACCACCGGATTGCGCGAAAGTGTTTTGAATGGCAGCGGCGTCACAAATTCCTGCGCGTCACGCGTCATCACCACGTGCACATCCGCACCTGCTTTTGCCAGCACACTGCACACATCCACCGCTTTGTGAGCGGCGATGGAGCCGGTGACTCCGAGCACCATGATTTTGTTTTCCGCCATTAATTATTTTTTGCGTTTGATTTCGCGTTTGAGTAAATTTCCTGCACCGCCGCGGCATCCGCTTCGCGCGTGCCGCTCACCACCACGTGATCAAATTGATCCTGCTGCGCCATCTCCGCTTCCGCGACCGCGAGCCGTTCGGCAATCACGTCCGCAGCATCCTCGCCGCGCGATTCCAAGCGCGCCCGCAAGGCCGACGCATGTTCGGCCACCAAAAAAATGGTCGTCATCACCGACGCCAACGCCGCGTCCTGCCGCGCCATTGCGGTAAACGTCAGCGCGCCCTGCACGTCATTCACCACCAACACATCCTGCCCCGCGTCCAGCACTTCCGTTACGCCGGACTTCATCGTGCCATATCCGTGGCTGTACACTTCGGCGTGTTCCAAAAAATCACCGGCGTCAACGCGCCGCGCAAATTCTGCTTCACCTAAAAAATGATACGCTTCGCCGTCCACCTCGCCTGCGCGCGGGGCACGGGTGGTACACGTCACCACGCGGGTGAGCGATTCATTCTCGGCAAGCAACCGCTGCGCCACCGTGGTTTTCCCCACGCCCGACGGGCCGGAGAGCACTAGCAGAACCGATTGCGCCGTGCCCGCCATCACTCCACGTTTTGAACTTGCTCACGAAATTTTTCCAACTCGCTTTTGAGCGTGACCACCCATTTCGAAATGACCGCGTCATTTGCCTTGGACCCGATGGTGTTGATTTCGCGATTCATTTCCTGCGAGAGAAAATCCAAGGTGCGCCCCACCGGCCCTTTAGCTTTCGCGCAATCGATGAATTGACCAAAGTGACTTTCCAGCCGCGTGAGCTCTTCAGTAATATCAATGCGATCGGCGAACATCGCCACCTCCTTCAGCAAACGCTCGTCATCGCCTTTGCCAAGCTCCAGCCCGGCGGCGGCAAGGCGTTCGTGCAATTGCTCGCGATGCCGCTTCACAGTGGATGGCGCTTGCTTCGCAATTTTCTTCACCGCCTTTTGCATCGTGCCGATGCGTTGCTGCAAATCCTTTTTCAAATGGCTACCTTCGCGCGTGCGCATCGCCAGCAATTCCCCCAGCGCATCGCGCACCGCCTTGCGCAGTGGCGACCACAAACCCTCCACGTCCAGCGCCTCATCACTTTGTTTCAACACACCCGGCGCGCGCAAAATGGTATCAATACCCAAGTCATCCCGCAGCTTCAGATCGTTTGCCAGCTTGCGGTATTCGCGTGCGTAACGTTTGGCAAGGCCGGCATCGAGTTTCACTTCCGAGCCATCCCCGTTGGTGGAGGAGAGCCCCACACGCGCCACGATGCGGCCCCGCGAAATGCGCGTGTTGATTTCATCGCGCGCCCGGCTTTCCAGCGCATCCAGCTCGCGCGGCAAGTACAGCGAAAGCTCCGCTTGCTTGCGGTTCACCGTGCTGATTTCCACTGTGAGTTTTGCGCCATTGCGCGACGCTTCGCCGCGTCCATAGCCGGTCATTGATTTCATTGGCCGGAAAACCTAACGGAAAAAAAGTTCATTTGAAAGCACCGAACGTGGTGTACACACTAAAGCGCTTCGCTCACACGCTCGATGGAGGTGGCCTTGCCCGTGGCACCATCGACTTCAATCATTACACCCTGCAAAAGAATCCGCCCTTTGGATACTGGAAAACGCTGTGGTTGGCTGGTGAGAAAGCGGGTTACCACCGGTTCCCAATCGCGGCCGATCACGCTGTCGTGCGGTCCTGTAAATCCCGCGTCGCACAGGAACGCCGTGCCGCCGTGGAAAATAATTTCATCAGCCGTTTGCACGTGCGTGTGCGTGCCCACCACCGCGCTCACATCGCCATCGAGCATTCGGCCCATCGCGATTTTTTCGCTGGTGGCTTCCGCGTGGAAATCAAGGAAAATAACCGGCGCAAGCGGCGCGAGTTTCTTCACCTCTTCGGCCACCACACGAAAGGGGTTTTCCATTTCGCCGCGCATAAAAGTGCGGCCTTGTGCGTTGATGATGCCCACGGTGGGCAATCCGGCGTGCTCGAATAATGTGCTGCCCTGCCCCGGCGTGCCGGGCGGATAATTGGCCGGACGCACAAAACGCGGCTCGCTGTCCAGCAACTCGATGACCTCGCGTTGATCCCAAAGGTGATCGCCACACGTCATAATATCCACGCCCGCATCAAAAATTTCCACCGCCTTTTCGCGGTTAATACCGCTGCCGCCCACGGCGTTTTCGCCATTGGCAATCACGAGGTCGAGCCCGTGCCGGTCGCGCAATTTGGGCACCAACCCCCGCACCGCTTGGCGGCCGGGCTTGCCGACGATGTCTCCGATGAACAGCAATTTCACGTGGCGAACCTTAGCGGCTGAACGCGCGCGGTGCAATCTGCTTGTCATTCCCGCCCGCTTGAGGACAATCGGCGGCCCTAAAAATGGACGACACAGAAAACAATTTAGAAACCGCAGCGCTCAATGTGGGCGACCGACTTGAAGTTGAGATTGCCGATATGGCCTTTGGCGGCGATGGCGTCGGCAAGGTGGATGGCTTTGTCATATTCGTGCCCTTCGCGATTGTGGGTGAGTTAGTGTTGGTGGAAATTACTGAGCGCAAAAAAGATTTCGCGCGCGCGCGGTTGCTGCAAGTCATCACGCCCTCGCCCGATCGCGTGGATCCCAAGTGCCAATACTTTGGCGAATGCGGCGGGTGCCAATATCAACACATCGATTACGAAGCACAAGGGCGCATCAAGCTGGAGCAAGTGCGCAATCTTTTCCAGCGCGTGGGCGGCTTCGCGCCTGAAATCGTTGGCGAACTCATCCCCTGCCCTGCCCCATACGGCTACCGCAACCGCATCATGATCCGCCGCCAATGGGATAAGTTTAAGCAAAAAGCAATCTACGGATTCCTGCGCGCGGAGAGCCGATTGGTGGTGGACCTCGAACGCTGCGAGATTGCCGAGGAAGCACTTAACGATCAACTGCAAGCAGTGCGCGAAGATCCGCCGCCGCGCAATATGCAAAAAGTCGTGCTGCGAATGATGCCCGACGACTGGGAGTTGCACCGCGATTCATTTTTCCAAAACAACTTCTCGCTGCTGCCCAAACTGGTGGAAACCGTGCGCGGCCGCCTTGCCGTTGCATCCACGAAATATCTGGTGGACGCCTATTGCGGCATTGGATTTTTCAGCCTTTCAATGGCGGATTTGGTGGAGGGCTTTGTGGGGATCGACATCGACAAACAATGCATCCTCCCCGCACGCAAAAATCTTGCCGCGCGCGGAATCGAAAACGGCGAATTTATCCAAGGCAAAACCGAGGAAGAAATGGACTCCTTACTGGAGCGCTTTCCGGCGGAGGGCACCACGCTCATCCTCGATCCCCCGCGCAAAGGCGTTCACAAAGAAGGCTTGGAAATGCTGGCAAACGCAAAGCCGCGCCAAGTGATTTATGTGAGCTGCCACCCCGCCACACTCGCGCGCGATTTGAAATGGCTGTGCGAACAGGGTTACGAATTGAAGAGCGTCACCGCGCTGGATATGTTCCCCCAAACCCAGCACGTGGAATGCGTGGCCGACTTGCGCCGCATCTAAAACGGCACACCCGCCCGGCGCGAGGCGAACAGCTCCCACGCAATCCGCTGAAGATATTCTGCGTCCCGGTCATTGACCTGATGCAGCCCGCCATTCGATAGCCCGAGCGGCGTTTGCCAAGTGAGGTATGCGTACATCACGCACGCATTTAAGTAAGCGCCGTGTTGGGTGGGGGTGTAGCCATCTCGTTCCCGTAATTGGATGCTGTTGTTGGCGCGGCTTTCGACCATTTGCCAAGCGCGTCCGCCGGGGATGAACGGCAGGTTTCCATTTTGCTGGGCCGCAAGTTGATACGCGCCCTCAGCGCGATTGAGAAATTCTGCCGGTGAAAAAATAATGTCCGGCCGCGACTGCGGCATAAATAACACCGAGCGCGTGCGGGCAGTCCGCACTGCGCCATCGATCCGCTGCACGGAAGCAATCATCTGCTGCCAAGCGTACACGGGGATTTGGCTGTGCTCCTGCAAAATCACCGCGTGCCACGTAAGGCGATTGGTGAAAACCAACGGATCCTGAACCGTATAAGAAATATTGGTGCGACTGGCGATGTCGGCCATATGGCTGTCGAGCGTGTAGCCATCGCGCGTGCGCATAGTGGCTTTGATTTTGAGCGTGGCGGTTCGGCTCATTTGGGTGAGCACCGCGGGCATATTATGGGCGGCGGTGAGCGAGTTGCCGAGAAACAGCACGCGCAGCGTTTCCGGCATCACCGCGCGGTTGGTGGAAAGCAGCGCGGGATTGATTGCGGGCGGTGTCCACGGTCGCACGGGGATGACCGGCGAGCTGCGCGAAAATGGCAGCAACGGCCAACCCTGACGCGCTTGCTGGCTGCCGAGCCGCAGCCCCATTCGCCACGGCGCCTGCGATGCGGCGGCCTCTTGCCAGCCATCGAAGATCAGCATTCCCAAAACCAAAATGAGCAAGTTGCGTCGCATTGTTTCCTTCGCCTATGCCATCACCTCTCGGCAACTCATCCAATGTACCCCACTTTTGCCCGCGGTCAAATGTTAGTCCGGTTGTTACCGGATTTTGTTGTTACTCCTACTTTAAGGAAAAAACGCGTTGCATTTGTGGGGCGTTGCGCTTAAATGCCCGCCCTTTGAGTCGGGGTGTAGCGCAGCCTGGTAGCGCGCGTCGTTCGGGACGACGAGGTCGTGAGTTCGAACCTCACCACCCCGACCATTTTTTTATTTCCACCAATCCAATTCCTGTTTCAATCGCTCCAACAAACAGGCATCGGCGGCGGGGAATTCGTATGCATCCAATTCATCCAACCTCACCCACGCAAGCTGTTGGCCGTCGAGGCCGGTGGGTTCGCCTTCGGTGAGTTCGCACACATAAAATTCCAGCCGCACGGTTTTTTCCGGATACGCGTGGGTGAGCATCTCAATGCATTCGCCCACTTCGACGGTGATGCCCAGCTCCTCCGCCAGTTCGCGCCGAAGGCATTGGGGCATCGTTTCGCCGGGCTCACGCTTGCCACCGGGGAATTCCCACAGCCCCGCCAAGTGCCCGCCCGCGGGACGTTGCGTGATGAGCAAACGACCTTGGCGAAAGATCAATCCGGCCGCGACCTCGATGGGTTCACTCATTATAAAAAGAAAGCCCCGGTCACCATTGTGGAAACCGGGGCAATCCAGACACAGGAGATTTAACTAGCCGGATACGCCGGGGCGTCCGCCGATTCCTCCTCGTTGTTAAACAGGAAGTGACCGCAAATGACGCCGGCAAGTGCGCCGCCAATCATTGGGCCAATCCAGTAAACCATTTGATTGGTCCACGCGCCGGATGCCAGCGCGGGGCCAAAGGCACGCGCCGGATTCATCGCGCCACCGGTCAAAATGCCGGCCGTGAGAATGCCAACGGCCACCGCCGCGCCAATCAACAGCGGGCCGAGTAATGGATGCGCGCCTCGGCGTAATCCTGCGAAGGCAGCCATTCCCCAGAAAAAGGTGAGCACTGCTTCCAACACGATCGCTTGCAAAATGGTAACCCGCTGCGAGCCGGGCACCGGACGCGGCTGAGCGCGGCCAATGGGCTCAGGGATTTCAACGCGCTCGGGAATACGCGGCGTGCCCGCCTCGACCGGCGCGCGCAAGCCAAATTCCGGTTGACCGCCCTGAGGCGCCAACGCGCCAGCGGGCGCAGCCGCTTCAGCGGCGGTGGCGGCGGGAGCCTTCGGATAAGCCCATTGAAGGTTTTCCGTTTGGCCAAGAAAATTGACGAGCATCAACGACGCCAAAACGGCCGCGGCCAACTGCACTGGAATGATCGCAAGCCCCCGCGTGAATCGCAGCCGTCCGCCGAGCACGAGGCCCAAAGTAATGGCGGGGTTAAACTGGCCGCTGCCAAAGCGCGCGAACACGCCCACCATCAACGCCACCACCAGCGCACTGGCCATCGCGATGGCGATGAAGTCCACCGCAAACCAATAGAGCGTGGTGACCGCCACAAACACGAGCGCGAAGGTGCCAATGAATTCCGAAAGCACCTGCTTCACAATGGGCACATTCGCGGTGTCTTCCGCTGCGGATGCCGTTTGTGTCGCGGGCCAAGCGGCCTGCTGCGGCGCGGCCTCCACAGGCGCGGCGCGATATTCGATGGGTGGATTTGATGGATTACCTGTTACTTCAGCCATTGCCTTTTTCTCCCTTTTTATATGAGCCACTCGTTGAGTGAATTCTTTGCCTCCTTTTGACAAAACACCACAACCGTGGCGTGGGTAAAGAAAAGGGATTGCGCGGCCCCGAGTCAAGGCCGAGTTATTCAACGCCGTGAAAGGCGAATTTACTGACTTTCAACGGGCGGCAACTGCCTCAATAAGTCACTGGCGATGTTGGCCCATAATTGCGAAACGCGATTGGTGGAAACCGCTGTGAATAATTCGCGCGCCTTGGGCGCATCCTTCGCAGCCATCGCCATACGGCCCAGCGCGAGCGTGGCCTGCACCGCTTC
This sequence comes from Verrucomicrobiia bacterium, assembly GCA_014239365.1. Lineage (GTDB taxonomy): Bacteria > Verrucomicrobiota > Verrucomicrobiia > Limisphaerales > UBA1100 > JACNJL01. Next base: position 15,146 of record JAAZZB010000059.1, on the reverse strand, counting down.
CGGAGTGTCGGCGTGCTGACTGCGCACGGCTTCGTAGGCCGCAGCCGCACCGGAATCATTCAGCGAAGCTTTGCACGCCGCCTGCCCCAACGCCGCAGCGGGGAGCAAAGGGCTAAGTGGATTTTCCAAGGCGTACACGCTAAAGATCGCATCGGCCTCTTTGAATTTTCCTTCATCAAACAACGCGCTCGCTTGCAAAAATTTTGCGTTGCTTGCGCCCGCAGTGTCGGGGTGGTTCATCACCACTTTGGCAAATCGATCCGAGGCGCTGGCATTTGGATTCACTTCGTCCGTGGAAAATCGTTGATCCATGGCCGCCAACACATCTTCGCCCGATGCCTCCTCGGCCAGTTGCGCGTTAATGCGCTGAGTGTACACGATCAACACCGCACCGATGGCAATGATGATCGCCAAAATTACCTGCGTACGGTTCTCGACCAGCCATTCCCAAAAATCAATGAGCCGGTCCGGATGTGTTTCTGTGGATTCCACGGGCGGCGAATGTTGAGAATCCTGGCTAAAAACGCAAGCCACAAATGGCGTTTGCGCTGGACGTCACCCTTCCCCGCGCCTACAAAACCCGCGTGGACGGGCAATTACAACAATACCTGCCGGTGCTGATTCTGCTGGGCGTAGCCGTGGCCTTCGCTGCCGGCAATCTCATTCTCTCCAAACTCATCGGCAAACGCGCCGACACCAACCCCACAAAAGACACCCCCTACGAATGCGGCATGCCCGCCGAGGGCGAAGGGGCGCCGCGCATGTCAGTAAAATTTTATCTCGTGGCGATGCTCTTCATCCTGTTCGACATTGAGGTAATTTTCCTCTTCCCGTGGGCCGTGGTTTATAAAGATATGCTCGCGACAAACGCCGCCCTCATTTTTGGCTCAATGATTTCTTTCCTCGGCATCCTGCTCGTCGGCTACATTTACGCCGTGAAGAAAAAAGCCTTCGATTGGAAACGCTAACCACATGGCCGACCCAATCCAGTTTGGCACCTCCGGCTGGCGCGGCCTCATCGCGCGCGACTTCACCTTCGACCGCGTCCGACTTGCCACCCAAGGCATTGCCGATTTTCTCAATCAGCAATCGTCAACCGTAAATCGTAAATCGCAAATCATCCTAGGTCACGACGCCCGATTCCTCGGCCGCGACTTCTCCCTCGCCGCCGCCGAAGTGCTTGCCGCAAATAACCTCACCCCTCTGCTCTGCGATCGCGACACGCCCACGCCCGTCATCAGCCACGCCATCCGTACCCGCAAAGCCGCCGCCGGCATCAACCTCACCGCCAGCCACAACCCCGCCGAATGGCAGGGCCTAAAATTTTCCCTCGCCAACGGCGCCCCCGCCACCATGGAAGCCACCCGCGCCGTCGAGCACAACATCGCCCAACGCCAAAAAGAAAAATGGACTTTTGAGGGCTCCGTCATCGGCACCTTCGAATGCAAAGAAATTGACCCGCGCCCCGCGTACTTCCGCCGTATCCGCCAGCTCATCGATTTCGACGCCATCAAAAAAGCGAAGATGAAAATCGCCGTCGAACTCATGTACGGCGCCGGTCGCGGTTACCTCGATATTTTACTGGAAGAAGCTGGCGTTAAAGTCACCCGTTTCCATCAACACCCCAACCCCCTCTTCGGCGGCCAACCGCCCGAGCCCAGCGCCGAAGGCATGGCCGATGCCGCCGCTTGCATCAAATCCGGCAAAGCCCAACTCGCCCTCGGGCTCGATGGCGATGCCGATCGGTTCGGCATTGTCGACCGCGATGGCACGTGGCTTACGCCCAATCAAATTCTCGCCCTCACGCTTTATCATCTCAAAAAAAATCGCCGCTGGACCGGGGCCGCCGTGCGCACCGTACCCACCAGCCATATGATCGACGCCATCGCCGCCCATCTTGGCGTACCGCTCCACGAAACTCCCGTCGGCTTCAAATATATCGGTGCCCTAATGGAATCCGAACCCATCATCGTCGGCGGCGAAGAAAGCGGCGGCCTTAGCGTCAAAGGCCACGTGCCCGAAAAAGACGGCATCCTCGCCTGTCTGCTGATGGCCGAACTCGTCGCCGTAGAAAAAAAATCCCTCGGTCAAATCCTGAAGCTGCTCGAAAAACAAATTGGAAAATTCTACACCGACCGCATCAATATCCACATCAACCCCACAAAAAAAGCCGCCATCCTAAAACGCCTCGCCCAAGGTTTGGACACCATCGGCAATGCGCCCGTCGAAAAATTCATCACCACCGACGGCTACAAATTTCTCCTCCCCAATAACGAATGGGTCGCCTTCCGCGCCAGCGGAACCGAGCCTGTCATCCGCTGCTACCTCGAAACCAAAACCGCCGCCCAAATGAAACGCCTCCAAACCGCCTGCAAAAAATTGCTGGCATAAAAAACCAGACACGGATTCCACAGATTTCCACAGATGATTTTGGATCCGTGTAAATCCCTGAAATCCGTGTCTCCCCTTCGCCAAGCATATCGCCTGATGCACCGCGCGCACGGCCATCTCAATTGGTGGCCAGCGGATTCGCCGTTTGAAATTTGCGTCGGCGCCATTCTCACACAAAACACTTCGTGGAAAAATGTGGAGCTCGCCATCGCCAACCTCAAAAAGGCGCGGGCGCTTTCGCTAAAAAAAATCTACAACCTTACTCACGACGAACTCGCGCAACTCATTCGATCGGCCGGTTATTTCAACATCAAAGCCAAGCGGCTGCGCAACTTTGTGGACGTCGTCGTCGACAAACACGGCGCAAGCCTTAAACGGTTTTTTAAGGGCAACACCAAAACGGTTCGACAACGCCTCCTCGCCATCAACGGCGTCGGCCCTGAGACTGCCGATAGTATGTTGCTTTACGCCGGCGGCCACTCCAGTTTTGTCATCGATGCCTATACGAAACGAATTTTCGAACGCCACGGCTGGTGCGCTGCCAATGCGGACTATGACGAACTCCAATCGCTCTGCATCCAATCATTGAGCCAAAAACGCGGCGTCGCGAAGCTCGATTTTTGGCGGGACTACCACGCCCAACTTGTTGTTGTGGGAAACCACTATTGCAAACCGCGCAACCCTCTTTGCGACGAGTGCCCGTTGAAGACATTGTTGCCGGAGAATTGAATACAGATATTCAGGATTCATTTCCCCACATCCTGTCCATTCTGAAAATCTGTGTTAAATAACTTGCCCCGCAACCCCTTCGCCCGCAATTCTGCGGCGTGCCGAATGCCGATCATTCAACTCTCGTCATTGTGCCCACGTACAATGAGCGCGACAACCTCGCTGGCATTGTCGAAGCCCTCAGCAATCTGTCGGTCGACTTGCTGGTGGTGGACGATAATTCCCCCGACGGCACCGGCGACTTAGCCGATGAATTTTCCGCAAAACACGACTTCGTAAATGTGCTCCATCGCAAAAAGAAAAACGGCCTTGGCCGGGCCTACTGCGCGGGCTTCGAATGGGCGTTGCAACGCGACTATGAATTTGTTTTCGAAATGGACGGCGATTTCTCGCACGATCCCAATGACATCCCACGCTTTTTGGAGGAGGCCAAAAATGCGGATCTTGTTTTGGGCACGCGCTATCGCGGCGGCATTCGCGTGAACAACTGGCCGTTGCGCCGTTTGATGCTAAGCCTCGGTGCGGCGAAGTACGTGAAATGGATCACCGGCATGCCGTTCAGCGATCCCACCGGCGGCTACAAATGTTTCCGCCGCAACGCCCTCGAAAGCGTGGACCTCGCCGCCGTGCGCTCGAATGGCTACAGTTTTCAAATTGAAATGACCCACAAAATCTGGCGGCAAGGCCTGCGTGTGGCGGAACAAAATATTGTGTTCACCGAACGCATCGAAGGTACCTCAAAAATGTCATGGCACATCGCGTGGGAAGCGGTGTGGATGGTGTGGCGGTTGTGGTTTCAACACGGGCTGCGGCGTTGGCCGAAGAAATGAACAGGGATTTTTATGATGGACAGGATTAGAGTTGGAATTGTGGGCACGGGATTTATGGCGGTGGCGCATCTTCGTGCGTACCAACAAGTGGACGGCGTTGAGATTGCGGCATTGTGCAATCCGAGCGGACGACATCTCGATGGTGATTTTTCTGACGTCCACGGCAATGTGGGCAGCGACGAACCCGTGAAGCTCGATATGACCGACATCGCCGCGTACCGCAGCCTCGACGAATTACTTGCCGATGAATCCATCGATCTCATCGACATCACCACCCCCACTTTCCTCCATCACGAACAAGCCCTCGCCGCGCTGGCCTCAGGCAAGCACGTGCTCTGTGAAAAACCGCTGGCTCGCACCGGCAATGAAGCACGCGAAATCGCCGCGGCCGCTAAGAACGCCAAAGGATTTTTTATGCCCGCGATGTGCCTGCGTTTTTGGCCCGAATGGGCATGGGTGAAAGAGGCGATTGACGATGGCCGTTACGGCCGCGTTTTAAGCGCGCGCTTCCGGCGCGTGGCCGAGGCTCCGGCTTGGGGGCAGAACACTTTTCTCGATGGCAAAAAATCCGGCGGTGCGTTGCTGGATTTACACATTCACGATGCGGATTTTGTGCGCTTCTGTTTTGGCGAACCCAAATCCATTTACGCCCAAGGCCACACCAAAGTCAGCGGCGAGATCGATCACGTGCTGGCGCAATACGAAGTGGACTGCGGCGCGGCGGTGTCCGCCGAAGGCAGCTGGGCGATGACCGAAGGCTTCGGGTTCAGCATGGAATACACCATCAACTTTGAACGCGCCACCGCGGATTTCGACAACACGCGCGAGGAGGATTGCCTGAAAATTTTCGAGCAAGGCAAAGAGCCCGAAACGCTCAAGCTCGATGCGCCCGACGGCTACGCCGGCCAAATCGCGTACTTTGCAAAATGTATTCGCGAAGGGCGCGCGCCTAGCGTTGTGACTGCCACCGATGGCGCGGGCTCGGTGGAATTATGTGAAGCGGCGGAGCGTTCGATTAAGTCGAATGAAATTGTGGCGCTTCGGTAGGGACACGCTACGCGTGTCCACGGACGCGCACAGCGCGTCCCTACCGCTGCACTCGCGCGCTGCCGCCGGACATCAATCGCTCGACTTCAGCTAAGGTAGCCATGGAAGTATCACCGGGCGTAGTCATCGCCAATGCACCGTGAGCCGCGCCGTATTCCACGGCTTGTTGAGGATCGCCAGTGGCGAGGAATCCGTAAATCAAACCACTAGCAAAACTATCGCCGCCGCCCACGCGGTCGAGGATTTCCAATCCCTCGCGATTGGTGGCTTCAAAAAATTCACCGTCCGCCCAACAGACCGCGCCCCAGTCATTAACCGTGGCGCTTTGCACGGCGCGCAACGTGGTGGCCGTAGCCTTGAAATTTGGGAACGCCTCCACGGCCGCGCCGATCATTTTTTTGAATGCGCCCACTTCGATGCTCGAAATATTTTCATCAACGCCCTCCACCTCAAAGCCGAGACACGCGGTGAAGTCCTCCTCGTTGCCGATCATCACGTCCACGTGTTTCGCAATCTCGCGGTTAACTTCCTGCGCCTTGGCGTGGCCGCCGATGCCTTCCCACAGGCTTGGGCGGTAGTTGAGGTCATACGAAACAATCGTGCCGTGTTGCTTAGCCGCTTGCACCGCTTCGATGACAACTTCCGGCGTAGTGTCACTGAGCGCGGCAAAAATTCCGCCGGTGTGAAACCAGCGAGCGCCGTCTTCGCCAAAAATTTTCTGCCAATCGATGTCGCCTTTTTTAAGTTGCGCCGCCGCAGTGTTACCGCGATCGGGCACACCCTTCGCACCGCGAATGCCAAAGCCGCGCTCGGTAAAATTCAATCCGTTGCGCACCGTGCGACCGATGCCGTCGTAGTCGCGCCATTGGAGGTAGTCCACACCCACGCCGCCTTGCAGAATAAAATCCTCTACCAACCGCCCCACTTCATTATCCGCAAAGGCGGATACCACTGCAGTGCGCAAACCGAAGCAACGCCGCAAACCGCGCGCCACGTTGTATTCGCCGCCGCCTTCCCACGCATCAAACTGCCGCGCCGTGCGCACGCGGCCTTCGCCGGGATCCAGTCGCAACATAATTTCACCCAGCGCAACAAGATCGTGTCGGCATTCGTCGGCGGATTTAATTTCAAGTACAGACATCGTGAAACGCAGACACTGCAAAAAATTCAGGCAAAAAACAATGCTTAACCCCGCCACTCACCTTGACGTCCGCCCGCGTCACCGCCACAATCGGGCAAATGAAACGCATTTTTCTTTTCTCTTTTCCCGTGCTCGCCCTCGCACTCCACGCCGCCGACTGGCCGGAATTCCGAGGCCCCGGCGCGCAAGGCCACGCGGTGGGCGAGAAGCCGCCGGCTCAGTTTGAGAACGGGCCAATCATATTAAAATGGGAGGTGCCGGGCACTGGTTGGAGTTCGCCGGTGATTTTGAATGGGCGAGTTTATCTCACTACTGTCATTAAGCAAGACAACGGAATCTTGTTGAATGGGGTTTGCCTTGAAACGACCGGGGGAAAATTGATTTGGCACAGAAATATTTTTAACATTCCCGGTGTGCCGCGTATGCATCGCAAGAACAGCCAGGCTAGTCCCACACCCATTATTCGCGATGGACGCATTTACATTCACTTTGGCCATCTGGGCACGGCCTGCCTTGATTTGGGAGGCAAAGCGATTTGGAAAAACCAAACGCTGAAATACCCTCCCGTGCACGGCAATGGCGGCACGCCGGTTTTGGTGAATGGCAAACTCATATTCAGTTGTGATGGCTCGCGCGATCCCTTTGTGGTGGCGCTGAGCGCCAAGACCGGCAAGGAAATTTGGCGCGTGAAACGCAGCGTGGATGCGAAGAAAAAGTTTTCCTTTTGCACACCTCTGGTGTTGGGCAAAGGCGCGGGCGCACAAGTGCTGTTACCGGGGAGTGATATGATCGGCGCGTATCATCCGGACACAGGAAAAGAAATCTGGCGCGTTACCTACAAAGGCTACTCCGTGGTGCCTCGGCCTGTGACGGGGCACGGGATGGTGTTTTTTAGCACCGGCTTCGACCGCGCCACGGCGATGGCAGTGAAGCTCGGCGGCAAGGGCGATGTGACAAAGTCGCACGTGGCGTGGACGCTCACAAAGGGCGCGCCACACACACCGAGTATGTTGCTGGTGGGCGATGAACTTTATATGGTGTCCGATGGCGGCATTGCCAGTTGCGTGGAGGCCAAAACCGGAAAAGTGATTTGGAGTGAGCGACTCGGCGGCGGCCATTCTGCCTCGCCGATTTATGCAGATGGCCGGTTATATTTCATCAACGAAAGGGGCGTGTTAACCGTAATCAAGGCGGGCCGAAAATTCAAAGTGCTCGGAAAGAAAGATTTTGGCGAACGCGCACTGGCTTCACCTGCGGTGGCGAACGATTCGCTTTACATCCGCACCGAAAAACATTTGTGGAGAATCTTCCAACGCCAATTAACTCAGCGATGAAGACAAAGACTGATTTTCAAGGGAGAGAGAAGCTCACGCTGAGCCTTGGAATTCCTAATTCTTGAGTAAACCACAGGACGGCTGCGCCGACCTTCAGCTCAGCAGGAGCTTCGCCCTCCCCGATGCCACGCCTTTTACAACTCCATACTGGTGTAGCAGTGGGCGATTTTTTCGATGGCAAGCACGAAGGCGGCGGTGCGCAAATCTTCCACGGCGTCGCGCGAACGATGAATTTCGGCAATCGTATTGTACGCTTCGCGCATCGTGTCATCGAGGCCGGAGCGGACGAGGGTGAGTTCGTCTGCGCCTTGGATGAGGCGTTGGGTGATGCTGTCGCTGACTTTTTTGCCGACGGCTTCCTCGATGGCTTCGACGAGCGCGCGGCCTTTGGCTTCCTCGTAACGCCGCTCCATTCGGCCGAAACGAATGTGTGAAAGATTTTTGATCCACTCAAAATACGAGACCGTCACACCACCGGCATTCAGAAATGCATCGGGAATAATCACCACACCACGGTCGCGAAGCGATTGATCGGCATTAAAGGTCACGGGGCCATTAGCGGCTTCGGCGATGATTTTGGCTTGGATGCGGTCGGCATTTTTTTGGGTGATTTGGCCTTCCATCGCGGCGGGTAAAAGGATGTCGCATTCTTTTTCCAAAACCGGCGCGCCGCCTTCGACGTGTTGCGCGCCAGAAAATCCTTTCACGCCGCCGGTGTCGAGCTTGTGCTGATAAAGCGCCTCGATGTTGAGACCGTCGTCATTGATGACTGCGCCGTCGCGTTCGATGACGGCGGTAATTTTCACGCCATCCTCTTCGCTAAAAAATTTGGACGCGTGATAGCCCACATTGCCGAGGCCTTGGACGACCATCGTTTTGCCGCCGAGATCGCCGGTGAGTCCGGCGGATTTCACATCCTCCGGATGCCGGAAAAATTCGCGCAATCCAAACTGCACGCCGCGTCCGGTAGCCTCGGTGCGCCCAAGGATGCCGCCCATCGAAACCGGTTTGCCGGTCACGCAGCCAAAGCCGTTGATGTCGTTGGGGAAAAGTTGGTGGTACTCATCAGCCATCCACGCCATCTCGCGTTCGCTCGTGCCCATGTCCGGCGCGGGCACGTTGAGGCCGGGATTGATGAGGCCGCGCTTGGCCAGTTCCGCGGTAAAGCGGCGGGTGATGTGTTCGAGTTCTTCCTCAGTGTAATCTTTGGGCCGAATGCGGAGCGCGCCTTTGGAGCCGCCGAAGGGCACATCGACAATCGCGCACTTGTAGCTCATCAACGCCGCGAGCGCCTCCACTTCTTCCTGATTCGCAAAATAGGCGTAGCGGATGCCGCCCTTCACCGGCAGTTGATGCTCGCTGTGCAGCGCGCGCCAACCGGTGATAACTTGATAACCACCGCGCAACTCGACACCAAATTTTACCTGGTACACGCCATTGCAGGTACGGATTTGATCGGCCAAACCCATTGGCAAATCGAGTGTGGCGGCGGCGCGATCGAACATTCGATCAACATTTTCGCGGAAAGTCGGTTCATTGCCGTTTTGCATATTTTGTGTTTTTGGAGTATATTGTGTCAGGCGCAGGTCTGTGAAGCCTAGCGAATCGGCCCGCGCCAGTCCAACAGAATTGATTACAGAATCCATTACAATTTACCGCGGAATTTACAAACGATGAAAACTCTTAAACCAGCTGATCGGCATCACCTCCGCGCCGCGGAGGGCTGGCTGGAGTTGGGTAACCCCACCGAAGCGCTGGCGGAGTTGGAGCACATTGCGGCGAACCGGTTGAGCCATCCGGACGTGCTCGAAGTGAGCTGGCTGCTTTTCGCGCAGGAACAAAACTGGCCCGCCTGCGTAAAGACCGCCGACCTTTTGGTGCAAGAGGCACCCGACCGACCCGGCGGCTGGATCCATCGCTCCTTCGCTCTGCACGAACTCGAGCGCACGGAAGAAGCCTTCGATTTGCTGTACCACGTCCGCGGTAGTTTTCCTGATCAATGGGTCATCCCGTATAACCTCGCCTGTTATCTCGCGCAAATGGGCCGCATCCACGAAGCCGCCGAGGAACTCGCCTCCGCGCTTGAAGTGGATTCCAACGCCGTAAAAAACGCCGCCTCAGTGGATCCCGATTTGGAACCCTTGCGAGCGCAACTGGAAAAACTTTCGAAGAAGTGATTGGGTTTACGATTGGCGAGTGACGATTGGTTTTCCATCAACCCTCAACCATCAGCCATCAGCCCTCAGCCATCAACCACCCGGGCCACCGGCCCGGGCTACAGTTCCCATTCCGCGATGATCCATTTTTTAATCGTCTCCACCTCCGCATCGCTCACGCGGTTGCCGCGTGGGGGCATGGGTTTACCGTTCGCGTCGGTGGCTGTGATGGCGAGCACGAGCGGAGTGGTAACCGGATTCCCTTTTTGATTCGGCGAGAGAAACGCTCTCCACGTGGTGCGATCGCTCAAATCAAAATCGGCCTCCACCTTGTTGCTTTCCTTGGAACTGTGGCAATCGAAGCAACCGTACTTGCGGAAAATGGGCTCCGCTGTTTTGGCGAAACTCGTTGAGCTGGATGCGCTAGGGGTTGAGCCGGCCGCACCTTTTTTGTTTTCGGAAGAATCGGCGTCCACCGATGCGGATGATTCCTTTTCTTTGAACACCCCCGGATAACCCCACCCCACTACGCCGAACACCGTCAACACGCCCGCCGCGATGCCCGCGTACAACAGAGTTTTTGTTTTGCCTCCAGCGGCTACAACCGCCGCCGCTGTCCCCGAGTGAATCCCCGGCACGTCCGTGATTGGCATCCAATCCGGCGCGCCCTCGTACCACGCCTGATCGGTGGGCAACAGCGAGCCTTGCGCGAGATACGCGTTGGCGTCCTCCAAGGTGTACGGGCCAAACTGCTCCCCGTCGCGACTTACGTGAATCATCATCGCCACCCCTCTTGTGCGCTAAAATTTCGCGCCGGCTTTGATCCACGCTTTGATCTTCGCAACGTCATCGGCAGACAGCATTTCCCCTTTCCCCTCCGGCGGCATAGAATCACCGGCGTCCTCCAAACGCGCAATCAACTCACTATCGTCCGGATTGCCTGGAGATACATCCTCCAAAATAGAATCATTCTTTGCCAGGTTAAACGCCCGATTGGCTTTGTCTTCTGGATCCTGTCCATCGTGGCAATTGTAGCATGTGCTCTTTTTCAAAATCGGCTCCACGACCGCAGCAAACGTATCGCCGCCACCGCCACTCCCGCCGCCATTTTCCTCACCGCCACCGCTGCCACCATCACCGCCCGCGTCATCTTTCAAAAATCCCGGGTACACAAAACACAACACCCCCGCAATCGCCAACACGCCCACGGCAGAACCGGCGATGATCATGATTTTCTTTTTCTTGCTGCCTTGATTGGCGGCAGACACCGTTGCGGCATCCGCTGCGGCCACGGCCGGATTAGCCGCAGCCATAGGATCGACGGCGGGCGCAACTGCAGCGGGCATCGCTGCCGCAACCGGGGCGCCGGGGGCCGCTACGCCGGGCACTTGGGTGAGCAACATCCAATCCGGTGCGCCTTCGTACCACGCTTGGTCCGTGGGCAGCAACGTGCCCTGGGCCAAATAAGTGTTTACATCTTCAAGGGCATACGGGCCGAATTGCTGCCCGTCGCGCATCACGTGAATCATCATGGGTTTTGTTGCACCGCAGTGCAGGGGTTGTGTGCCGTTGAGCAAACACCATCGCCTCCCATTGCGCAAGCCTGTTGATTAACTGCCGGGGAACAGCGGGAAGCGATATAAAATCAAGGGCACGCTCCCCGCCACAATGAGCACCTCCAGCGGCAACCCCATCCGCCAATAATCGCCAAAGCGATAACCGCCCGGGCCGAGGATGAGCGCGTTGCATTGGTGACCGATAGGCGTGAGGAACGCGCACGAAGCGCCGACCGCCACGGCCATCAAAAAGGGATCGGGACTCGCACCCATTTGCAGCGCGATGCCCACGCCGATGGGCGCCATAATCAGCGCCGTCGCGGCGTTGTTGATGACGTCCGAAAGCGTCATTGTTAACACCATCAAAACCGCAAGGATGCCCCACGCCGGCACGCTGCCTTTGTGTTCGCTCACAAAGCCCGCGATTTTGTCCGTGAGCCCCGTGTCCTGCAACGCGCCGCTCACGGGGATCATCGCGCCCAGCAAAACAATGACCGGCCAATCGATTTGCCGATACAAATCGCGCATCGGCAAAATGCCCAAAAACACATACGCAATAATCGCGCCGAGGAAAGCCAGCGTGGTGGGCAGCACATCAAACATACTCAGCGCAATCGCCACGCCAAAGATGCCCACCGCGACGCTTACTTTGGAGAAGATGCCCACTTGCAATTCACGCTCCGCCAGCGGCAGCAAGTGCAGGTTAACAATGTGCTCTTTGAGATCGTCGCCATTGCCCTGCAGCAGCAGCACATCGCCCACGCGAAAGACGATGTCGCCCAGCCGTTTACGCATCGGCTGCCCTTGCCGCGCCACGGCCATCAGCACCACGCTGCCCGAAGTGCGCCGCCGCAATTCCGCCCGCGTGCGACCGAGCAAATGCGATGTGGGCGTCACCAGCACTTCGCCGAAGGTGACGTCCTCGCCCTCGATGCTGTCCATCCGCGCGCGCAGTTCCTTCGCCAAACGCAGGCCGGATTCATCCATAATCACCTGCAAATCCAGCGGATCCACTTTCACCAAATACCGCGCATCCGCCCGCACGAGATTATTTCGGTTAGGCGAAATCACTTTGCCATCCTTGCGAATGAACCCGAACACCATCATCTTCTCGCCCGTTTCTTTTTCCACCTCACCCAGTGTCATCCCCACAAACTTGCACTCCTCCGGCACGCGCACTTCGGTGATGTATTCATTGAGCGCAAATAATTCCTCCGTGCCGGATTTTTTCTGCGCGTCCTTGGGAATCAATCGCCAACCAATCAACGCCACGAAGGCCACGCCAAACAACGCCACCATTCCGCCCACCGGCGAAAAGGCGAACATCCCAAACGCCTCGCCCGCCGCCGTGTGTTCCTCGCGGAAAATGGAAATAATAATATTAGGCGGCGTGCCGATCATCGTGATCATCCCGCCCAAAATACTGGCAAACGCCAGCGGCATCAGAATCAGCGTGGGCGATCGGTTTTGTTCACTGGCCGTTTTCAGCGCCACCGGCAGCAGCAACGCCAATGCGCCCACGTTATTCATAAACGCCGAGAGCACCGCCGCCACCACGCACAGGCTGGTGATGTGTAGTAATTGATTTTTGGCCAGCGGCATCAGCCGACGCGCGATGAGATCCACCACACCCGAATTGCGCAACGCCCGGCTAATCACCAAAACCGCCGCCACCGTAATCACCGCCGCATGCCCAAACCCATCCAGCGCGTGATCCGGATCGATGAGATTGGATTCCCCGCGTCGCAGGATTTTTTCCAGCACCACATCCCCCACCACCAACGAGAACAGCGCGATCACCGCCACCACGTCGTAGCGCCACTTCCCCCACGCGAACAACCCAAAGGTCATCGCAATCACGCCCAACACAATCCCCTGCTCCAAATTCATCGCCGCGCAAAATATCCCCCCAAACGCCAATGAATGAAAAGGACATTCGCGCTAAGTTATTCGGATGATCCCACCCTCGTACGCTCCAGCGGCTATTTGGTGATTTTCATATTTTTTAAGATTTTTGAGCGATTTTGGGCACGAACGTTGGCGCTGAGACTAAAAGTTTTTTTAGCATTTGAGCCTTGTTTTTGTGGCGTTTTGTGTTTGGAGTGAAAATAATTGAAAAAATATGTAAGAATCTGGGCCAGAAATACGAACATATAGGTAGAGGGCTATGTTGTTCTCTGTTAACCTGAATACGGAAAGAGACGAACTATGAAGAAAATACTACTAACACTGGTAGCCTTAGTGGCCCTAACTTGGAACGTGAATGCGCAAGAAGATGGGCCGGTATCAAAACCTAATGATGATAATTATCCTGAGGGAGCTACTGCAACAGACATCAACCGCCTGCCTGAAGATGGAATGCAGATGTTCCTACCAGCGGGTGAGTGGTTTGTAAATATGCCGGCACTTATACCCCTCACCCAACTTCCTGGCCTCGCAGAGGACCTAGTCGAAAACCCAGAATTTTTTCTCCATTTGATGATTGCCCTATCAGGAAAGGATGAATTCACCTTCACCTTCATTCCTTACACTCATATTAAATTTAATGACGGAACAATTGAATGGAACCGCATCTTTGCCAATCGAACTGATGTAACAATTAGACGCAGCATTAAAAAGGAAGGGATGCTAGATGTTACAATCAATTATCTAGGCGCTCCTATATCACTCTTTGAATTTGCTCTATTCTTCAAGGTTCGATCATTTATCAATATTCTCGATGTAAGATTTCCGAATTTGGATATTATGCTTGAGCATGAAACTGAATTGTCACGTTTTGCATGGAGCGACTTTGATCGCAAAACAAAAGATCCAGATGTTTTCGTGTATAAGCAAACTGATTTACGGGCAAAAAGGGCCGGGGAAGACAACCGCCTAAAACTGATTGAAAAAGTTACTATTTTCCCCGCAACTCACTATAAAATTCAATCATCTGTTGACTTTTACAGCCTGCTCTGGAAAGCAGATTCAAATTTCAAACCCAAAAAATAAAATGATTATTTCCACCACAATCGCCTCAGTGATCATTCTTGCTTCGCATACCCAAGAAAGAATTCATGAACTTGTTGAGTTTCATGAAAAGTGCATATTTGTAAACAAATCGATTTCTAAACTTATCAAATTTGATTTATTAATCGCATCAAAACGTGATGGAGCCCAATGCAAGAGTTTTCCGGTATTCTTGCAAGACGAAAGCGAAGCAGCCATCGTTGCGGAACATCAATCAATGGAGCGGTACTTTGAGCCATACAGGAAAATTGATCCAGTGATTCATGCTATTGCCATTTTTGAAATAGATAAAATTATAAATGAAGGCAGAAGACTTAAATTATTGAAAGATCACAAACTAGCTGCTTTAGGCTTTCCTGTTATTGATGGAAGAAGGCATCACCGCATGCGAGCAATTCAAAATAATAGAGAGCAGAGGTGGGGTTGGCTGTACCAAGTTTTAGGCCATTTCTGAAAATCTAAGTAGTCAATAAAAATGAACGCCCCGTGCTAACGGGGCGTTTTTTTGTATCTATAACTTCTGGGTCCGGTTTTGTTTCAAAAAACGTTGACAATTTCAGAGCCTCACGTACCCATTCGGCAAAGTCTGCATTCCGACCTGAAAATCAGAGCAGTCCATTAGGTGGCGGCTATTTGCAAGTTTGACCGTGACACATCAGTTAAGAATACCCAAACCCTCAAACCAAAATTGGTACCCCGGGAGGGACTTGAACCCACAACAAATGGCTTAAGAGGCCACTGCTCTACCAATTGAGCTAACTTTCTCAGCAAGCTGAGAAAGTTATTACTTAAAGCAGTCGTTTTGACAACGCAAACAATCACTCAAAGCCCTCATCGTGAATTAATCTGTGTTAAAAGTGTGTTAAAACTTTGCAGTGAATTTGCCTCCGGCAGGACACCACGGGGTACCACCACCCCCCAACGGCTGTCGCCTGTATATACACACCCCACTT
>JAAZZB010000048.1 GCA_014239365.1 Verrucomicrobiia bacterium | reverse complement strand
TGCCGCGCCGCACGGATTATTTTTCGCGCCTGATCCTTCCAGTCAATCCGCCTGCACCATCGGCGGCCACGTGCCCACCAACTCCGGCGGGCCGCACACGCTCAAGAATGGCGTCACCACCAATCACGTGCTCGGCTACGAAATGGTGTTGCCCGATGGCACCGTGGAATGGCTCGGCATCGAGCCGAACGGCGGCGAGGAAGTAGACGGTTACGACCTGCGCGGCGCGGCGATCGGCTGCGAGGGAATGTTCGGCGTGGTCACGCGCGTGTTGGTGCGTTTGATGAAAACCCCACCCGCGTTCAAGACTTTTCTCGGCATTTTTGAAAGCGTGGATGATGCCAGCCAAACCGTCAGCGAAATCATCCGCGCGGGCATTGTGCCCGGCGCGTTGGAGATGATGGATCAACTCATCACACAGGCCGTTGAGGAGGCGTATCACTTCGGTTTCCCGCTCGATGCCGGCGCGGTACTCATCGTGGAACTCGATGGCTTACCCGATGGAATCAAGGCGCAAGGCAAACAAGTCGAAAAAATCTGCCACCAAAACAACGCCCGTGAAGTTCGCGTCGCCAAGGATGACACCGAGCGCGCCGCAATCTGGAAATGCCGCAAACGCGCCTTTGGTGCTATCGGCCGACTGAGCCCGAACTACGTCACGCAAGACGGCGTCGTGCCGCGCAGCAAACTGCCGGAGATAATGCGCTTCATCCGGGCCACCAGCGAAAAGCACGACTTGCGCATCCCAAATGTTTTCCACGCCGGCGACGGCAATATTCATCCACTAATTCTCTACGATGAACGCAAGCCGGGCGAAACTAAGCGCGCGCTGGCGGCCGGTCACGATATTTTGGAAAAGTGCATCGCCCTCGGCGGCAGTGTCACCGGCGAACATGGTATCGGCGCGGAGAAAATCGATTTCATGCCCAAGCAGTTTTCGGAGGATGACCTCGCCGCAATGAAAATGCTGCGCCGCGCCTTCGACCCCGCCCAACGCTGCAATCCACACAAAATGTTCCCCGGCGGCAAACGCTGCGCAGAATTCGCACCCCGCAAACAAGCCCACGCGTGACCCTCACCCCAAACAGCATCGACCAATTACGCGAGCAGCTTCCTAAAGCGAAGGTCGTCGAGGCGATGGACTTGTCGGCCATCGGCGACTTGATTGAGCACGTGCCCGAAGATATGACCGCGACAGCGCAGGCGGGAATGACTTTGGGCGATTTCCAAACGCAACTTACCCAGCAAAACCAATGGCTGCCGGTGGATCCGCCCTGCCCCGCCAATCGTTCTATCGGCGCGCTACTCGCGGGCAACGCCAGCGGGCCGCGCCGGTTTGGGTTTGGCACGGTGCGCGATTGGTTGATTGGCATTGCGGTCGTACTTCCCGATGGGCGGCTCGTTCGCAATGGCGGAAAGGTGGTCAAAAATGTCGCGGGCTTTGATTTGTGCAAACTGTTCATCGGAAGCCGCGGCACGCTCGGCGTCATTGTGGAGGCTACTTTCAAACTACTCCCAAAGCCGGAAGCGGAAGTGTTTCTCAAAAAAAAATGCACCTCGTTCGATGACGCGGAGCAATCGCTGGAGCAACTTTGGGAATCGGATTTGCAACCGCACGTGCTCGACCTCCATCGCCTCAACGGGCAACCCGTCAATTTCGTGGCCGGCTTCGCTGGCGCGCGCGCGGATGTTGAGTCACAAGCAAAGGCCGCCAGAAAACTCGGCCTGCAATCCGAAGCAAACCTTGATTACGACGCGACATTCCGGCCCACCGCGCACGTGACTGAATCCGTAGCACCCGCTGATACAATCAATTGCCTCCGCTCAATGAACGACTGTGATTTCGTTGCGCGCGCGGGCAATGGCGTCGCATACGTGCGCCATCATCATCCAGAGAGTTTTAAAGGCGGGATTGGTAACGACCTCGTTCCGGGTCCGCCCGCACTGCAAACCCGCATCAAGAACATCTTCGATCCCAAAGGCATTTTGTCAACGCTATGATCGAGCCCTTCATCGATGAAGATAAGTCGCTCGCCTGCGTCCATTGCGGCCTTTGCCTTTCAGC
>JAAZZB010000013.1 GCA_014239365.1 Verrucomicrobiia bacterium | reverse complement strand
TCGCAGGTGAGCGGTGTTTTGAGATCCAGCGCCCACCATGGGAGATCGATAAGATGGCTGCCCATGTCGCCGAGCACGCCGTTGCCGTAATCCCAGCGGCGGTTCCAGTTGAGGTTGCCGCCTTTCCAGTAACCTTGATTGTGATCGCGATCGGGCGCGGGCCCTTGCCATTCGTCCCAGTGAAACCAATCGGGCGGCGACTGGCGTTTGAGCACGGGCGCGCCGATGCGTCTGATGGAGCGGCTGCACCACACGTGCGCCTCGCTGACATTGCCGATGGCGCCGCTCTGCACCAGCTCGACGACGCGGCGATAATTATCGGTGGCATGAATTTGCGTTCCCATTTGCGTGGCCACACCCGTCTTGGCGTACGTCTCACGCATCACGCGTGCTTCGTGCACGCTGTGGGCGAGCGGTTTCTCGCAGTAAACGTGCATGCCCGCGCGCATCGCAGCCACGGCGGCCAACGCGTGGCAATGGTCGGCGGTGCTGACGGCGACGGCGTCGATGGATTTGTCTTCCAACAATTTGCGCCAATCAACATACGCCTTGGCCTTCGGATATTTTTTCTGTGACGCCGCGAGCGTTTGGCCATTCACATCGCAGAGCGCCACGATATTTTCCGAAGCCACGCCGCGCATATTCGCCGCACCGCGTCCGCCCGAGCCGATGATGCCGATGTTGAGTTTTTCATTCGGCTTATCCTTGGCCGCGCCAAGCAAAAGATTGGGAGCAACCGAGCCAACAAAGCCGGCGCCAACAGTAGTTTGAAGAAATGTTCTGCGTTTCATAATGATAAATGATTTTTTGAATGGGTTCGCGAAAAGGATGCCGCCAAGTCGCAAAATCATCAAGCGCCAAAGCGCGTGTCTCTACTGAGGAAGCGACTTCAAAATCGCTTTCAATCCAACCAGATTTTCGCGCAAGGCCACTTCGGTGTCCGTGTCGCTGCGGTGATCGAGGATGCCAATCGGCCCCGTGTAGCCGACTTTGCGGAGGATCGCAATCATCGCCGCCTCGTGTTTGCCGCGGCCGAGCTGGAGGATTTTTGGTTTCGCGCCGTCGTTCATCCCGTTGAGATTGAGGCAAAGCAAAAACGGCTTCATTAGCCGCAGCGATTTTTCAAAATCTGCGATGTGTCCGTGTCCGTGATGGAAATTGTAAACGATGCCGACGTGCTGGGCACCGTGATGTCTCCGCAAATACGCACACACCGCTGCGAGGTTTTCCGGCTCACCGCTCCAACCGCCGTGGTTATAAAGGCCGAGCTTGCAGCTGAGCTTTTGGGTGCGCTTCACCAAGGGCAGCATCGCCTTGGCCGCCGCTGCCACGCGGGATTCCTGCGAATCGGCTTTGGGACTGGGAAGCGTTTTCCAAATTTGCGGATGCAGTTTGTGTTTTTCAAACAACCGAAACGCCTCCTCGTGCGCGCTCCAAAACGCGAAGAACTCCAGTCCGTGTTTTTTATACTGCAGAATCTCCTGCTCAAACTCCTTCACGTGCTGCGCGCGCCAATCATAAGCCACGCGCTTGAGCCCCAGCCGCGTGAGCATTTCCGCCCGCGCCGCCGGCCCGCGTTGCTTGGCGTCGAAGGGAACAATGCACCACGCGACAAGTTTATCTTTGGCAAAGTTGTCGGCGGCGCACAATCCGGTTGCCCAAGAGCAGGTCAACAGAATTGTGATCAGTGTATTCATCGATTCATAACGGCTTCGATTTCGTCTGTTTCAATTGGAACCTTTGCCATTAAATTCACGGGGCCGTTTTCTGTGACGACGATGTCGTCCTCGAGGCGGACGCCGAAGCCTTCGTCTGGAATGTAAATCCCAGGTTCCACCGTGAGCACGGTGCCGGCAGCGAAGGGCACGTTCATATCGCCGACGTCGTGCACGTCGAGGCCGAGCGAGTGGCCGAGGCCGTGCATAAAATATTTTCGGCATGCGGGGTTGTCGGAATCCTGTTTTTTGATTTGGCTTTTTTTCAGGAGGCCAAGCGCGAGCAATTCTTCGTTCATATGCGCCTGCGATTCTTTGGTCCAATCTTTGTGCAATTTGCCGACGGTGGCCCCGGCGATGCTCGCGCGCAGTACTCGCAACACGGCGTTGTAAACTTTCTTTTGGCGTCGGCTGAATTTTCCACTCACGGGAATGGTGCGCGTCATATCCGCGCTGTAATTGGCGTAGCTCGAGCCGATGTCCAGCAGCAGTAACTGGCCCTTTTTACAAACCTGATCGTTCTGCAAATAGTGCAGCACGCAATTATTTTTGCCGGCGGCAATGATCGGTGTGTAGGCAAACTTCCCGCGGCGCTTAATAAATTCGCGCGTCAGTTCCGCTTCCACTTCGTATTCGGCGATGCCCGGTTTCACAAAACGCAATAGCCGCCGGAAGCCCTTCGCCGTGATGTCCACGGCCTCCTTGAGTAATTCAATTTCCAAGTCCGACTTCACCACACGCAGCTCGTGCAGCAAAGGCGCGAGCCGCCGGAAATCGTGCAGCGGAAAATCGCGTTTACAACCGCGAATGAACCGGTCATCGCGCGTCTCCACATCCACCGTGGCGC
Source organism: Verrucomicrobiia bacterium (assembly GCA_014239365.1). Lineage (GTDB taxonomy): Bacteria > Verrucomicrobiota > Verrucomicrobiia > Limisphaerales > UBA1100 > JACNJL01. The sequence continues at coordinate 58,193 of JAAZZB010000013.1, read as the reverse complement.
GCTTGTGCTCATTGGTGTTTAAGTACGCCGTCTCCGCCTCGCACATCAGCCCGCGAAATATCCCCGGAAACTCCGAGAGCCACTGCACATTTTTAATCCCCGAAATCTTCCGCGCGTCCTCCTTGGAATGTTTGTAGCCCTCCCAAATTTGCAGATGTTGATTGGGCTGTCGCACAAACAAAATTTCCCGCTGCTTCTCCTCCGCCGCATCCGGGAATAGCACCAGCACACTCTCTTCCTGCTCAATGCCCGTGAGAAAAAACAGATCCGCATTCGGCTCCATCGGCAACGTGCCATCCGCATTCGTCGGCAGCACATCATTCGCATTCACCACCGCCAACGCCTTCGCCCCCATCAGGCCAGCGATGCGTTTACGGTTCTCGGAAAACAGTTTTGATTTAATCGGTTTGTGTCGCATTTGTTTAAAAAATTATGCGCGCGTTGCGGCAGTTTTACGAGTTCGCTTTCGAGGTTTCGCGGGATGGCACGGGGAAATAGAAATCCGCACCTCGGCATCCAACACCTCCGCCACGCGGCGCAGCATACTCAGCGAATGCCCCTCGTAAGTCGGCGATTCCAGTCGGCTGATTTGTTGCTGGGAAGTGTGCAAGCGGTTGGCCAATTCCTTTTGAGACAAACCCGCTTCACGCCGAAGCTCCGCCAGTTGCAGCGCCACATCCCACGCCTCACCGGCCCGCCGAAAGCGCTCGGCAAAGGCAGGCTCCTTCAACTGCTCTTCCAAATAAATATCAAAATTAGTCTTCTTCATTTCATTTTCCTCTGCAGCCAATTGTTCATTCGATCGCGTCCCGTTTTCATTTCACGCGCCGGAATCGCCCGGCCCTTGTTGCGGATGCCGTGTACGGCCACGATGCGCCGACCCTTCACAAAAAACCAAAGCACCCGCGTATTCAACTTCCCCACGTGCCTCAATTCAAACAACCCATCCCCTAAAGGCTTGCTCAAAGGCGACCGATGATTTTTACGATCCCGCAACTTAGCCAACCCCGCCAACACTGCTGCATAGTCGCCCGGATCGGTTTTCCTCAAGTCTTCAAGAAACCCCTCAACCGGAGACTTCCCCGCAGCCGTTACATAAAACTCTACCGCAAATTCCATAGCAGCGCAACATCAAATTTGATGTGTTCAGTGATTTTTCTAATGCCTGATGCATCCCAAGCCGAGTAGCATTTGGCACAGGGAAAGGATGCGCTATAAATTTAGCTGATTTTCACGCCGCGATCTTTCAGTGAAAGCAATAGCCGAGTTAAGATTTGAGCATCAGATACATAATGGACTGGCAAACAACTTTTATCGACTGGAATAATTCCTGCAATCGCCTTTTCCATCGGTTCAAGAGACTGCTCCATTTGATGCAGAAGGTCAGCGGTTCGAAGTGTTTCATCCCAAATTTCTTGATTTGTTCTGTCCATAAATAGTTCTCCCTTGGGTTAGTATGTGCAAGAAGGTGTAATGGGAGGCCAGCATTTTCAAGCCAGATATTTATTGAATTGTATTTTGTGCGTGTCCGCATCTGGCTCGACGAAATGCAGTAGGCGTTCTCCTTCGCGTTTTAGTTCCGTCTTGGCATTAGCGGGCAGTGGGGCGAAGGGGTGGAGGTTTAGGGTGGCGGATTTTTTGGTGCATTCAATTTTCCAGGTGCCGGCGACTCGGCCGTTGACTAGAAAGGTGGCCGGGACGTGGAGGTTTTTGGTGATGAGCGCGGGGCGGTGTTCGGTGTCTACAATGCGGGTGCGATCGGCGTGGGAGAGGATGAGGTTGTCGAATTCGGGAATGAAGCGCGCGGGGGCGGGAGTGTTGGCGGGTGGACGCGGGGCGCGGGGGAGGTCGAAAAGTTCCTGACCTTTTTCGTTTTGGAACACTTTGAGTTTGGGGCGCAATTTTTCAAATTCGGCGCGCAGTCCTTTGCAGCCGGACCACGCTTGCGCGTCGGCCGGCGTGGCAGGGCCGAAGGCGGTGAGGTATTTTTTGATGAGCGCGGGCGTGTCCACGTCCATTGGCACGGGCTGGCCGAGCCATTCGTCGGCGAGGGTCCAAGTGGCGTTGGTGGAGAATCCCCACGGCAATTTGATCGGAATGCCGGGCACGCCCAACAACGGTAAATTCGTTCGCACTGCCAACGCCGCGACGCGATGATCGGCTTTGGGGTGTTTTGTTTTTAACAACTCGCGTAAGTCTTTGAAAGATTGCGGTGCGGCGCCAAAAAATTTCCGGGCCGTGGCGCAGATTTTCGGAATGCTTTCGCCGCCCAGTTCTTTGATGAATTTGGGCGGCATCACCGCGCCGAGCATCGGCTGCAGCGCGCCGCGCAAGGCAAGGTAATCGCGCGCGGTGAAAAGGTGAATCGTCGCGCGCATCGCGGTGGCGCGCACGACGCGGCGGCGGTGAAAGAGCTTGAGCAAATCCTCGCGTTGGAAATTTTCGAGCCGCGTCCACAACCCCACAAACGGCGGCCGCCCCTGCTGCGCCTGCATTCCCGCCAGTCGCTCGATGGCTTTCACCGGCGAAACCGTGTCCCGCGCCAGCAACATTTGCCGTGCCAAAAGCGCGCGGTTGAGGTCGGCTTGGGTGAGGGGCTTGGATGGCATTTTACTTTCGCGGACTCGCAAGCTCGTCCCTCCATTAAATCACGCGCCGTGGAGGGACGAGCTTGCGAGTCCGTAATTCATCACTTGATACGCGGGGCTTTTTGGATTTGGCCGTTTTGATGAAGCACTAGGCGGAGGATGTTGCCATCTTTGTCGCGTTCAAATTTCACGGCGGCCTCGACGGCTTTTAGGAAAAACTCATCGGTCGCTTCGGGGAATACCTCGATGCGGTTTTGTCCGCCGAGTTTGACGTAGAGTTGATCGCCCTCGCGCGTGACCACCAGCTTCGCCTTGCCGAAATCATAACGGCCCACATAGTCGTCATAGTTTTTGCCGATGAGTTTTTCATTCACCACGTGAACTGGCTTTGGGGTCATCTCTTTTTCGAGAAAAATATCCGCCAAGCTGCCGGTCATCCCGCCGGGATCATAGCCGGGGCCGGCGTTGCAGAGGACGACGATTGTGACACTTTGGTCGGGAGCGTGCGCCAGGCTGCACTGAAAACCCTGTAGCCCGCCGCCGTGGCTGATAATTCGTACGCCGCGTTTTTTGTTAATCATCCACCCGTAGCCATAATTTTTCGTTGAGCCATCCGCCAGTTTCACCGGCGTGAAGGCCGCGCGCAGGCTTTCTTTTTTCAAAACCTTGCCGCTGAAAATTCCTTTGTTCCAGCGATGCAAATCGCCGGTGGTGGAGTACAGCGCGCCCGCGCCGCCGGCCCAGGTCATATCCCAGTTGTTGGAGAGTTTGTAGCCGAGCGATTCTTTGGCGTAGCCAAGCGCCTCGCCTTTAGGCTCATTGCCGGCCACGTGCACGCCAGTGTGATTCATGCCGAGCGGTTTGAAAAATTCAGTGTTCAAAAACTCGCCATAAGTTTTTCCGGATACTTTTTCAACGATTAACCCCAGCAATAAATAACCGGAATTGCAGTATTCCCATTTCTCGCCCGGCGAAAAATTCACATTCGCCTTTTGAATGGCCGGAATTAACGTGGCGATATTCGCCGGTTTACTGACTTGCGCGGCGAAAAATGGATTGCTCGTGTAGCTGTACAAACCCGAGGTATGCGTCAGCAGGTGATGCAGCGTGATATTTTTCCCATTGGGCCATTCTGGATAATATTTCGCCAACGAATCTTGCACGCTTAACTTGCCGCGTTCCTGTAAAACAAGAATCGCTGCGGCGATAAATTGTTTAGTGACGGATCCAATCCGAAACGGCGTATCCGGCACGTTAGCCCGTTTGCTCTTGGTGTCGGCCATTCCGTAAGCGTGGCTGAAAAGCACCTTGTCTCCGCGCGACACGAGCACAGTAAAGCCGGGATGGCTTTTCTTTTTCAACTGACTCGCCATCAACGCATCGGCCCGCGTTTCAAGGATCGAGGTGGAAGTGGGTGCGCCGGTATGCACGCAGCCAAGCGAGAGCAATAAAATGCTGACGATGATGATTTTAATTTTCATAATTATTTTTTCTTGTTTCCGAGCTGTTCAGGACTCGCAAGCTTGTCCCTTCATTTTGTCACACGCCGTTATCAACTACGCATCAGCTGATACATTATTCCTTAGATTCTTTAAGTCCTGCTCATTTCCCGGAATGTTTTAAAATGAAATCCACGATGGGCTTGGGGTCTTTTAGGCTGTGCGGGTGATGGCCAACGCCGGGTTTGTGGATGACTTGGATTTGGCCGCCGAGTTTTTTGTAGCGAGCCTCGAGGATGGCGGTGTTTTCGGCGACGGGCACGGGCTCATCGGCGTCGCCTACCACGTGGAGCAGGGGGATTTTTGCTTTGGCCAGCGGGGCGAGGTGATCGATGGGGTTGCCATTGAAGCGGAGCGCCTCTTCGGAGGTGATGCCGTAGGCGTCGATGCATTTTTTCCAAACGGCCTTGCGGCTTTGGCCGGGCCAGCTTTTGATGACGCACACGGGAGCGTCGCCGTAGATGCACGAAACTTTTTCGGGATTGGCGGCGGCCCAGTTGTAAATGATGAGGCCGCCGCGGCTCATGCCCTCGAGCGCAGCTTTGGGGGCGAGGCGGTGGGTGGCGGTGAGGTATCGATAAAAATCATTCCAACGCGCGACTGCTTTGGGGCTGCCGAAGAGGTCGGCGACATCGCAATAGACGACGTGCCAACCTTTGGCGAGCAGCGCGAGGTCGGTCTGCGGTTCGTGCCCCCAGAAACGCGCACGCCAAATCCACGGTCGGCCGGCTGCTACTTTTTTGGGCGTCACCACTTTGCAGCTTACGCCGTTGCGCTCAAATTCGTGCAGGGTGAACCCGTGCCATTCACTGGGTTTGCCGGGGAAGGTCACCGCTGGTTTTACTTTGGATTTAATCTTTGGCTTGGGCGTTTTGTAATCCGGATTGGCTACGGGCATTTTGGCGTTCATTTTTTTCTGCCACGCGGCGAGTTTGGCGCGGAGTTCGGTGGCTTTTTTGGGATTAGATGCGGCAAGGTTTTTCTGTTCGCCCGGATCGGTGGCGAGGTTGTAGAGCTCGAAGTTTTTGTAATGATAAAACTCGATGAGCTTCCAATCGCCATCGCGGATGGACGCGCCGGGTTTCCACGCGGAACCGTGATAGTGCGGGTAATGCCAGTAGAGCGTGCGCTCGCCGGAGTCGTTGCCTTTGAGTTGGGTGACAAGGCTTTGGCCGTCGGCGTGGAGCTTGGGCTGCGCGGGGAGGTTGGCGAGTTCGAGCATGGTGGGAAAGAAATCCATACTCACCATCGGCTTGCGCGACACGCTGCCGGGCTTGGTGAGGCCGGGGGCACGGATGATAGTCGGCTCGCGCACGCCGCCTTCGTAGAGCCAGCCCTTGCCGGCGCGCAGCGGCAGATTGCAGCCGGGGCCAAAGCGCCCGCGCTGCAGCGTGCTAAGGCCACCGTTGTCGCTGAAGAAAATGACGACGGTGTTTTCGTCGAGCTTGAGTTCTTTAAGTTTGCCGAGCAGCGTGCCGACGCTGTCATCCACCGCGGCGACCATCGAGGCGAGCGCGGCGTTGTCTTGTCGGAGGCGCGTGGTGCCTGCGTGTTCGCGTTTCGTGGGAGCTCTGCCTTTGAAATTTTTCGCCGCCTTCGCTTGGTAATGTTTGATTCGTTTTTTGTAGGGCTGAATGGGCGTGTGGATGTTGTAGTACGAAAGGTACAGCAGAAACGGCTTCGACGCATCGCGGTCTTCCAGAAATTTTACGGACTCTTCGGTGAGGCGTTCGGTGAGATACTCGCCTTTCTTTTTGGACTTCAGCGCGGGATTGGTCCACGGCGCGTAGTAGCCACCTGGAGGCGAGCCTTTGTGGTGGCCACCGATGTTGATGTCGAAACCCTGATCTGTCGGCCAATGCCCCTTGTTTCCGAGATGCCATTTGCCGGCGAAAAAAGTTTGGTAACCGTGGCCCTTGAGCGATTCGGCGAGCGTCACTTCTTTGTGCGCAAGGTTGGCGCGATCGGCGGGAGTGATGAGCGGATTGCCATTGGACTTCCCGGATTGGCCGGGAATCCAATCGGTAATGTCCACCCGCACCGGATGTCGCCCCGTCAAAATACTCGCCCGCGTCGGGCTGCAAACCGGACACGCCGCGTACCCCTGCGTGAACCGCATCCCGCTCGCGGCGAGACGGTCGATGTTCGGCGTCTCGTGAAATTTACTTCCATTCACGCCAATATCCGCCCAGCCCATGTCGTCGACGAGGAAGAACAAAAAGTTAGTTTGCTTGGCGGCTTGAGCATTAAACAAACCACCAAGGACGCAGATTAACACAGAGAGAAAACGCAGTGAATTCATACGCGCAAGTGTATCGCGCCGGATTCCCGTTGGCAAGCGGACTACTGAAATCGTGTGAGCAGAGATTGCACCAGCGCTTTGTAAGCCTTGGCCTTGAGGCGGGCAGCTTGGCCTTGATCGCTTTCTTCGCGGTTGATGCGCGCGCTGGTACGGGCGTCGTTGTAAGCCTCGGGGATGATAAATAACCACGCGCCCGTGGCCACATCGATGACGGCGGCCTTGATGCGGATGCGCATTTTCTGTTTTTGGTCCGGCACCAATTTGCCGACAATCGGCACCCACGAAATAATTTTTGTGCCGTGATCTTAGCGACCCGTCTCGAGGATGCCCCAGTAAACAATCAGCGTCTTCGCACCCGCCTTGGCTGCGGCGAGGCGCAGCGATTTGTCGAGCGGTTGTTTTGGCAAGGCATCCTCTACCTGACCATAGCGGCCATAGCGATCACTGTGAGCCGGCACACCGCTCAAGGGCACCACCGAATAGTACGGCTTCAATTCATCGAGCACCGATCCATCCGGAAACTGCGCGCCCGACTGCACCAGCACAATGCGGTCGCCGCGCTTGAGCGAAATTTTTATGTCCGCCTTTAGCGCCACCTGAATATCGCCGTTAGTAATTTGTTGTTTGGCATCCACACCGAGCACTTGCAATTCGCTCAACTCGCCGCGATACCCCCAAGTGCCACCGTAGTCGCTATTAGAAATGGAACGTATTTGGCAACCCACCGTAAGAACGGTGACCAATGAAAAAAGAAAAGTGTGTTTCAAAAGCATATTGAGAGCGTAACGTTCCCGCCGGATGAAGCAACCTATATGGTTATAATAATATCTTTGATGAAACGGCAGGCTTGATGAGGGCTTGGTTTAACCCGGTCATCGCCGGATTTTTTTGCGGGATATTGGCGGTGGGTTCGGGTTACTTTCCGGCGACACGATATGGCGCGGTGTTGACGGCACGAAATCGGCTTGACTGGAGCGACGGGCGTGTTATCATTATCACCTTTAGCAAGTTACTAACCATTAAAAATGTCCGATAAACAAGTGAAATTGACTCATAATGAGGTGATTAAGGCGGAGAATCCTTCGTTGGCGGGGGATATTGCGGCTACATTGGCGGATGGGGCAGTGGATGTTTTTTCCAAGGATGACCAGCAATTTCTGAAGTTTCACGGGATTTATCAGCAGGACGACCGCGATGTGCGCAAGCAGGGGAAGCATTTTATGTTTATGATTCGCGGCACGAATCCGGGCGGGGTGATGGCGCCGGATTTGTATCTCACGTACGACCGGCTCGCAGATGAGTGCGGCAATCAAACGCTGCGGATTACTTCACGGCAAAGTTTTCAATTTCACGGCGTGGTGAAGAGCGGCTTAGGCGCGTTGATGAAGGGCATCAATGATGCGTTGGCCACCACGCTTGCCGCGTGCGGCGATGTGAACCGTAACGTGATGGCGCCGCCCACTCCCGCGCGCAATGGCTTGGCCACGCGGGTGCTGGAGGATTGCGATCGCGTGGCGCAAGCGTTGCTGCCGCAAACGGCGGCGTACCATCAAATCTGGGTGGAAGGCGTGAAGCTGAAGCTCGACGATTCGGATTATGTGGATCCGTTGTATGGCAAAACTTATTTGCCACGAAAATTCAAAGTCGGCTTTGCCACGCCGCCGCACAATGACACGGATGTGCTGACCAATTGTTTGGGCTTCGTGGCCATCGAGGAAAACGGCGAGTTGCTCGGATACAATCTCACCGCGGGCGGCGGGATGGGGATGACGCACAACAACGCAAAGACGTACCCGCGCGTGGCGGATGTGATTGGATTTTTTACGCCGGAACACATTGAAGCCGTCGCGAAGGCGGTGCTGATGATCCACCGCGACTTTGGCGACCGTGCGGATCGCAAACACGCGCGTTTGAAATACGTGTTGGCCGAGCGCGGCGTGGAATGGTTTCGCGGCGAGTTGGAGCGGCGCACCGGTCTGCGACTGGAAGAGCCCAAGCCGTTTACATTTGAGCAACAAGGCGATGTGTTTGGCTGGCACGAGGCGGCGGATGGTTCGTGGTTTCTCGGACTGCACGTGTTGTCGGGCCGCGTTCAAGGCGAACTGAAAACGGCACTGCGAGCCATCGTGGAACAGCATCGGCCCGAGGTGCGACTGACGCCTTCGCAAAATCTTTTACTGTGCGGCGTGGCCGAAGCGGACAAAGAAAAAATTGATTCCATTCTATCTGAAAACGGTTTGGCGGTAGATCCGACAGGGCAGGGCACGGTGCTGGAACGTGCGGCGATGGCGTGTCCGGCGCTGCCTACTTGCGGTTTAGCATTGGCGGAGAGCGAGCGTTATGTGCCGGAGTTTCTCGGATTGGTGGAAAATTTATTGGACGACGTCGGCTTGGGCGGCGAAGAAATCATCGTGCGGATGACCGGCTGCCCCAACGGCTGCGCGCGGCCGTATATGGCCGAGCTGGGCATCGTGGGCAAGTCGCCCAACAAATACGCGGTGTACCTCGGCGGCAACGTCGCCGGCACGCGGCTGGCGCGTTTGTACAACCAAACCGTGCCCGCCATCGAAATGGCTGATCAACTGCGCCCCTTGCTCGAACGATTCGCCCGCCACCGCCACGAAGGCGAACGCTTCGGCGACTTCTGCGCGCGCGAAGTGTGGCCGGAAACCGAGGTGGCGATATGACGCCGGAAGCCATCGCTCAAGCCAACGATCAACTGCGTGGAAAGTCGGCGCAGGAAGTGGTCGAGTGGGCCATCGCGCAAGCCGATGGGCGCGCGATTGTATCGACGAATTTTCGACCGTACGAGGCGGTGATTTTGCATTTGGTGACGCAAGCGCAGCCGGACATTCGCGTGCTGTGGGTGGACCACGGCTACAACCGCGAAGCGACTTACACACACGCGGAGGAATTGAAGGCGCGACTGAATTTGAACATTCAAGCCTTCGTGCCGAAACTCACTGCGGCACATTACGATGCCGAGCACGGCGGAATGCCGGAGCCAACGGAAGAGAACGAGGCCGCCATCAAAGCGTTCAGCACGGTGATGAAGCTGGAACCGTTCCAGCGTGGGATGAAAGAAATGGCACCGACGGTGTGGTTCACCGCGCTGCGCAAAGTGCAGAATCCAAATCGCGCGGAATTGGATGTGGTGAGCGCCGACAATAATTTTGGTTCATTAAAAGTAAGCCCCGTTTTCAATTGGAGCGATGAGGAAATGGAGGCTTATTTGGAGCAGCACGATCTCCCGAACGAATGGGATTATTTCGATCCCGCAAAGGCCGATGAGAAACGCGAATGCGGTCTGCACGCGGCGTGGGGCGGGGAGGCGGTTAAAAAATAAGACACGGATTTCACAGATGATCACAGATGAAAATATTATTAAAAACAATCTGTGCAAATCCGTGAAATCCGTGTCAAAAAAATATGAGTAGCTATCATCTAGATCATCTCGAATACCTTGAGACGGAAGCGATTCACGTGCTGCGTGAAGTGGCGGCGGAATTCGAGCGGCCGGCGGTTTTGTTTTCGGGAGGGAAAGATTCGATTTGCATTTTGCGTTTAGCGGAAAAGGCGTTTCGGCCTTCGGAAATTCCGATGCCGTTTTTGAATGTGGAGACGGGGCACGAGTTTCCGGAATTGCTTGAGTTTCGAGATCGGCGCGCGAAGGAACTGGGCGCGAAACTGATTGTGCGCACGGTGGATGAGGCGGTTGAAAGGGGATTGGCCACGCCGACGCCGGGACAAACTAGCCGCAATCACCTGCAGATTCCTGTGTTGCTTGGTGCGATTGATGAATTTCAATTCGATTGCTGCATCGGCGGCGCGCGTCGCGACGAAGAAAAGGCACGCGCGAAGGAACGGTTTTTTAGCTTTCGCGATTCATTCGGCCAATGGGATCCCAAAAACCAGCGGCCGGAAATTTGGAATCTGTACAACGGCCGCCTCAATCCCGGCGAAAATATGCGCGTGTTTCCGCTGTCTAACTGGACCGAAACTGATGTGTGGGAGTACGTCCAAAAAGAAAACTTGGAAGTGCCAAACATCTATTTCAGTCACGAGCGCGATTGTTTTTTTCGTGGTGGCCAATGGTTGCCCATTCCACCGGCGCATGAAGAAAACGGCAAGCCCGATCCGTACGAAGGCGCGCGTCCGACCGAAAAGGAAGAGCACCGCACGATGACGTGTCGCGTGCGAACGATTGCCGATATGATTTCCACAGGAATGATTGAAAGCCCCGCGGAGAGTATTGACGACATCATCGCGGAAGTTGCCGCCGCTCGCGTGACCGAACGCGGCACACGCGCCGATGACAAAGCGAGCGAAGCCGCGATGGAAGATCGAAAGAAAGCGGGGTATTTTTAGAGACACGGATTCCACGGATTTTCACGGATGAAACCAGAATTGTTATTTAGGGAAGAGACGCATCGGTTGATTGGGTTTTGTATGGAGATTCATAATGAAATTGGGAAGGGGCTTAATGAGATCGTTTATAAGGATGCGTTGGTGGTGGAATTGGCGCGGGCGAAAATTCCTTTTGAGCGGGAGAGAAAATTTGAGATTGAATATAAAGGGGTGACCTTGGCGCATCCGTATTTTGCTGACTTTGTGGTTTGGGATAAAATTATTTTTGAAGCCAAGGCAGTTGAAAAATTAACTGGCGGACATATGAAACAAGTTTTGAATTATTTGGCAGCCGCAAAATTGCGCGTTGGGTTGTTAGTCAATTTCGGAGCCAACTCCCTCGAATGGAAACGAGTCATTTTATAAAAAATAATCCGTGTAAATCCGTGAAATCCGTGTCCCAACATTCCGTCGAGCTGCTGCGTTTTAATACGTGCGGCTCGGTTGATGACGGCAAGAGCACGTTGATTGGGCGGTTGCTTTATGATTCGAAATCGATCATGGAGGATCAGATGGAGGCGCTGGAGCGTTCGGCGGATATCACGGGCGGCGGCCAAGTGAATCTGGCTAACCTCACCGATGGCCTGCGTGCTGAGCGCGAGCAGGGAATTACCATTGACGTCGCGTACCGCTTTTTTGCAACGCCCAAGCGCAAGTTTATTGTTGCCGATACGCCGGGGCATGTGCAGTACACGCGCAATATGGTGACGGGCGCGAGCACGGCAAATCTTTCCATTGTGCTTGTGGATGCGCGCCACGGCGTGATTGAGCAAACGCGGCGGCACAGTTATATTTCCGCGCTGCTCGGCATTCCGCACATTGTGTTTGCGATAAATAAAATGGATCTTGTGGATTGGAGCGAGGAGCGCTTCCGCGAGATTCGCGATGACATTGAAGATTTTCTGCCCAAGCTTGATACGTTTAAGGATGTGAAATTCCTTCCACTGAGCGCGTTGGACGGAGGCAATGTGGTCGATCCATCCGAGCACACGCCGTGGTACGAAGGGCCCACGCTGATGGGGCATCTTGAGTCTGTACACATCGCAAGCGATTGGAACTTGAATGCGTTTCGGTTTCCTGTGCAATGGGTGAATCGGCCGAACAATCCCACCGACAAAACGCTGCATGATTTCCGCGGGTTTTCCGGTCAAATTGCCGGTGGTATTGTGAAGGTTGGGCAAGAGGTTTTGGCTTTGCCCAGTGGGCGAAATAGCACGGTGAAAGAAATTTGGACGTATGATGGTCAGCTCGAGGAAGCGTTTTCGCCGCAATCGGTGACGCTGGTTTTGGAGGATGACCTCGACATCAGCCGCGGCGATATGATCGTGGGCACGGATTCATTGCCCGGCCACAGCGCGGATATTTCTGCGCGCGTATGCTGGATGGAACAACGGCCGTTGCAGCCCGGCCAAAAATATTTTCTCAAACACGGCACACAAACCGTGCAGGCAAAAGTCATCAGCCTCGACAGCCGCATCAACATCCAAACCTACGAGCCCGAGCCGCATCCGGCCGAGCTGGCCATGAACGACATTGGCGAAGTCCGATTGCGCACCGCCAAGCCGTTGGTGTTCGATGGCTACACCACCAATCGCCTCACCGGCTCAATCGTTTTAGTGGAGCCCAGCACCAACGCCACCGCCGCGGCCGGAATGCTACGCGGCCCCGAAAAAGTTTATCAGCCGGAGTACGACGACTTTATGATTTAGCAATATGTTTACGGATGCTTACGGCCGCCAAATCGGCACGGCACCGGACTTGATGATGTCCTTGTCGTGCGTTGCAAGAGGCACTTCCAAAACCCGAGCAGTGGCAGCGATGATTCGGTCGGCGGGGTCTTTGTGAAAAGGAATCAGGTTATTAATCTCCACCACCACTTCCGAGGTAATCCGTTGTAATTCTATCACCGATGGATTTGTTGCTTTTTGAAACCATTCATCCAGTGGAAGTGGCAAGGTCATACCACCGCAGGCCACTGCGGTTTGAATCTCCCAAAGAGAAATATCGCTCACCATCAATGGGGCGTTTTGGATTTCCAATTCCAATGATCGACGATAATCAAGGCTCAATCGTGAGTCCTGATTGGCCAGCCAAACCCAAATGTGGGTGTCGATCATGATCATTGCTTGAGGGGATCAGACGTTGAACCATCCTCTTCCCAAAAGCTCATTTCAGGCGGGCCATTCCATTGGATTCCACCGCTAATGCTGCGCAGCCCTTCCAAAGCACGTCGCACTTTTTCGGGTCGATTGGGGTCCATCGGTTGAGAGACCTCAGTTTCCAAAGCTCGGGCCACGATTGTTTTCAACGGCACCCCTTCATCAACAGCCATCATTTTAGCCATTTTCATTACTTTATCAGGAATATCCAATGTCGTTCGCATAAACGCACATTCGCACATTTATGCTTTTATGTCAATGTGCGAAAAAAACGGCGCTGGGGGTCAGCGCCGTTTGCGAGTTGATTTTGTTGGGTTTAGCCGTTTAGGGCTTCGTAGACGTTGCCGACCATTCCTTCGTTTGGCGTCAGCGTTTTGTCGCCGGGGGTCCATTGGGCGGGGCAGGCTTCGGCGGGGTTGGCGGCGCAGTGGGCGTTGGCTTCCATCACGCGGGTCAGCTCTTCCATGTTGCGGCCTACGTTGTAGAAGTTGACCGTGGCGCTCACGAGCTTGCCTTCGGGGCTGATGATGAAAGTGCCGCGCAGGGCAAGGCCGGTGGCGTCGTCGTACACGCCGAAGAGGCTGGAGACCACGCCGGTGGTGTCAGCGGCGAGCGTGTATTTTACGTCGGCCATCAATTTCTCTTCACGGCACCAGGCGAGGTGGGCGAATTTTGTGTCGGTGGAAACACCAATCACTTTCGCGCCGAGCTCAGTGAGCTTGGCATCCTGCGCTGCGAGGTCGGCCAATTCGGTGGGGCACACGAAGGTGAAGTCCGCCGGGTAAAAAACGAGGAGGGTCCACTTGCCATCGGCCTTGAGACCGGCAAGATCCACTTCGCCGAATTGGCCGGTGGACGGCTCGTAAGTTTCCATTTTGAAATCCGGCACATCCTCGCCCACGCTTAGCATTGGGAGGTCGCCACACAATTCACAACCGAGTTCATCTGACATAGTTTTTCTTTCTGTTGAGGTTAAAAAGTCGGGGAGTTGGATGCCTGAAGCAGCGCGGGAAGTCAATGGAAAGGTTGATGGAGCTGGGCGTTGGTTTCCCGTCAACCAATTCTAATCTTCCCAATCCTTTGCGCGCGCGAGGGCTTTGGTCCAGCCGGTGATGAGTTGGCGGCGCGCGGCGGGTTTCAATTTGGGGGCGAAGCGGCGGTCTTGCTGCCATTGTTTGGCGATGTCGTTTTTGGAATTCCAATAACCAACGGCCAAACCGGCTAAGTACGCCGCGCCGAGCGCGGTGGTTTCGGTGATGCGTGGGCGCACGACGGGGACGTTTAGCAAATCGCTTTGGAACTGCATCAGCAAATTGTTCGCACTCGCGCCGCCGTCAACGCGGAGTTCTTTTAGGCGCACACCCGCGTCGGCCTCCATCGCGGTGAGCACGTCGCGGACTTGATAGGCGATGCCTTCGAGCGCGGCGCGGGCGATGTGGGCTTGGGTGGCACCGCGTGTGAGCCCGCAGATAATGCCGCGCGCGTGTTGATCCCAATGCGGCGCGCCGAGTCCGGCGAAGGCGGGGACAAGGTACACGCCGCCGTTGTCCGGCACGCGGGCGGCGAGCGCTTCGATTTCGGCGGCATTCTTGAAAAATTTCAGGCCATCCCGCAGCCATTGCGTCACCGCGCCGGCGATGAAGATGCTGCCTTCAAGCGCGAACTCCGTGCGTCCGCCAATGCGCCAGGCGACGGTGGTAAGCAGATTATTTTTGGACGGCATCGGTTTCGTGCCGGTGTGCATCAGCATAAAGCAGCCGGTGCCGTACGTATTTTTCACCATGCCGGGGCGGGTGCAGCATTGGCCGAAGAGGGCGGCTTGTTGGTCGCCCGCGATGCCAGCGATGGGAATGGTTTTTCCAAACAACTTTGTTTCGGCGATCACTTCGCTGGAACCGCGCACTTCGGGCAACACGCTGCGGGGAATTTTGAAAAGTTTCAAAAGCTCCGCGTCCCAGTCGCCGGTGCGGAGGTTGTAGAGCATCGTGCGCGAAGCGTTGCTGGCGTCGGTGACGTGCGTGGTGCCGCCGGTGAGTTTCCAAATGAGCCACGAGTCCATCGTTCCAAAAGCGAGTTGCCCCTGCCGAGCGAGGGTGCGCGCGCCTTTTACATTTTTCAGCAACCAAGCGATTTTTGTGGCGGAAAAATAAGCATCAATGACCAGACCGGTTTTGCGGCGGATGAGCGGCGCGTGGCCGGCGGCTTTGAGTCGGTCGCATTCCTTGGCGGTGCGGCGATCCTGCCACACGATGGCGTTGGCGATGGGTTTGCCGGTTTGGCGATCCCACAACAGCGTGGTCTCGCGTTGATTGGTGATGCCGATGGCGGCGATATTGGCGGCGGTGAGCTTAGCTTTTTTTAGCGCGGCCTTGGCGGTGGCGAGCTGGGTTTTCCAGATGGCCTCCGCATCGTGCTCCACCCAGCCGGGTTTGGGGAAAATTTGCGGGAACTCTTTTTGCGCCACCGCTTTCACGCGCCCGGCGCGGTCAAAAACAATCGCCCGCGAACTGGTCGTGCCTTGGTCAAGTGACAGGATATATTTCATTTTTTATTTAACACAGATATTTACGATGTACATGATAATTTTTTTATCCTGAACATCGTGAACATCCGTGTTCAAAATTGGTTTCACATCCAGAGCATCTTGTAAACGAGCGCGCCGAGGACGCCGCCGATGCAGGGGCCGACGACGGGGATCCACGCGTAGCTCCAGTCCGAGCCGCCTTTGCCGGGAATGGGCAGTAGCGCGTGGGCGATACGCGGGCCGAGGTCGCGTGCGGGGTTGATGGCGTAGCCGGTGGGGCCGCCAAGGGAAAGGCCAATTGAAAAGACGAGCAGGCCAACGAGCAATGGCTTGAGGCTGTTTTCCCATCCTTGTCGTGCCAACTCTGCAGCTTTTTCTCCGCCCAACTTGTCTTGTTGCACAGGCGTGAGTGCATCGGGCGAAAGGATTGCTAGCACGCCTAGCACGAGGGCAAAGGTTCCGATGATTTCGCAGAGCAGATTGGCAAAAGGTTTGCGGATGGCAGGGGCGTTAGAGAACACGCCAAGCTTGGTGGCAGGATCCTCGGTAACTTCCCAATGGGGCAGATAGGCGAGCCACACGGTGGTCGCGCCGAGGATGGCGCCGAGGAATTGGGCTGTGACATATTTGGGCACATCGCTCCAAGGCAATTCGCCGATGCTCGCGAGGCCAAGTGTGACGGCGGGGTTGATGTGCGCGCCACTGAAATTTACCACAGCGTAAATGGCCATGGCCACGGCGAGGCCCCAGCCGGCGGTGACGACAATCCAGCCCGAGTCGTGCCCGCAGGTTTTTTTCAGGCTGACATTAGCGCACACGCCTCCGCCCAACAGAATGAGCAGGAAGGTGCCGACCAGTTCCGCAGTGAATTCATTCACGTGGCGGAGTGTAGCGGGCGGGTAGCGGACGAAAAGGAAAGAATGCGTTCCGGGAGGTTAGTTTCCTTCGCGCATGATATCCACAGAGCAGCCGACGGCTTCAAGTTCGCCACCGACGCGGATGGCTTCATCGTGGTTGTAGCCGGTGAGGGTGGTGAGGCGTTCCTGTTCGAGCATTTCAAAAATCTCGAAGGTGCTCTGGCGCGGCTTGAGGCGGCGCATTACTTGGACGGCTTCATAGGAATCAGTGGGTACACGGCGGATGAGCACGCGGGTGCCTTCGGGAAGTTGGGGCTCGATGACTTTCGGCGGCGGAGGGTTGGGCGCGGGCAACACGGGCGGCAACTCTTCTAATTCATTTTCCAGCACCTCGGGGTTGATGATTTTTTCCAGCGCGATGGCATAGCGTTCGTCGATGCCCTTCGGGCTGAGGTTCACCAGATTGCCGACGTGCTCCACGGTGGCGGGGTCGAAATAAATCACGGCCAGTTTGCCGCTGTTGTGGGTGTAAATCAATTCGGATCCTGAAGAGTCGCCCAGTTCCAGTACTTTGGGTTCTAAGACGGGTGGTTCTTCCTCATCCCTTGGCATCTCGCTGATGTCTTTAAATATTAAAACGCTTGAGTTGAGAATTTGTTCCCGCTTCAGCACAAGGGTGCCATTGGAGTCGACGAGGTAACAATGAATCATGCTGTTTCCATCTGTGTAAGCTTTGGCCTCCACCCGAATCTCTCGTTTCTGGCCGCGCCGATTGAGGTATTGTAGCAATACCACCACAGGTTCTGCGGTGATTATTGGCGGCAGCGGTTCCGGTGTATCCTCCTTCAACACATGCCCGCAATTCCAGCAACGCATTTCACCTTTCCATGTCCGCACCTCGCCGTTGGAACAGTTCGGGTTCGGGCAGTCCCTCCCGACAACTTCAACCCAGTGCCCCACCGTGACGCTCTCCGGTAGTCCGAGCACCTCTGGATTGTGGATTCGTGTTTTTTTCAGTTCAATGGTTGCTCCAGTTTCTAGGACTGTAATAACAAAATCGCCCTTTTCCCGAGCGCTATGCCGGGCTACTTTTAGACTACGTTTTATCCCCTTTGAGTTTACGAAGTGTACCTCGACAATATCTTCCGGAGGAATTCCATTCCTCCCCGCCTTGTTTTTAAAATATTTTGCGAATGAACCGTCTCCGATGTTGCCACCCACCCAAACGCAAAAACACCAGGCAATTATCCCACCCATGATAGCCACTCCATCACTGCCGGTTAGTGCACCTAAAAAACCTCCGGCTAAATATCCAACAAAGACCCCGGCAATGGCACCTATAGTAATACATAAGCAGGACATATGGCGTTGTTCGTTTTCTTATTTCAACTCCACCGTACAACCGGCGGCTTCGAGTTCTTGTTTTAGTTTCTCCGCTTCAGCGCGCGGGAGGTTTTCCGCCACGGACTTAGGAAAATCGCGGAGCAAGCCGTACACGTCAAACGTGCCCAAATCCGGTCGCGCGGCCTGCAGCACTTTTGTGGCTTCGTATGAGGTCATCCCAATGGCGGTGACAACGACATTCACCGTGGCCGGTTCTGTGGCCTCTTGTTCGGGTTCCGGCTCCACAGGCTCTTCCAACACCGGCGCGATCGGTTCTTCAGTAACCGGTGGTGCTGCCGTTTGTAAATCACGTTGCTCTAAAATGTTATCCTGTTTCAGCGCGATGCGCGTGAAGGTGGGGGCCACCCAAACATTCATATGCGCGTTCGATGGCTGCATGGAACAGGCGAGGGCCTCGAATTCCTTTTCCTCGCCACGAAAGTTTCGGTAGCGGATGGCCTTGTCGGCAATGATACGTTCGCGTGTGAGCGTGATGCGCTGGAAAGTTGGCTCCACGCGCACGCTGATGGTATTGCGCTTTTGCGTGATGGAATCCCAAACGGCGTTGAACACCTTGTGCTCGCCTTCGTGGTTGCGATAGCCAATGGCCGCATCGCCGCTCCAACCAAGTTGTTGCGGAGTGTAATCCTCGTTGCAACCAGGGCAGTGCTGGGTTTCGCCTTGATCCACCAAGAACAGGAATTGACAGCCGGGACACCGCTCCGCTTCCGGGCCGCGATAGCGGTATTGTGAGTAGTCGGGCCCATCGTGTGAAGCGACCGGCAACGCGGGAAGCGCATCCAGTTCGTCCTGGTTCAATATGCGATCCTGATTGAGCGCAATGCGCACTTTATCCGGTGCCACTAGAATGTTCATGTGATTGCCCGTCACCTCAATGGATTGACGCCAGCCCTCAAAGGTTTTCACCTCGCCTTTGGAATTCTGGTAACGAATGGAAATATCTGTTGGCCCGGTGATTTTTTTTTGCCAATTGTGCTTGCGCTTGCGTTTGGAGGATTGGACGGAGTTATTGTGGTCATCAAAATACTTACCCACTTTGAGGCTGTAATGCAGGATCACACAAAAAAGAATTACCGCGATGGCCCGCCAAACATCATCTGAAGTCTCGGCAAACATCACGCCGGATACAGTGCACGCCAGTGGCGCGCCAATAAATATCATGAATACCCAAGTGCACCCTCTACTTTTAACAGGTTCTTCCATTTTATTTTTCCCTAGTTTTTTCCATTCAATTGATTTCGCAGAAGCGAAGGCGGCTCGGTACTCGACCGTCCGCATACTGCTGGACGGCTTGCCGTCCCGCAGTATGCGGACGGGCTTCCATAACATCTGTCCACAGGTGGCCCTCTCCCTTACGAGGCCGTTTCCGGTAATGCCACTGCTTTCAGCTCCGGAGGGAACCGGTCCACGCGCGTTTGCCCGTAGCCCGGTGGCAGCCGCCTCCGCTTCTGCTCAATCAATTTCTCGGTGCGTAAAGTAAAGAACGATGATTCCAAGTGCCCGTGCCGCAGCAATCGACGGCGATGGCACAAACTGGGCAACCCCATTGCGCGCAATTTGGCGAAAGACATTTTTTTGAAGTTACCTTTTTTGTGACCGTTGTCAAAAGCGATGGCGAGCACGGCCTCAGCCAGCCAGCGGTCGAGGCGGCGCAGTTGTTCTTCGTCGTCCACGTGTTTCAAATAATAATCGATGATGGCGATGGAGCGGTAGCCGTGCTCGAGCACATCCTTGGCCACTTCGATGGCCTTCCGCGCGCGGCCCTTGGGCGAGCGCAGCTTGCCGAGCTTGTGCGCGTAACGCCGCCACGCGAAGCGGAACAGGTTTTGGATCTTGCGCGATTTATCGCGCGAAAGTCCCACGCCCCCGTCGGCGCGAAATTCCAGTCCGAGATGGCGGAATTTTTCGCACGATTCAAAATGGGTTTCGCCATCAATAGTTTCGTCGCTCGGCGGGTTCATTGTAGCCCGGCCCGGTGGGCCGGGGCCCGGGCCATCGGCCCGGGCTACATTGGGGAAATAAAAATTCCGGTGATGCTTTGGCTTGCTGCACAGGTTGAGGGCTTCGAAAGATTCGCTGATGATTTCCTCCGCGTGCGCCGTGGTGGCACGGTCTCCGGAGAAGGCCAGTAAATCATCGGCATAACGATAGTAGCGCAACCCCGGTACGCTCGCGAGTTGGCGGTCCAGCGGCGTTAAATATAAGTTCGCGAAGAAACACGCGATGGCCGTGCCGAAGGCGACACCGCATTGATTGGTGGCCACGCGGTCTCCCGTTTTGATTCCAAACTCAATCCGTTGGCGTAGCAGTTCGAACAGAATATCGTCCGGCTCCACCCATTCGGCCAGCATCGTCAGCAAGCGCTCGTGGTCGAGGCTGGGGAAATAATCCTGCACATCGCGTTTTACAAAATAAATCGGGCGCGGCAATTGACGCAGTCGTGCGTTAAGGCTGCGCTGGCATTGGTCCACTCCGAAGCCCCCCATTCGATACGCGTGGCAGCTGGGCTCGAAGGCGCCATGAAAATAATGCGTCAGCACGCGGTACAACAACAAATCCACAATCCGCTCTTCCCACGGAAACAAATTGATCGTGCGATGTTTGCCGTTGAAGTTGTAGCGCAACGCAATGCCCGGGCGAAACTGAAATGTGCCTCCGGCCAGTTGTTGATGGAGCGTATGAATATTTTTCAACGAATGCCGCGCGAAATCGTACAGCGTGCGGCCATCGTGCGACATTCCCAACGCCTTGCGCCACGTGAAGAGTGGTTTGGAATAGGCGCGAATCACCGCCTGATGCAGCGCGAGCTCCGAATACACCCGCGTAAAGGTGGCTTTGCGATGCGTCGACGGTAATGGGCAATGGACATTCATCCCGATAAACTATCTTCGGGCGCGCAGGGTTTGTGGAGGATACCCAAATGCTATGAAATAGAAAACACAAATTATCCACGCGAAATTGACGGCGCGTCTCCTGGGCGTTATGCTTGGCGCGATGTCAGTCGCCACACCCACCGACGCGTTGTCGCAGGAAATCGCTGAGCTAAAGCAACAGCTCAACGCCATCATCCTCGTGCACAATTATCAAGTGCCCGAGATTCAGGACATCGGCGATTACGTGGGCGATTCGCTGGGGCTCGCCCAACAGGCGGCCGATACGGATGCGGACGTCATCGTTTTTTGTGGCGTGCATTTCATGGCCGAGACGGCCAAGATTTTGTCGCCCGAAAAAACCGTGGTGCTGCCCGACCGCGATGCGGGCTGTTCGTTGGAAGAAAGTTGTCCGCCCGACAAACTGCGCGAACTCCAAGCCACGAACCCAAATTTTTTCACCGTTACTTATGTGAACTGCAGCGCCGAAGTGAAGGCACTCTCCGATGTTATTTGCACCAGCGGCAACGCCCAAAAAATCGTCGAGCAATGTCCGCCCGAAAAAGATTTGCTGTTTGTGCCCGACGAAAATCTCGGCCAATGGGTGATGGAACAAACCGGCCGTCCGATGACGCTGTGGCAAGGCAACTGTTACGTGCACGTCGAGTGGACGCACGCCGCCATCACTAAAATCCGCAACGAATATCCTGATGCCCCCGTCGTCGCCCATCCCGAATGCACCAAAGCCGTCCGCATCCTTGCCGATGAAGTGTGTTCCACAGAAAAAATGGTGCACTACTGCCGCGCCACCGAGAGCGACGCCGTCATCATCGCCACCGAAGCCGGGATGTTGCACCGCTTGCAAAAGGAATGCCCCGACAAAAAATTCATCCCCGCCCCCACCGAAAAATGCGCCTGCAACGAGTGCCACTTCATGAAAATGAACACCCTCGAAAAAGTAAGAAACTGCATGCGCGACCTCACCCCCCAAGTCGAACTATCCCCCGAAATCATCCAACGCGCCCAACTCCCCATTCAGCGAATGCTCGAGTGGACGGCAAGGTAGGGACACGCTTCCGCGTGTCTTTGGACATACGCAGCACGTCCATTTCAAAAAACTCACAATTTTTACTTCAACCGCGCCTTTAGCTCGAAGACGTTGTGATTGTTTTCACGTCGGCGTGAATCGTTTTGGTTGTGGTGGGCGGGGGAAAAATCGCGGCTGGGGCGGGCGCCGTGGACGCTCATCGTCATTTTCAAAAACAATTCCCGGCCGCCGGTGAGGTTGGGCGGAAGAAGGTCGGAATGTTCGATCATTTCGCCGTAGCGCGCCTTGGGGCGAGTGAGGTCGTGAAGGGTTATCCAGTTCGTGCCGTCGCGGCTGGCTTGGAGGCTGCCGGTGCCCTGTCCCTTGCCGAGGCCGAGGTTGGCGAGATCCCAGGTGTGAAGGGTGGTGTAGAGGAATAATTTCCGGGTGGGGCGCGGGAAGGGGAAGCGGTAAATGAGTTCGCCGCCCACGTTGTTGCCCGATTGCACGGGGCCCCAGTAGGTGACGTTGTTTTCATCGGGTTCACGGTATTTGCAAACTCGGTTGGTGGCGTGCACGTAGCGATCCGCGTGCGGCTCGAAGACGTCCTGATAGGCATATTCGAAATCCCATTGCACAGGTTTCATTTGTTTGGGGTAGGGTTTTTCGTGGGCGAACCATTGGGCAATCTCGGCGATGGACAGGGCGCGATTGAAGACGCGGATTTCATCCATCAACCCCACGTACCCAATCGTCCCGTCCCGCCCGGCAGTGAGTGCGGCGTTAACGGGCGGCAGTGGGCCGGTAGTGTTGGCGTTCGCCACGGGCAATCCGTTATGATACACTGTGGCGCGGCCGGATGAGACATCGTACGTCCAAGCCGCGTGCTGCCACGCGTGACGGGATGCGGGTGGGCCGGTCAAAGTCAGGATGCCGTCCACGCCGCGAAAGCGCCCTGTGAGGCGGCCTTCACGGAGGGTCATTTGGAACGCACCGCCGCGCGCCCATTCCTGTGCCACCAACGCTCGCTCGTAATTCAAAATGTTGGGCTTAAACCACAAGCCGACGGTGAGATTGGTGCCGGGCAAATCCAGCGCGTGCCCAGTGAAATAATTCGTCGGCTTGCCATTGATAAACCGCAACGCGGAATTGGCATCGCCGTGGCGGTCGGCTCCGAGCAACGCGGACACACCGGAAGCCTCGCCATCGAACGCATAATGCGCCACTAACCCACGTTCCCACGAATACGCCGGTGGCGAACCGCCTCGCCAACTCAATGCCAGCCACACGGCCAAACCAATCCCCGCAAGCGCGACCAGCGCTGCTGCCCGTGCCCGTCGACGCGTTTGGGCGGGCGTGTGCCGGCGCAATGCTTTTCCCGCCACCAACCTTTTCAAGTCCGCCGCCATATCAGCAGCGGTCTCGTAACGCTCGGCGGGATTGGGCGAGCAGGCGCGCATTACCACCTCGTTCACCTCGGCCAAGCAGGTGGTCCCCGCGTCATCCAGCATCTCCGATGGAAAATCCGGAAACTCCATCCGGTCGCGACCCGTGGCCATTTCATATAAAACCAGCCCCAATGCATACACATCCCCCGCCGGCCGCCCCACTCCTTCCGGCGGCACATACCCCGGTGTGCCCACCTGCGACAAAGCGCTGGCCTCGTCTGACACCAGCCCCAAGTCTGCCAGTTGCGGTTGATCGTTAACGTAAATCACGTTGGCCGGTTTCACATCGCGATGCACCAAGCCTTGCGCGTGCAAATGCGCCAGCGCCTCCGCCAGTTGCAGCGCTGCGGTCACCGCCTCCATCGCCAACAAACGGCCCCGAGTTTCCAGTTTCCCGTGGAGCGTGTGGGGTTGATACGTTTGTGTGGAAAAATCCCGACCGATTTCGGCGTCGTCCGCCAAGTCCATCGAGTAATGAAACCAAGCAGCCTCCGTGGGGGTGCCCGGATTTTGCCCCACAGAATGAATGGCCACCAAGCCGCTGTGTTGGCCCATCGCCGCCACGCTTTTTTCTAGGCCGCGCCATTCGCGATCGAAAGGCCGGTCGCTCTCAAATGCCGCCCGCCGCACCACCTTCACCGCGCGCCATTCCCCGCCATCCTCCCGCGCCAGCCACACCTCGCCATACGCTCCTTGGCCAATTTGGCGTAGCAACGTGTGCCCGGGAATGACCGGAGGAGATTCCATTGGCCTAGTCACGTCCCGCGCAACTCAGGTTGTTTTTCATTTCCATCAACCCTCTTCCATTCCCAGTCGCGCCACTTCCGTTTGCAACTGCTTCACCACCCGCGTACGCGCGAGATACACCTGCGCCGCGCTGAGATTTAGCTTCTTTCGCACTGCCTCAACGCTCAACTCTTTTTTGGCGTACAAATCATAAATCTGCCACTGGCGTGGGTTGCGTTGCTTCACAATTTTCTCCGCCTCGTGCAGCAGTTGCGCCCGCCATTCCTCCTTCCAAACCTTGTGCAACTCCACCCCCGCCGGATCCGCCATCGATTCCAAAAATTCCCGGGACACATTCGCCTTGCCCGGTTGGCGCGATTGTCGGCGCTTGTAATCCACCACCCGCGAATGCGTCAGCAACAGTAGCCAGCTCATAAATCGGCACCGCTTGGGGTTGTACTCAAACGTGCGGATCGCCTTTGCCACGCGCACAAGAGTTTCCTGTACCACCTCCTCCACCGCATTTTCCTCCACCCCCTGTTTCAAAATGAACCGCCGCAACAGCTCGCGATAAATCGCCACAAACTCATCCCACGCCCCCGCATCCTCCCAATCCTGCAGCCGCGCCAACAAACTCACCGGCGTCTGAATGCGTTCTGTTCCAGATAATTTGCTCATACCAATCTGAGTGAATTTAAATTATCTAAAAAAGATATCACCACTCACACCCCGCCAAGAATGAGAGCAGCCGCAACCTGTATACAAGCGAAATCCCAAACCCAAAACCCTGCGCGCCATCACATTCTTATCACAAACAAACCCAATTATTAATCGTTGAAAATCATAACTTCTTTCAAAAAATCGCGAATACCAACCCGAAATCATCCCCGGTAATTTCAGCCATTATTCCCAAATCACCAATTTTACTTTATTTGATAGAAACCACGCGTGCAAACGGTAAATAGATGAATGGCATTGGATTGATTGCATTCAATGATCCAATACTGCGGCACTCGAGGCAAATCCGAAATGAACAGGCATCTGATGAAAACACTATTAATACCCAAACCAAGCCGAGCCGTTGCTGGTTTATTGGCGATATGTGCGTTGGTTTTCGCGGACAACACAGCGGCCCAAAGCAACACCAACACCACAGTCACAGTCACCCCTGCAAATGTTAAATGGGAGCAAACACAGAGGGATTTTGAGATTCCGTTGGTCCAAGGTAATTATCCAGCCACTCACGAATTAGAATATAAATTTACACTTCGGGGAGCAAATCCAAACCCAACTGTGACAATGAACGTTTCAAATGTGATTATGACAGGCCAAATGAATAGTTCAACGTTTACCGGAGGTTTTGGAGGAGGACGTTATCCTGCCGGCACTTACACGTGCAAATTTACTGCTAAACTAGCGGATGTCGGAAAGGATTATTCGGTGACTGTAAAAGCTGATGGCGGTACAGCAGGTGGCATTTCCACCAGTGTCTGCAATGGCAAAATCAGGAAGCAGGCGTTCAACACAACCAACACCGTAACCGTGGTGACCAACACACCGGTGGTGCCCACCACCACCGGCGGCGGTTCTGGCACGCGTATTAACTTGTCTCCGATTTCCTCCTTATCGCTTCAAACCCCCTTTAATACCGGGCCACTGAACAGCACACAACGAAGGGCTCTACGAATCAACCTACGAGCGCCCGGCGGCGGCCAAGGCACAACCGGAGGAAGCGGAAGCACAACCGGAGGAGGCGGAAGCACAACCGGAGGAAGCGGAAGCTCAACCGGAAGAAGCGGGAGCACAACCGGAGGAAGCGGGAGCACA
This sequence comes from Verrucomicrobiia bacterium, assembly GCA_014239365.1. Classification (GTDB taxonomy): domain Bacteria; phylum Verrucomicrobiota; class Verrucomicrobiia; order Limisphaerales; family UBA1100; genus JACNJL01. The sequence continues at coordinate 32,555 of JAAZZB010000013.1, read as the reverse complement.
ACCGGAGGAAGCGGGAGCACAACTAGAGGAGGCGGGAGCACTACCGGCGGCGGCGGGAGCAACACGCCCAGAACTTCAAACCGCTGATCAACAGAATCTCAATAAAAATAATTTACCCGACCTGATTGAGCGCCCAACTCCCCATCCAGCGAATGCTCGACTGGACCGCCCGGTAGGGACGCGCTGCGCGCGTCCATGGACATGCGCAGCATGTCCCTACCAAAACGCTCTTGCCCTTAAATTACAACCTGCCACACTTGGGCATGAACCGTTGTTTAATTATCTGTGCTGCACTGTTCGTTTCATTTTCGATGTTCGCCGCCGAGCGTTTGCCTCGGTTGGATTTGCTGAAGTTTCGGAATGGCGCGGGCAAGGTGCAACCGGTGAAAACACCGGCGGAATGGGAGCTGCGGCGGGCGGAAATTTTGCAGGGGATGGTGGCGATGATGGGGCCGTTGCCGGGGAAGGCGCGGCGGGTTCGGCTGGATGTGAAGGTGGAGGAGGAAGTGGATGCGGGGAAATATTTTCGACAGCTCATCACGTTTCAATCCGAGCCGGGCTCGCGCACGCCGGCATATCTTTGCATTCCGAAATCGGTATTCATCGTGAAGGACGGCAAGGCACCGGCGGTGTTGTGTTTGCACCCGACCGATAGCAAGGTGGGCCACAAAGTGGTGGTCGGCCTCGGCGGGCGCGAGGGGCGGGCGTATGCGGCGGAACTGGCCGAGCGCGGTTACGTGACCCTTTCGCCGGCGTACACGCATCTCGCCAACTATTGGCCGAACCTCGGCAAGCTCGGTTACGTGAGCGGCACGATGAAGGCGATTTATGATAACACCCGCGCGTTGGATTTGCTGGCAACGCTGCCCTACGTAGACGCCACGCGCGGCTTCGGCGCCATCGGCCATTCGCTTGGCGGTCACAATGCGATTTATACGGCGGTGTTTGATAAACGCATCACCGTGATCGCCAGCAGTTGCGGCTTCGATGCTTACCCGGATTATTATGATGGCGCGGAGCGCAACTGGTTTTTCGGCCGCGGCTGGTGCCAAATCCGTTATATGCCGCGCTTATCGGATTACCGCGGGCGCACCAAAGAAATCCCTTTTGACTTCCCCGAACTGCTCGGCGCGCTGGCCCCTCGCCCACTCTTCGTGCACGCGCCTTTGCGCGATTCAAATTTTCGCTGGAAGAGTGTGGACGAGTGCGCGAAAGCCGCGCGGCCGGTTTATAAATTACTGGGCAACGAAAACGGACTGATCATCAAGCACCCAGACTACAACCATAACTTCCCCAAAGATATGCGCGAGGGGGCGTACAAATTGATGGATTCGGTTTTGAAGAAATGAAAACCAATTCACCACAGAGGCACAGAGAACACCGAGAGGTAGGGCGTGCTCTCCGAGCGCGCCAAGGCGGTTTCGGAGAAACCGCCCTACCATCCAAGTGCTGCCAAATCATTAAATTTTGAACAACTTCTTTGCGTTCTCAAACAACAACTTCCGCTCAATCTTTTTCGTTTTGCTGATGCGGCGGATGGCGGCAATCGTTCGACTGCCTTGGCAGCCGGGGCCACGGCCGATGGAGTCCGGGCAATCGCTGCCGAAGAGAAGTTGACTCTGATGCCGCTCGAAAAATTCCTTCGTGTGTGCCTCATCACGGATCATCGAGTTTAGGCCCGAGCCGGCGGAGAGATCGCCAAACATATTTTCGTAATTCGAAAGCAACTTATCGGTGATGCCGCCGGGGGTCACTTTGCCCAGCGGGTACATTACTTTCTGTACGTGTTTTTTATCGATGTTGCCCCACCACGTTTGGGCGTGGCCTATAAAATTAACCTTCGGAAATTTCTCCAGCGTCTTGTGAAAATTCTCGATGCCGAGGTTGTACGCGTTGTGCTGAAAATGCAGCAGCATCGGCACACCGAATTCCTGCGCCACCTCGGCGACGGCCCACACGAATTTTGAATCGCACGGCACCTTGAATTTCTGTTCGCCAATAATTACCGCGCCAGCTTTCAGATATTTTCCTAGCTCCTTTTGCATGCCCGGCAAATCCGGCACTTCGTTGGCCCCAAACACAAACTCCTTCGGATGCCGATTGGCCATTGCATGCACCGTTTCGTTGCCACCGGTTTTGGCGGCAAGCCCGTTGCTTTTGCCATCGTGCGTGGAGGGCCGGTTCACAGGCTTGCCCGCCGGCAACAAAATGGTAGTCGTCACGCCCATCGCTCGCTGATGTTTGAGCAATTGCTCGTCCGATCGGCCCGTGTAGTTGGTGTGCTGATGGATATCAATAATTGGCTCGGCCACGGCTGCGTACGCCTCGTTCAACAAAGTGCCCGTGGCAACGGCCGCTGAAGTGGATGCCAAAAATCGGCGGCGTGAATGTGAAGTGCGCATGCCCCCATTGTCGCGGAACACAAGCCAATGGCAAATAGATTTTCGCCTTGCGGATTTTACTTTCGACTTTTCACTTTTTATTTATCGTCTCACCCATGAGCCTTGTGTTTTTGATTCTGGCGATTGCTTTTTCTTTGAGCAGCGCCGAATCCGTGCCGAATCCGAATGAGTTGCCGCGCATTCCGTTTACAAAAGCGAAGGATGCGGGCAAGACGTTTACGGTGAAGGAGGGGTTTGAATTGCAGTTGGTGGCGGCGGAGCCGTTGGTGGTGGATCCGGTGGCGATGTGTTTTGATGAGTTCGGGCGGTTGTTTGTGGTGGAGATGATTGGCTACTCGGAACGCCAGAACGAAAAACTCGGGCGCGTGCGGCGGCTCGTGGATACGAATGGTGACGGACGGTTTGATCAATCGACGATTTTTGCCAAGGGACTCGCGTGGCCGACGGCGTTGTTTTGCAGCAACGGCGGCCTGTACGTGGGCGTGACGCCGGATTTGTTTTTTTTCAAGGATACCGATGGCGATGGCGTGGCAGATACGCAGAAAAAAATCTTCACCGGATTCGGCAAAGCGCGGCTGAATGTGCAAGGGATTTTCAATAGCCTTCGCTGGGGATTAGACAACCGCATCCACGGCGCCACCGCCCACAACGGCGGCGACATCTTTCAACCGGGCACCGACGGCAAACCGGTGAGCCTGCGCGGGCGCGATTTTTCTTTCGACCCCCGCACGCGGGAATTTCGCGCGGAGAGCAGTACTGCGCAACACGGGATGACCTTCGACGATTTCGGGCGCAAGTTTGTGTGCAGCAACAGCAGCCACATTCAGGCTATCATTTACCCTTCGCGCTACGCGGGGCGCAACCCGCACTACGCGCTGCCGAGTCAACGCGTGAGCATCGCCGCCGATGGCGCAGCGGCGCCGGTATTTCGGCTGAGCCCCGATGAGCCGTGGCGCATTGTCCGCACTCGCTGGCGCGTGGCCAAAGCCGTGCGCGGGCCGGTGGAAGGCGGCGGACGCGTGTCCGGATATTTTACCGCCGCCACGGGCATCACCATTTATCGCGGGGATTCTTTGGGCGTTGGCTTCGTGGGCAACGCGTTCATCGCCGATGCCGGCAGCAATCTCATTCACCGCAAGTTATTGCATTATGATAATAACGTGCAGCCGATCGCAGAACGACCGGAGGATGAACGCAAGCGCGAGTTCATTGCCTCGACGGATAACTGGTTTCGCCCCGTGCAATTCGCCAACGCGCCCGACGGCTGCCTCTATGTGGCCGATATGTATCGCGAAACCATCGAGCATCCGTGGTCCATCCCGTTGTCGATCAAGAAGCATCTCGATTTAAATAGCGGCAACAACCGCGGCCGCATTTGGCGCATCGCGCCGAAAAACTTTAAGCCGCGTCAACGCAAGATGCCTGGGAAAATGACCACCGCCGAATTGGCCGCCGCATTTTCTCATTTCAACGGCTGGCATCGCGACACAGCGGCACGGTTAATTTACGAACGGCAGGATAAATCCATCGTGCCAACACTGGAGAAAATGCAGTTAAAAGCCAACACGCCCGAGGCCCGCATCCACGCGCTGTGGGCACTGCAGGGATTGGGGGCGTTAAAGCCAGTTCACGTTTTGCGGGCATTGGTTGCATCGCCTCGCCACGGGCTGATTGTGGCCGAGGATTTTCTTGATAACAAAACGGTGGCCGCCGCTGTTTTGGAGCTGGCCGATTCGAATTCGGCGGCAGTGCGTTTTCAATTTGCGCTCACGGCGTCGCGCCTTCCCAATAGTGTCGAAAAATATCAGGCGTTAGCCTTAGCGCTTGGCCGCGCCAATGGCGATCGCTGGAATGTGGCGGCGGTGATGAACGCGCTCACTGCCAATCTTGGCGATTTATTTATAGCGATGAACCTTGATCCCGAAACGTCCGCCACCGCGAAGCTCGAGTTGCTCAAGCTCATCGGTCGGCGCAATCAGCCGCGCGAAGTGGGCAAGGCGATGCGAGTGATCGCGCAGCGGCCGCCCAACGCCGAAACCATCGCGTGGGTCAACGCACTCGGCAAAGCAGCCGGGCCGTTGCCTGCGTTGGAAAAGGAAGCGCTGCGGTGGATGACATTGCCGGTGAACCAAAAATCCAATGCGGAATTGATTCCCGCGATGCAGTTGGTGGCGCGGCGCGGTTATGCGGTGGCCGCGCCGACGTTGCTCGAAGCGGCGCGTCGTCGGAAATCTGACACGGTGCAGGTTGCAGTGGTGCAGACGTTGGCGCGATTTCGGGAACCGCAAGTGGCGAGTGATTTGCTGGCTTTGTGGCCGAAGGGGGCGAAGGCTTCAGCGCGTGTGCGTGCGGAGATTTTGGCGGCGATGGTCACGCGCACCGAACGCGTGACGGCGTTGCTTGCGGCGTTGGAAAAAGGCGGCGTGGCGAAGGGCGATGTTCCGGCGGCAACGATCAATATTTTGCGCGGGCAAAAAGATGCCAAACTGCGCTCGCGGGCGGTCGCGATTTTTGGCGTGTCGGCCAAGGCCAAAACCCGAGCGCAAGTGGTGAAGGAATTTTTGCCTGCGCTGGCGTTGAAAGGTGATGCGGCGAAGGGGAAAATTATTTTCGCGGGTCGTTGCGCCATTTGCCACAAGCACGGCAAGGAAGGCTTCGCGTTGGGGCCGGATTTGGTGACGATTAAAACAACCGGCCGCGAAAAGATTTTGACCAACTTCATCGATCCCAATCGCGAAGTGCTTGCAAACTACGTCGCGTACAATATCGCCACGAAGGACGGCGAAGAAATCGTGGGCTTGCTTGGCGAGGAAACCACCACCCACGTGCGCATCAAACTCCCGCTCGGCCAACAGCGCCTGCTGCCCCGCGCGCAAGTGAAGGCCATGCGCAGCGCCGGGAAATCGATCATGCCCGAAGGCCTCGAAGCCGGTCTCACCCAACAACAAATGGCCGACTTGCTGGAATTTATTTCCACAGTGAATTGAGCGTGACCGATCTCTGTAGCCCGGGCCGGTGGCCCGGGTGGTTTATAGGGGAGCCACAAAAGAACCACCGCGGCACGCGCGCCGCGATGGTGTGCGGAGGGCCCAACCGCCCTCGTCTAATTAAGACCGGCCTAACAGAAAGCATTCCTTTCAGAACCTGTGTCTTCCGGCGCACTCCAAAAAGTTCACCGGGCAGGGTTACTGGTTTACCGGTCGGTACTGGAAACCCTTTTTCCCGTTGGGGGCAACGGTGGACAGGACTCGCACTCTCGCCCCTATGTCTATGACACAGCAACGCCCGTGCCACTTATTGTGAAAGTGGTGGATTGTGAATAAGTTTCAGCGAAAAGTTAAACCCCCAACAAGCCCTAAAGCTTCGGCGCTTTCCATTTCGGGATGCCGCCGTTTTTTATTTGTTGGTTGAACCATACGTGGAAGGGGCGGGTTTTGGACATGGGCGCTTTCTCGTTGACCATGAGCGGGAGGGTTTCTTTCCAAAATTTATCGTAAGCGGCGCGCATTTTTTTGACGACTTCGGGGTGCGCCTCGGCGACGTTGATTGTTTGGCCGGGATCTTTTTGCATATCGTATAATGCGCCGGGGACGGTGGCACCACGGCGGGGTTGTTGCGCGCCGATGTAGCGCCAGCGTTGGCTGCGGACGGCGAAGTTTTTCCATTGATGCGTGTTCGGATCCGTGCCGGTGGCCCAGCGGGCTCTGTGGGTGAACAGGTAGCGGTCGTCGGGCAGCGTTTTCTTTTCGCCATTCAGTAACGGCAAAAGGCTGCGGCCTTCGACTTGGTTTTTCGGCAGCGTTTTGATGCCCGCGATGGCGGCGAAGGTAGGAAGCAAATCGATGTGGGCGCTCACGGTTTCGAAGTCGCGGCCGGCTTTCCAGTGTCCGTCCCAGCGCACGAGAAAGGGCACGCGCACGCCGCCTTCATCGGCGCTGCCTTTGAGGCCTTTCATGCCGGCGTTATAAAACGGATGACCCTTGGCCACCTCGCGCCCCGCGCGACCAGAGCCGCCGCCGGTCATTCCGTTGTCGCTCATAAAAATCAAAATGGTGTTTTCATCCAAATCCCATTCCTTCAGCTTGCCCATCAGGCGGCCCATATTTTCGTCGATGTTTTCGATCATGCCGTAGAAGCCCGCTTGCGTTTTGCCGAAGCCGAGGTCGGTGAAATATTTGGTGTTCTTCGGTGGCGCGATGAACGGCCCGTGCGGCGCGTTGGTGGTGATGTACGCAAAGAACGGCGCGTCGTCATCTTTCTTCGCCTTAATCCAACCGAGCGCGGCGGTAAAAAATAAATCAGTGCAGTAGCCACTGGTTTTTACAAACGACCCGTTGTGGCGAATGACCGGATTGAAATATTTATTTCCCGGCGCATCGGCGCAGCTGCAATTGTACGCTTGGCCAATGCCGCCCGCGCCGTGGATGAATGCCTCATCAAACCCGCGCGTGTGCGGCTGGTACGGCTCCTCATCGCCGAGATGCCACTTGCCAAAAATGCCGCTCGTGTAACCGGCTTGCTTTAGCACTTGCGGCAGGATGGTCGCCTTAAGCGTCATCCGTTCGCGCTCGAGGATGGTGTGAGTGACGCCGTTTTTCATCGGATGCCGGCCAGTCATAATCGCACTGCGCGTCGGCGCGCAAGTGGGGCTCACGAGGAAGCGCGTGAACCGCGTGCTCGTGTCGTAAAGTTTATCGAGATGCGGCGTACGAATCCACGGATGCCCGTGCCGCCCAACGGGGCCGTAGCCTTGGTCATCGGTGATGACGAGAATGATGTTCGGCTTCTTCGCGTGCGCCTCGTTGAAACCACAGAGGACGCAGATGCCGTAGATGAGAACAGAGAGAATTCGGAGAGTGGATTGCATTCGCCGTTGATAAAACAAATTGGCCCGCTTGCCAAACCCTTCATTCCGCCCGCCAAACCCTTCATTCCGTCCGGCAAATGCTTCATTCTGTCTGCAAAACCCTTCATTCTGACCGTCAAATGCTTCATTTCGTCCGGCAAATACTTCATTTCGTCCGGCAAACCCTTCATTCTGTCCGCCAAACCCTTCATTCCGTCCGCCAAACCCTTGGTTTCGTTCGCCAAAACGGTGTTTTATGCAAAAAACACTCTTTTTCAGTGATTTTCAGTTTTCCACTACCCAATGTCCATTAACCTCGGCACCCGAGAGGTAGGGCGCGCTGTCCCAGCGCGCCGCGGCGGGGTGGGACACCCCGCCCTACCATCAACCCAGCCAAAATATTCCCATTTGCAGCCTCTTGTTAGGTGGGGGTGTTGAGTTGATTGATGATATTTTAGCGTGTGGAAGGTGGGCAGAAGTTGCTTTCTTTCTGAAGTGAGGTTTAGGCTCTCAGCGTGAGCGGCATAATCAAATGCGATTCCTGCGGAAGAAAAGTCATTGGGCAGTTCATTGGCGATACATTGAAGTGTCCGGCTTGCGGGGAAAAGATTTCGGCGGAGGAATTTGAAACGGTAGGCGTGGCGGTTCGATAATTAATTCCAAAATTCTCCATCGATGAAACCACGTGTCAAACTGGCTGAGTCAACATTCACTGGTGGAACATTATCCCTCATCGAGCACGATGGTTCTTATTCGATTTCTTTGGATGGCAAGGAATTGATGCATTCGCGGGCGAATGAATCTGAGCTGCTACTCGGCAGCTTGGGTGTCGCTCGATTGAACCATGAGGCGGGCGGGCGTGTCTTGATCGGGGGGCTTGGGCTTGGGTATACCCTCAAGGGATCGCTCGAATCGGTTGGAGATAAAACGATCATTGAGGTGGCCGAAATGATCCCGGAAGTCATCGAGTGGAATCGAACTTACTTGAATAATCTAAACGGTTCGCTCCTCGATCATCCGCAAGTGGAGACTCGAAGGATGGACGTGACCCGTCTGATTCAGGAGGCCAAGCCCAATACTTACGACGCAATTTTGCTGGACGTTGATAATGGGCCCAATGCCATGGTGTGCGAAACCAATGCATCCCTCTATTCCAAAAACGGGATTCGATCCATCTGCCGGGCAATGAAGAACGATGGCCGGCTGATCGTTTGGTCGGCGGGGCCGGACCACGGATTTGAGAAGCGTTTGGAACGAGCCGGACTAAAGGTGGAAGCCGTCCGCGCCAAAGCCCACGCAGGTGCCAAAGGCCCATCTCACTTTCTCTATGTGGCCGATTTTTAGTCTTTTAGAATAACGACCAACAAAAGCAATCCCGCTAAGCCAGCAACTGCTTCAGCTCGCCGGTGGTTTTGGAGAGAATGATGTTGGGCGCCTTCGCTTTGGCTTCACTGCAACCACCGAGGACACAGAGCAAAACTGAGAGAAACGCAGCGTGGATCGCATCCGTTGTTGATATGGCAAATCGCCATGGTTGCCAACGCTGACTCAATCTCACGCGGAGGCGCGGAGAAACCAAATTATTCTCTGCGGCTCCGCGTGCGAAATTGCGTTCCTACTTCCCGGGAAACGCCTTGGGGGGCGCAGCGATGTTCTTGGGCAGCTTGCCGGTGAGCGAGCGCAGGAAGGCGACGATGTCGGCGCGATCTTCCTTGGACAAGTCCTTGCCCAACTGATGCGCGGCCATGCGCTGTACGGCGTCCTCCAGCTTGTCCGACGAACCATCATGGAAGTACGGGCCGGTCTTGGCGATGTTCCGCAGGCTCGGCACCTTGAAAAACATTTTGTCGGCCTCCTTTTTGGTCAGATCAAATCGGCCCTGATCCTTCTGGTTCGGCCACTGCTTGATTACGCCGAGCTTTTGGTAGGCATTGCCGCCGAGCAAATTGCCCGTGTGACAGGCCACACAACCGATCGATACAAACTTCTTCAGCCCGCGCAGTTCCGGTTCCTTCAGCGCCTTGGCTTGGCCGGCCAGTAATTGATCGAACCGCCCGGGCGTCACAAAGAGGCGCTCGTAGGCGCCGATCGCGTTGCCGACGTTGTCGTAAGTGATGGCCGGTTTGCTTTTGGGAAACGCCTTTTGAAACAGCGCTTCGTAGCCATCGATCTTGCCGAGCTTGGCCACTACGGCCTCAGCCGAAGGCATCGCCATCTCGCCGCCGGCGAGGATCGGCCCTTTCGCCTGCTCTTCCACCGTCGGCGCGCGGCCATCCCAAAACTGCGCGAGGTGCATGAAGGCATTGAAGCTCGTGGGCGAATTTCGACCCGTGCGATGGTTATCAAAGCCCAGCGAAAATTTCTCGCCGTCCACGCCAAAGCCCGTCGTGCTGTGGCAGGAATTGCAGGAGATGGAATTATCCCGGCTCAACCGTTTCTCATGATACAACGTGCGGCCCAGCTCCACCTGCGCACGGGCAATGGCCGCCTTCGGCAGCTTGGCCGTCGTCAGAGGTTTACCAAACACCGGCAACAACGCCTTCACAGCGTCATCCGCCACCGCGGCCAACGGGGCGCTGCCAAGCAACACGGGAATCATCAGGGAACGAATGATCTTCATCGCCGCAAAGGGTAGGATTTCGGACCCTAATTGAAAGCTAAAAGAGAATTCTTGGCCTCTGGGCCTCTTGACGGTTCAATCCCGCACCACGCATGGCTACCGAACCTCAACTTCAACGCGTGATTGGCCTGCCTGGCGCGGTGATGCTGGGCTTGGGCTCCATTGTGGGCACAGGCGTCTTCGTCAGCCTCGGTCTGGGCGCGGACATCGCCGGCACTATGCTACTGCCGGCCATCGCACTGGCCGGGCTGGTGGCCATGGCCAATGGTCTCAGCAGCGCGCAACTCGCCGCGAACCATCCCGTGAGCGGCGGCACCTACGAGTACGGCCATCGCTGGCTAAATCCCTCGCTGGGTTTTGCCGCAGGCTGGCTTTTCCTGTGCGCGAAATCCGCCTCCGCCGCCACCGCCGCCCTCGGCTTTGCCTGGTATGTGCATCCGGATCTGATGTTGCCCGTGGCGCTTTGCCTTGTCGCTGGAGTCACGCTGCTATCCTTAACCGGCCTGCAACGCAGCAACACCGTGAACATCGCCATCGTCTCGCTTGTGTTGCTGTCGCTGGGCGCCTTCGTTGTGGGCGGTGGCTTGGAATTAATCGCGCATCCCCAGCGCCTGCAGCCGTTGTTCGATCCACAACGCCTGCCGGATTTCCTGCAAGCCGCCGCGCTCATGTTCGTGGCCTTCACCGGCTACGGCCCCGTGGCTACGTTGGGCGAGGAAATCCAAGAACCGCGCCGCAACATTCCGCGCGCGGTGATCGTGACGCTGGTGATCAGCCTGCTGCTTTACCTCGCCGTCGCCGCCGTGAGCCTGGCCAATTTGGACGGGGCCCACGACCGGTTCACCACCTTGGTCGGATTGGCCGACTGTTTCAGCGGCTCGCAACTCTCGTGGATTCTGACGACCGGCGCGGCCATCGCCATGGTGAGCGTGCTGCTCAATCTCGTGCTTGGCCTGTCGCGCGTGGTGTTGGCGATGGGTCGGCGCGAAGATTTGCCGAAAGCCACCGCCCGCATTCGCGAAGGCTCCGGCGTGCCGGCAGTCGCCACCCTCGTCGTGTGCGTTCTCATCGCCGGCCTCGTGTGTCTCGGCGATCCCTCGCTCACGTGGAGTTTCAGCGCCTTCACCGTGCTCGTGTACTACGCCCTCACCAACCTCTGCGCCATCCGCCTGAAACCGGAGGAACGCCTCTATCCCGGGTGGATCGCCTGGGCCGGCCTCATCGGTTGCCTCTCACTGGCCTTCTTCGTCGAATGGCGAGTGATGCTCGCGGGGCTGGGCTTGATCGCCGTGGGGTTGATTTGGAAAACTCTCTTCAACCGCGCAACGCAGGTTGACCAGTAGGACGTGCTTTGGGAGCAAGCGTCCTACCCTCACGCCAGCAGTGACTTAACCAAACCGGTGCTATCGGCGAGGCGGTCGAGTTTGAGGCCGAGGGCGTGCATTTGGGTGAGCCAGAGATTGGCCAGCGGCTGGCCGTGCTTGGGGTTGATGTAGTTGCCGTTCACCTTGGCCACGGGGCCGGAGGTTCGGAGAGGTTGAGGTGCTTACCCCACCCACGGCGCGCTGGGACAGCACGCCCTACCTTGGGGCATCTTCGTGCTGGAGGGACGAGCTTGCGAGTCCGCGGCCATCACAAGTGCCAACGGACTCGCAAGCTCGTCCCTCCAAAAAAACCTTGGCGTTATTGCGCCTTGGCTATGCCAGCAACTGTTTCACTTCGCCGGTGCTTTCGGCGAAGCGGGTATGTTTTAGGCCGAGGGCGTTGGCTTGGGTGAGCCAGAGGTTGGCGAGGGGGTGGCCTTGTTTGGGCTTCACGAATTTGCCGTTATTCTTGGGCACGGGGCCGGAGGTTTCGGAGAGGTTGAGGTGCTTGCCGGTGATGAGCTTGCCGCCGCCGCTGCCGGCCACCACGATGGGCAGCGCGCTGTACTGATGCGTGGCGCCGTCGCCGAGGCCGGAGCCGTAGGTGAACATGGTGTTATCCAAAAGCGAGGTGCCGTTGGCTTCTTTTATTTTTTCCATCTTCTCAACCAAATAAGCAAACTGCGCGACGTGAAAGCGATCGACCTTGAGCAGGTCTTTGGTGAACTTGCCTTGGTTGTGCGACATGCCGTGGTGGCTGCGCGGTTTGTCAAAGAGGCTTTCGAAAAGGTAAGGCGTGTCCCAACGCTCGGGGCCGACCATCATTGTGGCGACGTTGGTGAGGCCGGTCTGCAGGGCGACGACCATCAGATCGCCCATCACGCGGATGTATTCGCCGCGCGGCAAATGGGCCTCGGCCGGTTCGGCGAGCTTCACTTTGGTTAGCTCGGCTTTCATTCGCTCCAAGCGGTCGACTTGTTTTTCGATGGAGCGAATGGAGTCAAAATATTCGGCAAACTTTTGCTGATCCGCGTGGCCGAGCTGGCGCTTGAGCGAACGGGCGTCTTCCAACACGAGGTCGGTGATGTTCCGAAACGCCCGCAGCTCGTGCGTGCCGAACAATCGCCGGTACGCCTTGCGCGGGTCGCGCATACTCGGCGCCACGTGGCCGGTGCCGTACCACGAGACGTTATCGAAATGGATGGATTCCTTATTGTCCTTGTGGCTGTTGCTGCTGAATTCCAGTGTGCGGAAAGGGGTGTTCGCGCCGAGATGTTCGCCAAGGATGTGGTCCAACGTGCGCGCTTGCGGGTACGGCGATTGCTTCACCGTGAACGTCCCCGCGCTAGTGAGAAAACACGAGGCGCATTGCGCGTGCACATCGGTGCCGGGCTGGAAGGTGCGATCCATTCCGGTGATGAGCGTGACTTTGTCCTTCACTTTTGCCAACGGCTGTAGCGTGGGTGTGAGCTTGAGCGGATGCACGCCAACGGGAATGCGCGCGGCATTGGCAAGCGCCTTGCGGTCCGAGGTGAACTTCGGGATGGGGCCGTTTTCTTCGCCGGGGAAAAAGCCACTGCGCACCACGCCGATGGGCACATAAAAAAACGCGGCGCGCGTGGCGGGTTTTTGATTGGCCGCCGCCAGCCCAAGACTTTCCAGCCACGGCAAGCTCAGCGCGGCTCCGCCGAGTCCTCTTAGAAATGCGCGTCTGGATGTGTGTGTCATCGTGTTTTTTTGATACTGTTTTTTGGTGGATTTGCCGAGGCTGTTTTTGTGCGCGGCGGGTTGATGAATGGCGCGCTTTGCACCACTTCGTGAATGAGCGTTTGCAGGCGGTACCCATCGGCGATGGTCTTCGCGGTGATGCGATCCAGCGCGGGCGCATCGGTGGGCGTGAGGCCGCGGCCGAGCGCGTACGAAAGCATATGGCCGGCGAAGGCGCGGGTGAAGCGGTCTTTCTCAGCGAGAATGGCGTCCTTAAATTCCACCACGTTTTTAAAAGAATGCTTACGAAAGAGCACGCCCGAGGCGTCCACCGCGCGGCCGTTTTCGTAGCCATCGCGCCAGCGACCGACGGGATCAAAATTCTCCAGTGCGAACCCAAGCGGATCCAGTTTGGAATGGCATCCGGCGCAATCGGCGCGCTCGCGGTGAGCGGCGAAGCGTTCGCGCATGGTCAGTTTTTTATCCGCCGCCTTGGGCTTTTCCAACGGCGGCACATCGGCGGGCGGCGGCTCGGGCGGCGCGTTGAAAATCACGCCGGCAATCCAAGCGCCGCGCGTGATCGGTTTGGTTTCGTGCGGGCCGGAAGTCATCGTCATCACTGCCGCGGTGGTGATCACGCCGCCTTGTCGTCGATCGGTCACCGGCTGGCGTGTGAATTGCAGCGTCACCGGCCCGGTGATTTTCCCGACCGACTTGTCGCCATACCATTTGCGCAATCGACCGGAGCGATAAGTGTATTTCGAATCGATGAATTCCAGTATCGACCGGTTCTCGATGAGCACCGTTTCAAACAAGAGTAACGGTTCCATCATCATATCCATCGTGGTGCGATAGTTTGGCGCGGCGTAAAAGAAATCTTTGAACTGATTTTCATCCGGCACGGCAGACACAATCCGATCGAGCTGCAGCCATTGCGATGGGAAGCTATCGCAAAAACGCTTGAGCTTCGGGCTGGCGAGCATTCGATTCACCTGCGCCGCACGCACCGCCGGTTTCGCCAGTTCGCCGTTACCCGCGAGCTTCAGTAAAACGTCATCGGGAATGCTGCCCCACAAAAAGAAAGACAACCGCGAGGCGAGGTCGTAGCCATCCAGCGGCACAGTTTTGGCGGCCGCCGTTGGTCGGTCGTACAAATATAAAAACCGTGGCGAAGACAACACCGCCGAGGCGGCTTCCTTCATCGCGTCGGTGAAGCTCATACCCGAATCGATTTGCCGGTGCACGTGTTGCGTGTAGCGATTGAGCAACGCCTTCGGCACGGGCCGCCGAAAGGCGCGCGTCATCAATTTTTGCAATCGGCCGCGCACGGCGCTCTTGGTTTTTCCATTCGCGGGTGCCACGAAAAACTCCTTCCAAATCCCCACCGTGCGGCCGTCGAAATTCGGGCTCTGCACAATGCGCCGACTAAGTTTGAAAAATGACTCCAACAAAAATGGCGACAACGAAAGATGATCGCCGCGATTATCGAAGCCGTGCTCCGCGCGCGGATCCTGCGGGAACGGCCCCACGCCCGCCAGCCGAGGCTCGATGAGGCCGGACTTGCCCAACGGCCGACTGCTCACCGTTACCGTGTTCGGCATCTTCCCACCCAATGCCTTGGCGAAATAACCCGAGCGATCGCGCATCATTTTTTCCGGCAACGGAAAAACCGAAACCTTTAGCCCGAACAAATCCTGCACCGCATTATTATACTGCAGCCGGTTCATCCGCCGAATGGGCGTGGGCGCGAAGTCAGCCCCAGCCGTGGCGGCACGCAGAAGTTTTTGGAGTTCGGCCACCGCCGCCGCGCGCGTTTCGGGCTTGAGCGGCGGCTCCTTTTCCGGCGGCATCTCGCGCGCGTCCAGCACTTCAAGAATCGCTTGCAACCGCTCCAAATCTTCGGTGAGCTGCGCCGTTGTTTTGATTTCCAGCAGATTCAGCTTCCCCTTCACTTTGCCGTCTTTGCCGTGGCATTTGATGCAGCGTTGCTGAAACATCCCCAGCGCAACGTCGCCATCAAACGATTGTGCGTTCCAACTGAAACCGGCCATTGACAGAATCACGGTTGCAAAAATGTTACGATGAGTTTGCATGGTTCGCATAGTTTGCGCATTTTTTGATTCTCAAATTCGTTCCACTATTCAAATGAACATTCGGAATCAATGAATTTCATTTCCACCGCAAGGGTCGAAATGGTACGCGGGCGATATGAGGCTTGTCACGCTTTTGGCCCGCGCGTATCGTTTTTCTATGAACCGTTGCATCAAACACTGGCTCATTGCGGGGCTTCTCTTGGGGAGCGTTGGCGTGAGTTGGGCGTGCACCGTGCCGGTGTTTCGGTTTGCCCTCGAGCAGTGGCCGCCGGATCAGTTTGAGGTGGTGTTATTTCACGAGGGAGCGTTGACCACTGCGCAAGCTGCGTTGCTGGAAAAAATTCAGCCGAAGGAAACCGAGAACACTTCAGTCCCGAATATCCGTATTCATCAGGTGGATCTTAAGGGCCAGCCCGATGCGCGTTGGGTGAGCTGGTGGGAGAAGAATAAACCGGCCGAGGCGACCGGCCCGCGACTGGTGATATTTTATCCGGCCAGCACGATGATGATGACGCCCGTGTGGTCGGGAGAGTTTAAGGCGAATATAGTGAGCAACGCGCTGCAATCGCCCGCGCGCAAAAAAGTGGCCGCCCAACTCGAGGCCGGCGAAAGCGCCGTGTGGGTGCTCGTGGAATGCGGCGATCAAAAAAAGGACGCCGCCGCAAAAGAACTTCTGGAAACGCGTCTTCAAGTGATGGCCCAAAAATTGAAACTGCCCGAGGTGAAAGCGCAGGACATTCAATCCGGTTACCTTTCCATTCGGCCGGAAGATTTGAAGCTCAGTTTTTCAGTCGTCACCCTGCGCGCCGGTGATGCTGCGGAAAGTGCTTTCCGCGAAACCCTCCTCAATAGCGAGGAAGACCTCAAGGAACTGGCCCACGAACCGATGGCCTTCCCCGTCTTCGGCCGCGGTCGCGCGTTGCCCGCGCTCGTCGGCAAAGGCATCAACGCCCATATGATCGACGAAGCCAGCGCCTTCCTCTCCGGCCCCTGCTCCTGCCAAGTGAAACGCCAAAACCCCGGCTTCGATTTACTGACCTCCGTCGATTGGGATCAACTTTTAGAAAACCAAATCCGCGCCTACGACGACCGCGCCCAAGCCAACATCTCCGTGGAAACCCAGCCGGCCAATTCCCCCAACCCAAACCCCGAAGCCGCTGGTGATTCTCCAGAATCCAAAACACCCGTGACCCCCTCGCGCCCCCTCCTCGGATTAATCCCCCTCATCGGCCTTCCCATCCTCATCGCCGGAGGTTTAATCGTCTTCCTTGGCAGGCAACCCGGCGACTAACCTCCAAGAATTCCTCCCTCAAAAATCTTGGCATCTTTGAAACTTGGCGGTTGAAAATTTTTCAACAAAAGCCAAACACCCATTTTTTACACTAAAACAAGTTGACTAGACTAAGTCTGGTCTGTATATTTTGTGGATGGAAATCACTAATGTGCAGGAGGCGAAGACGCATCTTTCGCGGTTGTTGGCGGAGGTGCAGGCGGGGAAGGAAGTGGTCATCGGCAAAGCCGGCAAGCCCATCGCCAAGCTCGTGCCCATCGAGCGCGATACCTCCCCGCGCACGCTCGGCGGTTGGGAGGGCAAGGTATGGATGGCTGATGATTTTGATGAACTGCCGCCGGAGATGCTCAAGCTTTTTTACGAGGGCGGGCCGGATGATCCGTTGAACATCGATTACAAAAAGAAGCCGAAACAATGAATCTGTTGCTCGACACGCACATTCTCATTTGGTGTTTCACCAAGCCAGAGGAATTAAAGGCATCCACGCAGGAGGCCATTAGGGACGGCGAAAATTCAGTTTACGTAAGCGCCGCGAGCACGCTTGAAATTGCCATCAAAATGTCCATCGGAAAATTGGAGATGCCTCCCAACCTCGAGGCACTGATGAAACGCAGCCGCTTCCAATCCCTCCCCATCACCATCCCGCACACGATGGAAATCGCGACGATGCCGAAAGTTCACAGCGACCCCTTCGATTGCCTACTAGCCGCGCAGGCCAAGCACGAAGGATTTACTTTAGTGACGCGCGACAAACAGTTGATGGAGTACCCTATCAAAACATTAGAGGCATAAATGTGCTGCCGGCACCTTGCCGGCTGGCCCAGTATTAACCACAGATTACGCAGAGTTTCGCAGAGGAAACCCAATAAAAAAATCTGCGTTCATCTGCGTAATCTGTGGTTAACTCTTAAAGCTCCACGCGCGCGCCGTCTTGTTTGGCGGACTCGATGCAGGCCATTGTGACTTGTTGAGTTTTCAATGCAATGTCGCCCCACTTTTTATCCGGCGTGCCGCTTAATACTAAATCGGCGAAGTTGCGGAAGAGGTTGGTTTCCTGCGCGGTGGGATGGCTGCCGCCGTATTCGTTTACCGACACGATTCGGTCGTGGCGTTCCATATTGAAATCGCACACGTGTTGATTGCTTTCGGTATTGCTCACGGTGTAGCTCACTTCGCTGCCATAAAAGGGCACCACAAAATCATCGAGGCGTGCCGTGCCGTCGGTGCCGCTCACGTGGGCCCATTGTTGGTTGGCGGTGAGGAAGGAGCAGTAGAAACTCGCGGTCACGTCGTTGTCGAAAAACAATTCGCCAGAAAATTCCATGGGCACTTTGTCTGGGCTATCACTGCGCGCCGCGCCGCGGAGCATTCGGCCACTCACGGCCTTGGGCATTGCGTAATCCATCACCCACAGGTTGAACCGGATATTATACCAGCCGAGATCGCCGAGGCAGCCGAGCGGTTCAAGCGCGCTGTGCATGCGGATATTGCCTTCGCGAAAATCATCGCCGCCATTGAAGCTAAACGCCGAGGCAATCCGACGCAGTTCGCCGATGCTTCCGTCGGTCAACGTGTTGCGCAACGCATCCAGCCGCGCGCTGTGCATAAACATCACGCCATCCATAAACTGCACGCCCGCCGCATCGCACGCGGCGAGAATTTTTTCCAACTCCGCCACATCCATCCCGCACGGTTTTTCGCACACCACATGCTTGCCCGCCTGAGCCGCTTTGATGACCCACTCCGCCCGCAGGCCCGTCGGCAACGGAATATAAACCGCATCAATATCATCGCGCGCCAGCAGCGCATCGTAGCCCTCCACCGCCTCCGGCTTTTCCGCAAAGGGCACGTGCCCCGAGCACTCATCAATCCACGCCTGCGCCTTGGCCCGCTCGCGACTGGCCACCGCAACAATCACGCCGTTGCCCGACAGCGCAACCGATTGCCAATTCTTCATCCCAATCCAAGCCGTGCTCAGAAATCCCCAACGAACTTTTTTATTACTCATGATGTTTGATTAATCGGCGGCGACTTTTGCGGCGACTGTTGGGTTTGGCAAGTCATTTGAGGTGAAGAGATTCACAGGAATTTTTGAAATTCCGCAGCATCAAGCTCCGTGTCTCTGAGGATTTTTCTCAGCAGCCCGGGGCCGACAGTTTCCCCTGAGTGTACTGCCACCACCGTGGCTCGGCCGTCGGGATGCTTCATAAAATGATGGCTACCCTTCACGCGCGCCACAGCAAATCCACCCTTTTCCAACGCACGCACAATCTCCCTTCCGCGCAATCGTGGCGATCGTGGCATCAGACGGTCACCTGTTCAATGCCCACGAATTTTGTTTTGGGTGGCGACTCCGCTTCCACCTCGAGGCACAGCTCGATGGCTTCCTTCACGCGTTCGCGCAACTCCTCCTGGGTGCGCGCCTGCGTGTGGCACCCGTGCAGCCCCGGCACCGAGGCGACATAAAACCCATCCTCATCGCGTTCCACCACCACGTTAAACTCTCGCGGATTCATTTTGCTCATCCGATTAGTGTGCCGCAATTTCGCCACCCCTTCAAGCAAACATCACCGGCCCGCCATTAAGAGGAATGGTTGAACAAAACACTGGCGACCTATCGGATTCTCAATGCTTCATCCCTATTCAGGCCGTGCTCAACAACTCTCACCGTCCGCAATGCGTTTGGCAGTGTTTTTGAAAGTGTGAATGGCTTCGGCGCTGTGCGTTTTGCCTTCGGGCAAATTTCCCCAAACGGGGCGGGGCCAACAAACGTCATCCGGCGTGCGGCCGATGATGTGCAGGTGAAGCTGCGGCACGACATTTCCCATCGCACCAAAATTAACCTTCGGGAAATTCAGTTCCTGTTTGAGATAAGCCGACAACATTTGGCAATCATCCATCACCCGCTGCAACTCTCCGGGCGGGAGATCGAGCAAATCGACCGCCTCCGTTTCCGGCACGAGAATGAACCACGTCACTTCCGCGTTGCGATGCAGGAGCAAATGACCGCTCGCGAGTCGGCCCAATGAATGGCAGTCCTTCGTCAGTTGCGGGTGAATTTCGAACATGATTTAATTAAAATTATTGTTCCAGCTTTGCCAAATACTTGGCGGGATCTTTCTTGAATTTCTTGATGCAGGGTTTGCAGCAGAATTTGATTTGTTGGCCTTCGTGCACAATCACCACGGGCTTGCCCATAGATCCCAGGTCATTGTCGGACACCATGCAGGTTTTCAGTGGATACGCCTTGGTGTTTGCGAGGTTCGTTGAGTTGCAGCCCAACAGCAAAGTGCTGGTGAAGGCGATGATCAGTAGTGTGTTTTTCATTTTTTAGTGTTGGTGTTGTTAATTGATTTTTACCATTTGAAATTCAGGCCGAGGCCGAAGGCGTGGTCGGAGTGGTAGCCGCCGGTGATGGACCACCGTTTGTTGAGGCGATACTCGAGGCCGGCGCGCCATTCCCAATCGGAGTGGGTGTCGTACTCGAGTTCGTTTTCGAGGCTTAGGCGTTGGGTGAGTTGCAGGGATTTCGCCAAGCCGGTGCGAAAGTCACCTTCGGAATCCACCGTGAGCCTGTTGTAAGCCATCAGCGGCAGCCGGTATTGCGCACCGGCAAACGCTCGATCCTTCGCGTCGTGTTCGTTGGTGAAACGGTAGCCGTAGAGCGAGGACCAATTGTGGTTGTGGAAATATTTCAAAACCACATCCATCTCGTATTCTTTTTCCTCAAACTCATAATCCCAAGTGAAATCGAGATTGTTGCGCGCATTGCGCCAGCCGGCGCGGCCTTCGCTAAAGTTGGTTTGCGCGGTGGCATCCATATTGAACGTCCACGGGTTCATGGATTGGTAATCGAGCTTGGGTTTGTGATCCGCGCCTTGATCGTCGTAGCTGATCACGCGGCTCATTCCGGCTTTCATGTGATAAAGCAGGTGGCAATGAAAAATCCAGTCGCCCTGTTCGTTGGCGAGAAACTCAATCGCCGCGCGCGCCATCGGCGGCACATCGACCGTGTGCTTGAGCGGCGCAAAATCGCCTTGCCCATTCAACAGCCGAAAAAAGTGCCCGTGCAAATGCAGCGGATGATGCATCATCGTGTCGTTTATAAATTTCATCCGCAACACTTCACCGCGCTTCACCCGAATGGTGGATTCTTCCTTGATCATCTTGCCGTTGAACGACCACATATAGCGCTGCATATTGCCCGTGAGGCGCAGCTCGATCTCTCGCACCGGCGCATCGACGGGCAGTTTGGTGGAAGCCAATGCCCGCAACTTTCGATAAGGCGACAACGGACGCGGTGGCTCGGGCGTGTCGAGCGGTTCATCATCTTTCTCCAAACCGGCGAGCATCCAATCCATTGAATACAAATCCGGCTTCGGAATATTCTTCGCCAAATGCTCTGCGCCTGCGCCCAGAAAAATGGACGCGTGCCCCGATCCATCCTGCGCCGTGGCCCGCACTTCATAGCGGCCACTCGCGGGCAGCGTCACGATCACGTCATACGTTTCGCCCATTCCCATTAGCAGCCGATTTACTTTAACCGGCTCAACGTTTTGGCCGTCCGCCGCCACAATCGTCAATGGCCCCGTGGCCGAGTGCACATAAAAATACGTGGACGCCCCGGCGTTGATGAGCCGCAACTTCACGCGCTCGCCGCCTTTGCTATCGAGCGGCATTCGCTTTTTTCCATTAGCCCAAAAGGCGTCGTAGGCCACATCGGAAATATCCATCGGCGGCATCCGCGTCCATTCGCGCGAAAAATATTCGCCCAACGCGCCCGCCTTGTGCGCGCCCCAAATCGATTGCATATTGCCCTTGCGAATGGCGTACCATTCGTCCCCGCGCAACAGCGTGCGCATCACTTCGTTGGGATCCTCGTTGGTCCAATCCGAAAGCACCACCACGTGCTCGCGATCTACCGGCGGGCCCACGGCCTCGGTGGGTTCCACGACAATCGCGCCATACAAACCGCGTTGTTCCTGCAAGCCCTTGTGCGAGTGATACCAAAACGTGCCGGCGTGCGTCAGCGGAAATTCATAATCAAAATATTTGCCTGCAGGAATCGCCGGTGTGGTCAGCGGCGCCACACCATCCTGCGCGTTGGGCAGCAGCAACCCGTGCCAGTGCAAAATGGTGGCCTCTTTGGGCAACCGATTGTGCACGCGAATGCGCGCGGTATCGCCCACGCGAAAGCGCAGCGTGGGCCCGGGGATGCTGTCATTGATGGCCAGCGCGATCACGCGTTTGCCTTCGGGCGCAATGATTTTTTCGGAAATGGTTAAATCATAATTCACCACCGCGCCGTGTGCAGCGGCGGCGCAACTCAACCAAACGCCAAGTGTTGAAATTAAAATTAGTTTTTTCATTTGTAAAAACGGGTGATCAAAAAACGTGCGAATAAGCACGCGCGACAAAAGGGAAAATGACCTTCATCCAACATCCGCAAAAGCGTGTTGCCGAAGTCAATGGCGAAGCAATCAGAGGCGATAAACCGAATGAAGATGCCGCAAGGGCGGCCCGCGAAATTCCGCAGCGGGCGGTGCGGCGATCGAAAGCGCGAACGTGAGCGCCGGCTGAATCGTCAGGACACTTTTGTTTGCCTGAAAGGCTTGGGCATCGACGGTCGGAATAGCAAATTTATCCTGCGCTTGCGCGAGTCCTTCGTTCACAGAAATCTCGCAATCGCACGGCGCGGGAACAAACGGCGCGGGCGCATCGCCCGAAGGCTCGGCCCTTTTGCTGCAACAACTGCTTTGGGTTTCCGTGGCTTCCACTGCCTCTGCGGAAGGCATCGATTCGGCACGGCAAATGCAAACCGGATTGGCCAAAATCAAGCCCAACCCCGCCACCATCATTGCCTGCCAGTGCGCTTTCACTGTCGGCAAACTAGAGGCAACGCCCCGCAATGTCAACTTGAGGTTAAAAAACACGCAACAGTTGATTCCTTAGTTCATCCACCTCTGAGGTGGGTGCTAAGTCTGAACCATTAAAACGGCGACGTAACAATTATTGATGGGCAACGTCTTTTGAGGAAGAATGGGACCGATGAAATTAATGCGTCTATGGTGTGGGCCGTTTTTATTGCCGTTGATTGGCGCGAACGTGCTGGGGGCGGAAAAACCCACGGCGGCGGGGTTGGCTTTTTTTGAGAAGAAGATTCGGCCGGTTTTGGTGGAGCGGTGTTATCAGTGCCACTCCGCCGATAGCGAGAAGGTGAAGGGCGGGCTGGTGCTGGACACACGGGCGGGGATTCGTAAGGGGGGCGACTCGGGGCACGCGGTGGTGCCGGGGGATGTGCGCGGGAGTTTGCTGATCGAAGCGATTCGGTATGGCGATGAGGATCTCGCAATGCCGCCGAAGGAAAAATTACCGGCGTCGGTGATTGCGGATTTTGAAAAATGGATTGCGATGGGCGCACCGGATCCGCGCGATGGTGTGGCGGTGGAAAATCCTGGTTGGGAGAAATCCAAAAATCATTGGGCCTTCAAAGTGCCCACCCAACCAACCGTGCCGAAAGTGAAAGATACGAATTGGGCGCGGTCGGACATCGACCGGTTTGTGCTCGCGAAGCTCGAAGGGAAATCGCTGAAGCCCTCGCCCGAGGCGGATCGGCGCACGCTCATTCGGCGGGTGTTCTTTGACCTTAACGGTGTGCCGCCCACGCCAAAAGAAGTGGCGGCCTTTGTGGCGGACAAAGACCCGCGCGCATTCGAGAAGCTCGTGGATCGCCTGCTCGCCTCGGATAGTTTTGGCGAGCGTTGGGGCCGCCATTGGCTGGACGTCGCGCGCTACGCGGAATCCAGCGGCAAGGAGGCGAACAACACTTACCCGCACGCGTGGCGTTATCGCGATTACGTCATTGCGGCGTTCAATGCCGACAAGCCGTACAACCAATTCATCCGCGAACAAATCGCCGGCGACCTCCTGCCCGCGCGCGATGACCGCCAGCGCGCCGAAATGCAAACCGCCACCGGCTTCCTCGCCATCGGCCCCAAGTCGCACAACGAACGCAACCCCACGCAGTTTTTTATGGACGTGCTCGACGAACAAATCGAGGCCACCTCGCGTGCCGTGCTCGGCCTCACCATCGCGTGCGCGCGTTGTCACGATCACAAGTTCGATCCCATTCCGCAGCGCGAGTACTACTCGCTCGCCGGCATCTTCGCCAGCAGCGAGGTGCAGTTCGGCACCATCCGCGGCCCGGGCAGTCGCCACGCCTCGTCGCTCATTACGTTGCCCGTGGAAACCGCCGCGCAATCCGCCGCGCCGCTGACCGACGCCAATCGCGCGCGCCTCGAGCGTTCAAAGGAACAGGCCATCATCGCCCGCAACGACTTGGCCGTCCGTATTCGCGAGGACCGCGCCGCCGGTCGCAACACCATCCCCCCCTTCCGCCTTCAAGTTGCCGGTTTGCGAATCAACACAATTCAAAGCGAGTTAGATCGCTATTTTGAAAACGGCACCGCCAAGCCGCTCGCGATGGGCGTGCGCGACCGCGCCTCCGCCCGCGGCACGCGACTGCTCGAGCGCGGCGAAATTGATCAACGCGGCGACCTCGTGCCGCGCGGGTTTGTCTCCATCGTCAACCCGGATCACCGCGCCACCTTCGATGCGCGCAGCAGCGGCCGCCGCCAGCTCGCCGAGTGGCTCGTTGATGCCCGCAACCCGCTCACCGCCCGCGTGATGGTCAACCGCATTTGGCATCATCTGCTCGGGCAAGGCCTCGTGCGCAGCATGGATAATTTCGGCTCCACCGGCGAAGCCCCGAGCCATCCCGCACTGCTTGATCACCTTGCGCTGCGCTTCATCGAAAACGGGTGGTCGACAAAAAAACTCATCCGCGAAATCGTGCTCAGCCAAACCTACCGGCAATCCTCCCAACACCACTCCGCCAATTACAATGCCGATCCCGAAAACCGTTTCCTCTGGCGCGCCAGCAAACGCCGGCTTGATGCCGAGTCCATCCGCGACGCGATGCTCTCGGTCAGCGGCCTCCTCATTTGGGAAACGCCCCGGGGCTCCAGCGTCGCCCGCGCGGGCGATGGCCAAGTCGGCGGCCCCGGCGGCAACCGCAGTTCGCTGATGCGCGACGTTCAGCAAACCACCGATCATCGCTCCGTATTCCTGCCCATCGTGCGCGATCTTGTGCCCGAATCGCTGGCCCTCTTTGATTTCGCCGAGCCCACCCTCGTTACCGGCAAACGCGACACCACCACCGTCCCCTCGCAAGCGTTGTACTTGATGAACAACCCCTTCGTCACCCGCGCCGCCGACGCAATGGCCCGCCAACTTTTTACCGAAGACCGAACCCAACGCCAACGCGTCGAGCACGTCTTCCAACTCGCCTACGGCCGCGCCCCTTCGATTGCCGAGTTAGAAAAAACCAAAGAATTTTTCAAACGCTACCTCGCCCAAAAAGAAGAAGACATAACTCAACGCCTTGTCGCCAAAGCGTGGAGTAGTTTTTGTCAGGCCCTTTTGTGCAGCGCGGAGTTTCGTTATTTAAATTAAAATGAAAAACCAAAACTCAATCCAACTTTCACGCCGCGAAATGCTGCAAAGCGTTTCGTCGGGATTTGGTTATTTGGCGTTGGCGGGGTTGTGCGCGGACGAGGCAGTGGCGGCGGAAAAGAATCCGTTGGCGCCGAAGGTGTCGCATTTTGCGGCACGGGCGAAGCGGGTGATTTTTTTGTGTATGCGCGGCGGGCCGTCGCACGTGGATACGTTTGATCATAAGCCGAAGCTCACGACGGATAACGGCCAGCCGGGTAGGAGCCGCAATGGAGGGAATCGGTTTCGCAATAATGTGAAGTTGCTGGGGTCGCCGTGGGAATTTAAGCAGCACGGGCAAAATGGGTTGTGGATTTCGGAGTTGTTCCCGCACGTGGCGAAGCACGCGGATAAGCTTTGTTTGTTGAACGGGATGCACACGGATTTGCCGGCGCACGCGCAGGCGTTTGTAAAAATGCACACGGGCAACTCGCAGTTTGTGCGGCCATCGTTGGGGGCGTGGACGTTGTACGGGCTCGGCACGGAGAATAAAAATTTGCCGGGATTTATTACGCTCGCGCCGCAGGTGGGCTTCGGCGGTGCGCAAAATTATGGCAGCGCATTTTTGCCGGCGATTTATCAGGCGGCATCCATCGGGCGCGACGGGCAAGTGCAGAACATCGCCAATCGCCGCCTCACGCGCGAGCGCCAGCGCATTCAGCTCGATCTCGTGCAGGGGCTCAACGCCGAGCGGTTGAAGGCGGATGAGGTGAACCCCGCAGTGGAAGGCGTCATCGAATCGTTCGAGTTGGCTTTCCGGATGCAAAGCGAGGTGCCGACGTTGATGGACATTAGCAAAGAACCCGCCGCGTTGCGCGAGTCGTACGGCATCGGCAATCGCGCCACGGATAATTTTGGCCGCCAATGTTTGCTGGCTCGTCGATTGGCCGAGGCGGGCGTGCGGTTCATCGAGTTGAATGCCGGCAACTGGGATCATCATCGCAACCTCCGCACCACGCTCGAGCGCAGTTGCGCGTCCACCGATCAACCCATCGCCGCGCTACTTGCCGACCTTGCCGCGCGTGATATGCTCAAGGACACCCTCGTGATGTGGGGCGGCGAATTCGGTCGCACGCCCCACGCCCAAAACGCCGATGGCCGCGATCACAACAACAAAGGCTACACCATGTGGATGGCTGGCGGCGGCGTGAAAGGCGGCCTCGCCCACGGCGCCACCGACGATTACGGCTACGAAGCCGTTGATGGCAAGATGCACATCCACGACTGGCACGCCACCATCCTCCACCTCCTCGGCCTCAACCACAAAAACCTAACCTTCAACTACGCCGGCCGCGACTTCCGCCTAACCGACGTCCACGGCAACGTGGCGAAGGAGATTTTGGCGTAAGGTGCTGCCGACACCTTGCCGACAGGGGTTGAACACGGATGGGCAAGATGTTCAGGATTTTTCTATGCGGCGCACATTTGGGGATTGCTATGCGAAGACTACATATGAGTGATATTGTTTGTTCGGCTTAATTAACTCAGGGCCGATTCAATTCTTGCGTCCACTGATTGAATTGCCTTAAATTCCAGTAACCCGACGATCCTGTCACATTATGTTAGACGATGCTTTCAATATTCAGTTGGCTTCCGGGCAGCTTGCTCGGTTGATTCCAGGCGTTTCAGATTCCAAGAGGGAAGAGCGAGCTACATCAGTTCTGCTTGCTGCGTTTCGTGTGGTGCCCAGTTTCGCCTTCGATATCCTGAATGGGGTTGGGGCGCCGTCTAGTAAATCAGCCAAAATTGAGTGTCTCACGGAAGTGAGCTTTAAAGACTCCAGCGGCAAATCCCTCCGCCCTGACGGATTGATCGCCATCAAAAGCGGCTCAAAATGCTGGACGGCATTTGTCGAATCCAAAATCGGTTCGGCTGTGCTTCAAACAGAACAAGTTGAGCACTATTTGGATTTAGCCAAGGCAAATGGGGTGGATGCTGTGATCACCATCTCAAACCAGTTTGTTCCAAAACCTAGCTTTCACCCCATTTCGGTATCAAAGATGAAAACCCGCAGTGTGGAGTTGTTTCATTTTTCGTGGATTTCGCTCGTATCGCGAGCAATTTTGATGGAAGCCAACAAAGGGGTTAACGATCCTGAACAGGTATTTATTTTGAAAGAGTTGGTTCGTTATCTTCAAACCGATGCCTCTGGAGTAAGTGCTTTCAACCAGATGGGAAAAGGGTGGAAAAAAGTTTGTGCGGATATTCATCAAGGAACCGAAATTCAGAAAGGCAGTGTCGAGGTCGAAGAAGCCGTGGGTAATTGGCACCAACTTCTCCGCTATCTTTCGCTCGAAATGAGCCAGAAAATCTCACAACCTGTTTCTTGGGTTATTAGTCGAAAAAGGGCCAGCGATCCTGAATACAATTTGAAGGCTGATATTGATCTCCTGTCAGAACGGCCGCATCGTCTTCAAGCAGATTTCAGAATACCCAACGCTGCATCAGACATTACTTTGATAGCCGATTTCCCAAGACGAACGCTTAATCTCTCAATGGTACTTGACCCGCCGACAGACGTGAAAAGAGCAACGGCAACAATCAACTGGCTAACACGCCAACTCAAATCATTGGAGGACTATCCGGTTACAATTAGAGCTGATTGGCCCGGGAGAGCTCCAACAACCGCAGCGGCATTGGTTGCGGTTCTCGATAACCCCAAAGTTTTGATTCCAGAAAACGTGTCGTCATTACCAAAGAAACTCGAAGTCGTCTGCGTCGAAGATCTTGGCTCTCGCTTTCACGGTTCGAAGACATTCGTGCAGGACACTGCGGATGCTTTACCAACGTTCTATTCCAAAGTTGGTCAGGAACTGAAAGCTTGGGTTCCCAAGCCGCCTCAGATCAAATCTGTTGATGATCAGGACGAAGAAATTCCGGAAGAAGAAACCATCCAAGAAAATGAAATGGTTTACTATTATTATATCTCCGGCGCTGAAAAGCAAATTGGCCCAGTTGGCGAATCTGAAATCCGTGTAACAGTGAAAAAGAATTCTAATTCAGAAGTAAGAGTTTGGCACGAAGGGCTCACTTCCTGGGTTCCTTGCAAGGAAGTATTTCCAGAATAAGCAAAAAACGACTTGCAGGCGTAAGACATTGGTATTACATTCCCTCCATGAACTCCACACTGACAATTCGGCTGGATGGGAAGCAGCGGTCTCAATTGAAAAAAACCGCTGCCCACCTTGGCAAGACGGAATCGGAATGGGTGCGGCAGGTGATTGAGCGCGGCTTGGACAAGTCCTCGCTCGGTCGCCGCATCGGGCATTTGCGGGGCAGCCTTGAAGGGAGCCGCTCCGGCAAAGATTCATTTTCCAAGAGCCTCCGCGCTCGCAACTGGCGTTCGTGATTTGCGGCTATGAAACTGTGCCTGTTGGATACTGGGCCGTTGGTGGCCTTTCTTGATGCGCGCGATTCGCAACACGCGCGGGTGGCGGATTGGCTGGAGGCGTTTGACGGCCGATTCCTCACCACCAGCGCGGTGGTGGTGGAGGCGATGCATTTGCTGGGCAACACCCGCCGCGGGCCGGCATTGTTGTTGGAGTTTTTGCTGGAGTCGGAAACTGAAATCGCCGAGTGCACTTCGCCAAAAACCTTGGTGGCCGCAGCTGAGTTGATGGCGCAATACGCGGACACCCCCGCGGACTTCGCCGATGCCACCTTGGTTTTGCTCGGCACCGAACGCCGCGTTCAACGCATCGCCACGCTGGATCGGCGGGGCTTCCGAACTTATCGCACCCTCAAGGGGAAAGCGTTTGAACTTGTGCTGGATGAATAGTGCGTGGCCGCTGTGTTTTGTGCTTCCCCCTTTGTTCGATTTTTCCATGAAAAATCGAACAAATTGGCTTTGCGGACAGTCTGTTTTTGCAATGGTTATTCGCTCAATTTTTGTGGGGTTGTTTCTTGCTGCACCGATGGTGCTTGCGCAGGAAAAACCTACGGCGGCGCAGGTGGAATTTTTTGAGAAAAAAATTCGGCCGGTGCTGGTGCAGCAGTGTTACAAGTGCCACTCGGCGAAGTCTGACAAAGTGAAGGGCGAGCTGTTGCTGGACACAAAGGCGGGCACGCGTATGGGCGGCGAGAGCGGGCCGGCGGTGGTGCCGCGGAATCTCAGGAAGAGTTTGCTCATCGAGGCGATGCGCTGGGGCAATGACGATTTGCAAATGCCGCCCAAGAAAAAACTGCCCGATCACGTGATTGCGGATTTTGAAAAATGGGTGGCGATGGGTGCGCCGGATCCACGCTCGGAACAGGGCGTCGCTGCCATCAAGCGTGATATCGACATCGAGGCCGGCAAAAAATTCTGGGCGTTTCAGCCGGTCAAGTCAGTTGCGCCGAAACTGAAAAACAAATCGTGGCCGCGCACGGGCATCGATCGCCACGTGCTTGCGGGGCTGGAAGCGAAGGGGCTGAAGCCCGTGGTCGATGCGGACAAGCGCACGCTTATTCGTCGAATCAATTATGATCTCATCGGCCTGCCGCCGTCGCCGAGTGATGTGGCAAATTTTCTTGCGGATGAAACACCGAAGGCGCTTGAGAAAATTGTTGATCGTCTTTTGGCCAGCCCGCAATTCGGAGAGCGTTGGGGACGGCATTGGCTCGATGTCGCCCGCTATGCCGAGAGCAACGGAATGGAGCGCAACGCTTCGTTCCCGAATGCTTGGCGTTATCGCGATTACGTGATTGATTCGTTTAATGCCGACAAGCCGTTCAACCAATTTATTAAAGAGCAAGTCGCGGGTGATCTGTTGCCTGGCAAGGAGACTGACGCGCGCCACATCGCCACGGGCTTTCTCGCGATGGGGCCGAAGTCGCTCAACAATCGCAACGCGCGGGAGTTCAAAATGGATGTCGTTGATGAACAGCTCGACGTGACAACCCGTGCGTTTATGGCCCTCACGGTTGCGTGCGCGCGTTGTCACGATCACAAGTTTGATCCCATTCCCACTGAGGATTATTATTCGTTGGCGGGTATTTTCGCTAGCACACAAACGCTATTTGGCGGCGCCACCGGCGGAGGTATTCGGCATCAAACAAAACTCATCGAGCTGGCGGAAGGCCGCGCGAAGCCGATTGCGAAACCCAAGCCGGGGGACAACACAACAAAGATTGCCGCGCTGCAAAAGCGCCAGCGCGCGCTTGGCCTTGAACGGAAAAATCTGCAGAAGAAACTAAAGGGTAAAGCGAAGGCCAACCCGCGCTTCAAGGAAATCCAAAAAGAAACCCGCACAATCGCGCTTGAACTTCGAAAACTGCGCGGTGGAAATACCGGCAACCCCAAGCAATCCGGCCCGTTGGCGATGGGCGCGACCGAAGGCAAACCGACGAATATCAAAGTGCACATCCGCGGCAACACCGGCACGCTGGGCGCGATGACCGAGCGCGGCTTCCCGCGCGTGCTGGATTTTGGCGGGCCGACGGTTAATGCAACACAAAGTGGGCGCCTTCAACTCGCCGGGTGGATTGCGCATCGCGACAATCCGCTCACCGCGCGCGTGTTTGCCAACCGCGTTTGGCATCATCTGTTTGGGCGCGGCATCGTCCGCACGGTCGATAATTTTGGCGCCACTGGCGAGCGCCCCAGCAACCCCGCGCTGCTCGATCATCTCGCCACGCGCTTCATCGAGCAAAACTGGTCCACAAAAAAACTCATCCGCGAAATTGTTCTTTCGCGCACTTATCAAATGTCCAGCGCGCACTCCGCTGCCAACGCCAAGGCCGATCCGGACAACACGCTCTTCTGGAAAATGAACCAACGCCGACTGGACGCCGAGAGTATGCGCGACGGAATGCTGGCCACCGCCGGGCAGCTCAACCTCACGCCATACCAAGGCACGGTGCTCGCTAAAATCGCCGGCAATCTTGGTCGCAATGTTCAGCAACTCGACCGCTTGCGCAACGCCGAGCACAATCATCGCAGCATTTATCTGCCCGTCGCGCGCCAAGCCGTGCCGGATATTTTGAAGGCGTTTGACTTCGCCGAGCCGAGCATCATTGTGGGTCGGCGCGAAATTACTATCGTGCCCACGCAGGCGCTGTTTTTGTTGAACAGCAAATTTGTCACCGCGCAAGCCAAGGCAATGGCCGGTCGCGTGATGCGCGCTGGCGACGAGCGCGCGCGTATTGACCTCGCGTTCCAGCTCGCCTTCGCCCGCGCCGCCACTCCGGTCGAGCAATCGCGCACCGCCGCCTTCCTCGCCGAGTGCAATGCCGATGGCACGTCTGCCGAGTTGCAGGCGTGGACCACGCTCTGCCAAGCTCTTTTGGCCAGCGCGGAATTTCGTTATTTAAATTAAAAAATTATGGACACCACATCACTAAACTTTTCGCGACGCGACGCATTGCAAAGTATGAGCGCGGGCTTTGGTTTTATGGCCTTCGCGGGCCTCAGCACCATGGCCGCGCACGCTGCGCAAAAATATCAAAACCCGCTCGCGCCAAAGCAGCCACATTTCAAGCCACGCGCCAAGCGCATCATTTTTTGTTGCATGCGCGGCGGGCCGTCGCACGTGGATACGTTTGATTACAAACCGGCGCTGGCCAAGAACGACGGCAAAACCGCCAGTGGTTTTGGCAATCGTAAATTGATGGAGTCGCCCTGGAAATTTCCGAAGCGCGGCAAAAGCGGCCTTGAGATTTCCGAGCTATACCCGCACCTCGCCAAGCACGCGGATAAAATGTGCCTGCTCAACAGTATGTACGGCGACATCCCGAATCATCCGCAATGCTTCGTGCAACTGCACACCGGCAGTTTTCAATTCGTGCGGCCCAGCCTCGGTTCGTGGCTGCTGTACGGCCTCGGCACGGAGAACCAAAACCTGCCGGGCTTTGTCACGCTCAACCCGCCTTCGCGCGTGGGCGGCGCGCAGAATTATGGCAGCGCATTTTTGCCGGCCATTTATCAGGGCACCCGCATCGGCAACCTCGGCCAATCGCTCAAGGATGTGAAGCTGCCCAACCTTGGCAACAACCGTCTCGATGCCGAAGCGCAACGCCGCCAACTCGATTACATTCAGTCGCTCAATCGCGACCTCAAAAGCCGCAACGAAGCCAGCGCGCAAATCGACGGCGTCATCGAAAGCTACGAGCTTGCCTTCCGAATGCAAAGCGCGTTGCCCGAAGTGATGAGCCTCAAAGGCGAAAAGCAATCCACGCTGGAAGCGTACGGCATTGGCGGCGGCGGCACGGATAATTTTGGCCGCCAATGTTTGCTCGCGCGGCGAATGGTCGAGAGCGGCGTGCGGTTCGTGGAAATTTCTCACTCCAACTGGGATCAACACAAAGGCCTGCGCGCACGCCTCGGCGCCAATTGCAAAGCCACCGACCAACCGATGGCCGCGCTACTCGCCGACCTTGAGGAACGCGGTTTGCTTGAGGACACCCTCGTGATGTGGGGTGGCGAATTCGGCCGCACCCCGCACGCCAAGCAACAGGACGGCCGCGACCACAACGCCAGCGGCTTCAGCTACTGGCTCGCCGGAGGCGGCGTCAAAGGCGGAATGCGTTACGGCGCCACCGACGAGCACGGCATCAAAGCCATCGAAAACCGAATGCATTTTCACGACCTCCACGCCACGCTCCTGCACCTAATGGGCCTCGACCACGAGAAACTTACTTATCGCTACGCGGGTCGTGATTTTCGATTGACGGATGTCCACGGCAACGTGGCAAAAGAAATT